>NZ_CP186480.1:1236250-1854375 GCF_049354825.1 Parablastomonas sp. CN1-191 | reverse complement strand
ACCGTCGGCGCGCAGCTGCTGCACCTGCTCCACCTGACGGACAGCTTCCCGCGCGCGGCCTGCTACCTGCGCGAATACGGGGCGGAGATCATCATGGTGAAGGGGGCGACCCCGATCCCGTTCAAGCTGATCACGATCACGGCCGGCTTCATCCACATGCCGCTGCTGACCTTCCTGGGCGCCAGCCTGGTCAGCCGCGCGATCAGCTTCATGATCGTGGGCGTGCTGTTCCGCCTGTTCGGCGCCCCGATCAAGGCCTTCATCGACAAGTACCTGGGCCTGGTCACGGTCGGCTTCGTGGTGCTGGTGGTGGGCGGCTTCATCGCCGCCACGATGCTGTCGGGCCACGGCGGCAAGGCGAATGACGCCTGCGCGCAGGTAACCGCCGCCGCGCCCGCCGCCTGAAGCGGAACCGCCGCCGCCGCCGCGCATTGGGGCGGCATGGATATCCTCGTCATCGTCGGCTCGCTGCGGGCCGGATCGTACAACCGGCAGGTCGCGCAGGCCGTCACCCGGCTGCCCGCGGCCCAGGGCCACGCCTTCGCTTTCGCGGACATCGGCGCCCTGCCGCTCTACAACCAGGACGATGACGCGGACCAGGCACCGCCGGTAAGGGCGCTCAAGGCCGCGATCCGCAAGGCCGGCCTGGTCCTGTTCGTGACGCCGGAATACAACCGGTCGATCCCCGGCGTGCTCAAGAACGCGCTCGACCACGCCAGCCGGCCTTATGGCGACAGCGCTTGGGCGGGCAAGCCGGCGGCGGTGATGGGTGTGGCCGGCGGCAAGATCGGCACCGCGCTGGCGCAGCAGCACTTGCGCAACATCCTGGCCTATCTCGACATGCCGACGCTGAACCAGCCCGAGGCGTTCGTGCAATGGAACGACGACCTGGTTACATCGGAAGGAACCGTCGGCGCCGATTCGGCCGCCTTTCTCGACGGTTGGCTGGCCAAGGCGATCGCGCTGGCCGAAAGCCGCGCCGGCCCGGGCACCGCCTAGGCCGCGATTTTCGCCCGCAGCGCCAGCGCTTCGGGGTCGCGCTTGCGCAGCGCCAGGCTGGCGTCGATTTCCTTCAGCGCGCCCGCCTTGTCGCCCGCCGCCAGCAGCGCCGCGGCCAGGTCGCGGCGGACCGGGTACCAGAACGCCGGCGGGTCGGTCAGCTGCATGAAATCGGTCGATTCCTCGGCAACGGCGGCGGTGCGGAACGCGGCGGCGGCATCGGCCCAGCGCCCCTCGTGCATGGCGATGCGGCCGTCCAGCACGCCGCGCAGGATGGTCAGCATCGCCTCGGCGCTGCGGGTTCCGAAGTCCTGCTTGCCGGGCGCGGCGATTGCCGCGGGGATCGCCGCGATCTCGGCCCGGGTGGCGGGCACGTCGCCGCGCCAGATCGCCGCCTCGCCGCGGGCATAGTGCCACACCGCCTTAAGGTACGGCGCCCTGGGTTCGGGCAGGGCCGGGACCGCGGCGGGATCGAACCGGGCCAGCGCGTAATAGCCGTGCGCGCTCAGCAGCGCGCTGAACGGCCCGACCTTGTCCTGCGCCTGGACCCGCTCCACCAACGGCCGCGCCAGGTCCAGCGCGATGCGCGGATCGCCCGCCATCAGCGCCCCGCCCAGCCCGAAGATGACGTTGTGCGAATGATAGGGCAGCCCCCAGACCCCGCTCGGCGCCGGCAGGCCCAGCCGCGCAGCATTGGCCTTGCCCAGTTCGACTGCGCGGGCATTGGCCTGCGCCGCGTCCTCGTAGCGGCCGACCCAGTAATAGGTGTGCGACGGCATGTGGACCAGGTGGCTGGCACTGGGCGCCAGCGCGCCAAGCGTATCGGCATAGCGTTCCGCCCTTTCCGGCTCGCCCGCGATCTCGGTGGCGTGGATGTAGAAATGGATCGCCGGGGTGTGGCGGGGGCTGCGCGCCAGCACCCGCTCAAGGTCGGCGGCGATCAGCCCGGCCTTCGCCTTGGCGGCCGCGATCGCGTCGGGCGACGGGTCGTCGCCGACGCTCGATCCCAGCGCCACCATCGCGGCATCGTCCGCCAGCACGGCCACGTCGTCGTCCTGCGGCCAGTGCGCGCCGACGCGCTTCATCGCATCGGCATAGGCGCGGTCGCGCCCCGGGACCGCGCCCGGGCGGTAGCGCTGGTCCAGCGCGGCGATCAGCGCCTTTTCGCGCGGGGTGCCGGTCCGCGCGGCCAGCGCGGCGGCGCGGCGCACCAGCGGCCGCAACGCTTTGCGCTCCTTCGCGTCCTTGCCGAAATTGATCGTCGGCCCGCGCGTCAGCGCCTCGCCCCACAGGCACATCGCGCAGGCCGGGTCGAGCCGCACCGCTTCGGTCATCGCCTCGATCGCGGCGGTGTGGGCGAAGGCGGCGTGCAGCTCCAGCCCATTGGCGAAAAAGGCCTGCGCGCGGGGCACCGCGGTCGTCACCGCGAAGCCGCCGCCGCCGTAGCCGGGCAGCAGCGTCGGCACTTTCGGCGCGATGCCATCGTCGTGCCCCATGTGGTCGGCGTGGCCGGCGGCGGGCGTGGCGGGGGTGGGTAGGGCTGCCGGAGCGGAAGGCGGCGGGGCGGGATGGCCGTGCTCGGTCATCGTTGGCGCCATGTCGTGCGCCGTGTCCTGCGCGATCGCCGCGGAACCCGCCAATGCCGCCAGCGCGGCCGGCATCATCCAGCGTGTCATCCAACGCATCGTCACACCCCCCCGATGTTGACCCCGCGGCGATGCTATACCCATCGGCGTCAGGCGGGAAGCGGCACCGTGTAGTTAAGGCCCATGCGCCCGCCGTCGGGGTAGATCGTCTGCCCGGTCATGTAGCTGGCCTCGTCCGAGGCGAGGAACAGCGCCACCGCCGCGATCTCCTCGACCGTGCCGAAACGGCCCATCGGCGTGCGGCTCATGGCGCGGGCGCCGGCGTCGGGGCTGGCGTCGAGGATGCCCTGCATCATCTCGGTCATGATAGAGCCCGGCCCGACCGCGTTGACGCGGATGCCGCGCGGCGCCAGCGCGATGGCGGTGACGTTGGTCAGCTGCGTCAGCGCCGCCTTGGACAGCGCGTAGGGGATCTGGTCCGGGATGCCGAGCCGCGCGTTGACGCTGCTCATGTTGACGATCGCGGCGCCGCCTTCCATCCGCCGCGCCGCGGCCTGGGTCGCCCACAGCGCCGCCTTGCAATTGATGGCGAACACGCGGTCGAAATCGTCCTCGGTCAGCTCGTCCAGCGCGGCGGCGTGCGTCACCCCGGCGTTGTTGACCAGGATGTCGAGCCCGCCCCAGCGCGCGTCGACAGCCGCGAACAGCCGGTCGATCTCGGTCTTGCGCGCCACGTCGACCACCAGAGCAGCCTGTCCCAGCTCGGCCGCCACCGCCTCTACCTCGGGGGCGATGTCGGCCAGCAGCACGTCGGCGCCTTCGGCCGCGAAGCGCGCCGCGATCGCCCGGCCGATGCCGCGGGCGGCCCCGGTCACGACCGCGCGGCGGCCGGCAAGGCTGGCCGCGCCCACCTAGCCCGCGCGCTGCAGAATAGCGGCGCTCACCCGGGCGACCCCGTCGGCCAGTTCGGCGGCGTCGCGGCAGGCGCCGGCGCAGGTCCCCTGCTGGGTGCGCAGGTCGGCCAGGATCGCGTTGGCGGCGGCAAGATCGCCGATGCGGCCTTCCATTTCGCCCAGCGCCACTTGCGCGCGCAGCGCGTCGGCGCGGAACTTCATCGCCGCGCTCAGCTGCTTGCGCGCCGCGTCGGCATCGCCCAGCCCGGCGTAGGCCACTCCGGCCAGGTAGCGATAAGCCAGCGGCTGCTCCATTTTATACGGCCGCAGGATCGCCAGCGCGCCGGCATAGTCCTTGCGCGCCAGCGCCGCGCTCGCCCGCACCGTGAACGACGCGCCGCTCGGCGCCTCCTGCGCGGCCAGGCGCTCGTTCTGGTCACGCAGATAGCCGTTCGCAAGCGCCGCTTCGGCGGCGTTGGGGGAATTGGGGTTCGTCTGCGCCGCGGCGCCGCCCGGCATCGCCACCATGGCGGCAATGGCCATCCCCAAAATCGTGCGAATCATCGTCGTCCCCCGTATTGCCCAGCGCGAACCCTCGCCTTTTCAGGGGCTTGCGGCAAGCGCGATCAGATGATCCCGACCGCCTTGCCGGCCCGCGTGAACATGCCGATGATGGTCTGGACCTGCTCGGCGGTATGTTCGGCGCAGAGCGAACAGCGCAGCAGCGTCATGTTCGCGGGCGTCGCCGGCGGGCGGGCCAGGTTGACGTAAAGCCCTTCGTGCAGAAGCGCCTCCCACATGCCGGCGCCGCGTTCCAGGTCGGGCATGATCACGCTGATGATCGCCGATTGCGGCGTGTCGGTGCCCAGCTGGAAACCCGCGCCCTTCAGGCCGGCGTGCAGCGTGCGGCTGTTTTCCCACAAGTGCGCGCGCTTGTCGCCGCCGTGCATCAGCTTGCGGATGCTGGTGGCGGCGGTTGCCACCACGCTGGGCGGCAGGCTGGCGGTGAACACGTAAGGGCGGCAGACCAGCCGCATGATCTCGAACTTGGGGTGGTTGGAAACGCAGAAGCCGCCGACGGTGCCGACCGACTTGGAGAACGTGCCGATCACGAAATCGACGTCATCCAGCACGCCCTGGTCCTCGGCCACGCCGCGCCCGTTCGGGCCGATGAAGCCCATCGAATGCGCCTCGTCCACCAGCACCATCGCGCCGTGCTTCTTGGCGACCGCGATCATGTCCTTGAGCGGGGCGATATCGCCCAGCATCGAATAGACGCCTTCCAGGATCACCAGCTTGCCGGCGCCCTCGGGAATGCGGCCCAGCCGCTTGTCCATCGCCTCGATATCGTTGTGCTTGAACGGCACGACTTCCGCATCGCCCAGCTTGCAGCCGTCCCAGATCGAGGCGTGGCTGTCGATGTCGAGGACGATGTAGTCGCCCTTGCCGGCGATGGTGGAAATGATCCCCAGGTTGGCCTGATAGCCGGTGGAGAACACCATCGCGTGGTCCATCGCGTAGAAGTCGCGCAGCGCGTCCTCGACCTCGCGGTGGCCCTGGTACGTGCCGTTCAGCACGCGGCTGCCGGTGGTGCCGGCGCCGAACCTGTCGAGCGCGTCCTTGCCCGCCGCAATCACGTCGGCATCGAAAGTCATGCCCATGTAGTTGTACGTGCCCAGCAGGATGGTTTCGCGCCCGTTGCAGACCGCGACGGTGGGCGAGATCACTCGCTCCATCACCAGGTTGAACGGGTCGGTAACCCCGGTGGACAGCAGCGCGCGGCGCTGTTCGATCAGCGGGTCGAACTTGCTGAACAGGTCGGTGCCCGCGCCTTCGCGCACGGCGGGGCGATCGGCCTCGTCGATGCCTTCGCTCATCGTCAGTTACCCACGGGCTTCAGCGCCTCGACCGCGTCGACCAGCTGGCCCCAGGTCTCGATCTCGGCCTGCTGGTTCATGCTGATGATGATGTCGAACTCGTCCTCGATCGCGGCGACGAAATCCATGACCGTCAGGCTGTCGAATTCCAGGTCGCCGGCAAAAGTGGTGGCGTCGGTGATCTCTACGCCCTTCTTGTTGAAGGGTTCGACCAGGTCGCGGATGCGGTGATCGGTGTCGCTGCGGGCCATGGAAATACTGCTCCGGTTGATCTGTCAGGCGGGTGTCGGGCGCTGTGGCCAAGGATTGGGGCGGAAAAGCGGCGGGGGAGATGGCGGTTCCCGTCACGCGGGCGGTTTCTCCACCAGCGCGCGGACCGCGGTCATGAACGGGCCGATCGAAACCGGCTTGGCCAGGTAGCCTTCGGCGCCGGCGGTGCGGATGCGTTCCTCGTCGCCCTTGCCGGCATAAGCGGTCACCGCCAGCATCGGGATGCCGCGCAAGGTGACGTCTGACTTGGCCTGCTCGATCAGTTCCAGGCCGGATATGCCCTGCAGCTGGATGTCCATGATGATCAGGTTGGGCACGAATTCGCGCGCCCGCGCCAGCGCCTGGTGCCCGTCGGCAACCGGTTCCACCGCGTAGCCCTGGCTGACCAGGACATCGCAGAAAAGGCGCCGGTTAAGGTCGTTGTCCTCGACAACGAGGATGCGCTTTGCCATGCGCCGAGTGCTTATGCGTATTGGCAGGACCTGACAATTCTTACGGGTAGAAACTCCGAAAAGCCCGATCCGCAGGCGCTGGCGCTGGCCGCGCTGGGCTGGGTCCTGGCCGATGACGACCGCGCCGCGCGGCTGCTGTCGCTGACCGGGCTCGACGCCGACGCGCTGCGCGCCGGGCTGGGCGATCCGGCGGTGCTGGGCGCCGTGCTGGCGTTCCTCACCGGCCACGAGCCCGACCTGGTTGCCTGCGCGCAGGATCTGGGCGTCGCCCCGCAAGTGCTGGCGCAGGCCGCCGAGGCGCTGGCATGAGCCGCCCGCTGGTGATCAGCGACTGCGACGAGGTGCTGCTGCACATGGTCGGCCCGTTCGCGCAGTGGCTGGACGAGGCGCACGACATCGAGTTCCGCATGGTCGGCAACGATTTCAGCAAGGCGCTGCGCCACAAGGGCAGCGGCGAACTGGTCGAACCGGGCACGATCTGGCCGCTGCTGGGCGGCTTCTTCGATACCGAGATGCACCGCCAGACGCCGATTCCCGGCGCGGTCGAGGCGATGGCGGCGCTGGCCGAGGATGCCGACGTCGTCATCCTCACCAACCTTACCGACCGCCACAACGAAGCCCGGCGCCAGCAGCTGGCCGGCCACGGCCTGGACGTGCGGGTGTTCACCAACCAGGGCCCGAAGGGACCGGCGCTTCGCGCCATCCTGGACGAATACCGTCCCAGCCGCGCGGCCTTCATCGACGATATCGCCAGCCACCTCGGCTCCGCCGCCGAACATGCGCCCGAGATTGGCCGCCTGCACTTGTGCGGCGAACCGCGGCTGGCCGGACTGATCGCCTGCGGCTACGAAGCGGGCCATGCCCACGCCCGTATCGACACTTGGGACGCGGCCCTGCCGTGGCTGCGCGCCCGCCTGATTTCGACCGACACCGGAGAGACCCAATGAGCACCATCGAAGACCGCCTGGCCGAAATGGGCCTGACCCTGCCGACCCCCGCCGCCCCGGTGGCCGCCTACACCCCCGTCGTCGTGGCGGGCGGCATGGCCTATGTCTCGGGCCAGGTGTCGATGAAGGACGGCGCGCTGATCAAGGGCCGCCTGGGCGAGGACATGGACATCGACGCCGGGATGGCCGCGGCGCAGGCGTGCGGGCTGATGATCGTGGCGCAGCTCAAGGCCGCGCTCGGCTCGCTCGAGCGGGTCGAAAAGATCGTCAAGCTGGGCGCGTTCGTGGCCTGCACCCCCGATTTCACCGACCAGCCCAAGGTCGCCAACGGCGCCTCCGAACTGATGCAGGCGCTGTTCGGCGATGCCGGCGTCCATGCCCGCAGCGCGGTCGGCGTGCCGGCTCTGCCGCTGGGCGTGGCAGTGGAAATCGACGCGGTGGTGCAGCTTCGCGCCGGCGGTGCCGCGCAGCGCGATGCTTGATGCCCTGTTCGCCCGCCCGCCCGGGCAGGCGGTGCGAACCTGGCTGGCGGGAACGCGCTATGCCCACCGCGGGCTGCACGATGCCCGGCGGCCCGAAAACTCGCTGGCCGCGTTCGAGGCGGCGATCGCGGCGGGCATGGGGATCGAGTGCGATGTCCAGCTCAGCGCCGACCGCGTCGCGGTGGTTTTCCACGACCTCACCACCGACCGGCTGACCGGGTCGACCGGCTGGGTCCGCGCCCGCAGCGCCGCGGCGCTCGGCGCGATGACACTGCGCGGCAGCGACCAGACGATCCCGACGCTGGCGCAGGCGCTGGCCCTGATCGCCGGGCGCACCCCGCTGCTGATCGAGATCAAGAGCCAGGGCCGCGCCCGCAACAAGACGCTGTGCCGCGCGGTTGCCGGCGCGCTCAAGGACTATGACGGGCCGGTCGCGGTGATGAGCTTCGACCCGCGCGTGCCCGGCTGGTTCGCGCTCCACGCCCGCCGGATCCCGCGCGGGCTGGTCGCCAGCGACGACAGCGGGCGGGGCGGTGCGCTGGGCCGGCGGCTGGCGCTGTGGCGCGCGGCGGCGCAGTTCCTGGCCTATGACGTACGCAACCTGCCCAGCCGTTTCGCCGCCCGCCAGCGCCGCCGCGGCTTGCCTGTGCTGACCTGGACGGTGCGCTCCGCCGCGCTGGCGGACCGCGCCGCGCTCCACGCCGACGCCCCGATCGCGGAAGGCGCCGGGGTCCGGTGAGCGGGACGGCGCGGATCGCGCAAGTCGGCCGCGGCGTCGGCGCCTTTCCGGCCGCCCAGTGGGATGCGCTGGCCGCCGGCAACCCGTTCGTCGGCCATGCCTTCCTTGCCGCAATGGAGGAGTCGGGCAGCGTCGGCCCGCGCACCGGGTGGACGCCCGCACCGATCGTGCTGGTGGACGATGCCGGCACGCTGGAGGCGGCGCTGCCGGCCTACCTCAAGGATCACAGCCAGGGCGAATACGTGTTCGACCATACCTGGGCCGACGCCTGGCAACGCGCCGGCGGCGATTATTACCCCAAGCTCCAGATCGCGGCACCGTTCACCCCGGCCAGCGGGCCGCGCGTGCTGGCCCGCGATCCGGCGGTGGCGGCGCCGGTGCTGCTCGCCGCGGCGCGCCAGCTTTGCGCGCAGCACGGCCTGTCGTCGGCGCATGCGACCTTTATCGAGCCGGCGCAGGTGCCGTTGTTCGAGGCCGACGGCTGGCTGCTGCGCCGCGACATCCAGTTCCACTGGCACAACCGCGGTTATGCCCGGTTCGACGATTTCCTCGCCGCGCTATCCTCGCGCAAGCGCAAGGACATCCGCAAGGAACGCGCCGCCGCCCAGGCCGGGCTGGACATCCGGGCGATCTCCGGCGCCGACCTGCGCGAGGAGCATTGGGACGCGTTCTGGGCGTTCTACCAGGACACCGGCGCGCGCAAATGGGGCCACCCGTACCTGACCCGCGCCGCTTTCACGCTGCTGGGCGAGCGGATGGCCGACGCGATCGTGCTGGTGCTGGCTTACGAGGACGGTGAGCCGGTTGCCGGCGCGCTCAACTTCATCGGCCCGGATGCGCTTTACGGCCGCTATTGGGGCACGCTGGTGGAGCGGCCGTTCCTGCATTTCGAGATCTGCTATTACCAGGCCATCGACATCGCCATCGCCCGCGGGCTGTCGCGGGTGGAGGCGGGCGCGCAAGGCGGCCACAAGCTGGCACGCGGGTACGAACCGGTCGAGACGACCTCGGCGCACTGGATAGCCAACCCCTCGTTCCGCAGCGCGGTCGCGGATTTCCTGGCCGCCGAATCGGCCGGGGTCGCGCAGCAGGCCCTCTTCCTGGAAGAGCGCCTGCCGTTCAAAAAGAGCTAGGCCGCTTTCTTGCGTCCGGCCGCCAGCCATTCGCGGGCGCGGCGCTGGGCTTCGGCGATTTCGCGGCCGGTCATTTCGTCCGCGATGTCGGCGCGGCACAGCTGCGCTTCCTCGTGACCGCAGACCGCGGCGAGGTTGAACCACTTGTGCGCCTCGACCATGTCGCAAGCGACGCCGTGGCCGCCGGTCGAATAAGCGACGCCAAGATCGAAGTAGGCGTTGATGTCACCGTGCGCGGCGGCCGCCAGGCAGCTCGCCAGCAGCAGATCGGCGGCGCGTTCGTCGGCCGGTGCGAAGGGCGTCTTGAAGCCGGCGGGCAAAGCGCCGGCGCCATTCGCCTCCTTGATCCAGATCGTCATGTCTCCGTAACCCCCCGTTGGCCGGCGCCCCTGATTCTGCCGGCAAGGGGAAACCTTCCCTAACAGGGTTACCAACTGGTTAAGCGCCGCCGCCAATTCTCCTGCCCGCAGTGGCGATCAACCTGAACCGCAAGCGAATTTCCCGTTACCGGGCGCTTAAGCGGCCAATCGCTAGGAAGTTGGCATTCGCGCTTGTGCGCGATTCGGCGCGCTAGTAAAGGCGCGCTCATTCCGACGCCGGGGGCCGACGGGCAAAAGCCCGCGGGGGGCAGGACACAACCCGGACGCTGACAAGGGTTAGGATCAGATGGCGACGGTTATGGGTGATGAAATCGATGTCCTCGCGAAGGCGAAACGGGCGATCGCCGGCGATTATGTGCCGAGCGAGGGCGAGGATTACATGAACGAGACGCAGCTGGATTATTATCGCCGGCTGCTCAATGCTTGGAAGCAGTCGATCCTGTCGGCGTCGGCCGGGACCCTGCAATCGCTGCAGGACGGACCGATCCGCGAACCCGATCTCAACGATCGCGCCTCGAGCGAGACCGACTGGGGAATCGAACTGCGCACCCGGGACCGCCAGCGCAAGCTCATCTCCAAGATCGATTCGGCGCTGCGCCGGATCGAGGACGGCGAATACGGCTGGTGCGAGGTGACCGGTGAGCCGATCGGCCTGGGCCGCCTGTCGGCCCGCCCGATCGCGACGATGACGGTCGAGGCGCAGGAAGCGCATGAGCGGCGCGAGAAGATTTCGCGCGACGATTAGGTCCCGTTTCGGGACGCGCACGCGCCGCGCCGGTCCGCGTTAACGATCTGTTTGCCGCCACGCTGGTAGCTCCCAGCCTGTCGCCGGGCTGCATCCACGCACCCGCAAATGCAAAAACGAGCGCGCGCAGATGAACGTTATGGGACAACGACAACTCGTTCGCGACAGCCTGCTGATGATTGCCGACGT
The DNA here is from genome assembly GCF_049354825.1 of Parablastomonas sp. CN1-191. GTDB lineage: Bacteria > Pseudomonadota > Alphaproteobacteria > Sphingomonadales > Sphingomonadaceae > Novosphingobium. Next base: position 1,843,683 of record NZ_CP186480.1, on the reverse strand, counting down.
TCGCCTCGACGGCGTCGAAGGCGATCACCAGGTCCGCGTCCGCAATCTCTCCATCGGCGGCATGATGGCCGTCTCCGACGTGCCCGCTCAGGTCGGCCAGGCCCTTCAGGTCGCGCTGCCGCGCGTCGGCTGGATCGATGGAACGGTGGCCTGGCGTCAGGACGGCCGATTCGGCATCGCTTTCGGCGAAGAGATCGACGCCGCTGCCGTGCGCTCGCCGATCAAGCCGGGCGAATGGGCGCAGCGCCGGCGCCAGACCGCCGAAGAACTGGCGATCGCCGCTTCGCAGGCGGCCGCGGAACAGTTCTGACCCCGACGCGCTGATCGCGCTTTGCGGCGCCAACGTGCCGCGCCGGCTTCGCGCGGCGCGCTTTTTTGCCTAAGCGGGAACGGCCATGCGCCATTTCCGCCTTTCCGCCATCGTGCTTCTCGCCGCCGCGGCGCTGCTTGCGGCCGCTTGCGCGCGCAAGGACCGCACGATCGCGGTGGCGACGATCAGCGAGGCGGCACCGTTCCGTTCGGGCACCCGGCTCAATTCCGCCGCGCAATTGATCCGCTCCGCCAGTGTCGAAGGGCTGGTCGCGTTCGACGCCGAAGGACGGGTGATCCCGGCGCTGGCCGATCGCTGGATCGTCACCGACGACGGGCAGAGCTACATCTTCCGCTTACGCGACGGCACCTGGCTCGACGGCAGCCCGCTGACCGCGGCGGGGGCCCGCGCCTCGCTGCTCGCTGCCATAGCGGGCGTTCGCCGCAGCGCGCTCGAGCTCGACCTCGACGCCGTCGCCGAGGTGCGCGCGATGGCCGGCCGCGTGATCGAGATCCGGTTGGTCCGCCCGATGCCGGACTTGCTCCAACTGCTGGCTTCGCCCGAAATGGGGCTGACTAACAAGGGCCGCGGCGCAGGGCCGATGCAGGTCGAGCGGCGCGGGCAAGGCTTCCTGCTGACCCCGATCCTGCCGGCGCGGCGCGGCCTGCCCGATGAAGCGGAGTGGGCCGAGCGCCACCGTTCGATCGCGCTGCGGCCGCTTCCGGCCCAGTCGGCGCTGGCCAGCTTCGATGCCGGTGACGTCGACGTGGTGCTGGGAGGCCGGTTCGAGGACCTGCCGCGGGTTGTTGCCACCGGCCTGTCACGCGGCAACATCAAGCTCGATCCGGTGGCGGGCCTGTTCGGGCTGGCGGTTGTCGACGACGATGGGGTGCTGGCCGCCGCTGCCAACCGCGAGGCGATCGCGATGGCGATCGACCGCGATGGGCTGGTGCAAAGTTTCAATGTCGGCGGCTGGAATGCGACGACGCGTCTCGTCAATCCCGGGCTGGAGGGCGACACCGGCACGGTCGGCGAACGCTGGGCAGGGCTGACGTTCGCGCAGCGCCGCGACGAGGCGACGCGCCGGATCGCGCGCTGGCGCAGCGGCCGGGCCGTTGCCGCGCTGCGCGTCGCCTTGCCGCGCGGTCCCGGCGCCGACCTGCTGTTCGATCGGATCGTCACCGACCTTGGCGCGATCGGGCTGACCGTGCGGCGGGTGCCGCTCGAAGCGGCCGCCGACTTGCGGATGATCGACACGACCGCACGCTACGCCCGGCCCTTGTGGTTTTTCGACCAGTTGTCATGCACGGCCCGCCGCGCGCTGTGCGAGCCGGCCGCCGACGCCTTGGTGGCACGCGCCCTCGCCGAGGCCGATCCGGCCCGCCGCGCCGATCGCCTGGCCGAGGCGGAGGCCGCGCTGACCCGCGCCAACACCTTCGTTCCGATCGCTGCCCCGCTGCGCTGGTCGCTGGTGCGCGGCACGATAACCGGTTTTTCGGTGAACCGATGGGCGATGCATCCGTTGATGGCTATCGCCACCATCGACAGATAGGCTGGCGGCACTCGAAGGAGCCTTCAGCGATGAACGAGAATCAGCCTGCTTCCGGCCTGCTCGGGCGCGATGCGCAAGCGGTGATGCGCCGGATCGAGGGGCTCGAGGCGCTGCTCGAGGAAGCCTTCACCGTGCCCGGCACCAACCACCGCGTCGGCCTCGATGCGATCGTCGGGCTGGTGCCCGTTGCGGGCGACGTGGTGACCGCGGCGATGGGGCTGTACCTGGTCTGGGAAGCGAAGAACCTGGGCCTGCCCAAGTGGAAGCTGTGGCGCATGATCGGCAACGTCGCGGTCGACAGCGCGGTGGGCGCGGTGCCGGTGGCGGGCGACCTGTTCGACTTCGCCTTCCGCTCGAACCGGCGCAACCTCAAGATCGTCCGCGCGCACCTGGCGCGCCACCACCCCGGAACCCAGACGATCGAGGGTTGATGTAAGCGGGTATCTTTCCCGGTGTAACACAAAGGCCACGAGCGCCGCACGCTCGCGCTTTACCAAGAATTAACCTTTTCTCTTCAGACCTCCAATGGTTAATGACCGGCAACGACCCTTACGATCGGGTTAGCGACGGTCACGGGGTACTACGGGGCCAACAGGGGGGAACTGCACCATGCGCGTGCTGTTGATCGAAGACGAGCCGACGACGGCGCGTGCCATCGAGCTGATGCTGACGACCGAGGGGTTCAACGTCTATTCGACGGACCTTGGGGAAGAAGGCCTCGATCTGGGCAAGCTCTACGATTACGATATCATCCTGCTCGACCTCAACCTGCCCGACATGCACGGCTACGACGTGCTCAAGAAGCTGCGCGTCGCCAAGGTGCAGACGCCGGTGCTGATCCTGTCCGGCATTTCGGAAATGGATTCCAAGGTCCGCAGCTTCGGCTTCGGTGCCGACGATTACGTCACCAAGCCGTTCCACCGCGAGGAGCTGGTCGCCCGCATCCACGCCGTGGTTCGCCGCTCAAAGGGACATTCGCAGTCGGTCATCCGCACCGGCAAGCTGGCGGTCAACCTCGACGCCAAGACGGTCGAGGTCGATGGCGCCCGCGTCCACCTGACCGGCAAGGAATACGCCATGCTGGAGCTGCTCTCGCTCCGCAAGGGTACCACGCTGACGAAGGAAATGTTCCTCAACCACCTCTACGGCGGAATGGACGAGCCCGAGCTCAAGATCATCGACGTGTTCATCTGCAAGCTGCGCAAGAAGCTGGCGATGGCCTGCAGCGGCGAGAATTATATCGAGACCGTCTGGGGCCGCGGCTATGTCCTGCGCGATCCGGGCGAGGAGATGGAAGCGGCCTGAGCCCTTCCGCGTTAGTGCGATCACCACGGACGGCCTGCCGGCGACGGCAGGCCGTTTGCCGTTGCGGAACCGCGCCGCTCCCGCTGCCGTTTGTCAGGCAAAAGGAGCAGGACGATGGGAGACGATCTCAAGGCGGGCGACAAGGTTTCGTGGCAGAGCCACGGCGGCACGGCGCACGGCAAGGTAGTGCGCAAGCTGACCGAGCCGATGGAGATCAAGGGCCACCATGCCGCCGCCTCGAAGGACAATCCGGAGTACCTGGTCGAAACCGGCGAAGGAGCGCGCGCTGCGCACAAGGCGGGGGCGCTGCGCCGCGACTGAAGCCGGCGCGCGCGCCCCCGCTACCTGGTGACCTCACCCGACGCGGGTGAACCGCGTCGTCTCCAGTCCCGGCAGTGCATCGCTTGCCCAGACGATCGTCTCGGTAAGGACGCGGCGGTCCTTCGACACGGTATAGACGCGGGTCGAAACCGGCTTGCCCCCCTTGCCCAGCGTCATGACCAGCGTGTTTGGGCCCGGCTGACGCAGCGAGGCGCTGTCGACGAACGACATCGTGCCCGATACCGGCACGGGTGCACCGTCGGGGACCGCCAGCGAATCGGCGACCTGGGCAGTGCCGTCGGCTGCGGCGATCTCCACGTGCACGGCCCACTTGCCGCCCGGGCGTCGGTGAAAGGCGATCGTCACGCCGCGCGGGCGCTCGGCCGCCGGGATGCTTGCCAGGTCGAGCGCCCAGGTTCCTTCAAGCGGAGAGGCCGCCGCGGCCGCGGTCGCTGCCGGGCTGCTGCCGGCGCCGGCGGGTTGTTGAATGGAAGCCAAGGCCAGGCCGGCCGCGGCGACGGGGAGTGCAAGGAGTAGCATCGTCGTTCCTTTCGGTGCCACGCGCCGCGGATGCGGGCGCTGGACCGAAGGCTGACCGGCGCCAAGCGCAGGCGTAAGACCGGAAAAATCGTCACGAATTTTCTGGGCGGCGAGCAGGCGTGCCAGCTCGCGGCTGCTGCCCACCTTGGTCTTGCGCCGCGCTTCGCGCAGGCGCTCGTTTATGGAGGCTTCCGAGCGGCCGAGCTGCGCGGCGATCGTCTTCACCGTGTGCCCGGCCGAAAGCAGGCGCAAAATCTCCCGCTCCTTGTCGGTGAGGACGGCGAAGGCGGTGCGGTCGGTTTCGATGGCGGACATGCTGATGCGATTTTCACGGGTGGAACGGCGCCGTCCATCACAATTTTCTTGTGACGCCGCGGCAGCGGGCTGCGACTTGACCCCCCAAGCGGGCGCTGGCACCCGGGATCGAATGACCGTTTCGTCTGCCTTTGACACGCCGAGACTGGCGCCTGCGCTGCGCCGCGCGCTTGCGGTGCTGCTGCTGGCGATCGCGGTTTTCAGCGCTGTGCCCGCGGCGCCGCTGCCGGCGGACAAGCAGGTTGGCTCGGCGTTCAGCGCGGCGACCGTGGATACCGCCGTGCTGCCATCGCGCATGGCGCCGCGCGTCGCCGTCGCGCTGCCGGATCTGCAGCCTTTGCCGTCGCCGCCGCCCACGCTGACATTGGCGCAGACCGCAGCGCCGTTCATCCCGGCCTGGGAGCCGGACCGGCGGCAAGCCCGCGATCGGCCCCCGTCTGAATTGCGCGGGCCGGTCAACCGGCCGCGTGCACCCCCGATCGCCTGATTGGCTTCGCCGGCGCCGCATGCGGCGCGACGCAATCATTTCAGGATATCATCATGACACACTTTCCCAGCGGTGCCGCCGGCGCCGCGCCGGCGCACGCCCGCGCCGAATCCCTGGTCGCGCGCTATCCCGCGCTCGACACGGCCGAACTGGCCGAGCTCAAGCGCTGGTTTAATGGCAAGGCGAGCGCGCTCGACATCGGTCTGCTGGCCAGCAACGAGCGGATCGCGCCGCAGTATCGCCGCTTTCGCAGCGACCACCTCGACACGCTCGGCTGGCGCGATTTCGCGCTGATCGCGGCGGTGTCGGTGATGCTCGTCGGCGGCGTGGTTGCCGCGATGGTCATGAACTGAGCCGGCACGGGATGCTCCGCCCGTGGCGCGCGCATCCCGTTGACCGCCGCCGCCAAGCCTGCCACCGGCCGGCCATGACCGCGCACAAACCCGGCGATCCGACCACGCTCAACCGCCTGTATGGCCGCGCCAAGGGAAAGCCGCTGCGCGCCGGCCAGCAGGACCTGGTCGATACCTTGCTGCCCCGGATTGCCGTTCCAGCGGCGGGCGATGTCGATTCGGCGCTGCTGTTCGGGTTCGACCGCCCGCTCCATTTCGAGATCGGGTTCGGCGGCGGCGAGCACATGGCCGCCCGTGCCGACATGCTGCCCGATCACGGGTTCATTGGTGCCGAGCCGTTCCTGAACGGCGTCGCGCAGGCGCTGGTCCACGTGGCGGGCGATCACGGTGCCCATCCGCCGCTAGCCAACGTGCGCATCCACCACGGCGACGCGCTGGAGGTGCTCCAGCGCATTCCCGACGGGGCCCTGTCGTTCCTCTACCTGCTTCACCCGGACCCCTGGCCCAAGGCCCGCCACGCCAAGCGCCGGATGATGAATGACGGCCCGGTCGAGCTGTTCGCGCGCAAGCTGAAGCCGGGCGGAGAGTTCCGCTTCGGCACCGACCATGCCGTCTACGTTCGCCACGCGCTGATGGTCATGCGCCGGCACCGCGACGCCTTCGAATGGCTGGCGAGCGGTCCGGAGAGCTTCCTCACGCGCCCCGGCGGCTGGCCGGAAACGCGCTACGAAGCCAAGGCGCGCAGCGTCTACGGACACGAGGTCTGGTACTTTCGTTATCGCCGCCGCTGACGGCCTGGCGCGCCAACGCGGCGCCCTGGCGCGGCAGACGCGGAAAAGCGCTTGGCAAGCGTGACGGTTAATCTCTATTCGTTCGATAGAGTTTAACCGCGAGGCTACCGCGATGATCGCTTTCGGCGCATTCGATTTCCAGGCCCTCCTGCCCTTCATCCTCGTCGGTTTCGCCGCACAGCTGGTCGACGGTGCGCTCGGGATGGCATTCGGGGTGATCTGCAACACGCTGCTGGTCGGGGTGCTGGGGGTGCCGCCCGCGCTGGCGTCGCAGCGGGTTCACATCGTCGAATGCTTTACGACCGCGACCTCGGGCCTCAGCCACCTGTTTCACCGCAACATCGACGGCAAGCTGTTCCTGCGCCTGCTGATCCCGGGTCTGGCGGGCGGTATCCTGGGGGCTTACGTCCTCAGCTCGGTCGACGCCTCGGTCGTGAAGCCGTTCGTGTTGCTGTACCTCGCCGCCATCGGCCTCAGCCTGCTCTGGCGCGGGCTCAGGTACCCGCCGCAGGGGCGCCCGGCCAGGTACGTCGCGCCGCTGGGGCTGATCGGCGGCTTCCTCGACGCTGCCGGCGGCGGCGGGTGGGGGCCGGTGGTGACCTCGAACCTGCTGATTCAGGGCGCCGATCCGCGCAGGGTGGTCGGCACGGTCAACGCGGTCGAGTTCTTCCTGACCATCGCGGTGTCGGCCGCGTTCATCTGGAACCTGGGCGTCGCCGACGTGGCCGGCGCGACGCTGGGACTGCTGATCGGCGGTATCCTGGCGGCCCCGATCGGCGCCTTCGCGGCCAAGCGTGTGCCGGCCAAGGCGATGCTGGTGATGGTCGGCGTCGTGCTGACCCTCACAAGCCTCTACGGCGTCTGGGCGGCCTGGCTGGCCTGAGGTCTCAGACCGCGACGCCCGCCGCCGCCAGTACCGCCAGCGTCAGGACGTCGGGCGCCAGCGCGGTCATCGGGATGACCTGGACCGGCTTTTCCATCCCGATCAGCATCGGCCCGATCGTGGCGTTGCCGGCCAGTTCGCGGACCAGCTTGGCCGAGATGTTGGCCGATTGCAGCCCCGGCATGATCAGCACGTTGGCTGGCCCCGACAAGCGGCTGAAGGGATAGTTCTTCATCACCGTCGGGTTGAGCGCGGCATCGGGCGCGACCTCGCCCTCGTACTCGAAGCCGGGGTCTTCGGCATCGAGCAGCGCCACCGCGTCGCGCAGCGGCTCAAGCCATTTGCCCGTCGGGTTGCCGAAGGTGGAATAGGACAGGAATGCGACGCGCGGCTCGTGCCCCATCTTGCGCGCAACCGCCGCGGTGCCCTTGGCGATCTGGGCAAGCCCGGCGGCGTCGGGGCGTTCGTTGACGGTCGTGTCGGCCAGGAACACCGTGTGGTGCTTGCCGATCATCATGTGGATGCCGAACGGAAGCTGGCCCGGCGCCGGATCCAGCACGTGGCGCACTTCGCGCATCGTCTGCGCAAAGGTGCGGGTGATACCGGTCACCATCGCGTCGCCGATGCCCAGCTTGAGCAGGCCCGAGGCGAAGACGTTGCGGTCCTGGTTGACCATGCGGCGCACGTCGCGCTCCATGAAGCCGCGCCGCTGCAGCCGCTCCGACAGCAGGGCGACCATCGCCGGGACGTGTTCGCTGACCGCCGAATTCTCGATGTGGAAGCTGTCCGGGTTCTCGATGCCGAGCGCCTGGAGCTGCGCCTTGACCGCATCGGTGCGGCCGACCAGCACCGGTTCGCCATAACCGAAATCGCGGTACTGGATCGCCGCGCGCAGCACGATCTCGTTCTCCGCTTCGGCGAAGATCACGCGCTTGGGGCTGGCCTTGACCGTCTCGTAGACCTTGTTGAGCGCGGCGCTGGTGGGGTTGAGGCGCGCCTTCAATTGCGCGCGGTAGACGTCGAAATCCTCGATCGCCTTCTGCGCCACCCCGGTGTCCATCGCAGCCTTGGCAACCGCCGAGGACACGACCTCCATCAGGCGCGGATCGAACGGCGCGGGGATGATGTAGTCCCGGCCGAACTGCTGCGCCTTGCCGTACGCGGCGGCGACTTCCTCGGGCACGGGCTCGCGCGCCAGCTCGGCGATGGCCTGCGCCGCGGCGATCTTCATTTCCTCGTTGATCGCGGTTGCCCGTACGTCGAGCGCGCCGCGGAAGATGAAGGGAAAGCCCAGCACGTTGTTGACCTGGTTCGGATAGTCCGAACGCCCGGTGGCGACGATGGCGTCGGGCCGAACGCGCTTGGCATCGGGCGGGCTGATCTCGGGATCGGGGTTGGCCATCGCGAAGATGATCGGCTGCGGCGCCATCTTCTCGACGAACTCGGGCTTAAGTGCCCCGGCCGCGGAAAGGCCCAGGAAGATGTCGGCGCCGACCAGCGCCTGTTCGAGCGTGCGATCGTCGGTATCGATGGCGTGGGCGCTCTTCCACTGGTCCATGCCCTCGGCACGGCCGCGGTAGATTACGCCCTGGCGGTCGCACATGGTCACGTTTTCGTGGCGCACGCCCATCGCCTTTATCAGCGCGGTACAGGCGATTGCAGATGCGCCGGCGCCGTTGACCACCATCTTCACGTCGGCCAGCTTGCGCCCGGTGAGCATGCAGGCGTTGATCAGCCCGGCGGCGGAAATGATCGCGGTGCCGTGCTGGTCATCGTGCATGACCGGGATCTTCATGCGTTCGCGCAGCGCCTGCTCGATCACGAAGCACTCGGGCGCCTTGATGTCTTCCAGGTTGATGCCGCCAAAGCTCGGCTCCATCATCGCGATCGCCTCGATCAGCGCGTCGGGGTCTTCGCTGGCGAGTTCCAGGTCGATCGAATCGACGTCGGCAAAGCGCTTGAACAGTACGGCCTTGCCTTCCATCACCGGCTTGGACGCGAGCGCCCCCAGGTTGCCCATGCCCAGGATCGCGGTGCCGTTGGAGATGACCGCCACCAGGTTGCCCTTGGCGGTGTAGTCGTATGCGGTGCCCGGATCGTCGGCGATCGCCTGGACCGGCACGGCCACACCCGGCGAATAGGCCAGGCTGAGGTCGCGCTGGGTCGCCATCGGCTTGCTGGCGATGATCTCGATCTTACCCGGGCGGATCGTCGAGTGATAGAACAGCGCCTCGCGCTCGGTGAACTTGACGTTGCTTTCGTCGGACACGCACATCTCCGTTTTCCGCGCGTGCCCTAACGGAAGGTGCCCCGACGCGATAGGGGAAAGCGCGCGCCCGGCCGTTCCGAATCGGCCCCGCGCCAGCTACCGCGTGGCCATGCCCGCGCCCACCACTACACCCCCCGGCACTACGCCGATGATGGCGCAGTACCTTGCGCTCAAGGCGCAGGCCGAGGGCTGCCTGCTGTTCTATCGGATGGGCGACTTTTTCGAGCTGTTCTTCGACGATGCCCGCGCTGCCGCGCACGTCCTCGATATCGCGCTGACCACCCGGGGCGAACACCTGGGCTTGCCGATCCCGATGTGCGGCGTGCCCGTCCACAGTGCCGAGGGGTACCTGGCGCGGCTGATCCGCGCCGGTCACCGCGTCGCCATCGCCGAACAGGTCGAAAGCCCCGAGGAAGCGCGCAAGCGCGGCGGATCGAAGACGCTGGTGGCGCGCGACATCGTGCGCGTGGTGACTGCCGGGACGCTGACCGAGGAAGCGCTGCTCGAACCGCGCCGCGCCAATCTGCTGGTCGCGGTCTGCGCGGTGCGCGGCGCCATCGGTATCGCCGCGGTCGACGTCTCGACCGGGCGGATGACGCTGGAGGACTGCGCGCCCGCCGGCCTCGGCGCGGCGCTGGCGCGGCTGGGCGCAAGCGAGATCGTCGCCCCGGAAGGGTGGGACGGCGCGCCTGCGGACGCGATCGTCCACACTGCGCGCGACTTCGCCAGCGACGCCGGCGAGGCACAGCTGCTGGCGCTGCACAAGGTCGCCACGCTCGACGGTTTCGGGATTACCGGGCGGGCAATGCTGGCGGCGGCGGGCGGCCTGCTGGCCTACCTGGCGCGCGTCGGGCGCGGCACGCTGCCGATGCTGCTTCCGCCCGAAGTGGTGGGCGGCGACGGCGTGCTCGGGCTCGACGAAGCGACGCGCGCCAGCCTCGAGATAACGACGTCGGCGCGCGGCACGCGCGAGGGCAGCCTGCTGGCCGAGGTCGATTGCTGCGTCACCGGCGCGGGCGCGCGGCTGCTGGCCGAGGACTTGTCCGCCCCGCTGACCGATCGCGCCGCTATCGAGGCGCGGCTGGCGCTGGTCGGCTGGCTTCACGGCGATGCCATCGGGCGCGGCGACATCCGCGCGGCACTCCGCGCGCTCCCCGATGTCGGTCGCGCCATCGGGCGCATCGTCGCCGGTCGCGGTAGCCCGCGCGACCTCGGCCAGCTGCGCGACGGGCTGGGCGGCGCGGCGGCGCTGCGCGAACGGCTGGCGCGCCAGGGCGAGCTGCCGCCGCTGATGGCGTCGCTGCTGCCGGCGCTCGCCGGCCACGGCGCGCTGGTCGACGAACTGACGCGCGCGCTCGTGCCTGCGCCGCCGACCGAGCGCAGCGCGGGCGGCTTCGTCGCCGAAGGCTACGACCACGCGCTCGACGACTTGCGCCGCACCGCGGGCGACGGTCGCCGCGCCGTGGCCGCGCTGGAAGCGAAATACCGCGCCGACACCGGCATCGCCGCGCTGAAGATCCGCCACAACGGCGTGCTCGGCTATTTCATCGAAGTGCCGGCGGCGAGGGCCGATGCCCTCATGGCGGCCGACAGTGGCTTCACGCACCGGCAGACGATGGCCGGGGCGGTGCGTTTCAACGCGCTGGCGCTGCACGAGGAGGCGAGCCGCATTGCCGGTGCCGCCGGGCACGCGCTCGCGGCAGAGGAAGCCCATTTCGAAAGCCTCTGCGCGCTCGCCGCCGAGCGGGCCGCCGCCATCGCCGCTACCGCGGCGGCGCTGGCCCGCATCGACGTCGCCGCGGCGCTGGCCGAGCGTGCGGCGGCAGGGGGCTGGGCGCGTCCGGTGCTGACCGAGGATGCGCAGCTTGCGATCGTCGGCGGCCGCCATCCGGTGGTCGAGGCGGCGCTGAAGGACCGCGGCGAGCGCTTCGTCGCCAATGATTGCACGCTGGATGCGGGCGACCGCCTGTGGCTGATCGGCGGCCCGAACATGGGCGGCAAGTCGACCTTCCTGCGCCAGAACGCGCTGATCGTGCTGCTTGCGCAGGCGGGTTCGTTCGTGCCCGCGAGCAGCGCGACGATCGGCCTGGTCGACCGGCTGTTCAGCCGGGTCGGGGCGGCGGACAACCTGGCGCGCGGGCGCTCCACCTTCATGGTCGAGATGGTCGAGACGGCGGCGATCCTCGCGCAGGCAACGCCGCGCAGTTTCGTCATCCTGGATGAGGTCGGGCGCGGTACCAGCACGTACGACGGGCTGGCGCTGGCCTGGGCCGTTGCCGAGGCGGTCCATTCCGCCAACCGCAGCCGCTGCCTGTTTGCCACGCATTACCATGAATTGTCGCGGCTGGCGGAAAGTTGCCCGGCGCTCAGCCTGCATCACGTCCGCGCGCGCGAGTGGAAAGGCGACCTGGTATTGCTGCACGAACTGGCCGAGGGGCCGGCGGACCGCAGTTACGGGCTGGCGGTCGCGCGCCTGGCGGGGGTTCCGCCGGCGGTGGTGAGCCGGGCCAGGCAGGTCCTCGACAAGCTGGAGAAGGGCCGCGCAGAAACCGGCGGGCTGGCGGCGGGACTGGGCGACCTGCCGCTGTTCGCCGCCGCGGCCGAAGCGCGTGAGGCCGACTGCGACGCGGTGCGCGATCGCCTTTGCGCGCTCGACCTCGATACGCTGACCCCGCGCGAGGCGATCGAGGTGCTCTACGAGCTCAAGCGTGAGGCGGAATCTTAACCTTGTCGCGCTAGGCGCCAACCATGCTCAGCTTCGGCCCCAAGCTCAACACGGTCTTCGCCAGTCGCTGGAAGGCGCTGTGGTGGTCGGCCGGCATCCTGATGACCGCTTACTGCACGGTCCCGTCATCCGACCAGGCCGACGACGGCACGGCAACGCAGCACGTCGCCGCGAAGGGCCCGCACCACTCGCCCTGGGACAAGTAGCGCGCGCTACTCGGCCGCTTCGGGCAGCGAGTTGCGCATGACCTGCTGCTCGATCCACTGGTAGGTCTTCTCCAGTCCGTCGCGCAGCGGCCTGGACGGACGCCAGCCCAGCTTTTCCTCGATCAGGCGGTTGTCCGAATTGCGTCCGCGCACCCCGGTGGGGCCGGGAATGTGATTCTTGTGGATGGTCTTGCCGGCAATGTCCGCCGCCATGTCGACCAGCTGGTTGATCGTCACCATCTCGTCCGAGCCGATGTTGACCGGCCCTTCGAAGTCGGAGCGGGTCAGGCGCAGCACGCCGTCGAGGCATTCGTCGATGTAAAGGAACGAGCGGGTCTGCTTGCCGTCGCCCCAGATCTCGATCTCGTCCCCGCTGCGCGCGCGCGCGACCTTGCGGCACATCGCCGCAGGGGCCTTTTCCTTGCCGCCGTCCCAGGTGCCCTCGGGCCCGAAGATGTTGTGGAAACGGGCGACCCGGTTCTTGGTCCCGTAGTTGCGGTTGTAGGCCAGGAACAGCCGCTCGGAGAACAGCTTCTCCCAGCCGTATTCGCTGTCCGGGTTGGCGGGATAGGCCGATTCCTCGGCGCAGTTCGGGTTGTCCGGGTCTTCCTGGTTGTGCTCGGGATACATGCACGCCGAGGATGAGTAGAACAGCCGGCCAACGCCCTGCTTGCGGGCCAGGTCGGCGATGTTGAGGTTGATCATCGCCGAATTGTGCATGATGTCGGCATCGTGCTCACCGGTGAAGATATAGCCGGCGCCGCCCATGTCGGCGGCAAGCTGGTAGACCTCGTCGAACGGCTGGTCGAGCACGGCGCGGCACACGTCCTGCTCGCGCAAGTCGCCGATGACGAACTCGTCGGCTGCGCTTTCGGCATATTCGGGATGCTTGAGGTCGACCGCGCGAACGAAGAACCCCTCGCTCTTGAGCCGCTTTACCAGGTGGCTGCCGATGAAGCCGCCGCCGCCCAGTACCAGTGCCGTCTTCATTGCCCGAACCCCTAGCTTGCTGCGCCGGTCGCCCGCGCGATGATGTCCTCGAAGCGATCCGCGATCGCGTCGATGGCGAAGGCACGCTCAGCATAGGCGCGCCCGTTCGCGCCCATTCCTTGCCGCAATGCAGCATCATTCGCAAGCCGGTCGGCCAGCGCCAGGAATTCGCGCGTGTTTCCGGCGCAGACGAGTCCGGCCTCGTGCTCTTCGATCAGCCGTGCCGCCAGGTTCTCTGCCGGCATCGCGGCCAGGATCGGGCGCCCTGCGGCAAGGTAGGTCAGGATCTTCGACGGTACCGAGTAGATGCCGGCTTCCGGCTCGATCACCGCGATGACCACGTCGGCCCCGCCCAGCATCGCGGGCAGGTCGGCAAACGGCACCCAGTCGCGCACCGACAGGTTCGGCGCGTCGGCACCGTCGGCGGCGAGCTTGCCGGCAACTTCGCCTTGCGAAAACACCGTCACGCTCGATTCGGGGCGATGCCGCGCCAGCGCCAGCAGCCATTCCGGGTTGTGCTTGTAGCCGAGCGTGCCGGAATAAACGAAGCGCGTGCCCTGCGCCGGGTAATTGGCGCCGGCCCAGGCATTGTCACGCGGCATCGGCGGGATTTCATCCAGCGGGGCCCAGTTCTCGGCCACTGCGATGCGTGCCGGATCGACACCCCAGTCGGTCAGGATCGGCACGAAGTCCGCGGTAATCGGCACCACCGCATCGCTGGCGCGCAACATGCGCGCTTCCAGGTGCCGGTACCACGCCGCGGCGGCATGGCCGATCACCGGGAACTTGGCCGGCACCACTTTCGCGATGGCATGGCTGTAGATGTCCTGCAGCCAGTATATGAAGCGCGCGCCGGCCTTTCTGGCGGCGCGCTGGAACACGCGCTGGGTATCGAGCGGCGCGTTGCTCGAGATCACAACGTCCGGCTTGAAGCGCGCCAGCGCGGCGGCGAAGCGCTTGCCCACCTCGATCTCCTGGCTACGCCGGCGCACGAACGAATCCTTGGCGAAAGGTTTTTCGAGCGTGATCGGGATGACGTCGAACGTCACCGGATCGTCCGCCGCGCGCAACAGCTTGCCCTTGGGGGTCTGGAAACCGGCGAAGTGCATATGCCGCACGGTGTGTCCGCGCGCCGCCAGCGCGCGCGACAGCTGCACCTGGAAAGGGTGGCCCGAATAATCGGCCACCAGGATCTTAAGCCTGCCCGCGCTCACGCGAATGTCGCCCCTCAGTTGCGCTTGGGAACCGAGAACGTGCCCGAAACGCGCCCGCCGCTGCTGGTGGTCGTCCCGCCCACAGCGGACGAACTGCCGCCGGCGCGGCCATCGACGCTGGAAACGCCGGTGTTGAGATCGATCACCAGCCGCCCGCCGTTGAGCGTGTCCGATCCGCGCCGCAGCGCGACGTTGCCCGCCAGCGTGATGATACGGCGGTTGAAATCGTAGATGCCCACTGATCCGCTGGCGGTTTCGTTGCCGCGCGTGACGGTAACCCCGCCGGTGGCGTCGATGCGCTGGATCGCCAGGTTGCCGGCGTCCGAATAGGCCACCGTCGTGCGGCCGGCGCGCAGCCGCAGGTCGGCCTGGGTGATATCGACGTTGCCCGACAGCACGACGCGCTTCTGCCGGTCCTGCAACTCGATCCGGTCGGCGGCGTAGTTGACGGGCGCATTGCTGCTGAAGCCGGCGATCGCCTGTGCGTTCGACACCGCGATCAGGCCCAGCGCGCCCCCGCCGACGGCGAAACCGCCGAGCAGCGAGCGCAGCGCCAGGGCGCGAAGGGAAAGTCGTTTCGAATTCATCACGGCATCCTGAGCTTTCCGGGCGCCATGCGCAACCGGGCGTGGCCGTCCAGCGTCAGCCGGCGCTGGTCGAGATCGGCAAGAATCCTGTCGGCGCTGAAGGTCCCGGCGGGGATCGCGCCCGCGACACCGCCCGCGCCGACGAGCGTGCGGGTCACCAGGTCGATGTTCACGTTGCTGACCGTCATCCGGTAACCGTCCTGGGCACTGAACGTGACCGGTCCGGCCACGTCGATCCGCTCGCGGCCGAAGTCGTAGCTGCCGTCGGGAGCATCGAGCCGCGCGGGCCCGTCGGCCAGCATCATCTGGGCGATCAGCCCGTTCATCGCCACCACCGGGATCGCGGCGGTGGCCTGAACGGCGCTGGCGGCTGAGACCTGGAACGGACGGCCCTTGTTGTCCTCGCCGCGGTAGCGGGCATCGGCCACGCGCAGCCGCTGGTTGACCATCGCCACCTTGTTGCGATCGAGCAGGAAGCTGACCTCGCCGCGCGGGCTCAGCGGCGCCAAAACCATGATCGCGAACAGCACGCCGACCGCGCCGGGCAGCACCACAGCCAGCGTCCGCACGAGCTTGTCGTGCGCGCCGCCGGGCCGCGCCCAGTAGCGGCGCTTGCCGCGCATCGCGTCGGCCGCCTGGGTCATTGCGCCAGAGCTTCCGGTGGCAGGCTCATTCGTGGCTGAAGATGTCGCGATCGGCCCAGCCGGCGAGGTCGAGCCGGGCGCGGGTAGGCAGGAAATCGAAACAGGCCTGCGCGATCCCCGTGCGCCCCTCGCGCTCCAGCCGGGTCACGAGAATCGCGTGCATCTCGTGGAGATAGCGCACGTCGGAGGCGGCATAGTCCCGCTGCGCGTCGCTCAATTCGGGTGCGCCCCAGTCGCTCGACTGCTGCTGCTTGGAAATCTCCTTGCCCAGCAATTCGCGCACCAGTTCCTTGAGGCCGTGACGATCGGTGTAGGTTCGCGTCAGCTTGCTGGCGATCTTGGTGCAGAACACCGGCGCCGCGGTGACGCCCAGGTAATGCTCGATCGCGGCAAGGTCGAAGCGCGCATAGTGGAACAGCTTGAGCCGGTTGGGATCGCCCAGCACGGCGCGCAGGTTCGGCGCGCCATAGGCGCTGCCGGGCGCGAAGCGCACCAGGTGCTCATCGCCGCTGCCGTCGCTGATCTGGACGACGCAGAGCCGGTCACGCGCGGTGATCAGCCCCATCGTCTCGGTGTCGACGGCGACGGGCCCGGCGGCCAGGACACCCGCGGGCAGGTCTTCTTCGTGGAAATGGACGGCCATAAGCGGACGCGCATAGGCGCATTGGGGATTGCTGGAAAGGGGTGCTGGCCGCGCGCGGTCCGCCGCTTTAAGGCCGCTGCGATGCAAGCGGCGATCCCTCCGGCCTGGCGCGACGTGCTCGCCCCCGCTCTCGCCGCGCCCGAAGCGCGCCGCCTGGCGGACTGGCTGGCGCAGGAAGAAAAGGCGGGAAAAGCAATCTACCCGCCGGCACCGGCGCGCCTGCGCGCCCTCGCCCTGACCCCGCTTGCCGACGTCCGGGTGGTGATACTGGGGCAGGATCCCTATCACGGGCCGGGGCAGGCCATGGGGCTGAGCTTCGCGGTGCCGCCGGGCGTGCGCCAGCCGCCCAGCCTGGCCAACCTGTTCAAGGAACTTGCGGCCGACTGCGGGATACAGCGTCCTGTCAGCGGCGATCTGTCGGGCTGGGCGCAGCAAGGGGTATTGCTGCTCAACACGGCCCTGACGGTCGAGGCGGGGCAGGCCGGCAGCCATGCCGGGCGCGGCTGGGAAGCCATTACCGACGCATGCATAGCCGCGGTCGCCGCGCGCGCCGCGCCCACCGTGTTCATGCTGTGGGGCGCGCATGCGCAGGCCAAGCTGCGCGCGATCCCCGATCTTGGCGCCGCGCGTCACTGCATCGTCGCCAGCTCGCATCCCAGCCCGCTGTCGGCGCACCGCGGCTTCCTGGGGAGCCGCCCGTTCAGCCGCGCCAATGCGTTTCTGGCGGCGCACGGACGCGGCACGATCGACTGGGCGCGAACGAACGCTTGCGAAGACGGGCAATAGGACGGAATATCGGCACCGGGATGAGGATGCCGATTCACTGGATGGATCGCATGCCGCTACGACTGGAAATCGCGTACGGACTTATTGCCCTGCTCGCTGCCGGGGCAGTCGCCTTGCTCGTGCGGGTGCGGCGCGCGCGCAAGGCGCGCGACAAGAACCGGCGCTACCTGAAATAACCGGCTCGCCTGCCGCTCAGCGCGGCAGCTCCGAGGACCCCATCAGCATCTCGTCGACCGCGCGCGCCGCCTGGCGCCCTTCGCGAATCGCCCAGACGACCAGGCTTTGCCCGCGGCGCATGTCGCCGCAGGCGAAGATCTGCGGGTCGCTGGTGCGATAGTCCTGGACGCTGGCGGCGACATTGCCGCGTGCGTCGAGGTCGAGCCCGGCCTTCTCGATCAGCCCGCTGCGGCGGGGGCCGACGAAGCCCATCGCCAGCAGGATCAGGTCGGCGGGAATCACGAACGTGCTGCCGGGCACTTCCTCGAAGCTGCCCCCGGCCCATTCCAGCCGCACGCATTCCAGCCCGGTGACCCTGCCCTGCTCGCCGACGACGCGCTTGGTCAGGATGGCCCAGTCGCGTGCGACGCCTTCCTCGTGGCTGCTGGACGTGCGCAGCTTGAGCGGCCAGTCGGGCCAGGTCAGCGCCTTGTCCTCCTTTTCGGGCGGACGCGGCATGATTTCGATCTGGGTGACGCTGGCGGCGCCCTGCCGGTTCGACGTGCCGACGCAGTCGGAGCCGGTATCGCCGCCGCCGATCACGATCACGTTCTTGCCCGTAGCCGTCAGCGATCCGCGCGGCGCGGCGCGCACCTCGTCATCGCCGGCGTTGCGCTTGTTCTGCTGGGTCAGAAACTCCATCGCCAAACGCACGCCCGACAGTTCGGCGCCCGGGATGTCGAGCCTGCGCGGCTCCTCCGCGCCACCGGAGAGCACGACCGCGTCGAAATTTTCCTTCAGGCTGGCCAGGCTGACCACCACGCCGACTTCGGTGGAGGTGGCGAAGGTCACCCCTTCGGCCTCCATCTGCACGGCGCGGCGGTTGATCAGGTGCTTTTCCATCTTGAAGTCGGGGATGCCGTAGCGCAGCAGCCCGCCCAGGCGGTCGTTCTTCTCGAACACGGTGACGGCGTGGCCGGCGCGGGCCAGTTGCTGCGCCGCGGCCAATCCCGCCGGGCCCGAGCCGACGACCGCGACCGACTTGCCGGTGCGGCGCTTGGGCGGCTGGGGCACGATCCAGCCCTCGTTCCAGCCCTTGTCGACGATCGCGCATTCGATCGACTTGATGGTCACCGGCGCGTCGATGATGTTGAGCGTGCAGGCCGCTTCGCATGGGGCAGGGCAGATCCGGCCGGTGAATTCGGGAAAGTTGTTGGTCGAATGCAGGACCTCGAGCGCGTTCTGCCAGTCCCCTTCGTAGACGAGGTGGTTCCAGTCGGGGATGATGTTGTTCACCGGGCAGCCGTTGTGGCAGTACGGGATACCGCAGTTCATGCATCGGCTGGCCTGGCCGCGAAGAACCGGTTCGGCGTGGGGAACCACGAACTCCTGGTAGTGCTTCACCCGCTCGGCCGGATCGGCATAAGTCCGGTCCTGGCGGTCCAGTTCGAGGAACCCTGTTTCCTTGCCCATGTCGGTTACTCCGCGGCGACCGAGGCGGCTGCCTCGCGCTCGGCTTCGATTGCCTTCAGCGCCGCGTCGTAGTCGCGCGGCATCACTTTCACGAACTGCGCCCGGGCTTGGTCCCAGTCGTCGAGCAGCATCCGCGCCCGGCGGCTGCCGGTGTTCAGGTGGTGGCGCTCAAGCAGGATGCGCAGGCGGTCGGCGTCATGGCGCAGCATGTCGCCCATGCCGCTGTCATAGGCGCTGATGGCGCGCTGATGCGGGCGGCCGGTACCGTCCTCATCCTCGCGCCCGCTGCCGATCGGTTGCAGGTCCACCATCGCCGGGTTGCACCGGGCCGCGAAGGTGCCGTCGGGATCGTAGACGTAGGCGATGCCGCCGCTCATCCCGGCGGCGAAGTTGCGCCCGGTCCGGCCCAGCACCGCGACAACGCCGCCGGTCATGTATTCGCAGCCATGATCGCCGCAGCCTTCGACCACCGCGACCGCGCCCGAGTTGCGCACCGCGAAGCGCTCGCCGGCGACGCCGTTGAAATAGGCTTCGCCGGAAATGGCGCCGTAAAGCACCGTGTTGCCGACGATGATGTTGTCGGTCGCCTCGCGCTCGACGTGGGGCGGCTGGCGAACGATCACGCGCCCGCCCGACAGGCCCTTGCCGACGTAATCGTTGGCGTCGCCGGTCAGGTCCAGGGTCACGCCGTGCGCCAGGAAGGCGCCGAAGCTCTGCCCGGCTACACCCGTCAGGCGCACGTTGATGGTGTTGTCGGGCAGGCCGGCATGCCCGTGCGCCCTCGCGATCTCGCCCGACAGCATCGCGCCGACCGTGCGATTGACGTTGATGACCTTGCGCTCGATCCGGACCGGGCTGGCCCCGGTGCCCTCGCTGTCGATGGCGCTTCGCGCCGCCGCGATCAGTTCGCGGTCGAGCACGGCGCCCAGGCCGTGCTCCTGCTCCGCGCTCCAGTTCAGGGCCGGGCTGATGCCGTCCGGAACCTGATGCAGCAGGCGCGACAAGTCGATCCCGCCCGCCTTCCAGTGATCGACCGCCCGCTTCATGTCGATCCGGTCGACCCGGCCGGTCATCTCCGCCAGCGCGCGGAAGCCCATCTCGGCCATGATGCCGCGCAGTTCCTCGGCAACGAAGAAGAAGTAGTTGATGACGTGTTCCGGCTGGCCGGTGAACCGCGCACGCAGCACCGGGTCCTGCGTCGCGACGCCGACCGGACAGGTGTTGAGGTGGCACTTGCGCATCATGATGCAGCCCGCCGCGATCAGCGGCGCGGTGGCGAAGCCGAACTCGTCGGCGCCCAGCAGCGCCCCGATGGCGACGTCGCGCCCGGTCCGCAGGCCGCCGTCGACCTGCACCGCGATGCGGCTGCGCAAGTTGTTGAGCAGCAGCGTCTGCTGGGTCTCGGCAAGGCCGATCTCCCACGGACTGCCGGCGTGCGTCAGGCTGGTGAGCGGACTGGCTCCGGTGCCGCCCTCGTAGCCAGAGATCGTCACGTGATCGGCCTTGCACTTCGATACGCCGGCGGCGACCGTGCCGACGCCGACCTCGCTGACCAGCTTGACCGAAATGCGCGCGCGCTCGTTGACGTTTTTCAGGTCGTGGATCAGCTGCGCCAGGTCCTCGATCGAATAGATGTCGTGGTGCGGCGGGGGTGAAATCAGGCCGACGCCGGGAGTCGAATGGCGGGTCGCGCCGATCGTCTTGTCGACCTTGTAGCCGGGCAGCTGGCCGCCTTCACCGGGCTTGGCGCCCTGCGCCATCTTGATCTGGATGTCGTCGGCGTTGACCAGGTATTCCGTCGTCACCCCGAAGCGCCCGCTGGCGACCTGCTTGATCGCGCTGCGCATGGTGTCGCCGCTCGCCATCGGCTTGAACCGGCTCGGATCCTCGCCCCCTTCGCCGGTGTTCGACTTGCCGCCGATGCGGTTCATGGCGACGGCCAGCGTGGTGTGCGCTTCCCAGCTGATCGAGCCGTAGCTCATCGCCCCGGTGGCAAAGCGCTTTACGATCTCGGCTGCGGGCTCGACCTCGTCCAGCGGGATCGGCCGCTCGGCCGGCTTCAGTTCCATCAGCCCGCGGATCGTCAGCAGCCGTTCCGATTGTTCGTTGATGGTCTCGGCATAGCGCTTGTAGTCGGCCGACACGTTGCCGCGCACCGCATGCTGCAGCAGGGCCACGTTCTCGGGCGTCCAGGCGTGCTCTTCGCCGCGCAGGCGGTACTGATAGATACCGCCCACATCCAGCATCCCGCGGTAGATCGGGTTGTCGCCGTAGGCGGCGGCGTGGCGGCGCACGGTTTCCTCGGCCACCTCGATCAGGCCGACGCCTTCGATCGTCGTCGCGGTGCCGGTGAAGTAGCGGTCGACGAAAGCGCTGGAGAGGCCGACCGCGTCGAAGATCTGCGCGCCGCAGTAGGACTGGTACGTGCTGATGCCCATCTTGGACATGACCTTGAGCACGCCCTTGCCGATCGCCTTGATGTAGTTCTTTTCGACGTCCTTTTGGCTCAGCGGCAGCTCGCGGCGCTGGCGGATCGCGTCGAGCGTCTCGAACGCGACGTAGGGATTGATCGCCTCGGCGCCGAAGCCTGCCAGCGCGCAGAAATGATGGACCTCGCGCGCCTCGCCGGTCTCGACCACCAGCCCAGTCTGCATGCGCAGACCCTGGCGCACCAGGTGGTGGTGCACCGCCGCGGTCGCCAGCAGCGCCGGCATCGCGATCCGCTCCGGTCCCTGCGCCCGGTCGGACAGGATCAGGATGTTCTTGTCCGCCAGCACCGCCTCGGTCGCGGCCCAGCACATCTCCTTGATCGCCAGTTCCAGCCCCGCGGCGCCGGCCGCAGCGTCCCAGGTCATGTCGATGGTCTCGGTACGGAACGCGCCGTCCAGTGCCGCCTCGACCGAACGGATCTTGGCGATATCGTCGTTGGTGAGGATCGGCTGGTCAACCTCGAGCCGCTTATGCGTGCCCGCGTCCATGCCCAGCAGGTTGGGGCGCGGCCCGATCATCGACACCAGGCTCATCACCAGCTCCTCGCGGATCGGGTCGATCGGCGGATTGGTGACCTGGGCGAAGTTCTGCTTGAAGTAATCGTAGAGCAGGCGCGATCTGGACGACAGCACCGCGATCGGCGTGTCGGTTCCCATCGAGCCGAGCGGATCGTCGCCGACCACGGCCATCGGCTCGAGAAAGCGCGAGACGTCTTCCTGCGTGTAGCCGAATGCCTGCTGGCGATCGAGTAGCGTCGTCGTCTCGACCGGCAAAGCCGCCAGCTCCGGCTCGACCACTTCCAGGTCCCTGAGCTTGTACTGCGCGGCCTTGAGCCAGGCTTCGTAGGGCTCGGCCCCGGCCAATTCGGCCTTGATCTCCTCGTCCTCGATGATGCGGCCCTGCTCAAGGTCGATAAGCAGCATGCGGCCCGGCTGGAGCCGCCACTTGCGCACGATGTTGTCTTCCTTGATCGGGAGGACGCCGGATTCGGACGCCATCACCACGATGTCGTCGTCGGTAACCAGGAAGCGCGCGGGTCGCAGTCCGTTGCGATCGAGCGTGGCGCCGATCTGGCGCCCGTCGGTGAAGGCGACCGCCGCCGGGCCGTCCCACGGCTCCATCAGCGCGGCGTGATATTCGTAGAAGGCCCGGCGGCGTGCATCCATCATCGGATTGCCGGCCCAGGCTTCGGGGATCAGAACCATCACCGCGTGGGCCAGGCTGTAACCGCCCGCGATCAGCAGCTCGAGCGCGTTGTCGAGGCAGGCCGTGTCCGACTGGCCGTGCGGAATGATCGGCCACATCTTGTCGAGGTCGGCGCCGAGCAGTTCGGATTCCATCGTCCGGCGGCGCGCGTTCATCCAGTTGACGTTGCCGCGCACGGTGTTGATCTCGCCGTTGTGGGCGATCAGGCGATAGGGGTGCGCCAGGCGCCAGCTCGGAAAGGTGTTGGTGCTGAAGCGCTGGTGGACGAGGCCGAGCGCCGACATGCAAGCCGGGTCGCGCAGGTCGTCATAGAAGCTGCCCACCTGCGTTGCCAGCAACAGGCCCTTGTAGACGACCGTGCGGCTGGAAAAGCTGGGCATGTAGAGCTCGGTCAGGCCCGGCAGGCCGTGCTTCTCCGCCAGTGCCGCCAGCGGGTTTTGCGCTTGCTTGCGGATCGCCAGGATCTTGCGCTCGAACGCGTCCTGATCGGCCCCCGCCGCTATCAGGTTGGCCCCCATGCCAACGAAGCACTGGCGAATCACCGGCATCTCGGCCCTGACCGCTTCGCCCAGTCCCTCGGTGGTGACCGGCACGTCGCGCCAGCCGATCAGGTGCTGGCCTTCCTTGGCGATGAACTTCTCGAAGTTGGCGATCGCGAAATCGCGGCTTTCCCCGTCGCGCGGCAGGAAGCACATCGCGACCGCATAGCGGCCCGCCGCGGGCAGGGTCACGCCGGCGCCGTCCGCCCAGCGCCGATAGAGCGCATCGGGCAGCTGGATCAGGATGCCGGCACCGTCGCCCAGCAGCGGATCGGCACCGACCGCGCCGCGGTGATCGATGTTCTTAAGGATTTCGAGCGCCTGGGTGACGATGGCGTGGCTTTTCACGCCCTTGATATGCGCGACGAAGCCGACGCCGCAGGCGTCATGCTCGTTACGCGGATCGTAAAGTCCCTGGCGCTCCATCGCAGTCATCGAACCCGTGCCATCCCCGTGCATCGCCCCGCCTCTCCGCCACCCGCCGTGCGGAGGCAACGAAGCGCGACTCACTTGTCTGCTAGCAGCAGAAAATTACGCGAGGGAACCCAGTGGCGACAGAAAGATGTTTTTGCAACTGCGAATGACACGCCTTGCGGCAAGCCGCCGTCGTGGTCAGGCGGCAAGCGTACGGGCAGGCGTCTAGCGTTCCGACAAGCGGTCCAGCGCGCGGCGCAGCGCGGCGATCGTCGCGGCCTCGGCGCGGTGCGGCGCCTCGCTGGCGCTGAGCGCCGCGCCCAGCCGCGATGCCAGCAGCGGTCCGGACAGCGGCGCCTCGCGCGCTGCCGGTTCGGGCAGTTGGGCGATGTCGAGGACGCGCGCACCCGTCTCTTTCGCACCGGCACGCCGGCGCCCTGAAAATGTTCCGAACATGGCGCCTCCCTTCGTCCTGCCAGCGACTCGGCCTTCCTGCCACAGTTGCGGTAAATGGGGCGTGAAAGCGGCCGAAGAGGGTTCACGAAACGGCTAAAATCCCTATCAGGCGCTGCGTGGCCCTCGACGTTGCCAGTCCTGCCGCCGCTGCGGCCCTGCCTCGCCAACTGGGCGCGCTGACCGGCGTGCGCGGCGTTGCCGCCTGGCTGGTGGTCCTGTTTCATGCCCGCCCGTGGACCGAGGGGCTGCTGCATCCGGCAGTGTTGCACGTCTTCTCGTTCGGCTACCTGGCAGTCGACCTGTTCTTCATGCTGTCCGGCTTTGTGATCTGGCACAATTACGCCGCGCGCCTTGCCGATGGCGGACCGGGGGCGATGCGCAGCTTTCTGTGGCGCCGCTTCGCGCGGGTCTGGCCGCTGCACGGCGCGATGATCGCCGCCTTCGCGGTCTTCGCGGCGGTGATGGGGCTGCTCGGCGCCGACCTGTCGCGCTTTCCGCCCGGTCACCTGCCCTACCACATCCTGCTGATCCAGGCCTGGGGCTTCATCGACCCGCTGAAGTGGAACGACCCGTCGTGGTCGATCAGCACCGAGGTTGCCGCTTACCTGCTGTTCCCGGCGCTGGTGGTCCTGCTCGGCCGCCGCTGGGTGGCGCTGGGCGGCTGGCTGCTGCTGGTGGCGGGGGTGCTGGCCGCGGTTCACGCGCTGTTCGCCGCGCACGGCTATGTCTCGCTGGGCGCCGACATCGCCCGCTTCGGGCTGTGGCGCTGCCTGGCGGAATTCGCGGTCGGTGCGCTCGTCTGCGTCGGCTGGTCGCGCCGGCCCGACCTTCCCGCGGTCGTGCCGGTCGCGGTGCTGGCGGCGGTCCTTGCCGCCGGCTGGGCGTGGCAATTGCCGGAGACCGCAATCGCCCCGCCGGCGTTCGCGGCGACGCTTTACGCGCTGGCGCTGCTGCGCGGCCTGCCCGCCCGCATCTTCGATACCCGCCCGCTGCGCTACCTGGGCGAAATCAGCTATTCGACCTACCTGTCGCACAGTTTCATCGGCGCCGTCGCGGCTGCGCTGGCGGGCGGGGCGGTGCTCGGCGCCGGTGGGCTGATGGCCTATTTCGCGGCGGTACTGGCAGCATCGGTTCTGCTGTACCACCGCCTCGAAAAACCTGCCCAGCGCTGGCTTCAGGCCCATACCCCCGGTTGGATAGAGCCGCACCGGACTATCCCGGCCGGGTGATTCGCGGGCCGGTTGCGCCATCGCGCTCGGCCTTGCCCCGCGATGCCGTAACGGCAGGCGGCGGCGCGTTGCATGGGGGCCCTGGCCCTGCCATGAAGCCTTGCGAAACGACGCGAAGGAGACCGCGATGACCCCGCAGGACATGAGCGAAAAGGTTGGCCAGCAGGTCGGCACTTCGGAGTGGATCGAGGTGACGCAGCAGCGGATCGATCAGTTCGCCGAGGCGACCGGCGACTTCCAGTTCATCCACGTCGATCCCGCCAAGGCGGCGATGACTCCGTTCGGCGGAACCATCGCGCATGGCTTCCTGACGCTGTCGCTGATCCCGGCACTGCGCCAGAACTCCGACGTGCCGCGCCCGGACAACATCAAGATGGGCGTCAACTACGGCGGCAACAAGGTCCGCTTCCTGTCCCCGGTCCGCTCGGGCAAGCGCGTTCGTGCCCATTTCAAGCTGCTCGAGCTGGCCGAAAAGCGCCCGGGGCAGTGGCAGGAAACCATGGAAATCACGATCGAGATCGAGGGTGAGGACAAGCCCGCGCTCATCGCCGAATGGATCAGCCAGGTCTTCATCTGATCGCGCCACAGGCCGCGCCAATTCACCGAAGGAAACCCAATCATGCGTGATGCCGTCATCGTCTCCGCCGCCCGGACCCCCATCGGCCGGGCCTACAAGGGCGCCTTCAACGCCACCCCCGGCGCCACGCTGGGGGCACTGGCGCTCGCCAGGGCGGTCGAGCGTGCGGGCATCGACGGCGGCGAGGTCGACGACGTGTTGTGGGGCGCCGCGCTGCAGCAGGGCGCCCAGGCCGGCAACATCGCCCGCCAGGTGGCCCTGCGCGCCGGGCTGCCGGTCACGGTTTCGGGCATGAGCATGGACCGGCAGTGCTCGTCGGGGCTGATGACGATCGCCACCGCGGCCAAGCAGGTCATCGTCGACCGCATGGACATCGTCGCCGCCGGCGGCCAGGAATCGATCAGCCTGGTGCAGACCAAGGACATGCGGGTCATGCCCGATCGTTCGCTGCTGGAAATGCACCCGGCAGTCTACATGCCGATGCTCCAGACCGCCGAGACCGTCGGCAAGCGTTACGGCATCTCGCGCGAGCAGTGCGACGAATACGCGCTCCAGTCGCAGCAGCGCACCGCCGCGGCGCAGGCCGCGGGCAGGTTCGATGACGAGATCGTCACCTGCACCACGACGATGGGCATCGCGAACAAGGAAACCGGCGAAGTGACCATGAAGGAGGTCACCATCGCCAAGGACGAGGGCAACCGCCCCGAGACGACGCTCGAGGGGCTGTCCAGCCTGAAGCCCGTTCTGCCCGACGGTATCGTCACCGCGGGCAATGCCAGCCAGCTTTCGGACGGTTCGGCGGCGGTGATCGTGATGGAGGCCGCCCTGGCCGCCAAGCGCGGCCTGACCCCGCTCGGACGCTATGTCGGCATGGCGGTCGCGGGGACCGAACCCGACGAGATGGGCATCGGTCCGGTCTTCGCGATTCCCCGGCTGCTTGAGCGTTTCGACCTCAAGATGAGCGACATCGGCCTGTGGGAACTGAACGAGGCGTTCGCGGTCCAGGTCCTCTACTGCCGCGACAAGCTGGGCATCCCCGACGAACTGCTCAACGTCAACGGCGGCTCGATCTCGATCGGCCATCCTTACGGGATGACCGGCGCGCGCTGCACGATGCATGCCCTGATCGAGGGCAAGCGCCGCGGTGCCAAGCATGTCGTCGTGACGATGTGCGTCGGCGGCGGCATGGGCGCGGCCGGGTTGTTCGAGGTTCTCTGACCCCGCGCCGCGCGGGCTTGCCGGGCGGAGCGATAACGCGCATCCCCTGCTGACCGGCGTTTGCCGGCGGCGGGGAGGGGCGCGTGGAACACTTGGGACTGATCCAGATCCTGGGCCTGGCAGGCAGCGTCAGCCTGCTGTCTGGCTGGCGGCTCTATCTTTGCATCTTCGTCACCGGTCTGGCGATGCACACCGGCTGGCTGCCGTTGCCGGAGCATCTGGCCGCGCTCAAGGCGCTGGCCAGCCCGTGGGTGATGGGCACGGCTGGCTTCGCCGCGCTGTGCGAGTTCTTCGCCGACAAGATCGCCTGGCTCGACAGCTTGTGGGACACCGTTCACACGGTGATCAGGCCGCTGGGCGGGGCAATGCTGGCGCTGTCGATCGTCGATCCGGGCGATCCGGCGACCCAGGCGATCGTCTTCATCCTGGGTGGCGGCGCCTCGCTGCTGGCGCACGGCGGCAAGGCCGGCGCGCGGGCGGTGGTCAATGCCAGCCCCGAACCGTTCAGCAACGTCGTGGTTTCCACGGCCGAGGATATCGCAACGACCGGGCTGCTGTTCCTGGCCTACACGCACCCGCTGGCGGCCGGCGCGATCGCGGTCGTGCTGCTGGCGCTGGCGATCTGGCTGCTGATGGCCGCGCGGCGGGTGCTGCGACGGCTGTTCGGCCGCCGGTCGCCGCCGCCGGCCGCTACCGACTGATCAGGCGACGGCTTTCAGCGCGGGGGGCTCGAATTTCGCGATCCATGCCTCGACGATCGGGGCGATCGTAGTGCGCCAGCGGCTGCCGTTGAAGATCCCGTAATGGCCGGCGCCGGGCGCGAGGTAATACTGCTTGCGGCTCTCGGCGAGGCCGGTCGCAAGCTTGAGCGCGGCCCTGGTCTGGCCGATGCCCGAAATATCGTCCTTTTCGCCCTCGATCGCCAGGATCGCCGTCTCGTCGATGGCGCCCAGGTCAACCGTGGTGCCGCGGTGGACGAACGTGCCCTTGGGAAGCGAATGCTTCTGGAACACCTCTTCCACCGTCTGCAGGTAGAAGGCCGCGTCGAGGTCGGCGACAGAGCGGTATTCGTCGTAGAACGCCTTGGTCGCCTCGGCGCTTTCGCCGTCGCCGTCGACCAGGTGCTTGAACAGGTGATAGTGGCTGAGCATGTGATTGCCCAGGTTCATGCTCATGAACCCTGCCAGCTGCAGGAAGCCCGGATAGACCCGCCGGCCGCCGCCCGGATAGTGCAGCGGCACGGTGGCGATCACGTTGTGGCGGAACCACTCGATCGGACGCTGCATCGCCAGGTCGTTGACGCTGGTCGGCGCCTCGCGCGTGTCGATCGGGCCGCCCATCATCGTCAGCGTCTGCGGCCTGTTGGGGTCGCCCCGCCGCGCCATGATCGCGGTCGCCGCCAGCGCCGGAACCGACGGCTGGCACACCGCCAGCACGTGCGTGCCGGCGCCGGTGAACGCCAGGAAGTCGATCAGGTAGTCGATGTAATCGTCGAGGTCGAAGGTCCCCTCGCTCGACGGCACGGTCCGCGCGTCGGCCCAGTCGGTGACGTAAACGACGCAGCGTTCGGCCATGCGGGCGACCGTGCCGCGCAGCAGCGTGGCATAATGCCCGCTCATCGGCGCGACGATCAGCAGGCGCGGCGCGTCCTTGGGCAGCCCGTCGTGCGTGAAGCGCAGCAGGCGGCAGAACGGACGGTGGAGGACGATCGATTCGGTGACCGCGTGCTCGGCACCGTCGACGGTGACGGTCTCGATGTCGAAGGCCGGCTTGCCATAGCTTGCCGACGCGTGGGCGAACACTTCCAGCGCAGAGGCCGCAACCGGACCGATGCCGGCATAGCCGAAGGGAAGCGCCGGGTTATTGAGCAGCTCGGCAGTGACCGAGGCCCAGGTGCTCGCGGCATTGAGCCACGAACGTTGCAGTTCGTAAGCAGTGTAGAGCATTGCCGCTCCGTCCTCCTGTGCAGCTCGGTCTTGGCCCGATGCTGCAGCGCACCGTGCGCTGTTAAGTTCCATTGTGCAATGCAGTACTTGGGGGCGGGCAGGCCGTCTTTCCACCCGCCACGCGCTTTGCGCTGGCCCGGCGCTGCGGCTGTGCTAGGGGCGCGGCCATGGCCGATAGCCCCGCTGCGCCGCCCGTGATCGAAACGCCCGACGCCGCGGCCGCTCCGCCGGCGCGCACGCTTGGCCCGCTGCGGATGATCTGGCGCCAGGCCGCGCAGTATCCCCGCCATATCGCCATCGCTCTGTTCGCGCTGACGATCACGGCATCGGCCACGATCGCGATTCCCGCCCGTTTCAAGGTGATCGTCGACAAGGCCTTCGGGGCCGGCGCCGATCGCGATACCATCGCCCATTCGTTCCGCTACCTGCTGATGATCGTGGTGGTGCTGGGCATCGGGACGGCGCTGCGGTTCTACTTCGTGTCGTGGCTGGGAGAGCGCGTGGTCGGCGATATTCGCGCCCGGGTGCAGGCCAACCTGCTGCGCCTGCCGCCCAGCTTCTTCGAGGAGAACAGCCCCAAGGAGATCGCCTCGCGGATGACCGCGGATACCGCGCTGATCGAGCAGGTCGTCGGCACCACCGTGTCGGTCGCGCTGCGCAACGCGATCACCGCGATCGGCGGGCTCGCTTACCTGTTCTACCTCGCCCCCAAGCTGACCGCGGGGCTGGTCGTGGCGATCCCGGTCGTCGTCCTGCCGATCGCCTGGTTCGGGCGGCGGCTGCGCACGGTGTCGCGCACCAGCCAGGACCGCGTCGCGGTGATCGGCGCGCGCACCGCCGAAGTGCTGGGTGCCATGCGCGTGGTCCAGGCCTTCAACCAGGAAGAGCACGAGCGGCAGGCCTTTTCCGAAGTGGTCGAGCAGACCTTCGCGGTAGCCCGGCGGCGCATCGCAATCCGCGCCGCGATGACCGCGATCGTCATCTTCCTGGTCTTCGGCGGGATCACCTTCGCGATGTGGCAGGGCGCAGAGGGCGTTGCCGCCGGCGCGGTGTCGGGCGGGACGATCGCCGCATTCGTCTTCACCGGCGGCATCGTCGCGGGCGCGTTCGGTTCGCTGACCGAGGTCTACGGCGACCTGCTGCGCGGCGCCGGCGCGGCCGGCCGCCTTAACGAGCTGCTGCACGAACGGCCGCAGATCGCCGCCCCGGCGCGCCCGCAGGCGCTGCCGGTGCCGCCGCGCGGGCGGATAGAGTTCGACGCCGTCACCTTCCGCTATCCCACCCGCCCGGACGTCGCCGCGCTCGACAAGGTGTCGCTGATCGTCGAGCCGGGCGAGACGGTCGCCGTGGTGGGGCCCTCGGGCGCGGGCAAGACCACGCTGTTCCAGCTGGCCGAGCGGTTCTACGACCCGCAGGCCGGCGCGGTGAAGCTCGACGGGGTCAACCTGACGGCCGCCGACCCTGCCGAGATCCGCCGCCGCATGGCGCTGGTGCCGCAGGAAGGGGTGCTGTTTGCCGCCAGCGCCCGCGAAAACCTGCTCTACGGCAACCGCGACGCCGACGACGCGGCGATCTGGCAGGCTACCGCCGACGCCAACGCCGAGACGTTCCTGCGCGCGCTCCCCGAAGGGCTCGATACCTTCCTGGGCGAGGGCGGGGCGCGCCTTTCGGGCGGGCAGCGCCAGCGCATGGGAATCGCCCGCGCGCTGCTGCGCGATGCGCCGATCCTGCTGCTGGACGAGGCGACCAGCGCGCTCGACGCCGAGAGCGAGCGGCTGGTCCAGGACGCGCTCGACCGCCTGATGGCGAGGCGCACCACGCTCGTCATCGCGCACCGCCTGGCCACGGTGCGCCAGGCCGACCGGATCGTGGTGATGGACAAGGGCCGGATCGTCGAAACCGGCACGCACACGCAGCTCGCCAGGGCCGGCGGGCTCTATGCGCGCCTTGCGGCCCTGCAGTTCGACCCGGCGCAATTCGACTCCGCGCAGGCCAGCCAGATGCCGTTCGACGGCCAGGGTCTGTCGTCCGTCGATTGATCGCCCGCGCGCGCGAAGTCAGGCCCTATTCAGCGGCACCTTTCGATAAGGTTCTGAAAAGCGGGCCAATTCGGGTGCGCACTGCTGGAGAGATTCGTCCATGACCAAACCGTTTGCCCGCCTGCTGGCGGCCACTGCCATTGCCGCCTTCGCGGCGCCCGCGCTGGCGCAGAGCGCCGCCCCTGTATCCGCCGCCGCTGCGGCCACGACCGACCTCAGCACCGTCCCGGGCGACTGGGGCAAGTTCGGCCTGCAGGTCCAGAACGTCGATCCCAGCGTCAAGCCGGGCGATGACTTCAACCGCTACGTCAACGGCAAGTGGATCGCCGCCACCCAGATCCCGGCCGACCGCACCCGGTTCGGTTCGTTCGATACCCTGGCGATCCTGTCCGAGGCGCGCACCAAGGCGATCCTCGACGATCTCGCCGCCTCGAACCCGGCGCCGGGCACCGACGCCGCGCGCATCGCCGCGGCTTACCAGTCGTTCATGGACACCGACGGGATCGAGAAGGCCGGCCTTAGCCCGCTCAAGCCCTATCTCGACCGCATCAACGCCGCCAAGAACGCGACCGACCTGATGACGCTGTTCGCGCAGCCCGGGCTGGCTTCGCCGATCGGCATCGGCGTCGGCATCGATTCCAAGGATTCCTCCAAGTACGCGGTGCAGGTTCGCGCCGGCGGGCTTGGCCTGCCCGACCGCGACTACTACCTGGTCGACACCCCCCGCAACCGCGAGATCCAGGCCGCCTACAAGGCCTACATGACCGGCATCTTCGGCGAGCTTGGCTATGCCGATCCGGCGGCGACGGCGAACAGCGTCTATGCCCTCGAGACCGAGTTGGCGAAGGACGCCTGGGACCGTGCGCTCAGCCGCAACCGCGACCTGACTTACAACCGCATGACCGTGGACGAGTTCGCGGCACTGGCGCCGCAGGCACCGCTCAAGAACTTCCTCAGCGCGTTCGGCACGCCCGATGTGCCCTACCTGATCGTCGCCCAGGTTCCGCCCACGGCCGAGGAACTGGCCGCGGCCAAGTACACGCCCGAAATGGCGGCCAAGCTGGGCGGCGGCGTGCCGGCCGTGGCGGCGCTGGTGTCCAGCGCGCCGGTCGCGACCTGGCAGGCGTGGCTGGCCAAGAACCTTGTTTCCAGCAACGCCTCGGTCCTGCCCAAGCGCATCGATGACGCCAGCTTCGCCTTCTACGGCAAGTTCCTCAACGGCCAGCCGCAGCAGCGCGACCGCTGGAAGCGCGGCATCGGCTTCGTCGAGGGCAGCGCGGGCGAGCTGCTCGGCAAGATCTATGCCGAGCGCTATTTCCCCGCCGCCAACAAGGTGGCGATGCAAAGCCTGGTCGCCAACCTGCGCGCGGCGATGGCGGCCAACCTCAAGGACCTCAAGTGGATGAGCCCGGCCACCCGGGTCCAGGCCCAGGCCAAGCTTGACGCCTTCACGCCCAAGATCGGCTACACCGACAAGTGGAAGACGTATGACGGGCTGACCTTCACCCCGACGTCGGCCTTCGACAACGCGATGGCTGCGGCCAAGTGGGGCCAGGCCGACAACCTGTCGCGCCTGGGCAAGCCGATCGACCGGACCGAGTGGGGCATGCTGCCCGAGACGGTCAACGCCTACTACAACCCGCCGATGAACGAGATCGTGTTCCCGGCGGCGATCCTGCAGGCGCCGTTCTTCCAGGCGACCGCCGATCCGGCGATCAACTACGGCGCCATCGGCGCGGTGATCGGCCACGAAATGGGCCACGGCTTCGATGACCAGGGCTCCAAGTCGGACGGCACCGGCAACCTGCGCGACTGGTGGACCCCGGAAGACAAGGCCGCCTTCACCAAGCTGACCGACGCGCTGGTGGCGCAGTACGATGCCAACTGCCCGTTCGATGACAGCACGGCCGGCGGCAAGGCCTGCGTCAACGGGCGGCTTACGCTGGGCGAAAACATCGGCGACCTTGGCGGGCTGAGCCTGGCTTATCGCGCCTATCACATGTCGCTGGGCGGCAAGAAGGCGCCGGTGATCGGCGGGCTGACCGGCGACCAGCGGTTCTTCATGGCCTATGCGCAGGTGTGGCGCGAGAAGATCCGTGACGAGGCGCTGCGCCAGCGGCTCAAGACCGATCCGCATTCGCCGGCGCAGTTCCGCATCAACGCGATCGTTCGCAACTTCGACGAATGGTACAAGGCCTTCAACGTGAAGCCGGGCGACAAGCTGTACCTGCCGCCGGAACAGCGCCTGCGCATCTGGTAAGGTACGCCTCAAAGACGATCACGGCCCGCGGCGATCCCGCGGGCCGTTTTCGTTTGCAATCGACCAACGACATACCGCCGCCGCCGAAACACGCTTCCCCTTTGCCTTCAGGCGATTAGGCTGCCTGGCAGGGTGCCGGAGTCGCTTGTCCGGCAAATCAAGGGGATACGCTTCATGATCCGTTTTGCCGCGGCGCTTGCCGCCACCACCATGCTGGCCGCGCCCGCTTTCGCGCAGGGCGCGCCGGCCGCCGCCCCTGCAGCGGCCCCGGTCGCCGCTCCGGCGCCGCAGAAGGACTATGTCCTGCCCACCTTCGGCGGCTGGGGCTTCAACCCCGCCGAGCTCGACCGCTCGGTCAAGCCGGGCGACGATTTCTTCGCCTTCGTCAACGGCAAGTGGATGGCCAAGGAAGTGATCCCGCCGCAGTACCCCTACAGCGGCATGGCGCTGGGCCTGCGCCTGGGCGCGGAGCGCGACGTCCGCTCGATCGTGCAGAACCTGGCCGCCGGGACCTACCCCGAAGGCAGCCTGGAGTGGCGCATCGGCCAGGCCTACAAGACCTACGTCGATACCGCCGCGATCAACGCCGCCGGGCTGGCACCGGCCAAGCCGTATCTGGACCGCATCGCCGGCATCCAGACCCGGGCCGACCTGGCGCGCGCCTTCGCGGTCACCGGCATCCCCTCGCCGATCGGGGAGTATGTCTCGATCGACGTCAAGAACCCGGGCGCCAACGCGCTCTACACCGGCGTCGGCGGGCTCGGCCTGCCCGACCGCGACTATTACCTGGTCGACAGCGACAAGAACCTGGCGATCCGCGCGAAGTACAAGGATTACCTCGCGTTCCTGCTCGGCAAGGCGGGCTATTCCGATCCCGCCGCGACCGCGGCGCGCGTCTACGAGCTGGAAAAGCAGTTCGCCGTCGTCGGCTGGGACCGCGCCCTGTCGCGCAATCCCGAACTGACCACCAACCGCGTCAGCCAAGCCGATTTCCGCGCCATGGCGGGCGGGTTCCCGATTGCCGAGACGCTGGCCGGGCTCCACATCGATGCGGTCCCGAGCCTCTATGTCGAGCAGGTTCCTCCCAGCGCGGACACCATCGCCAAGCTGGGCCTGACCCCCGACCAGGTGAAGAAGCTGGGCGGCGGCATGCCGGCGATGTTCGCGCTGCTCAACACCGCTCCGATCGAGGATATCAAGGCCTGGATGGCGGCGCGCTTCCTGTCGGGCGCATCGTCGGTCCTGCCCAGCGACATCGACAACGCGAACTTCGATTTCTACGGCAAGACGCTGAGCGGCCTGACCCAGCAGCGCGAGCGCTGGCAGCGCGGACTGTCGTTCGTGCAAGGCGCGATGGGCGAGGCGATCGGCAAGGTCTATGTCGAGCAGCATTTCCCCGCGTCGAGCAAGGTCGCCATGCAGGAGCTGGTCGGCAACTTGCGCACCGCGCTGGGCACCAACCTCAAGACCCTGCCGTGGATGACGCCGGCGACCCGCGTGGCCGCGCAGAAGAAGCTCGACGCCTTCGGCGTGAAGATCGGCTACCCGGACAAGTTCAAGACGTATGACGGGCTGACGGTGGTGCCGGGCCAGGCGCTGGCAACCGCCATGTCGGTCAGCGACTGGGGCTGGAAGGACCAGCTCCACGACCTTGCCAACCCGGTCGACAAGGGCAAGTGGCTGATGACCCCGCAGACGGTCAACGCCTACTACATGCCGCCGGCGAATGAGATCGTGTTCCCCGCCGCCTACCTGCAGCCGCCCTACTTCAATCCCAAGGCCGATGCAGCGGTGAACTATGGCGCGGTGGGTGCCACGATCGGGCACGAGATCGGCCACGGCTTCGACGACCAGGGATCGAAGTTCGGCCCCACCGGCGCGCTCGAGAACTGGTGGACCGACACCGACCGCAAGACCTTCGAGGCGCTGACCGCCAAGCTGGCCGCACAGTACGACAAGGAATGCCCGTACGACGACGGCAAGACCTGCCACAACGGGCGCCTGACGCTGGGCGAGAACATCGGCGACCTCGGCGGTGTCTCGATGGCGTACCAGGCCTACAAGCTGTCGCTCAAGGGCAAGCCGGCGCCGGTGATCGACGGGCTGACCGGCGATCAGCGCTTCTTCCTCAGCTATGCGCAGGCATGGCGCTGGAAGTACCGCGACGCCTTCGGCCGCCAGCTGCTGCAGACCGACCCGCACTCGCTGGCCGAAGCGCGGGTGAACGCGGTGCTGCGCAACTTCGATCCGTGGTACAAGGCGTTCAACGTCGAGCCGGGCGACAAGCTGTACCTCGCTCCCAAGGACCGCGTGCGCATCTGGTGATCGCCCGATTCCCAAACAGGCCGCCACCGCGCGGTTGATAATCCCGCTGGACCGGCCCGCCCTGCTTGACTTGGCAGGGCGGGCCGCGTTCACAAGCGCGCCATGGACCTGACGCTCACCGCAATCCTCCTCGGCCTGGTCGAAGGGCTGACCGAATTCATTCCCGTGTCCTCGACCGGGCACCTGATCCTCGCCTCGGCGCTGTTCGGCTACGATCCCAAGACCTGGCAGGTCTTCAACGTGGTGATCCAGCTGGGCGCGATCCTGGCGGTGGTGGTCCAGTACTGGCGCACGTTCTGGGCGGTCGCGATGGGGCTGCTCAAGCTCGAGCCGCTCAGCATCGCGTTCGTGCGCAACCTGCTGGTCGCATTCCTGCCGGCGGCAGTGATCGGGCTGCTGTTCAAGCACCAGGTGGAGGCGATGCTCGGCAATGCCTCGATCGTCGCCTGGGCGCTGATCGCCGGCGGCATTGCCATCCTTGTCATAGAGCGGGTGGCCAAGCCGGGCGGGCCCAGCGGTGTCGGGCAGCTGCCGGTCACGCAGGCGCTTGGCGTCGGCATCATCCAGTGCCTGGCGATGGTGCCCGGCGTCAGCCGGTCGGGCGCGACGATCATGGGTGCGCTGGCGATGGGGATCGAGCGGCGCACCGCGGCCGAGTTCAGTTTTTTCCTGGCCGTGCCGACGATGCTTGGCGCGACCACGCTCGAACTGCTCGACAATCGCGACGCGCTGATGGGCGGGCACATGACGGTGGGCTGGGGCGAGATCGGCATCGGCTTCGCGGTCGCCTTCGTGGTGTCGCTGGCGGTGATCCGCGGGTTCGTGGCATTCGTCAGCAAGACCGGTTTCTCGCCGTTCGCCTGGTACCGGATCGCGTCGGGCGGGCTGGCGCTGGTGCTGCTGGCGCGCTGATGCGCGGGGTGCGAAGAAATTTTTCGGTTCGTCGCAGCGGGGGAACCAAACGTCGCGCGCCGCTTTTCTGAGGCAGTTGTCAGCAGAGAGGTACGTTCGTCATGGGTCTTATCATTCTTATTCTCGTCGGTGGTATCATTGGCTGGCTCGCCAGCCTGGTCATGCGCACCGACGCGCAGCAGGGCATCCTGCTGAACGTGGTCGTCGGCATCATCGGCGCCCTGCTTGCCGGGTTTATCTTGAATCCGATGATCGGTGGCGGCAACATCATGGCCGGCGACTTCAGCGGTAGCTCGCTGATCGTTTCGTTCCTCGGTGCGGTTGTCCTTCTGGCGATCGTGAACCTGGTTCGTCGCGGTTCGATGCGCTAAGCCTCTGAAAGGGCTTTAACCGAAGGGGCGGTCCGGGTTCCCGGCCGCCTCTTCCATACGTGAAGGGGAAAAACACATGAAGTTCCTGATCAAGGGCGCGATGATCGCGTCGGTCGCCGCGATGGGCCTGTCGGTCGCCGCTTGCGACTCGAAGAAGGAAAACGCCCAGGAAGCCGCCGCGGACGACGTCCGTGACGCTTCGGATGCCGCCGCTGATGCGATGGAATCGACCGCCGCTGCCAGCGAAGACGCCGTGCAGAACAAGGCCGATGCCGTTCGCGAAAAGGGCGATGCCAAGGCCGACGCCATGGAAAACGCCGCCGACAAGAACGACAAGGCGCCGGAGTAATCCAGCACTTGCCATTCACGGCAAAGAATCGGGCCGGCAGCTTCGCGCTGCCGGCCCTTTTCGTATCAGCCGTAAATTCCTAGACCGGCACCGCGCCCGATCCGCGCCCACCGCGCAAGTGATACTCCAGCGTTCCGCGCGTCAGCACGTCGTCCACGTCGATCACCGCGGTGTTGGCATAAGTGAAACCGGGCCCCAGCGCGCGGTACAGCCGGTCGAAATCGCGATCGACCGTGGCGTGGAACAACTGGTCGAAGCTCTCGATCACGAAATAGGTCGGCTGCAGGTCATCGATCACGTAATCGGTGCGCATCACCCGGTCGACATTCAGCATGATGCGGTTGGGCGAACGCGCCTCCAGGCTGAACACCGCCTCGCTCGGCCCCGACAGGATCCCGGCACCGTAGGCGCGCAGGTCCTTCTGGGGGTCCGGCCCCTCAAGGATCAGCCCGAACTCCACCGTGTACCAGTACAGCGCGCCCAGCGCCTTCAGGCGGTTGTAGCGCATCGCCTTCCACCCGGCGCGGCCGTATTCCTGCATGTAGTCGGCGTAGACGGGGTCGGCCAGCATCGGCACGTGGCCGAACACGTCGTGAAAGACGTCGGGCTCCTGGATGTAGTCGAAGGTCGCGCGCGTGCGGATGAAATTGCCGGCCGGAAAGCGCCGGTTGGCCAGGTGCCAGAAGAACACGTGATCGGGGATCAGCATCGGCACGGGAACGACGCTCCACCCGGTCAGCGCGCCCAGCTCGGCGGACAGGCGGGCAAACTCGGGCACGCCGCCGCGCCCCAGCGCCAGCTTCTGCGTGCCGGCCAGGAACGCGGTGGCGGCGCGGCCGGGCAGGATGTCCATCTGCCGCTCGTACAGGTCGTTCCAGATCGCGTCGTCTTCGGCGCCGTAATCGCGCTGGCTCGGCTCGAGCCAGTCTTCGCCGACCCCGTCGGGCCGCTGCAGGGGGGCGGTGAACACCCCCTCGTCCCGGTCCGGCAGGCGGGTGAAGTCGGTATCGAGCAGGGCGGTCTGTGACATGGGGAAACGTTACCAGTGCCCGGGGGTTGCTGCAAACGAACCGCGCAGGCAGACTGCGGCGGCAACGGCGGAGCGACAAGCCATGAGCCACCACCTCAAGCGCAAGGCGTACGACAAGCTTTACGAGCCGATCGAGAAGCAGCTCGTCGGCGCGGCGCGGATGGTCGCCGCCACCGGCGCGCGCGTCGTCGTGGTGTTCGAGGGACGCGATACCGGCGGCAAGGGCGGCGCGATCCAGGACTTGTCAGGCCCCATCAACCCGCGCCAGTGCCGCGTCGTGGCGCTGCCCAAGCCGAACGAGTGCGAGGCGGCGCAGTGGTATTTCCAGCGCTATGTCGCGCACTTGCCCGCGGCGGGCGAGATCGTCCTGTTCGACAGGTCCTGGTACAACCGCGCCGGGGTCGAGAAGGTGATGGGCTTCGCTACCCCGGCCGAGGTCGAGGATTTCCTTGCCCAGGCACCGGCGTTCGAGAAGCTGCTGGTCGACGACGGCATCCTCTTGTTCAAGTACTGGCTCTGCACCGACCAGGCGCAGCAGGAAAAACGCCTGCGCGAACGGGCCGAGGATCCGCTCAAGCAGTGGAAGCTGTCGCCGGTCGATTTCGCCGCCCGCAAGCATTATGCCGACTATACCGCCGCGCGCGAGGCGATGCTGCGCGCCACGCACACCGCCTGGGCGCCGTGGACCCTGGTCGATTTCAACGACCAGAAACTGGGCCGGCTGACCCTGTTGCAGGACTTCCTGCAACGCCTGCCCCCGTTCGAGGCGCCAGCCGCCGACATCAAGTTCCCCAAGCTGCGGTCCCAGCCGCAACGCGAAACCTTCCAAGTGCTGGAGCCGATCGCCCCGTTTAAGGAATGAGACGGCAGCGCGTCGCGCCTTGACTTGGGCGCGATTCTTCACCATTGGCCCGCCCGGATGGGGCGGCGCCGCGCGCGTCGCTCTTGCTGTTTCAGGCGGGTACCGCGCATTTCTCGCGGGCCCGAATCGGAAAGACACAGGATACCGCCATGGCGAAGCCCGCAACCGTCAAGATCCGGCTGGTCTCGACCGCCGACACCGGCTTCTTCTACGTCACGAAGAAGAATCCGCGCAACACGACCGAAAAGATGGTCTTCAAGAAGTACGATCCCGTCGTGCGCAAGCACGTCGAGTTCAAGGAAGCCAAGATCAAGTGATCGCCAGCCCGGGCCATACCGGGCAAGCTGTCTGAAACCCGGCACGATCCGGGCCGCCGGATCAATCGGCGGCGGAACCGCCAGGTTCATTCAGAGTTCAAGCCCTGTTGATTAACGATAGAGGCATGAACCACTTGTTTGATCGCATTCGATTCTCGCTCGGCGCCGCCGCTTCGGCGGCGCTCGTCGTTTCCGCGCCGATCG
The DNA here is from genome assembly GCF_049354825.1 of Parablastomonas sp. CN1-191. Taxonomy (GTDB): domain Bacteria; phylum Pseudomonadota; class Alphaproteobacteria; order Sphingomonadales; family Sphingomonadaceae; genus Novosphingobium. The sequence goes on along the minus strand of NZ_CP186480.1, from coordinate 1,804,389 downwards.
CGCTGGTCGCGCCCCAGGCCGCCATCGCCCAGTCCGGCGGTGAGCTTAATGCTGCCGTCAGCGCCTTGCGCTCGATCGGGACGATGACGGCCAACTTCACCCAGACCGATCGCGCCGGCCGCACGGTATCTGGGGTGATGACCCTGAAGCGCCCCGGCCGGATTCGCTTCCAGTACGAAAAGGGCGTGCCGCTGCTGGTCGTTTCCGACGGCAGCGCGCTGACATTCGTCGATTACCAGGTTCGCCAGGTCCAGCGCTGGCCGATCAAGAACAGCCCGCTCGGCGCGCTGCTCGATCCCTCGCGCGATGTCGCCAAGTTCGGCAAATTGCAGCCGACCGGCAATCCCAACGTCATCAGCATAGAGGCGCGCGACACCTCGCATCCAGAGTATGGGGTGATCACGCTGATCTTCGTGCGCAACGCCGCGGCGCCGGGCGGGTGGGAGCTGTCGCACTGGGTGGCGCTCGATTCGCAGAACAACCGCACCACGGTGAAGCTGTCGAACCAGCGTTATGGAATGCCGGTGTCCGACAACACCTTCCGCTACAACGATCCGCGCACGACCGGACGCAAGAACTAACGGCTTGTCGATGCCAGCCTTCGGCTCGTCGCTCGGCGTGCCGAGGGTGCGACAAATCGCGACAATTCTGCGGATCCCGTTCATTTTCAGGCAAGGGGTTTTCACATAGAAAAGACCTCGACGACGCGGGTCTAGAGGCGGGTTTCCCCCCTGTTGCCCAAGCCTCCTTTACGGGCTCGCGAAGTCAAGCGTGACGAACGCAAACGAACCCTCGGTGCAATGCCCCCGCACCGAGGGTTTTCGTTTGCCCGGAGAGCATCCGGATGAACGCCGCGGCGCTTCGCCCGAAAATCCTCGCCAAGAACGCTGCGGCTTCCTAACTGCTGGCCGATGGTTTCGATTGCGACTTGGAACGTGAATTCGGTGCGCTTGCGCGGGCCGCAGGTGGCGCGGATGCTGGCGCAGGAGGCGCCCGACGTGCTGTGCCTGCAGGAGATCAAGTGCGCGGAAGAGGTCTTCCCCCACGACCTGTTCGAGGCTGCCGGCTATACGCACCGCGTCGTCCACGGCCAGAAGGGCTATCACGGCGTCGCCACGGTCAGCCGCATTCCGCTGCGCGAAGTGTCGCGGCGCGACTGGCAGGACAACGGCGAGGCGCGCCACGTCGGGGTCGAGCTGACCGGCAGCGGCGTGGTCGTCGAGAACGTCTACATCCCCGCCGGCGGCGATATCGCCGATCGGGCGCTGAACCCCAAGTTCGGCCAGAAGCTGGATTTCGTCGAGCGGATGACGCGGTGGGCCGAAACGGTCGACCGCCCGACCGTGATCGTCGGCGACTTCAATATCGCCCCGCTCGACTGCGACGTCTACGATCACAAGGCGCTGCTCAAGGTCGTCAGCCACACCCCGATCGAAGTCGATGCGCTGGGCCGCTTCGGCGATGCCCACGGGTGGGTCGATCTCGGCCGGCAGTTCATCCCCGCGCCGGCCCGCAATTACTCGTGGTGGTCCTACCGCTCGTTCTGGCGCGACAAGGACCAGGGGCGGCGGCTCGACCACATGTGGGCCTCGCCGGCGCTCGCCACCCAGGCCACGTCGCACCGCATCGTCGAGGAAACCCGGCGATGGGAGCAGCCGTCCGACCACGTGCCGCTGATCACCGAGTTCGCGCTGTGAAGGCGCGGGCATGAGGGCGACCCGCCGGGTCGCGCTGGCGCTCGACGCGCTGCGGCACGGCTGGCCGATCGAAGTCGACGGCGTGCTGCGCCTGCTTCCGGCCGAAACCGGCTTTGCCCCTGGCGCGGTCGGTGATCGCATGCTGCTTTCCGCTGCCCGCGCCGCCACGCTCAAGCTGGCCAACCAGCGCGACGCCGCCGTGCCCGAGGCGCCGGTCCTTATCCGCGGTGCCGAGCCTTTCACAATCGAGGCGGCCCGCGTGCTTGCCGATCCGTCGCAGGACCTCGCCGCCCCGCTCAAGGGGCCGTTCGCGGCCGTGCCGCTGGATCACCGGTACGCCGCGCAGACCGCGCTCGAGCTGGCACGGCTGGCGGGCATCCTGCCGGCCTTCCTTGTGGATCCCAGCGCCGGGGGCGAGGCGCAGGTCGTGTCCTCGTCCGACCTGGCCGAATGGCACGACCCGCGTCATCTCGCGATCGCGACTCGGGCGCAGCTTCCCACGCTCAGCAGCACCGCGGGCGAGATCGTCGCTTTCCGCTCCCCGGATGACATGCGTGAGCACGTCGCGCTGGTCATCGGCATGCAGCAGGGCGAGGTTGAACCTCTTGTACGGCTTCATTCCGAATGCCTGACCGGAGACGTACTGGGCAGTCTGAAGTGCGATTGCGGCCCGCAACTCGACGCCGCGCTGGCCGCGATGGCGCAAGAAGCGGAGCGTGGCGGCTGGGGAATCCTTCTCTACCTGCGTCAGGAAGGACGCGGCATCGGCCTGGTCAACAAGCTGCGGGCTTATGCCCTTCAGGACCAGGGTTTCGATACCGTGGACGCCAACACACGCCTGGGCCTTCCGGCCGAAGCGCGCGATTTTCCCGTCGCCGCGCGGATGCTCGACCTGCTGGGCGTGCGGACGATCCGGCTTATGACCAACAATCCCGCCAAGGTTGCGGCCCTGGCCGCAGCCGGCGTCGCCGTGGCCGAACGGGTTGCGCACCAGCTTCCCGCCAACCCGTTCAACGCCCGCTACCTGGCGACCAAGCGCGATCGCAGCGGCCATCTGCTTTAACGCAGCTGGCTGTCCTTGCTGCCGCGGCGATTGATCGCCGAGTGGATGACCGCCTTGTCGCGCACCGCCTGGCAAGCAACGCAGGTGCGAACCCCGGGCAGCGCATCGCGGCGTTTCCGGGGGATGTCCTCGCCGCAATCGTCGCACCACTGCGCGGATTCGCCCCTGGGAATGCGGGCACGCGCGCCGGCCACGGCGTCGTTGACGCTGTCGTCGATCTGATCCTGTACCGCGCCGTCGCGCGACCATCCGCCTGCCATGCCGCTATCCTTTGACCTTGCAACGCGGCGGCGAAGCCAGTGGTTCCTAGTCCCCGCCCCAGCGCCAGCGCCAGCCGCCGCGCGTCCTGGCGGCATAGATCGGCATCGCCGCCGCGGTGATCGCGATGGCCCAGACTGCGAAAGTCATCGGTGCGGTTTTAGCAAACGGTGCGGCAGCCGCCACCAGCGCGACGTGCGCCGCCAGCAGCAGCCAGCCCTGCCAACGGATCGGCAGGCCCGAACCAAGCCCATACCGCTTGGGCAGGAACCAGGCGTTGTCGGTGTGCTCAGTCATCCTCGCTCTCCTTCCTGGGTCGTCCGCGCCGCGGCGCTTCGCCCTCTCCCACCTTCACCCCGCGGCGCGCCAGCGCCTCGCGCAGCAGGCACTCGATCTCGGCATTGACCGAGCGCAAGTCGCCGGCGGCGACGCGCTCCAGCGCCGCGTGGAGCGCCGGATCGAGCCGCAGCGCAAAGGCCTTTTTCGCCGGAGAGGGCACGTGCGTAGCCTGGCCCTACTGGTACAGCGACCCGGCGTTGACGATCGGCTGGGTGTCGCGTTCGCCGCACAGCACCACCATCAGGTTGCTGACCATGGCGGCGCGGCGCTCGTCGTCGAGTTCGACGACGTTCTTGGCCGAGAGCTGCGCCAGCGCCAGTTCGACCATGCCCACCGCGCCTTCGACCAGCGTCTGCCGCGCCGCGACGACTGCGGCGGCCTGCTGGCGGCGCAGCATCGCGCCCGCGATCTCCTGCGCATAGGCAAGGTGCGTGAACCCGCATTCGTCCACCGTGATGCCGGCAGTGGCGAGCCGGGCGATCAGTTCGGTACGCAGTTCGGCGCCGACTTCGTCGTGGTGGCCGCGCAGGGTCACTTCGGCGTCGGCGAAGTCGTCGTAGGGATAGCGCGAGCCGATGGTGCGGACGGCCGCCTCGATCTGGACGACCACGAAGGCGCGGTAATCGTCGACGTCGTAAAGCGCCTGCGCGGTATCGACCACGCGCCACACCACTTGTGCCGCCATCTCGATCGGGTTGCCGCGCAGGTCGTTGACCTTGATCTTGTCGGAGATGAGGTTGTTGGCGCGGACCGAGACCTTGGTCTTGCTCATCCACGGCCACACCCAGCGCAGCCCGGCATGGCGATCGGTGCCGCGGTAGGATCCGAACAGCGTGATCGCAACCGCCTGGTTGGGCTGGATCATGTAAAAACCCTTGGCGATCAGCATCAACGCGATCGGCAGCAGCGCGGTGCCGATGACGAAGCGGGTGACCTCTGCATCGGTCGGGTTGCTGCCGGCCATGGCGACGACGCGCCAGGCGAAGATCAGCAACAGCGCCACGAACAGGCCCAGCATCAGATAGCCGCTGGTCGACCAGGCGCGGGTTTCGCGGCTGGCCGTCATTGTCTGGCCCTGCGTGGTGATTACCTCGGACATCGCTCGTTACCCCTGTAAAAGTGATATCACCTTAATATCACGCGTAGGGATCTGCGCAAGCGAAACCCGGTCAGTGGTTGCGGATCGCCGCCAGGAATGCATCGCCATAGGCTTCCAGCTTGCGTGCACCGATCCCTGCGATGCGACCAAGCTCGGCCTGCGAGGCCGGCTTCAACGTCGCCATCTCGCGCAGGGTGGCATCGTGGAAGATCACATAGGGCGGCACGCCGGCCTCCGCCGCCAGCTCGCGCCGCAGGCTCCGCAGTGCTTCGAACAGCGGATCGCCGACCGGGTTGGCGGCGGCCGCATCGCGGCGCTTCCGCCCGCCGCGCGAAGCCCCGGCGGGTGGCAGCGTCATCCCGAACGGTTCCTCGCCGATGAGGATCGCGCGCGCGTTGCCGCCCAGCGCCAGCCCGCCGTGTTCGGTGGCGACGAGGGCGCCGCGCGCCTGCAGTGCGCGCACCAGCGGGCGCAGCAGCGGAGCCTCCTCGGCGCCGACGATGCCGAACACCGACAGCTGGTCATGGCCGCGCGTGCGGACGCGCTCGTCATCCTTGCCGGTCAGCACGTTGGCGATGTGACCCAAGCCGAAGCTTTGCCCGGTGCGGTAGGCCGCGCTGAGCACCTTGCGCGCCAGTTCGGTTGCATCGACGACCTTGGGCGGGTCGAGGCAGGTATCGCAATTGCCGCAGGATGCGGGCGGATCCTCGCCGAAATGGCGCAGCAGCAGCGCGCGGCGGCAACCGGCGGTCTCGACCAGCGCGGCCAGCGAATCGAGCCGCGCCCGCTCACCGGGAAGGCGTGCCGGTTCGACCTCCGACAGGCGCTGGCGGGCCTTGAGGAAATCCTCCGCACCCCACAGCATCACCGCCACCGCGGGATCGCCGTCGCGCCCGGCGCGGCCGGTTTCCTGGTAATAGCCTTCGATCGACTTGGGCATCGCCGCGTGCGCGACGAAGCGCACGTCGGGCTTGTCGATGCCCATGCCGAACGCGACGGTTGCGACCATCACCATGTCTTCGGCCGCGACGAAAGCGGCCTGGTTGGCGGCGCGCACCGCCGGATCGAGCCCGGCGTGATAGGGGCGGACGGGGCGCCCGGTGGCGGCGGCAAGCTTGGCGGCCAGCTCCTCAACCTGGCGGCGCGTGGGGGCATAGACGATGCCCGCGCCGGGGTTTTCCTTCAGCAGCGCCGCCAGTTGCTGCGGCGCGCCGTCGCGCGGGCGGATGGCATAACGGATGTTGGGCCGGTCGAACCCGGCGACGATCAGTCCGTCGTCCGAAATGCCGAGCTGGGCCAGGATATCGGCGCGGGTGTGCGCGTCGGCCGTGGCGGTCAGCGCCAGGCGCGGCACGTCCGGAAAGGCGTCCATCAGCGGGCGCAGCAGGCGGTAGTCGGGGCGGAAATCGTGCCCCCATTCGGAGACGCAGTGCGCCTCGTCGATGGCGAACAGCGCCACGTTCGAACGGGCCAGAAGCTCGCGGAAATGGCCCTGGCTGGCGCGCTCGGGCGCGACGTAGAGAAGATCGAGCTGGCCGCTGCGCATCGCCTCGATGCCGGCGGCGCGCTCGTCCTCGCTGTCGGCGCTGGTCAGCGTGGCGGCGCGGATTCCATTGGCGCGCGCGCTGCGCAGCTGGTCGTGCATCAGTGCGATCAGCGGGCTGACCACCACGCACGTGCCGGGCAGCATCAGCGCCGGAAGCTGGTAGGTCAGGCTCTTGCCCGCCCCGGTCGGCATGACCGCCAAGGTCGATTCGCCCGCCAGCACGCGGTCCACGACCTGGCGCTGAACCCCGCGAAAGTCCGGAAACCCGAACACCCGGTGCAGAACGTCCTCGGCGCTCTCGCCGGGGCGAAGGCCGCAGTCGCTTGACACATTTGACAGGGTGCTGAGCGCAAGGCCGTTGCCCGCCGCGTCCTCGCCCATCTCCGCCCACTCGGCGTAGGCGGCCAGCGCGTCATCGTCTTCGGGCAGCATCGGGGACATGGCGGCGCCATGCCAGACCCGGCGCGTGTAGGACACCCCGCGGCGGCCAGTTATCCCGCCGCGCAGGGAGGTGCAGCGCGGCGCCAGCGGTCAATGCCCTGGCGGTCCAACGCATCACTTGGCAGGCGGCCAATCCAGCCCGAACTGGTCGAACCAGAACGTTTGCACATCCGCCGCAAGCGCCACCGCTTCGGACAGCGAGCTGCCTTGGCCGTGCCCGGCATTGGCCGACGTGCGCAGGTAGACCGGCGCGCGCGTGCCGCTGGCGTTGAGCGCGGCGACGAACTTGCGGCTGTGCATCGGATCGACGCGGCCGTCGTTGTCGCCGGTGGTCAGCAGCATCGCCGGGTACTGCGTGCCTTTGCGGACGCGGTGCAGCGGGGAATAGGCGTAAAGCGCCTTGAACTGCGCCGGGTCCTTGACCGTGCCAAACTCGGTGACGTTGAATGCCCCGTTGGGCGAGGTTTCGACCCGCAGCATGTCGTAGATCCCGACCTGGCTCACCACCGCCTTGGCGATGCCGGGGTGCTGAGTGACCGTGGCGCCCATCAGCAGCCCGCCGTTGGAGCCGCCCAGCAAGCCGAGGTGCTGCGTCGAGGTGACCTTCTGCGCCTTCAGGTATTCGGCCGCGGCGTAGAAATCGTCGAACACGTTCTGCTTGTTGAGGAGGTTGCCGCCGGTGTGCCAGGCTTCGCCGTATTCGCCGCCGCCGCGGATGTTGGCGATCGCCCAGGCGCCGCCGGCCTTCAGCCACATGTACGTGGCCGACCCGACCAGGCCCGGCACCATGTTCACGCCGTAGCCGCCGTAGCCGTAAAGGATGGTCGGCGTCGTCCCGTCGAGCTTGATGTCGCTGCGCGCGATCAGGCTGATCGGGACCCTCGTGCCGTCCTTCGAGGTCGCGAACATCCGGGTGACCTTGAAGCCGGTCATGTCGAGCGGGGTCGTCACCGTCAGCGGGGTCGCCGTGCTGGTGCCGGCGGCGGCGTCATAGCGCAGGTAGCGCGCCGGTTCGGTATAAGTGCGCACGCGGTAGAGCAGGTCGCCGCCGGGCATCGGCACGATCTCGCTGACGGCGGCGATGTCGGGGATGGGAAGCGCCCTGGCGTCCGATCCGTCGAGCGCATAGCTGGTGACGCGGTTGGGCCCGCCGTCGATCGAGGTGGCGTAAAGCCGCCCGCCGTTCACCACCAGGCTGTCGGTGGTGAAGGCGACCTTGCCGGCCGGGACAATGGTCTGGATCGTTCCGCCCGGCGCGATCCGGACCAGCTTGCCGTTAGGCGCGCCGGCATAGCTGATGCCGTAGACGGCGCCGTCGGCGGCCAGCGTCGCGGTCTTCAGGTCGTCCGCATACGTGGCGATCCGCGTCGCCCCGGCGGGCGTCAGGCGGAAGACCTGCCATTCGCCGCCATCGCCCTTCTGCACGCGGGCGAGCGCGCTGTCGGCTCCCGCCGGGTTGGACAGGAACACCTCGCCCGTGCGCGGCAGTCCCGCGCTGAGCGGCAGGACCAGGGCGTCCGCGCCGGCATCGCTGCCAAGGCGGTGGAAATAGGCCTGCATGTTGAAATCGCGGTCGCCATCGGCGGCGCCGGGGCCGGGATAGCGGGTGTACCAGAAGCCGGTGCCGTCTTTCGTCCAGGCCAGCGTGCCGCCGCCGGTCGGGCGCTGCACTTCGGGGATCGGCGCCTCGATCTCCTTGCCGGTGGCGACGTCGAAGACGTGCAGCGTGCCGATCTCGCTGCCGCCTTGCGACAGCGACACCGCGATCTTGCTGCCGTCGGGGCTGGGTTCGAACCAGTCGATCGCGGTGTGGCCGCTGGCATCGAACTTGAGCGGGTCGAGAACGGCCTGGCGCGTGGCCGGATCGCCCGACGCGGCCAGGACCGAGATCACCGGCTGCTGCGCGCCGGGGGTGACGGTATAGGCGAACAGTTTGCCGCCCGCCGCCTGGATGCCCGAATCGTAAACCCCCGTGCCCTTGGCCAGGCGCATCAGTTCCGCGGCGATGCGGTCGTGCACCGGCTTGCTGTCGAAATAGGCGCGGCTCTTGGCGTTCTGCGCCGCCACCCAGGCCTTGGTATCGGGCGCGCTGCCGTCCTCAAGCCAGCGATAGGGGTCGGACACCTTGACCCCGTGATAAGTATCGACCGCCACCGGGTGGGCGCTGTTGGCGCCGTGCGCGGTCTGGGCAGTCCGGGCGGTCTGGGCAGTCAGCGTGGTGGAAACCAGCGCGGTCGCGCCCAGCGCCGCAAGCGCGGTCGGCATGAAACGATGCGTCATGGAAATGTCTGCGCCCCCAAGGATTCGAAGCCGCGAAGCTGCGCTGCCGGGGCCGGAGTCGCAAGCGGAAACTGCTGCGCGATCAGTGTGCTGGAAGGGCCCTGGACACGACGTTTTCCTCGGCCGCGGAGAAGGCGCTGCGCGTCCCCTTCGAACCGGCCGGCACCGCGGTGGTGAAGAAGGCCAGGCCGCGCCCGGTGGCCGGATCGACCCACAGCCCGGCGCGCAGGCCATAGGCGTCGCCCGCGTGGCCCAGGCGCTGCACGCCGTCGCCAAACAGGTCGTCATGGCAAGCGGGGCCGCCGCCGCCGATGTGGTGCACCGCCAGGCCGTAGGCGCAGAAGAACCCGCTGTGGGTGCCGTCCTCGCCAAGGCCGTTGTCCGCGGAGAGCGTCCAGGCCGGGGCCACCATCCGCTCCATCGCAGCGGGTGACAGGAACCCCTTGCCGTGCCGCGCCAGCAATTGGCCGACGCGGGCAAGGTCGCGCATCGAGATCCTGAGGCCGCCCTGCGGGCCGAACAGCGCGCCGTTCCAGCCCGGCACGTAGCGCGCAAGGTCGCAGGGTTGTCCTTCATCCACCACCACCGGGCAGGCTGGCAGCGCGCCCTTGAGGTCGTCCTTGGCGACCTCGCCGCTGTCGCGGTACAGCACCACCGCACGCGCTGCCTGCGCGGCGCTGCACCCTTCGCCCCAGTTGAAGCAGGCACCGAGCCCGAGCGGCCTGAGCACCAGCCGCGCCATCAGCCGGTCGAACCGCTCGTTCGTCACCCGCTCCATCACGCTGGCGACGACGGGGAAATTGAGGTTGGTGTAGTGGAACCAGTCGCTGCCCGGCGCGTGGGCGGGGTCCCAGACGCGCGGATCGGCCAGCGTCTCGCGGATCGTGTGGCCAAGCGGGATGATGTAGAGATCGGGTCCGTCGAGCAGGCTGGAGCGGTGCGAGAGCAGCATCGCCAGCGTGATCGGCGTATCGGGGAAGGCGGGGTTGCGGACCGGGTAGCCGAGATAGTCCGACACGTCGCGATCAAGGTCGAGCGTGCCGCCATCGACCAGCCGCATGACGCCGAGCGTCGTCACCAGCTTGGAGATCGAGGCGACGCGCACCGGATCGTCGGCGGTGACGGCGCGCCCGGTGGCACGGTTGGCCTGGCCCTCGGCCAGAACCGGGCGCACGTGATGGCGATCGAAGGCGACCGCGACCGCGGCTGGCTGGGCAGCGGCGGAGGATGCGACCAGCATCGCGATGATGGGGGCTAACAGGCAGCGCACGCGGCCATGATAGCCGCGCTGCCGCCGGCGTCTAGCGCGCCGGGGGCCTGGCCGCCGGAGCGCCGCCCGCCGGGGCGCCGCCCGCCGGGGTGACGCGCCAGATCGCCTGGCCCACGTCGTCCGCCACCAGCAGCGCGCCGGCGCGGTCCATCGCCACGCCCACCGGGCGGCCGCGGGCATTGCCCTTGCCGTCGATGAAGCCGGTCAGGAACGGCATCGGCTTGCCGGTCGGCTTGCCGCCGGCGAACGGCACGAACACCACCTGGTAGCCGTAGAACACCGTGCGGTCCCACGAACCGTGCTCACCCACGAAGGCGCCACCCTGGAACTGGGCAGGCATCATGCCGCCGTTGACGAAAGTCAGCCCCAGCGCCGCGGTGTGCGGTCCCAGCGCGTAATCGGGCTTGATCGCCTTGGCGACCATGTCGGGGCGCTGCGGATGGACGCGAACGTCGACGTGCTGACCGTAGTAGGACCACGGCCAACCGTAATGCGCGCCGTCCTTCACGCTGGTGAGGTAATCTGGAACCAGGTTGTTTCCCAGCTCATCACGCTCGTTGATGACTGCGAACAGCGTGTTGCTGCCCGGGTAGAACTGCAGCCCGTTGGGATTGCGCAGCCCGGTGGCGAACAAGCGGCTGGCGCCGTTCTTCGGGTCGACTTCCAGGATCGCGGCGCGGTTGTGCTCGGCCTCCAGCCCGTTCTCGACGATATTGGAGTTGGAGCCGACGCCGACGTAGAGCTTCGACCCGTCGGGACTGGCGACGACGTCCTTGGTCCAGTGGTGATCGATCGGCCCGCCCGGCAGGCTCGTGACGATGCGGCCCTGGCCGACGCTGGTCGCGCCGGCGGTAAACGGAAACGCCCACAGCGCGTCGGTCGCGCCGACGTACAGCGTGCTGCCGATCACCGCGAGACCGAACGGCGAAGCCATCTTGGGGACCAGCACGAACTTCTGGTCGGCCACGCCGTCGCCGTTGCTGTCGCGCAGCAGCAGGATGCGGTTGCCCGGCTTCACGCTCGCATGCGCGCCGCCGATGACCAGGTTGAAGATGATGTCCTTGGGCCGCAGCACGTGCTCCAGCCCCGGACCGCCGCTTTCGGCCACGATCACGTCGCCGTTGGGCAGCGGCAGGACGCGGCGCGGAAAGTTGAGGTCCCTGGCAAAGGCGGTGACCTGGAAGCCGGGTGCCGCGGTCGGCGCCTCGTTCGCCTTGAAGCCGGTCGGGTTGGCGATGCCCATCGGCGGGAACAGGAACTGCTGCGGCTTGGGCAGGCGCGGATTGGGTCCGTACTGCTCCTCGCCCGCGAAGTGGGGCTTGGAACAGGCCCCGAGGGCGAGCAGCGCGGCGGCGGTCAGGAGGCGGGTGCGCATCACAGCGTCCTTTCGTCGGCGACAACGCGGCCGCGCTGGTGAACATAGGCAAGGCGGTGGCCGAGGAACCCGGTGACGATCAGCGACAGCACCGTCAGCACCGACAGGATGATCCCGGTTCCGGCCACCCCGGTCCAGCCGTCGCGGGCGTGGACGAAGTTGTTGAACAGCCCCAGCGTCAGCGTGATCGCGCTGCCGGCGAAGTGGATGTATCCGATCGAAGGCCGGTCGGCGCGGGGCGTGCGGAACAGGTCGATCAGGCCCATCAGCGCCGCCAGCGCGCCCATCATCTCACCAAACGCAAGGAACCACTGGGAGAAATTGGCCCACTGCACCTGGCCGCCGCTGCTCAGATAGGTGATGTCGGTCAGCAGCGCGCCGGTGAAACAGACGATCGGAAACGGCACCAGCATGGCGTGCACCGGCACCCCTCCGATTGCCACGTGGGGTCTGAAGCCGGGTCGGGCCATCGCATCGCTCCTCATTCGCCTAGGCACGTGAAACGGCGCCGCGAACGAATTGTTGCATCCGCGATCAGTCCAGGTTCGGGCGCAGCCTGCGTTCGGCGGTGGCCATATCGATGCCGCAGCGCCTGGCGTAGTCTTCCAGCTGGTCGCGGCCGACCCTTGCGACGCCGAAATACTGGCTTTCCGGGTGGCCGAAATAGAACCCCGACACCGCCGCGGTGGGCAGCATCGCGTTGTTCTCGGTCAACACCAGGCCGGCGTTCCGGCCCGCGTCCAGCAGGGCGAACAGGGTGGGCTTGAGGCTGTGATCGGGGCATGCGGGATAACCCGGCGCCGGGCGGATGCCGCGGTATTCCTCCTTGATCAGCGCCTCGTTGGTGAGCTGCTCGCCCGGGGCATAACCCCAAAGCGTCGTGCGCACGTGCTGGTGAAGGCGCTCGGCAAAAGCCTCGGCAAACCGGTCTGCCAGCGCCTTGAGCAGGATGTCCGAGTAGTCGTCCTTGTCGGCCTGGAAGCGGGCAAGGTGCGGTTCGATGCCGTGGATGCCGACCGCGAAGCCACCGATCCAGTCGCCGGCGGGATCAATGAAGTCGGCCAGGCAGAAATTCGCCCGGTCGCGGCTTTTCTTGACCTGCTGGCGCAGGAACGGAAGGACGACGTTGCGCTCCTCCTCGGCCAGGTGGATGGTAACGTCGTCGCCGTCGCGGGCGCAGGGCCACAGCCCGACGACGCCCTTGGCGGTCAGCCACTTCTCGCCCACGATCCTGTCGAGCATCGCGTCCGCGTCGGCCTTGAGCGCGCGGGCCGTCTCGCCCACGACCGCGTCGTCAAGGATCGATGGGTAGGTGCCGTGCAGTTCCCAGGCGCGGAAGAACGGCGTCCAGTCGATCACCTCGCGCAGGTCGGCCAGGTCCCAGGCGGGAAAGGCGTGCAGGCCGGGCTGTTCGGGCGGGGCCGGCTTTTCGGCGAAACTGGGATCGTAGAAGTTCGCGCGGGCCTCCTCGATCGTCAGCAGCACGCTTTGTGCCTTGCCTTCGCGCGCGGCGCGCACTTTCACGTATTCGTCCGCGGTGGCGGCGACGAACGGTTCCATCTGCGTGTCGGACAGGAGCTGGCTGGCGACGCCGACCGCGCGGCTGGCGTCCAGCACGTGGATCACCGGGCCCTTGTAGGCGGGATCGATGCGCAGCGCGGTGTGGACCTTGCTGGTGGTCGCGCCGCCGATCAGCAGCGGCAGGTTCAAGCCCGCGCGCTGCATTTCCTCGGCCACGGTGACCATCTCGTCCAGGCTGGGGGTAATCAGGCCGGACAGCCCGATGATGTCGGCTTGCTCGCCTACCGCGGTCTCGATGATCTTCGACCACGGCACCATCACGCCCAGGTCGATCACCTCGTAGCCGTTGCACTGCAGCACGACGCCGACGATGTTCTTGCCGATGTCGTGAACGTCGCCCTTCACGGTCGCCATCACGATCTTGCCCTTGGGCGTCGACGCGGCGGTCTTTTCCGCCTCGATGAAGGGAATCAGGTGCGCGACCGCCTTCTTCATCACGCGCGCGGACTTGACCACTTGCGGCAGGAACATCTTGCCGGCGCCGAACAGGTCGCCGACGGTGTTCATCCCGTCCATCAGCGGCCCCTCGATCACCTCGATCGGGCGGCCGCCGGCGCCCATGATCTGGGCGCGCATCTCCTCGGTATCGTCGACGATATGCGCGTCGATGCCCTTGACCAGCGCGTGCTCGATCCGGCGCACCGGCTCCCACCCGCGCCATTCGGCGGCCTGTTTCTCGGCCACCGGGTCGCTGCCCTTGTAGCGTTCCGCCAGCGCGATCAGCCGGTCGGTGGCATCGGGGCGGCGATTGAGGATCACGTCCTCGCAGGCTTCGCGCAGTTCCGGGTCGATCGCGTCGTAGACGTCGAGCTGCCCGGCATTGACGATCGCCATGTCGAGCCCGGCGGGAATGGCGTGGAACAGGAACACGCTGTGCATCGCCCGGCGCACGACCTCGTTGCCGCGGAACGAAAACGACAGGTTGGACAGCCCGCCCGAAAAATGCACGTGCGGGCAGCGGACGCGGATTTCCTTCACCGCCTCGATGAAGTCGACGCCGTAGGTGTTGTGCTCCTCGATGCCCGTCGCCACCGCGAAAACGTTGGGGTCGAAGATGATGTCCTCGGGCGGAAAGCCGATCCCGGTAAGAAGCTTGTAGGCGCGCTCGCAGATTGCGACCTTGCGCTCCTTGCTGTCGGCCTGGCCCTTCTCGTCGAACGCCATGACCACCACCGCAGCGCCGTAAGCCATGCATTTGCGGGCGTGACCGAGAAAGGCTTCCTCGCCTTCCTTCATCGAGATCGAGTTGACGATCGGCTTGCCCGAGACGCACTTGAGGCCCGCCTCGATCACGTCCCACTTGGAGCTGTCGATCATCACCGGCACGCGGGCGATGTCGGGCTCGGCCGCGATCAGCTTGAGGAAGGTCGTCATCGCGTGGACTGCGTCGAGCAGCCCTTCGTCCATGTTGACGTCGATCACCTGCGCGCCGTTGTCGACCTGCTGGCGCGCGACCTCGACCGCGCGGGCATAGTCGCCCGCCAGGATCAGCTTCTTGAACGCGGCGCTGCCGGTAACGTTCGTCCGCTCGCCGATGTTGACGAAGCGCGAGGAGGCATTTTGGGTGGTCATCAGGCCGCCATCGTAAAGGGTTCAAGGCCGGCCAGCCGGGTGACCGGGGCAGCGGCGGGGATCACGCGCGGGGCCAGCCCCTGCGCAGCCTGGGCAATCGCGGCGATGTGCGCGGGCGTGCTGCCGCAGCAGCCGCCCAGCACGTTGACTTGCCCCGCTTCGGCCCATTCGCGCACGAGGCCCGCAGTCGTCGGCGGTTCCTCGTCGTAGGCGCCCAGTTCGTTGGGGAGACCGGCATTGGGATAGACCATGATCAGGCTATCGGCGATTGCGCTGAGCGCGCGGACGTGCGGGCGCAGCTGGGTGGCACCGAAGCTGCAGTTGAGCCCGATCGTCAGCGGCCGGGCATGGCGCACCGCGTACCAGAACGCCTCGACCGTGTGGCCCGACAGGTTGCGGCCCGACAGGTCGGTCAGGGTCATCGACAGCATGATCGGCACGTCGCGGCCCAGTTCCGCCTCGAGCCGCTTGACCGCCATGATCCCGGCCTTGGCGTTGAGCGTGTCGAAGACCGTCTCGATCAGGATGAAATCTGCCCCGCCCTCGACCAGCGCGGCGGCCTGTTCGTGATAGACATCGACCAGCGTGTCCCAGTCGATCTCGCGGTAGCCGGGATCGTTGACGTCGGGCGACAGCGACAATGTCTTGTTGGTCGGCCCGATCGCGCCGGCAACGAACCGCGGGCGCCAGATACCTTTTTCGGCGTCTTTCGCCGCGAATTCGTCGGCAACCTTGCGGGCGATGCCGGCGCTGGCCAGGTTGATCTCGCGCACCAGGTGTTCGGCGCCGTAGTCGGCTTGGCTGATGCGGTTGGCGGAAAAGGTGTTGGTCTCGGCAATGTCGGCGCCGGCCTCGAAATAGGCGCGGTGGATCGATTCCGGCACTTCCGGCCTGGTCAGCGCCAGGATGTCGTTGTTGCCTTTCTGGTCATGGCCCAGTCCCAGCGAACCGGCGTAGTCCGCCTCGGTCAGCTTGCAATTCTGGATCTCGGTCCCGAACGCACCGTCGATGATCAGGATGCGCCTGGCAGCCTCGGCCAGGAAGGTTTGGCGAGGGGTCATTGGCCGGTTCCTTTCGGGCGAACGCCAAGCAGGTGGCAGATCGCGTAGCTGAGCTCCGCCCGGTTGAGCGTATAGAAGTGGAAGTCGCGCACGCCGCCGGCGTAAAGCCGCCGGCACATCTCGGCGGCCACGGTTGCGGCAACCAGCTGGCGCGAGCCGGGATGGTCGTCCAGCCCTTCGAACAGCTTGCCCAGCCACGCCGGCACCGCGGTGCCGCACATCGCCGCCATGCGCTGGATGTTTGCATAGTTCGTGACCGGCATGATCCCCGGCACCAGCGGCACGTCGATGCCGGCGGCTGCGGCGGCGTCGCGAAAGCGGAAGAAGGCGTCGGGTTCGAAGAAGAACTGGGTCAGCGCGCGGCTGGCCCCGGCGCCGACCTTGGCCGCGAGGTTGGCGATGTCGGCGGCCTCGTCGGCACTGTCGGGATGACATTCGGGATATGCGGCCACCGAGATCTCGAACGGGGCGATTGCCTTCAGGCCCGCGACCAGCTCGGCGGCGTTCGCATAACCGTCGGGGTGGGGCGCGAACGGCGTCCCGGGGCCGGCCGGCATGTCGCCGCGCAGCGCCACGACGTGGCGCACGCCCGCCTCCCAGTAAGCGCGCGCGACCGCGTCGACATCGGCGCGGCTGGCCTCGACGCAGGTCAGGTGCGCGGCGGCGGGGATGGCGGTTTCCTGCGCGATCCGGGCGACGGTGGCGTGGGTACGCTCACGCGTGGTGCCGCCGGCACCATACGTGACGGAAACGAACTCGGGGCCAAGCGGGGCCAGCGTTTCCAGCGTCTGCCACAGCTGCGCCTGCATCGCCTCGGACTTGGGGGGAAAGAATTCGAAGCTGATGGCAATATCGCCGGGCAGGCCCGCGAACAGCGGCGGGGCTCCCGCGGTGGCGGCTTCGTTGCGTGGCCGGGTATTGGCGCGGGTCATGCGGGGGCTTTCGTTGCGGCGCCGCGGGTCACCCGACCGGAACCGGGCTGGCGCGTGGCGGTCCAGATCTTGACGGTCAGCGGCGTGCCGGGCAGCGCCACCGGCGGCGCCGCGGCAAAGCCCGCGCCGGTCAGCAGGCCCAGCATCTGTTCGTCCGAAAAGCCCAGGCGGGCGTGGGCGTGGCGCTCGCGCAGTTCCTCGCGCTCGTGCGCGGCGAAATCGACGATGGCGACGCGGCCGCCGGCGCGGGTCACCCGCGCGGCTTCGGCCAGCACGGCCTCCGGCGCCTGGGCATAGTGGAGCACCTGGTGGAACAACACGGTGTCGAACGCGGCGTCGGCGAAGGGCAGTTCGGTGAAATCGCCCTGCACCAGGTCAAGGCTGCCCGCCGGCAGCGCGCCGAGCCGGGCGCGGGCCAGCCGCAGCATCTCTGTACTCTTGTCGAGCGCGGTGACGTGGCTGGAGCGCGGCGCGAACAGTTCGGCCATCCGGCCCGTGCCGGTGCCGACGTCGAGCAGCGCCCCCAGCGGCCCGGCGCCCAGCGCCTTTCCGAGCGCCGCCTCGACCGGGGCATCGGGCGCGTGCAGGCTGCGCAGCGTGTCCCATTCCTCGGCATGGCGGGCGAAATACTGGGCGGCCTGGCTGCCGCGGGCGGCGCGGATCGCGGCCAGGTGGCGACGGTCTTCACCGCAGCGGGCAGCGAAAGCGGCGTCGTCGGCCTCGGCCACGGAGAGCAGGCGCGCCAGTGCATCGGCCAGTGGCGGTGCGGCGCCGGGCGCGATCAGGCTGCGCAGGAACACCCAGCTGCCTTCCTTGCGCCGCTCGGCCAGGCCGGCATCGCACAGGATGCGAACGTGGCGGGAGACGCGCGGCTGGCTTTGCCCGAGCACTTGCGCCAGTTCCCCCACCGCCAGTTCCATATGCGCCAGCAGCCGCAGGATCCGCAGCCGGGTACCGTCGTCGAGCGCGCGCAAGGTGGGTTCGATCCGCATTTCGGAATGTCATATAAAGAAACCTTTATATGTTTGCAAACGGCCATCGTGCCGCCGACGATAGATCGGTGTCAGCGCCGGTTTGCCTGCCCGCACGCGCTCGGTTAGAGCCGGCACGATCGATTCCGCCCGATGAAAGGCCCGCCGATGCGCCCTGCAGTTTACCTCCTCGCTCCCGCTCTTCTCGCGCTCGGCGCCTGCGGCAAGTCCGACAGCGCCAACGAGGCGGCGCAGGCCGACACGGTCGAGATGCCGGCCGAAGAAGCGATGGGCAGCGTCGCGGCCGAGGACATGCCGATTGCCGACCCGAACGCGCTGCCCGGCGCCGACGCGTCGCTGAGCCCGGCGCCCGAGCCGATGCAGACCGAGCCGATGCAGACCGAGGCGACGCCGACCGCGTCCGCCACCGTCAAAGCCCCGGCGAAGAAGTGAGGGCGATGCCCGCGCTGCTGCTGGCAGCGCTCGCCGCCTGTTCGCAGGGCAAGGCGCCGCAGGCGCCGGGCACGACCAGCGCCGACGAGGCACGGGCCCTGTCGGATGCGCGTTCGATGATCCCGGCGGCCGAGCTGTCGGCTTCGCCCGAACCGTCGGAAACCGCGCGATGACCGCCGCCGCCAACCCCGGAATGGACGCGGACGTCTTCGACGCCTTCCTCGACCAGCTTCATCGCTACGTGCGCGAACGTCTGATCCCGGCAGAGCGCGAGACGATCGAGGGCGACCGCGTTCCCGAACCGATCCTGCGCGAAATGCGCGACATGGGGCTGTTCGGCCTGACCGTGCCCGAGGAATACGGCGGCGCCGGGCTCAACGTCAGCCAATACGCGCGCACCGTTCATGCGCTGGCCTATGCCGCGCCGGCTTTCCGCTCGATCTTCTCGATCAACGTCGGGATGTTCGCCACCGCGCTCAAGCATGGCGGCACCGACGCGCAGAAGGCAACGTGGTTTCCCGCGCTGGTCGATGGCACGATCGCGTGCTTCGGCCTGACCGAGCCGGGATCGGGATCGGATTCGGCCGCGATGCAGACAACCGCGCGTCCCGATGGCAGCGGCGGCTGGGTCCTCAACGGCACCAAGCGCTACATCACCAACGCCCCGCAGGCCGGCGTCGCGCTGATCATGGCGCGTACCGACAAGGAGGCGCTGCCGCGCAACGCCCACGTATCCGCCTTTCTGGTGCCGATGGACACGCCCGGCGTCAGCACCGGCAGCGCGGACAAGAAGATGGGCCAGGCCGGGGCGCAGATCGCCGACGTGATCCTGGAAGACGTCCACCTGCCGGCCGACGCGCTGCTGGGCGGCGAAACCGGCAAGGGCTTCGTCTATGCGATGAAGAGCCTGGACGCGGGGCGCATATCGGTGGGGGCGGCGTCGGCCGGCTATGCGCGCCGCGCACTCGACACCGCGCTGCGCTATGCGACCGAACGCAAGGCCTTCGGCGAACCGATCGCCAACTTCCAGCTGATCCAGGCGATGCTGGCCGACAGCGAGATCGAGATCTACGCCGCCGAGGCGATGATGGCCGACGTCACCGCACGCGCCGACGCCGGGGAAAGCGTGCTGGTCAAGGCCGCCGCCTTCAAGGTCTTCGCCAGCGAGATGTGCGGCCGCGTGGTCGACCGCGTGGTCCAGGTCCACGGCGGCGCCGGCTACCTGGCCGAATACGATGCTGAGCGATTCTTTCGCGACGCGCGCATCTACCGCATCTACGAAGGCACCACGCAGATCCTGCAGTTGCAGGTTGCCAAGCACATCCTGCGCGCCTTCGCCGCCCAGACCTGAGGAACCGCCCATGCCCGCCCCGCGCCGCGCCGCTATCGTCGCTCCCTGCCGCACCGCGGTCGGCCGCTTCGGCGGCAGCCTGGCGCCGCTGGGCGCGGGCGAACTGGGCGCTGCGGTCCTGTCCGCGCTGGTGAAGCGCAGCGGCATCGATCCGGGGCGGGTCGACGACGTGGTGATGGCGCACGGCTATGCCAACGGCGAGGCGCCCGCGATCGGGCGCTGGGCGTGGCTGGCCGCCGGGCTGCCCGAAAGCGTCCCTGGCTACGAACTGGATCGGCGCTGCGGGTCGGGCCTGCAGGCGGTGATCAATGCCGCTGCGATGGTCCAGGCCGGGATCAGCGACGTGGTGGTCGCCGGCGGCGTCGAATCGATGTCCAACGTCGAGCATTACACCACCGCCGTGCGCGGCGGGGTGCGGATGGGCGACCTGACCCTGCATGACCGGCTGACGCGGGGCCGACTGATGAGCCAGCCGCAGGCGCGCTACGGCGTGATCTCGGGCATGATCGAGACGGCGGAGAACCTTGCCGCCGACTACGGCATCGGCCGCGAAGCGTCCGACGCCTATGCCGTGCGCAGCCACCAGCGCGCCGCAGCCGCTTGGCAGGCCGGCCGCTTCGCGGACGAAATCGTGCCGGTGGCGGTGCCGCAAAAGCGCGGCGAACCGGTGATGTTCGACCACGACGAGGGTTACCGCGCCGACGTCAGCATGGAATCGCTCGGCAAGCTTAAAGCGATCGAGGAGCGCACGATGCCCGGCGCGGTCGTCACCGCTGGCAATGCCAGCCAGCAGAACGATGCCGCCGCCGCCTGCCTGGTCGTGGCCGAGGACAAGCTGGCCGAACTGGGGCTGACGCCCATGCTGTGGTTCCATTCCGCGGCGATGGCGGGCTGCGATCCGTCGCGCATGGGCATCGGCCCGGTCCCCGCGACCGAACGGCTGTTTGCCCGCAATGGCCTGGCGTGGGACGATATCGACCTGATCGAGCTGAACGAGGCGTTCGCCCCGCAAGTCCTGGCAGTGCTCAAAGGCTGGGGCTGGAGCGATGACGACAGCCGGCACGACACCCTCAACGTCAACGGCTCGGGCATCTCGCTCGGCCACCCGATCGGCGCCACCGGGGTGCGCATTCTTGCCACGATGGCGCACGAGATGGCACGGCGTGGCAGCCGCTACGGGCTCGAGACGATGTGCGTTGGCGGCGGGCAGGGCGTCGCCGCGGTGTTCGAGCGCGCGGCGTGAGCTTCGCCGACTGGATCGGGCGCGAGGAGACCCGCGCCGACCGGCTCGATGGCGGCATGGCCGCGCGTTGGTGCGCCACGCTGGACCGCGCGATGCCGCAGGACGGCACGATGCCGCAGGGCATCCACTTCTGCCTGTGCCTGCCCGATGCCCCCACCGCCGCGCTGGGACCGGACGGGCACCCGCGCCGCAGCGACGATCCCGCTTCGCTGCTGCCGCCGATCGCGCTGCCGCGCCGCATGTGGGCATCGAGCGCGATGACCTTCCACGCCCGGCTGCGCGTCGGCGAAGCGGTGACGCGCACCACGCGGGTCGCCGCCATCGACGAGAAACAGGGCGGTTCGGGCGCGCTCGTGTTCGTGCGGTTGCTCCACGAAACGAGCGGCCCGGCCGGGCTGGCGGTCAGCGAAGTACAGACGCTGGTTTACCGCGACGCACCGCCCGCCGGGTCCCCGCCTGTCCCCGCTCCGCCGGGCAGCGGCCACTTCGACGCATCGGCATGGGACGTTCACCGCGCCCTGACGCCCGAAGCGCCCCTGCTGTTCCGCTATTCGGCGCTGACCTTCAACAGCCACCGCATCCACTACGATTACCCCTACGTCACCGGGCAGGAAGGCTACCGCGGGCTGGTCGTGCATGGACCGCTGATGGCGACGCTGGTGCTCGATCTCGCGCAGCGCGAGCTGGGCGACAACGCGCTGAAGACGTTCCAGTTTCGCGCGATGTCGCCGGCCATTGCGGGCGAAATGCTGCACCTCGTGCTGCGGCGCGAGGGCGCAGCATTGAGGCTCGGCGCGTCCGCGGCTGATGGGCGCGAGGTGCTGCGCGCCGAAGCGTCAGTCTAGCTGCACCTTGCCGCGCCCGGCCTTGACCGTGCTGCGGATTTTCTTGCCCGCCAGCCGCTGGACTTTGCCGATGCGGTTGAGGCGCGACTTGGCGCGCCTGGCCGGCAGGTCGTGCGCGTCCTCGATCAGTTCGGCCAGCCGCTCGCGCGCGTCGGCGCGGTTGGCCTCCTGGGTGCGGAAGCGGCGCGCGGTCAAGACGATCTCGCCCTTGGCGGTCATCCGGCTGCCCGCCAGCGTGCGCAGCCGCGTGAAGACTTCGGGGGGGAGGCGCAGCGCATAGACGTCGAGCCGCAATTGCACCGCGGTCGCCACCTTGTTGACGTTCTGTCCGCCCGGCCCGGCGGCGGCGATGAAGCTTTCGCTGGCGAGGCTCAGCGCGCGGGTGGTCGCCTCACGCATCGGCGCCCGGCTGCTCGAAACCGAGCGCGCGGAAATCGTGCGGCATCTGCGCCGTCGCGGCGACCGGCGGCTTGCCCGCGCGAGCCAGGCTGAGCGCAAAGGCGTGCAGCATCGTGCGCCGCGCGCCGGCTTGCCCCTTGCCGTCGCCATAGACCGGATCGCCGACCAGCGGGTGGCCGAGGCCGTGTTCGGCGTGGATGCGGATCTGGTGCGTGCGGCCGGTCTCGGGCCGGAATTCGACCAGCGTCATCGCGCCGACTTCGGCCAGCTTGCGCCAGTGGGTGACCGACGGCTTGCCCTTCTTCGCCGCGATCATCCGCCAGCCTTTTTCCGCGCTGGAAATCTTGGTGAGCGCCAGGTCGATCGTGCCGGCTTCCTCCGCCACCGGACCGGCGACGATGCCGAGGTAGACCTTCTCGACCTCGCGCGCCTCGAACGCGGCGGCAAAGCGCTTGAGAGCCTTGGGATTGCGCGCCAGCAGCAGGCAGCCGCTGGTATCGGTGTCGAGCCGGTGCACCGGCACCGGGTCGCGCTGGAAGCCCAGCCTCAGGTTGTGCAGGTGATCGGCCAGGCTCTCACCGCCCTTGCGCGGCGTGTCCATCGGCAGGCAGGCCGGCTTGTCGACGATCAGCGCCTCGGCATCCTCGAACAGGATCGGGTAGTCGCTCTGGTGGTAGTCGCTCATTTCAGGGCCTTCGCAATGCGGCGCAAGGCCTCGTCAAGGGTGTCGTCTGCGGCGGCGAACGACAGGCGAAAACCGAACGGCCCGGCAAAGGCCGATGCGGCGACCAGCGCCACGCCGTGGTCGAGCAGGTGCAGGCACAGCGCCTCGTCGTCGCCGCCGAAGCGGGCGGCCAGCGGGGCGGCGTCGACCAGGCAATAGAACGCGCCCGCCGGGACCGGGGTCGACAAGCCGGGAATCGCGTTCAGCGCCGCGACCACGCGGTCGCGCCGTTCGCGCAGGCGCAGGCGCCAGTCGGCGAGAAAATCCTGCGGCCCGTCGAACGCGGCAACCGCGGCGGCCTGGCTGAGCGAGGCGGCGTTGCCACTGGCGTGCGACTGCAGCCGCGTCATCGCCGCGATCAGCCACGCCGGCCCGGTGGCGACCCCGATGCGAAAGCCGGTCATCGCGTGGCTCTTGGAGACGCCCGAAACGGTCAGCACCCGCTCCGCCAGGTCCGGGCGGACCACGGCCATGGTCGCATGCGCGGTGCCGTCATAGCGCAGCGGCGCATAGATATCGTCGGACAGGACCAGCACCTGCGGATGCGCGGCGATCACCTCGCCCAGTGCGGCGAGATCCGCCGCGGCGTAGACACCGCCGGTCGGGTTGCCGGGGCTGTTGAGCAGCAGCCAGCGCGTGCGCGGCGTGATCGCGGCGGCAAGCTGATCGGGGGTGATGCGAAACCCGTTCGCGGCCGTGGTTTCCAGCGGCACCACCGCGGCCCCGGCGAAGCGCGCGATTTCCGGATAGGACACCCACCACGGCGTCGGGATCAGCACCTCGTCGCCGGGGTCGAGCGTGGCGAGCAGCGCG
Organism: Parablastomonas sp. CN1-191; assembly: GCF_049354825.1. GTDB lineage: Bacteria > Pseudomonadota > Alphaproteobacteria > Sphingomonadales > Sphingomonadaceae > Novosphingobium. The sequence goes on along the minus strand of NZ_CP186480.1, from coordinate 1,781,076 downwards.
AGGAAGATCGATTGCTTGCCCCCGGCGCTGACCAGTACGCGCTCCGCCTCGGTTTCGATGCCAAGGTCGCGCGCGAAGTGCCGCGCCGCCGCCTGGCGCAGCGCCAGCGTGCCGGGCACCGCGGTGTAGCGCGTCTGCCCATCGTCGAGCGCGGCCTTGGCAGCGGCGATGACGTGAGGCGGGGTGGGAAAGTCGGGTTCGCCCACCGAGAGCGCGATGACGTCGACGCCGGCGGCCTTCAGCGCCAGCGCGCGGTCGGTCATCGCGGTGGTGCGCGAGGCGGCGATACGGCTCAGCGCGGCGGACATGCGTTCGCTCATGCCAGCAGCCTGGCCCGGCACAGCCCGCGCACAGCGTTGCCGACCAGGAATCCGTCGGCCAGGTCATCCAGCGTCAGGTCGGCCTCGCGCGCGCGGCCCTCGGCCAGCAGCGAAGCGCGCAGCACGCCTGGAAGCAGCCCGCGCGCCGCGGGCGGTGTCAGCAGAACGCCGCCGCGCTCAAGAAAGATGTTGGCGATCGATCCCTCGGTCACCAGCCCGTCGTCGCGGACCAGGATCGCTTCCTCGCCGCCCTCGCCTTGCGCCGCGGCGCGGGCCTCGTCGTAGAAGCCGCGGTCGCTGGTCTTGTGGCGCAGGCGCCAGTCGCCGGGGTCGACCGGCAAGCGCAGCACGCCGCAGGTGACCGGCTCGGTCCACGGCTGGGGCAGGTTGCCCAGCTCGATCGCGAAGGCGCCGCTGCGCGCGGCGACCAGCCGCAAGCGGCCGGGCGCACGGCTGGCGAAACTCAACGCCTGGATGGCGTTGCGGATGGCATGGCGGTCAAGCGAAAAGCCCAGCTCCGCCGCGCTGGCCGACAGCCGGGCAAGATGAAGTTCGAGCAGCGAGATGCCAGCCTCGGGGGTGAAGCACATCGTCTCGATCAGGTCGAAGCCGCCGGCCGTCTCGCGCACGAATCCTCCCTTGATCACGGCTTCGCGCCACTCGGTCAGCCACTCGGAATCGGCGACGATCGCCGAACCCACGCCCAGCACGGCCTTGCCGCGCGCGGTCTCGCCCCCGGAATCCGCATCGGGTACCAGGCGCAGGGTGCGGATTGCCACGTTGAAGGCGGTATCGCCAGCCTTGCCTGCGCCGGTGGGCGGATCGATCCGTCCGATCGCCCCGCAATAGGGGCCGCGCGCATCGCGCTCGGCCTCGTCGATCAGCTCCATCGCGCGGATCTTGGGCGCGCCTGTGATCGAACCGCAGGGGAACAGCGCGCGCAGCAGCGCCGCCGCGCCGACGCCGGGCCCAAGCTGCGCGCGAACGGCGGTCGTCATCTGGTGGACGGTCGGATAGCTTTCCACCGCGAAAGGCGCCTCGACCCGCACCGACCCGGGCAGCGCGATGCGCGACAGGTCGTTGCGCAGCAGGTCGACGATCATCAGGTTCTCGGCCCGGTCCTTGGGCGATGCGGCCAGCTCGGCGGCGAGCGCGCGGTCCGCCGCCGGGTCGGCGGCACGAGGACGCGTGCCTTTCATCGGCTTCACGCGCGCTGCGCCGTCGCGCGCGGCGACGAACAGTTCGGGCGAGAACGACAGCAGCCACCGCGCACCGTCGAACACCGCCCCGCCATAGCCTGCCGCGGCGGCCGGGCGGATCGCGGCGTAAAGCGCCAGCGGGTCGCCCCGGAACGCGCCCGTAAGCGGGAAGGTGAGATTGGCCTGGTAGATGTCGCCCGCGGCGATGGCGTCTTCCATGCGCGCGAACGCGGCGCGGTAGCCGCCCGGCGACAGCGCCGGGTCGAGCGGGCCGATATAGGCCGGGCCGCCCCCCTGCGCGGCCAGCCAGGCGGGTACGTCCGCCGCGGCAATCGCCTCGAAACCGCCGAACGCGCCCATCCACACCAGCGGCCCGGCCGCGCCGCTGCGCGCATCGGCCAGGGGCGCCAGCCGCGCCTCCAGCGCAAGGCCGGCTTCGTAGGCGAAATACCCGGCAAGGTGGTGGCCGGCGGCGTGCAGCGCCTCCATCCGCGCCAGCGCCGCCGCTACCTCATCGGCCCGGCGCGCGACCACGACCTCGACGGGGTCGCGGTAGAGCCGGGCGGCGCTGGCGCCGTCGCGGCGGGCGTCGTCGAGAAGGACAAGGGGCGCGCGCATCGCACGGGCTTAGCCGCGCCGGCGCCATGCAAAAAGCCCCTCGCTTCACCGGGCGGCCGCGCTTATCCCTGTGCGGGACGAAGCGACGGCGAAAGGGCGCGACCATGGATTCGATTCTGCTCGGACTTGGCGAGGATGGCCAGCAGCAGCGCCTGCTGCTTTCGCGCGGCAACCGCCATGGCCTGGTCGCGGGCGCGACCGGCACCGGCAAGACGGTGACGCTGCAGACGATGGCCGAGCAGTTCTCCGCCGCCGGCGTCCCGGTGTTCCTGGCCGACGTGAAGGGCGATCTTTCGGGCATCGCGGTGGCCGGCAGCGACGCCATGGCGCACGCCGATTCGATTCGCGCCCGCGCGGCAGAGCTTGGCATTTCTGACTTTGCCTGGGCGGGCAATCCCGCGGTGTTCTGGGACCTTTACGGCGAACAGGGCCACCCGATCCGCACCACGATTTCGGAAATGGGGCCGCTGCTGCTGAGCCGCCTGCTCGGCCTTAACGAGACGCAGGAAGGCGTGCTGTCGATCGCCTTCAAATATGCCGACGACAACAGCCTGCTGCTGCTCGACTTTGCGGACCTGCAGCAGACGCTGGTGGCGGTGGCGGAAAATGCCAAGGACCTGTCGGCGCGCTACGGCAACGTCACCCGGGCCAGTGTCGGCACCATCCAGCGCCAGTTGCTGACCTTCGAAGGGCAAGGTGCGGATCGCTTCTTCGGAGAGCCCGCGTTCGAGATCAACGACTTCATCCGCACCGATTCAGCGGGTCGCGGCGTCATCAACATCCTGGCCGCCGAAACGCTGATGCAGCAGCCCAAGATGTACGCCACCTTCCTGCTGTGGCTGCTCTCCGAACTGTTCGAGGCGCTGCCCGAGGTGGGCGACCCGGCCAAGCCGGTGCTGGTGTTCTTCTTCGACGAGGCACACCTCCTGTTCGACGAGGCACCCCCCGCGCTGTTCGACAAGGTCGAGCAGGTGGTGCGCCTGATCCGTTCCAAGGGCGTGGGCGTCTATTTCGTCACCCAGAACCCGATCGACATTCCCGAAAAGATCGCCGGGCAGCTCGGCAACCGGGTCCAGCACGCGCTGCGCGCCTTCACCCCGCGCGACCAGAAGGCGATCCGCGCCGCCGCCGACACCTTCCGCATCAATCCCGGCCTCGACGTCGCTACCGCGATTACCGAGCTCAAGACCGGCCAGGCGCTGGTCTCGCTGCTTGATGCCGAAGGTGCGCCGGGGATCGTCCAGCGCACGCTGATCGCGCCGCCGCGTTCGCGGCTGGGGCCGATCACCCCGCCCGAGCGCGGCGCGATCCAGGCGCAAAGCCCGTTCTCTGGCAAGTACGACACGGCGATCAACCGCGAATCGGCCGCCGAAGTGCTTGCCCGCAAGAGCGAGGATGCCGCCGCTGCCGCGCAGGTCGTTCAGGAGCAGGGGCCTGAGGTACAGCGCGCCCAGCCGCGCCGCACCACGTCGATGTGGGAGCGCGCCGGCAAGGCCGCGATGGGCGCGGCGGCGGCTTCGGCGGGCACGATGGTGGCGCGCCAGATGACCGGCCGGCGCAGCGGCGGATCGCCGATGGCATCGGCCGCGGCCGCCGCGGCGGGATCGCTCGGCACGGCACTTGGCGGCGCGATGCTGGGCCGCTTCGCCCGCGGAATTCTCGGCGGTCTTCTGCGCTAGGTATCGCTGACCGGCGGTTGGAAGCGGCCTAGACCGGCAAGCGCAGCGTCGCGGTCAGCCCGGCGATGGCGCCGTCGGCACCCCGCCGGTTGGCCAGCGTCAGCGTGCCGCCGTGCTGTTCGGCGATCGCGCGTGCCAGCGTCAGGCCCAGGCCTGCCCCGCCGGTTTCCGAGTTGCGCGAGGGATCGCCGCGGGTGAACGGCTCCATCATCCCCTCGATCCGTTCTTTGGGTATGCCGGGGCCATCGTCTGCCACGGTGATCGCGGCCTCGCCGCCGTCTCGCACCAGCGCCACGCGCGCGCCGCCGGCATAGCGGACCGAATTCGACACCAGGTTGCGCAGCGCCCGGCGCAGCCAGGTGGCGCGGATCGGCGCGACGATGCGCTGGGTCTCTTCCAGCGTCACCGGCTCGCCCATGTCCTCGTATTCCTCGCAGACTTGCGCCACCAGCGCGGCCAGTTCGGTCGGCTCGCGCGGGTCGCTGGGGCGACCGACCCGCGCCAGGCTGAGGATGTCGTCGAGCGTGCGGGTGATGTCCTCGATCGTGGCGGCCATCCGCGCACGCTCGGCATCGTCCTCGACGCTTTCGATGCGCACGCGCAGCGCTGCCAGCGGCGTCTTGAGGTCATGCCCGATGGCGCCGAGCATGACGTCCTTTTCATCCAGCAGCGCGGCCACGCGGTGCTCCATCGCGCCTTGTGCGGCGATCAGCCGGCGCACGTCGTCGGGGCCTTGCGGGGCCAGCGGCGGAGCAAGCCGGGCCTGGGCATTGCGGGTGTCGCCGAATGCCTCGACGCGGCGGGTCAAAGCCGCCAGCGGCCCCGTCACGCGCCGCACCACCAGCGCGATGGCGCCCAGCAGCAGCGCGTAAAGCAGCAGCGTCTGCGCGCCGAAGGTCAGCAGCAGCATCCGGTCGGCGCGCGGGGCCAGGATGCGGGTGACGAGCCAGCCGCCCTCGGGCCGCTCGATCGCGGCGACGATCACTTCCGCCGGCATCCGGCGCGGCTGCCCCAATACGTTGGTGCCGGCGGCAAAGCGGCGCGCGGTCTCGGGATCCTGGCTTGCCGGGCGGTGGACGACGACGACATCGCCGACATCGATCTGGCCCGACAGGATGCGGCGCAGCTCCGCCTCCTCGTCGGCGACGCGCGATTCGCCGGGCAGGATCGGGGTGTCGGGGCGGATCTGCACGCGCCCGTGCGGGCCCATGCGCGGCCCGTGGCCGCCGGCGCCGCCATCGGCCAGCGGCGTCCCCGCCAGCCGCACCGCGGCGGCGTGGACAAGCGCGGCCTCGCGCCGCTCCGCCTGCGAACGCCAGATCAGCGCGGCGCTGATGCCCTGCGCCAGCAGCACGGCCAGCGCGATGCCCAGCATCAACTGGCCCTGAAGGCTGCGGGGGTGCAGGCTGCGCGGATGAAGCGTCACGCTCAGTCGTCCAGCGGAACCCGCCGCACATCGGCGGCGAGCATGTAGCCGCCGCCCCACACGGTCTGGATCAACGTGGGATTGCGGCTGTCCCGCTCGACCTTGCGGCGCAGGCGGCTGACCTGGTTGTCGACCGCGCGGTCGAACAGATGGGCTTCGCGGCCCTGGACCATGTCGAGCAGGCGGTCGCGGTCCAGGACCTGGCGCGGATGATCGAGAAAGGCGACGAGCAGGCGGAATTCCACCGACGAGATCGACACCAGCGCACCTTCGGGATCGATCAGGCGGCGCTTGACCGGGTCGAGCTTCCAGGCGTCGAACAGATAGGCCAGGTCCTCGCCCGCCGCCGCGCCCGCGCCCTTGGCCGCGCGGCGCAGCACCGAGCGGATGCGGGCGACCAGCTCGCGCGGCTCGAACGGCTTTACGACATAGTCGTCGGCGCCGATCTCAAGGCCGACGATGCGGTCGGTCGCCTCGCCCTTGGCGGTGATGAAGATCGTGGGAACCGCGTGCGTCTCGACCAGGTGGCGGCACAGCGACAGGCCGTCCTCACCGGGCATCATGATGTCGAGCAGGACGAGGTCGAAGGGTTCGTCGCGCAGTTTCGTGCGCGCTTCGGCGGCACTGGACGCCTCGACCACGACGAACCCCTGGCGGGCCAGATAGGCCGCCAGGGGTTCGCGCAGGCTGCCCTCGTCGTCCACGAGGAGCAGCTTGGTCGGCGCTTGCGCGGGCGCAGGTTCGGTCATGCCTTCGTCTGCGCCTTTCGGTTACGCGGCCGGCTTGGCGGCGCGCTTGGCCTGCCACTGGGCCTTCATCGCGGCGTGCGCGGCCTGGCGCTCGGCCGGGGTCAGCGAACCGTCGTGGTTGGTGTCGCCGGCATCGAAGCGGGCGAGGGCGCCGGCGACGAATTCGTCCTTGGTCACGACGCCGTCACCGTTGGCATCGGCCATCTTGCCCATGCCGCCGTGCTGGCCGCCCATCTTTCCGCCCATGCGGTGGCCGCCCATCTTGGCGTGGTCCATCCCGGCCATGTCGCCGCCGGCCATATTGCCACCGGCCATCCGGGCGTGATCGCCGCGCCCGCCGCGATCCTTGTGGGCGGCGTCGAGTTCGGCCGGCGAAAGCTGGCCGTTCTTGTCGGTGTCCATCCTGGCGAACATCTCGGCCTTGCGGGCCGAACGGTCGGCCTGGTCGAGCTTGCCGTCGTGGTTGGCATCCATGCGGTCGAACATCGCGGCGGTGCGGGTCTGCACGTCGGCGCGGGTCATCGTCTTGTTGGCCCAGTCACCGCGCTGGTGCGAAGCAGTGGCGGGGGCGTTCTGGGCGACGGCGGTGCCGGCGACAGCCAGGGCGGCGATCGACAGGCCGAGGGTGAGGGTCTTTTTCATGGCGTAACGAACTCCAGGTGAAGGTGTCGAAGCCGCAGCTGCCGGGTCAGGGAGGGGATACCGGATGGCCGCTGCGGCTTCGTTGCTGTCCTTCTAGGCGGGTGTTGTCGCGCAGGTATGCCGGGGGCGGCCGTTTTTGTCGCCAATTGTCGCGCCGCGGCCGGCGCATTCATCGCCGTGCAAGTCACGCCGCGGATGGCTGGACGCGGGGCCGGTGTTCGGTGCCCAGCCCGGCGGTAATGAACAGCACCGTTGCCGCCCCCGCGACATCGGCCGTGTGCCAGGTTCCGGGCGGATTGATCGCGTAGTCGCCGGCGTTCAGCACGACTTCGTCGCGGGTGCCGTCGCCATGCTCCTGCAGCAGCGTGATCGTACCGGCCAGACACGCCACCACTTCGTCACCCGCCGGGTGCATCTCCCACGCATCCCACGGCTCGGTAAAGGTATAGAGCGCCACCAGGCGCCCTTCGGCGCCGTCACCGGCGTGGCGCCGGGCATAGTCCTCGTACCACGCCATGCCGGTGAATTCGGGCTGTGCCGCGGCGCTGGCGCCAAGCCCGAGGTGGACCGGATGGGTGAACAGCGAAGGCACGGCTCAGCCCATCACGAAGGCGTTGAGCTTGTTGCCGTCGGGATCGCGGAAATAGGCGGCGTAGAACCCGTCTCCGCGGGCGCCCGGGGCGCCTTCGTCAGTGCCGCCGTTGGCCAGTGCGATTTCATGGATCCTGCGGACCTGCGCCTCGTCGCGGGCCTCGATCGCCACCATCGTGCCGTTGCCCACGCACGCGGGCTTGCCATCGTAGGGAACCGTCAGGCCGATCCCCGCGCCGCCGCCCGGCGTGCCCCAGGCGATGAAGTTGCCTTCCTCCATCATCCGCCCGGTTCCCATCTCGGCCGCGATCGCGTCGTAGAACCGGGCGCCGCGGGCAAGGTCATTCGTGCCCAGGGTGACATAGCCGATCATGCCGCGCCTCCCGCCAGCGGTGCGCAGGCAGCGTCGAGCCAGGCGCGATCGGCGCCCGTCAACTGCGACCCGAGGATGTCATGGCAGCGCGCGTGATAGGCATTCCACCACGCGATCTCGTCTGCGGTCATCAGCGCCAGGTCGACCAGGCTGCGGTCGATCGGCACGTAGGTCAGCGTCTCGAAGCCCAGGAACGGCCCTTCCGCGCCCGGGATCGCACGCTCCTCGACCAGCACCAGGTTCTCGATCCGGATGCCGTAGTCGCCGCTTTTGTAATAGCCCGGCTCGTTGGAAAGGATCATCCCGGCCATCAGCTCCTGTCCGGTGCCGGCCTGCCCGGCCGACGCCTTGGCGATGCGCTGCGGGCCTTCGTGGACAGCCAGGAAGCTGCCCACGCCGTGGCCAGTGCCGTGCGCATAATCCAGTCCCGCCTGCCACAGGAACTGGCGCGCAAAGCTGTCGAGCTGGCTGCCGTTGGTGCCTTGCGGAAAGACCGCTGTGGCCAGCGCGATGTGGCCCTTGAGCACGCGGGTGAAGCGGTCCTTGACCTCGGCCCGCGGCGCCTCCGGGCCGATCCACACGGTGCGGGTGATGTCGGTGGTGCCGTCGGCGTACTGCCCGCCCGAATCGACCAGGTAGACGCTGTTGGGTTCGATCGTGCGGTTCGATTCCGCGTCGACGCGGTAATGCGGGATCGCCGCGTTGGGCCCGGCGCCCGAGATCGTGTCGAACGACAGGTCGCGCAAGCGGCCGGTCGCCTGGCGCCGCTCCATCAACGCGGCGGCGGCGCTGAGCTCGGTCTGATCGCCCTTCGGCGCGGCTTCGCCCAGCCAGCGCAGGAACTGCGACACGGCAGCCCCGTCGCGCGCCTGCGCGGCGCGGTGGCCGGCCTGCTCGACCGGGTTCTTGATCGCTTTCGCCAGCACGGTGGGGTCGGTCGTCGGCACCAGGATCGCGCCGGCGTCCTTCAGGGCGGCAAAGATCGCCGCGACCGAACGCTCGGGATCGACGGCCACGCGCATGCCCGCCAGCTTCAAAAGGTCGGACACGAAGCGGTCGCGCGGTTCGACGCGCACGGCATTGCCAAGGTGCGCGGTCAGCTCGGGCGTGACCTTGGCGGGATCGATGTAGAGCGCGGCAGTGCCGTCGGCATGGATGATCACGAACGACAGCGTCACCGGCGTGCGATCGACATCGGCGCCGCGGATGTTGAGCAGCCAGGCGACCCCGTCGAGCGCCGAGACGACCGCGGCGTCGAGCCCTCGCGCGGCCAGCCACTCGGCAACGTCGGCGCGCTTCTGCTGGCTGGAGGCGCCGGCGTGCTCGGCGGCGTGGATCGTCGCCGGGGCCAGCGACGGTTCGGGGCGGTCCGCCCAGATCGCGTCGATCGGATTGCTCTCCACCGCGACCAGTTCGCCGCCGGTGTCCGCCAGCGCCTTTGCGGCGGCCTTGGCCCAGCCGCTGCCGTGCAGCCACGGGTCGTAGCCGATCCGCGCGCCCGCAGGCGCCTTGTCGGCCAGCCAGGCGGCAACGCTGGTCTGCGGCACCGACTGGTATTCGAACAGCTTGTCCGAAACCTGCTCGCGCACCTGGATCGTATAGCGCCCGTCGACGAAGATCGCCGCGCCGGGCCCATCCCGTGGCTCGGTCAGGACCGCGACCGTGCCGGCCGAACCGCCGAAGCCCGACAGCCAGGCGAGGCGCTGCGCATAGCCGCCGACGTACTCGCTCATGTGCTCGTCCGAGATGGGAACGACGAAGCCGTCCAGCCCCCGCCGCTTCAGTTCCTCGCGCAGCGCGGCCAGGCGGGCCTCATGAGTGTGCATCAGCATCGCTTGCAGTCCTTTCACCGGCAACATAGGCGCGGGGGATGACACTTGCCACACCTCCGATCGCGCTCAAACGTCCCTCGACCGTGTCGTACCACGGCCAGACCGTGACCGACGATTACGCCTGGCTGCGCGATCCCGGCTATCCCGAGGTCGCCGACCCGGTGATCCTGGGGCACCTGGCCGCCGAGAACACCTGGTTCGAAGCGCGCATGGCGCCGCAAAAGGGCCTGGTCGACACGCTGTTCAAGGAGATGCGCGGCCGCATCAAGGAAGCCGACAGGTCGGTCCCGCAAAAGGACGGTGATTACCTCTACTGGATCGAATTCGCCGAGGGCGCCGAATACAAGACCTGGTGGCGGCGGCCGGTTGCCGGCGGCGCGGACCAGCTGATCCTCGACGAGACGGCGCTTGCCGAGGGCAAGGACTACTTCCGCCTCGGCGCGTTCTCGGTCTCCACCGACGGCAAGCTGCTCGCCTACGCCGTCGACGACAACGGCTCGGAACGCTTCACGGCGCGGATCAAGGACCTCGCCACGGGCGAACACCTGCCCGACGAGATCCCGGGTACGCTCTCGGCGCTGACCTGGGTCGCAGGCGACAAGGGCGTGGTCTACAGCCTCGCCAACGCCAACTGGCGCACCGACAACGCCCGCCTGCACTGGCTGGGCCAGCCCGTGAGCGACGACGTCGAGCTCTACCACGAGGATGACGAGGGCTTTCGCGTCGGCGCCGGCATCTCCGCCGACGAGCAGTGGATCGTCATCGGCAGTTCCGACCACGAGACCAGCGAGGTCCGCCTGGTCCCCGCCGCCGATCCGCTCAGCCCGCCGGTGCTGGTCAAGGCGCGGGTCGCAGGCGTGGAATACGATGTCGACGTGGCGGGCGAGACGCTGTTCGTCCACGCCAACGACAGCCACGAGAACTTCCGTATCGCCACCGCGCCGCTGGCCTCGCCGGGAAACTGGACCACGCTGATCGAGGGCACCGACGACAGCTACCTGACCGGCTTCGAGCTGTTCCGCGACTTCTGGGTCGCCGAAAGCCGCGTGCGCGGGCTCGACCGGATCGAGGTGCGCTATTACGGCGACCCCGAGCGGGTCGAGGCGATCGCGTTCCCCGAGGCCAGCTACGACGCCGGGCTGGGCGACAATCCCGAATTCGCCACGCAGGTCCTGCGGCTGTCCTACGAATCGATGGTCAGCCCGGCGACGGTCTATGATTACCATGTCGCCGAACGCCGCCTCGAGGTGCTCAAGGTCCAGGAGATTCCCTCGGGCTATGACGCCTCGCTCTATGCCACCGAGCGAGTGGAGATCGCCGCGCGCGACGGCACCGCGATCCCCGTCTCGGTGCTCTACCGCAAGGACCGCAAGAGCCCGGGGCCGCTCCACCTCTATGGCTACGGCGCTTACGGCATCGCCATCCCGCCGGGCTTTTCGACCACGCGGCTGAGCCTGGTCGACCGCGGTTTCGCTTATGCCATCGCCCATATCCGCGGCGGCGACGACCTGGGACGCGCCTGGTACAAGGGCGGCAAGCTGGCGCAGCGCACAAACACCTTCACCGATTTCGTCGACGCCGCGCACGGGCTGATCGACCGCGGGCTGACCCAGGCGGGGCGCATCTCGATCTCCGGCGGCAGCGCCGGGGGCGAGCTGATGGGGGCAGTGATCAATTCCGATCCCGCGTTGTGGGGCGCGGTCGTGGCGCACGTGCCCTTCGTCGACGTGCTGGCGACGATGCTCGATCCCTCCTTGCCGCTGACGCCGGGCGAATGGCCGGAATGGGGCAACCCGATTCTGGACGCCGCGGCCTTCGCCACGATCCGCGGCTACAGCCCGTACGACAACGTGACCGCGCAGGGCTATCCGCCGCTGCTCGTCACCGCCGGGCTCAACGACCCGCGCGTCACGTACTGGGAGCCGGCCAAGTGGGTCGCCCGCCTGCGCGAGATGAAGACCGACGACAACGAGCTGCTGCTCAAGACCAACATGGGCGCGGGCCATGGCGGCAAGTCCGGGCGGTTCGAAAGCCTGCAGGAAACCGCCGAGGAGTTCGCCTTCATCCTCTGGCAGCTCGGCCTGGCCGGATAGGAGACGCGCGGTGGCCTTCAGGATGACCTTCACCGCGGCGGACCAGCACATCGACGAGCTTGGCCACGTCAACAACGCGGTCTGGATCGGCTGGGTGCAGGACATCGCGGTGGCGCACTGGATGGCGGTGGCACCGCAGCAGCACCAGGACGCCTATGTCTGGGTGGTGACCCGGCACGAGGTCGACTATCGCGGCAATATCAAGGTGGGGGAAACCGTCACGGCCGAGACGTTCATCCCCGATCCGCCCAGCGGCGCGCGCTTCGACCGCCGCGTCGATTTCCGCGACGCGGCCGGCAAGGTCATCGTCTCGGCGCGCACGACCTGGGCGATCCTCGACAAGGAAAGCGGCCGGCTGATCCGCGTGCCGAGGGACGTTGCCGCCCCGTTCGGCTTCTAGGCGGCGGCGCGCCGGTCGCCGGTCCGCCGGTCGACGAAGCTCTGGATGCGTTCGGTTACGCCGCGGTTGCGGCCGGCGCGCTTGGCTTCGTAAAGCAGGCGGTCGCAGTGGGCATACAGCGCGGCGAAGTCGCCATTCAGGCGCCCGCCGGCCTGCTCGACCAGCCCCATCGATGCCGTTACCACGCGGTCCAGGCCATGTACTTCGGCAGCGATCCGCAGCGGGATGGCGTTGCGGCGGTGCTCGGCCCGCGCCGCCGCGTCGGGGCCGCGCAGCAGCAGCAGGAATTCCTCGCCGCCGATGCGGAACGCGTGCGTATCGCTGTCGTTCGCCAGGGCCTGCGCGGTGGCGCTCAGCACCGTGTCGCCCACGCTATGTCCGAAGCGGTCGTTGATCTCCTTGAAGCGGTCGAGGTCGATCACCGCCATGGAGCGGAAGCCGTCGGCATACAGCGTGGCGAAACGGGCTTGCAGCGCGCGGCGGTTGAGCAGGCCGGTCAAGGGATCGCGGTCTGCAACTTCGCCTAGCTTGCGCGATTCGAACACCGCATGGTCGCGCTGGAAGCGCAGGATCATGAACCGGTCGACCACGCCGAGCGCGGTGATCACGATTTCGATGATGATCGAAGCATGCTGCTCGAGACGGAGATCGAGCGGGGTTGGGCTGGCGCCCAGGACGCTGAAGACGCGTCCCAGGGCCACCAGGATCAGGGGCGTCCAGGCGATCAACTGGTACCGCACCGCGCGGCTGCCGCGCAGCAGCGCCGCGATCATCGTCCACCCGAAAATGATCGGCACGGGGAGGAACGAGGCGTAGTACAGCGGGACGACCAGCGCGCGCATGGAATCGCCGGCCACGATGTAAAAACTGCTGCAAATGACCGCCCAGGGCACGCACAGGAACAGCAGGCGGCGCTCAAGCGGCGACATCCGTCCGGGCTCGACGAAATCGCGTGAGAACAGCGCCGCGGCGGCAATGCCGCCTGCGAAAGTCAGCACGGACGCGGTGTTGAGCCAGTAGACCGAGACAGTGGCGATGCGGTTGATCAAGCCCGACGTCAGCAGCGTCTGCGACAGCATGAAGATCACCGCCAGGGTGTGCCACAGCAGGAACCGTTCGCGCAGGACCCGGTAGAACGCCAGGTTGAACAGCAGCGGCGCGCACAGCAGGCCGCACATCGCCGCCATCGCCAGTTCGAATTCGGTGTCGCCGGGCGTGGCATCGGTCGATGCGGCCAGCTGCGCGCGTGCCAGCATGTTGACGTGGCGCGGCTGGTCCACTTCCATCTCGACGCGGGCGATGGGCGCCGCAAGACGGGGCAGCGCTGTGCGCATCAGCCACGATCCCGGTGCCGGTTCCATGTCGGCCTCGGTCACGCGGCGCGACGCGCGGCTGCCGTCGCGGCCGATGACGGTGATCGTCGCCGCGGCGAACCGGGTCGTGCGGGTCACCAGTTCGTGGGGCTGGGGGTTGCCGGCGGGGACCAGGATGGAAACCATGACCCGGTCCGGACCGATCGTGGCCGCGGCCGGGTCGCAGCGCCAATGCGGGGTGGCGCCGCCCGGTTCCGCCGCGGCAAAGCAGCGCACGGGGCTGTCCGCGGCAATCGCAGGCAGCGACCACAGCGCCATCACGGCGACCAGCGCCGCCCAGATCCATGCGATCCCCCGATCCATCGGACCGGCGTAGCCGCAAACCTTTAAATGGCCGTTAACCGGTGGGCTTCGCCCCCTACAGGCGAAATTCCGCGCTCCGCGTCAGCCGCGCAGCACATCGGCCACCGGGCGATGCGCATAGCCCAGTTCCTCGGCCACGGCCTGGTACGTGACCTGCCCTTCGTGGACATTGAGGCCCTCGGCAAGGTGCGGATCGGCCGCCAGCGCCGCCTTCCAGCCGCGGTCGGCGATGCGCAGGGCGTGCGGCAGCGTGACGTTGTTGAGCGCGTACGTGCTGGTGCGCGCCACAGCGCCGGGCATGTTGGCAACGCAGTAGTGGACCACCCCGTCGACCACGTAGGTCGGGTCCTGGTGCGTGGTGGCGTGGCTGGTTTCGAAGCATCCGCCCTGGTCGATGGCAACGTCGACCAGCACCGCGCCCGGCTTCATGCACTTCAGCATGTCGCGGGTGACCAGCTTGGGCGCCGCTGCGCCGGGCACCAGGACCGCCCCGATGACCAGGTCCGCGTCGCAGATTTCCTGCTGGATGTTGGCCTGGTTGGAAAACCGTGTCTTGGCGCGGCTTTCGAAATGGATGCCGAGCCGTTCCAGCACGTCGGGATCGCGATCGAGGATGGTGACGTCGGCGCCCAGGCCGACCGCCATCTGTGCGGCGTTGAAGCCGACCACGCCGCCGCCGATGACCACGACCTTGCCCGGCAGCACGCCCGGCACGCCGCCCAGCAGCACGCCGCGCCCGCCGTGCGCCTTTTCCAGCGCGGTCGCGCCGGCCTGGATCGACATCCGGCCAGCGACCTGGCTCATCGGTTTGAGCAGCGGCAGGCTGACCTGCCCGTTCTGGCCCGGCCCGGTGACCGTCTCGTAAGCGATCGCGGTCACGCCCGAGGCGATCAGTTCCTTCGTCTGTTCCGGATCGGGGGCCAGGTGCAGGTACGTGTAGAGGATCTGGCCCTTGCGCAACATCGCCCGCTCGACCGCTTGCGGTTCCTTGACCTTAACGATCATCTCGGCGCCGTCGAAGATGGTCTTCGCGTCGGGCTGGATCGTCGCGCCGGCGGCCTTGTAATCCTCGTCGCTGGCACCGATGCCCATGCCGGCACCGGTCTCGACCCAGACTTCGTGGCCGTGGAGAACCAGCTCGCGCGCCGATTCCGGGGTCAGTCCGACCCGGTACTCGTGGTTCTTGATCTCGCGAACGGTACCAACACGCATGACTCGATGCTCCTGCAATATCGTTTCGCCCTTAAGCGCATTTGTTGCGTCGGCCAAGATGCCGCGAGCGCACGCGCGCCCGCTTACTTGACCTCGCGCGCCCGAGCGCGCATCGGGCGCGCGACTTCGCCGCGTTGCACCGCAGCACGCGCAGGACCGCCCAAGCAGGGAGACATACCGGATGAGCCAGGTCGGACAGGACACTCTCGGCACGCGCAGCACGCTGTCGGTCGGGGGCAAGGATTTTGCCTATTACTCGCTGAAGAAGGCTGCGGCCCGTTACGGCGACGTGTCCCGCCTGCCTTATTCGATGAAGGTCCTGCTGGAGAACCTGCTCCGCTTCGAGGACGGCGGCTTCACCGTCTCCACCGCCGATATCCAGGCGATCGTCGACTGGCAGAAGAACCCCGGCGGGCCGCAGGCGGAGATCCAGTATCGTCCCGCGCGCGTGCTGCTGCAGGACTTTACCGGCGTGCCCTGCGTGGTCGACCTTGCCGCGATGCGCGATGCGATCGCGAAGCTGGGCGGCGACACCAGCAGGATCAACCCGCTGGTGCCGGTCAACCTGGTGATCGATCACTCGGTGATGGTGGATGAATTCGGCCACCCCAAGGCCTTCGAAGAAAACGTCGAGATCGAGTACCAGCGCAATTTCGAGCGTTACGATTTCCTCAAGTGGGGCTCCAAGTCGCTCAACAATTTCTACGCCGTGCCGCCGGGCACCGGCATCTGCCACCAGGTCAATCTCGAGAATATCGCCCAGGCGGTGTGGACGAGCGAGGATCCGTCGGGCGTGACGGTCGCCTATCCGGATACCTGCGTCGGCACCGACAGCCATACCACGATGATCAACGGCCTGGGCGTACTGGGATGGGGCGTTGGCGGGATCGAGGCCGAGGCGGCGATGCTGGGCCAGCCGGTCTCGATGCTGATTCCAGAGGTCGTCGGTTTCAAGCTGACCGGCGCGCTGGCCGAGGGCGTCACCGCCACCGACCTCGTCTTGACCTGCACCCAGATGCTGCGCGCCAAGGGCGTGGTCGGCCGCTTCGTCGAGTATTTCGGCCCCGGCCTCGCCTCGCTGAGCCTGGCCGACCGCGCGACGCTGGCCAACATGGCGCCCGAATACGGCGCTACCTGCGGCTTCTTCGGCATCGACGACAAGACGATCGAATACATGCGCCTGACCGGGCGCGAGGACGATCAGATCGCCCTCGTCGAGGCCTATGCCAAGGAGCAAGGCCTGTGGATCGAGCCCGGCCACGAGCCGATCTTCACCGACACGCTCGAACTCGACATGGGCAGCGTCGTACCCAGCCTGGCCGGGCCCAAGCGCCCGCAGGACAAGGTCGCGCTCACGCAGGTCGACGACGTTTTCAACACCGACCTTGCCGAAGTGTACAAGAAGCAGCAGAGCCGGGTTCCGGTCGATGGCAAGGACTTCGACCTGGGCGACGGCGACGTCGTGATCGCTGCGATCACCAGCTGCACCAACACCTCGAACCCCGGCGTGATGGTCGCTGCCGGGCTGGTGGCCAAGAAGGCCAACGAAAAGGGCCTCAAGCCCAAGCCCTGGGTCAAGACCAGCCTGGCGCCCGGCTCGCAGGTGGTGACCGACTATTTCGTCAAGGCCGGCCTTCAGCAGCACCTCGACGCGATCGGGTTCAACCTGGTCGGCTACGGCTGCACCACCTGCATCGGCAATTCCGGCCCGCTGGCCGAGCCGATCTCGAAGGCGATCAACGACAACGGCCTGGTCGCCGCGGCGGTGATCAGCGGCAACCGCAACTTCGAAGGCCGCGTCAGCCCCGACGTGCGCGCCAACTTCCTCGCCAGCCCGCCGCTGGTCGTGGCTTACGCGCTCAAGGGCACGGTGATCGACGATTTCGTCAACACCCCGATCGGCACCGGCACTGACGGCGTTGACGTCTACCTCAAGGACATCTGGCCCACGAACGAGGAAGTGGCCGCGACGATGGCAAGCTGCGTCGACCGCTCGATGTTCCGCGCCCGCTATGCCGACGTCTACAAGGGCGACGCACACTGGCAGGCGATCGACGTGACCGGCAGCGAGACGTACCAGTGGCGCGCCGGCAGCACCTACATCGCCAACCCCCCGTATTTCGAGGGCATGACGATGGAGCCGGCGGCGATCGAGGACATCGTCGAGGCGCGCCCGCTGGCGATCCTGGGCGATTCGATCACGACCGATCACATCAGCCCGGCCGGCTCGATCAAGGCCGACAGCCCGGCCGGCAAGTGGCTGCAGGAGCACCAGGTCGCGCGCGCCGACTTCAATTCCTACGGCGCCCGCCGCGGCCATCACGAGGTGATGATGCGCGGCACCTTCGCCAATATCCGCATCAAGAACGAAATGGTGCCCGGCACCGAGGGCGGGATGAGCCGCGTCGGCACCGACGTCATGCCGATCTACGACGCAGCGATGGCGTGGAAGGCGCAAGGCGTGCCGCTGGTGGTCATCGGCGGCAAGGAATACGGCACCGGTTCCAGCCGTGACTGGGCCGCCAAGGGCACCAACCTGCTGGGCGTGCGCGCGGTGATCGTCGAAAGCTTCGAGCGTATCCACCGCTCCAACCTGGTTGGCATGGGCGTGCTGCCGCTGCAGTTCAAGGACGGGCAGGACCGCAAGTCGCTGCAGCTGAGCGGCGACGATACCTACACCATCACCGGGGTCGCCGACCTGCAGCCGCGCCAGGACGTGACCGTCGAGGTAACCCGTCCGGACGGCAGCAAAACCAGCTTCACGGCGCTGTGCCGCATCGATACCGCCAACGAGCTGGAATACTTCCGCAATGGCGGCATCCTCCACTACGTCCTGCGCAAGCTTGCCACCGGGTAACCGCCTGCGCCTGACGCCCCTGTAACCTTGACAGGCTTGTAACCCATAGGTTACTTGTAACGCATAGGTTACAGGGGAATTCGTCATGTCCGATATCGAAACCGCCGATCGGCTCAGCCGCCGCCGCGCCCGGATGCTGCCGGTGCTGGGGATATTCTTCCTCACGCAGCAGGCCGCCTTCTTCAGCAATCCGCCGGGTGAGCGCGCGGTCGATCACGTCCGCATCGGCGCCTGGGTGCTGATGACGGGGGTGCTCCTGGCCGCGCTGGTCACAGGCGGCGCCTGGTTCCGCTCGCGCGAGGTTCGCGACCTGCTCAACGACGAGGTCACCCGCGCGCACCGCGCCGCCGCGCTGTCGTTCGGGTTCGTTGCCACGATCGTGGCCGGGATGCTGCTCTACGTGTTCGAACCGGTGACCCGCTTCAGCACGCACGAGGTCCTGCACCTGGTGGTCAGTGCCGGAATCGTCGCCGCGCTGGTGCGCTTCGGCATGCTGGAACGCCGCGCGCATTCGTGAGCGAACTGGAAAACTCGCTGCGCGAATTGCGCGAAAAGGCCGGGCTTACGCAGGGGCAGCTGGCCGAACTGGTCGGCGTCAGCCGCAAGACGATCAACACGGTCGAGAACGGCATCTTCGTCCCCTCGACCGTGGTCGCGCTCAAGATCGCGGCCGCGCTGGGCCAGCCGGTCGAGGCGCTGTTCCGCCTGACCGGCTGATCACGCGCCGATAACGGTGAAGCCCAGGAACAGCGCCGAAGCCGCGATCATCACCGCGGTGGCCGACCAGCCGGCGGTCCGTTGCCAGCGCGAGATGGTGACCCGCCCCATGGCGCGGCGGTTGCCGACGATCAGCATCATCACCACCATCAGCGGACCGGCAAGGATGCCGTTGACCACCGCCGCCCAGTACAGCGCCCGCGCCGGATCGATGCCGATGCTGCTGAGCGACGCGCCGGCCAGCGTCGTAACCGCGATCGTCCCGTAAAACAGCCGCGCCGACAGCGGCTTGGCATCGAGGCTGCCGGCGATCCCGGCCATCTCGGTGACGGCATAGGCTGCCGACCCGGCCAGGACCGGCACCGCCAGCAGCCCGGTGCCGATGATCCCCGCGGCGAACATCGCAAAGGCGAAGGGACCGGCGATCGGGCGCAGCGCCTCGGCCGCTTGCGACGATGTCGTGATGTCGCGCACGCCGCTGGCGTGAAGCGTCGCGGCCGTTGCAAACACGATCGCCAGGGAGATGATCGTGCTGAACGCCATTCCGATCAGCGTGTCGAGCCGGATGCGTCTCAGCTCGGGCCCGGCCTCGCGTGCGGTCAGGCACAGCGGCTTGGCATGGTGGCGGTGCTGCTCCTCGATTTCCTGTCCGGCCTGCCAGAAGAACAGGTAGGGGCTGATCGTGGTGCCCAGGATCGCGACGAAGGCGGTGGCGTAGGCCGCGTTGAACTGCAGTTCGGGCACCACCAGCGATCGCAGCGCGTGCAGCCACGGCACGTTTGCCACGGCGACCACGGCGACATAGGTGAACAGCGACAGCGTCGTCCATTTCAGGATCGCGGCATAGCGCTGATAGCTCAGCCCGATCTCCAGCACGATGCAGACGATCCCGAACAGCAGCGTGTAGATCGCCGTCTTGCCGCCGATCATCAGCGTCAGCGCCGCCCCCATCGCGGCCAGGTCGGCGCCCAGGTTCACCACGTTGGCGACCAGCAGCAGCGACACCATCAGCCACAGCAGCGGGCGGGGATAGTGCCGGCGCAAATTGCGGGCGATGCCGGCCCCGGTAACGCGCCCGATCTCGGCGGCGATCTGCTGGATCGACACCATCAGCGGGTAACTGAGCACGAACGTCCACGCCAGGCCGTAACCGAATTCCGCGCCGACCTGGCTGTGCGTGCCGATGCCGCTGGGGTCGTCGTCGGCCGCGCCGGTGATCAGGCCGGGTCCAAGAACCCTGAACAACCGGCGCAGGCCGGCCGGCGGCCCGTCATCGGTGTGGCTGGCGGCGGTCATGTGCGCGACCTTGCACGCCCGCGCCCGGGTGGCAAATCGGCGGGACTACGCGCCGTCCCCGAACGGCAGCCCGGTCTGGCTGCCGCTGGGCGGGGCAAGGCCCAGGTGCTGCCAGCCGCGATCGTTCAGGCAGCGGCCGCGCGCCGTGCGGGCAATCAGGCCGAGCTGGATCAGGAACGGCTCGACCACGTCCTCGATCGTGTCGCGCGGCTCGGCCAGCCCGGCCGCCAGCGTCTCGACCCCTACCGGGCCGCCCTTGTAGATATCCGCGATCATGTGGAGATAGCGCCGGTCCATCGCGTCGAGGCCCAGCGCGTCGACCTCGAGCCGGGTCAGCGCCGCGTCGGCCACCTCGCGCGTCACCACGCCGTCGCCCGCCACGTGGGCGAAATCGCGTACGCGGCGCAGCAGCCGGCCGGCCACGCGCGGGGTGCCGCGCGCGCGCCGCGCGATCTCGCGCGCACCTTCGGGATCGATGGCCACGCCCAGCAGCCCGGCACCGCGCATCACCACGCGTTCGAGTTCGGGCACGGTGTAGAAGTTGAGCCGCACCGGGATGCCGAAGCGGTCGCGCAGCGGCGTGGTCAGCAGGCCCTGCCGCGTCGTCGCGCCGACCAGCGTGAACGGCTTGAGGTCGATCCGCACGCTGCGCGCCGCGGGCCCTTCGCCAATGATGAGGTCCAATGCGCGGTCCTCCATCGCCGGGTACAGCACTTCCTCGACCACCGGACTGAGGCGGTGAATCTCGTCGATGAACAGGACGTCGCCGTCCTCGAGGTTCGTCAGCAGTGCCGCGAGGTCGCCCGCCTTGGCAATCACCGGGCCGCTGGTGGCGCGAAAGCCCACGCCCAGTTCGCGCGCGACGATCTGCGCCAGCGTCGTCTTGCCCAGCCCCGGCGGGCCGAAGAACAGCACGTGATCCATCGCCTCGCCGCGCGACTTGGCGCTTTCGATGAAGACCCGCAGGTTGTCCTTGGCCGCCGCCTGCCCGACGAACTCCTCCAGCGCGCGCGGCCGCAGCGCAGCATCGAAATCCTCCGGCTGACGCTCGCCGGACAGGAGCGCGTCGTCGTTCACCCCGCCGCCCTCCTGAGGCCAACGCGAACCAGATCGTCCAGGCTCGCCCCGGCGCCCAGTTCCTCCAGCGCCGCCGCGACCGCGCTGGCGGCGACTTGCGGCTTGAAGCCGAGGTTCTGCAGCGCCGACACCGCGTCCGCCCCGGCGCCGCCGCTCGGCACGCTGGCACCGCCCGCGATGGGGGCAAAGCCTGCCTTGTCCTTCAGTTCGTTGACGATGCGGCTGGCGAGTTTCGGGCCCACGCCCTGCGCGCGCGCCACGCTGGCCGCGTCGCCGCCGGCGCAGGCGCGCTGCAGGTCCTCGACCGTGAGCGCGGAGAGCACCGCCAGCGCCATCTTGCTGCCGACGCCCTGCACGCCGTTGAGCAGCCGAAACCACTCGCGCTCGCCCGCGCTCGCGAAGCCGACGAGGCGCATGTCGTTTTCGGAAACGAGCATCTCGGTATGGATCGTGGCGGTTGCGCCGGTCTCTCCCAGCGCGGCCAGCGTCCTGGCGCTGGCATGGACGAGATAGCCCACGCCGCCCACGTCGATCACCGCCCAGTCGGCGCCGCTATCGACAAGCTGTCCGGTGAGACGTGCAATCATGCTTTGTTCCTGCCGGGAAACGCCGCGCTGCGCAATCGCGCAGGCGGCGTTTCCGACAGGAACCGATCCGGCGCCCTAGCGCAGGCGGGGCAGCGGGATGTTGGCAGCCACGCCGCAGGCCGCCGCGGCGGCGCCGACCTGCAGGAAGGTGTTGGTATCGCGCAGCGAAACCGCCACGCGCAGCAGGTCGCCGAAGGTCAGCGCCGAGTTGCTGCGGTAGTCGACCGCGGCCCGGGCCAGGCGATCGACCTGGCTGGTCGACAGCTTGCCGCGCAGGAATTCCGAAGCGCAGCTCGCCTGGTTGTAGTCGAGGCCATAGCGCGTCAGCGCGTTGGAGATCTGGTAGCGGCTGGCGGTACACCCGCTGAGTGCGAGGGCGGCCATGACGGTGGCGGCAAGGGGCTTGGTAAGGCGCATCGAATGACCCTTTCGAAGTGGCGATTTCGCCGATCGGGATAGAACGCGCCGATGAACCAGTGGTTGCCGGGGAGGTGTCAGCGCGCGAATGCGCAGTGCGTTATCGCCACCGCCAGTGCATCGGCCGCGTCCGCACCGGCGATGGTGGCGCCGGGCAGCAGGACACGCAGCATGGCCTGGACTTGCGCCTTGTCGGCCGCGCCCGTGCCGACCAGCGATTTCTTGACCAACCGCGGCGCGTATTCGCTGACCGCCAGCCCGGCCTGGCCCAGCGCCGCCAGGCACGCGCCGCGCGCCTGCGCCAGCTTGAGCGTGGACTGCGCGTTGTCGTTGACGAAGACCTCCTCGACCGCGGCCTGGTCGGGGCAGTGGGCTGCGGCTACCGCGGCGACGGCATCGGCAAGCTGCGCCAGCCGCGCTGCCAGCGGCGCCCTGGCGTCGGTCTTGACCTGGCCGTTGGCGACGTGGCGCAGGCGGCTGCCGTCCTTTTCGATCACGCCCCAGCCGGTGCAGGACAGCGACGGGTCGAGGCCGAGAATGCGGATCAGGCGAGCTTGTCCATGACCGCGTCGGGGATGTCGTAATTGCCCCACACGGCCTGGACGTCGTCGTCGTCGTCAAGGACGTCGATGAGCTTCAGCAGCGTGGCGGCGTTGTCCGCGTCGACTTCGGTCAACAGGTTGGGCTTCCAGCCCAGCCTGACACCGTCGGCCGCGCCAAGGGTCTTTTCAAGCTCGCGGGCAACGTCGTGCAGGCTGTCGACCGCGACCCAGATCTGGTGGCCGTCGCCGTCCTCGCTCATGTCGCTGGCGATATCGTCTGCGCCCGCTTCCATCGCGGCTTCCAGGACCTTGTCCTCGTCGCCGGCCTTCGCGCCGTACTCGATCAGGCCAAGCCGCTCGAACCCGTGGCTGACCGCGCCCGACGCGCCCAGGTTGCCGCCGTTCTTGGCGAACGCGGTGCGCACGTTGGTGGCGGTGCGGTTGCGGTTGTCGGTCAGCGCCTCGACGATCAGGGCAACGCCGCCCGGGCCGTAGCCCTCGTAGCGCACTTCCTCGTAGTTCTCACCGTCGCCCTTGGTCGCCTTGTCGATCGCGCGCTGGATATTGTCCTTGGGCATCGATTGCGCCTTGGCGGCATTGACCGCTGCGCGCAGGCGCGGGTTCATGTCCGGATCGGGCATCCCCATCTTGGCCGCGACGGTAATTTCGCGGGACAACTTGGAAAACATCGCCGAACGCTTCTTATCCTGAGCGCCCTTGCGGTGCATGATATTTTTAAATTTGGAATGGCCTGCCATGGGTCCGGTTCTGTAAGCGAGATTGGAAGGGGGCGCATTAGCCGCATGGACGCTGCATCGACAAGTACCGGATCGACAGGCACGCCGGCACGCCCGTGGCGCGCCTGGGCCCATTTCGTGCGCCACCCGGTCCTTCCCGATCGCGCCGCGACCGGGCTTGCCGGAGGGCTGCGCACGCTGGCGCCGCTGCTGGGGCTGGACCTGATCATCATGGGCTTGCTGATCGGGGCGGTGTCGCTGGCGGCGCACCTTGGCTTCAAGCTGCCGGAGCACGCACTCGATCACCTGAAGCTGACGCCGGTAATCGTGGCGCTGGTAGTGATCGCCGCGCCGGTCGTGGAGGAGACGGTCTTTCGCGGCTGGCTGTCGGGCCGGCCCGGGCACATCGCCGCGATCGTCGTGCTCCTGGCCGGCGCGGCCTGGATGGTCGCCCTGCGGATGAGCGTCTACGGTCTGGCCGGCATGGGCGTGGCAGCACTTTTGGCCATCGCCGCGGCCTGGGCTTTACGCCGGCAGCGCACCTTTGGCTGGTTCCAGCGCCATTTCGGCTGGTTCTTCTGGGGCAGCGCGCTGACTTTCGCGGCACTTCATCTCAGCAACTTCGGCGCCGCCGGCCCGGCGATGCTGCCGCTGGTCATGCCGCAGTTCGTGCTGGCGCTGTTCCTGGGCTACTTGCGCGTCACGCGCGGGCTGTGGACCTCGATGCTGATGCACATGCTGCACAATTCGATCTTCATCGGCCTTATCCTGACCGGACTCGGGTGACGTCCATGCCTTTGGACCGGATCGATCACGTCAACATCCGCACCCGCGACATCGCGGCGACCGCGGCATTCTTTCGCGACGTCCTTGGGCTTGAGGTTCGCGATCCGCCGCGCCTCGACCCGGCGCGGTTCCAATGGGTCTATACCGCCGCCGGCGCCGCGGTGGTCCACATCACGATCGATCCCGCCGCGCCCGATCACGCGGTTCCGCGCGGTGTCGGCGGCCTGGATCACGCCGCCTTCACGTGCAGCGACCTTGCCGGGATGCGTGTCCGGATCGACGCTCTGGGCATCAGCTACCGTGTGCTTGAACGGCCGGACAAGACGCTGACGCAGCTGTTTGTGACAGAACCGAACGGCACGCTGCTGGAACTCAACTTTCCTGGCTAGCCATTGACGATGGTGCCGCCGTTGGGATGCAAGACCTGTCCCGACATGTAGCTACCATCCTCGCAAGCCAGGAACAGAAAGGCCGGCGCCACTTCGTTGGGCTGGCCGGGGCGTCCCATCGGGGTCTTTTCGCCAAACGTCGCGAGCTTTTCCGGACTGGCTCCGCCCGAAGGGTTGAGCGGAGTCCAGATCGGCCCGGGGGCGACGGCGTTGACGCGGATTCCGTCCTTGACCAGGTTTTCCGACAACGAGCGGGTGAAAGCCGTGATCGCGCCCTTCGTGCTGGAGTAGTCGAGCAGTTCTGGCTCGCCCTGGTACATCGTCACGCTGGTGCAATTGACGATCGCGGCGCCGCTCTTGAGGTGCGGACGCGCCGCCTGGACCAGGTAGAACATGGAAAAGATATTGGTCTGGAAGGTGCGCTGCAGCTGCTCGGCGGTGATGTCGCGAATGTCCTTGTCGGGGTGCTGCTCGCCGGCGTTGTTGATTAGCACGTCGAGCCGGCCCCATCGCTCGATCACCTTGGCGACCAGCACCTTGCCGGTTTCGGGGTCGCCCAGGTCGCCAGGAAAGAGCAGCGCCTCGCTGCCCTCCTGCTCGATCGCCTCGGCGGTAACGCGGGCGTCGTCGTGCTCGCACAAGTAGGCGATGGCCACTTTGGCGCCCTCGCGCGCGAACAGGACCGCAACGGCGCGGCCAATGCCGCTGTCCGCGCCGGTCACGATCGCGACCTTGCCCTTCAGGCGGCCCGCGCCCGCGAAGCGCGGCTGCCACTCCGGCTGGGGCTGGAGGCCGTGTTCGTGGCCTGGCAGTCCGTCTTCATGGATCGGGCTGATGATTGTCGCTGCGTTGTCGGTCATGGGGTCCTCGGCTGTCTCGACCACCAACCGCGGGGCGCGCCGCAGGTTCCGCGGCGGCTGGGCGAGCAGGCGGGGCGGAAGACTTGAGCGCGACGAGCTGCATGATCGCCGCGGTCAACGCCGCGTCGCTGGCCGGCTTGCCAAGGCGCAGGGCATGCGGGCGGACGGCGGCGAGGGCGCGGTCGATGTCGGGGCCCGAATGCGCGCTGTAGACGAGCGTCGGGATAGTGCCGGCGGGATCGAGCGCGACCAGCGCCGCCAGCCCACCTTCGCTCAGCGGCCCAAGGTCGAGATCGCAGACGATGATGGTCGGCGCCCGCACCGCCGTGACTTGCGCGGCGGCGGCCGCGGTCGCTGCCACGATCACTTCGCCGAAGCCGATATCGCGCAGGCTATCCTCTAGCGCCCAAGCCGTCAGCAGGTTGTCGTCGATGACGAGGGCGGTAGCGCCGCGATCCAAGATGATCGTGCCCGTCATGGCCGCGCGCGTACCCACACGGCTATGCCGACGGCGGACCTGAATGCGGCCCGGCCCGCCGCCGACACCTCAAAGGCTCACGACAGCCAGCTGCGCGGGCGGCAAGCCCCCGGCATCGGCCTGGGCCTGCAATTCCGCCTTGCGCGCCAGCATCGCGTCGCGCAGCGCGACAAGATCGACGTCGGTCTCGCGGCACTGCGCGAACATCCCCTCGGACGGCATCTCCTCCTCGTGGACGTGGTGCTTGATGTCTTCGGACAGCACGGTGACCTTCGCGTCGTAGAAATCGTCGTCGGCGTTGCCAGCCATGATGTCGTTGATGAGGACTTTGGCGCCGTCATGCTCGACATAGGCTTCATCCAGCGTGTCGTCCTCGATCTTGCCGCGGAAGGCCGGGTAGAAGATCTCCTCCTCGATCCGGGCATGGATCTTGAGGGCGTTGCAGATCTTCTCGGCAATGGCCTGCTTGGCACCGCTGCCGGCCCTCTCGAACTTCTCGAACAAGTCCTCGACCTCGCGGTGGTCGGCCTTGAGCAGGGCAATCGCGTCGCTAAATTCGGCCATCGGTAGTCTCCCGGTTTCGGGCTCATAATGCTCCGTTCCCATCCGACGTTCCCGGCTCAAATTGCCTACATTTGTAGGTTTATGGGTCGCAAGGCGCATCAACCGGGTCGCTCGCGCGTTTGCCCCCACGTGCCCGCAAAGCTTGATGCCTTCATCGACCGCTTGGGTCTCCGCTCCCCGCTATCGCAGGAGGAACGGGCCGCGCTCGCCGCGCTCGATCCGCCGGTGAGCGAGCGGCGCGCGCGGTGGGACCTGGTGCGCCCGGGAGAGCGCGTGGACTACGCCTGCCTGGTTATCGCCGGCGTCGTCGGTCGGGCCGAGCAGTTCGCCGACGGACGCCGGCAGACCACTGCGGTCCACGTTCCGGGCGACATGGCGGACCTCCATTCGGTGCCGGTGCCGCGCGCCGCCTGGGCGATCACCGCGCTGACGGACTGCACGATCTGCGAAGTCCCGCATGGCCAGCTGCGCGAGCTTGCCACCCGCTACCCGGCTATCGGGGCGGCGTTCTGGCGCGATACCGTCGCCGACGCATCGGTCTATTCCAAATGGATCAGCGTGCTCAGCCGGCACGACGCCCGCGGCCGCATGGCGCACCTGTTGTGCGAACTGGGCCCGCGTATGGAGGCGGCCGGACTTGGCCGTGCCGATGACTTCGAACTGCGCCTCACCCAGGACCAGTTGTCGGAAGTCCTGGGGGTCACACCGGTGCACGTCTATCGGACGTTCCGTGCCCTGCGCGACGCCGGCGTGATCGCGACCGAGCGCCGCTCGATCCGGGTGCTGGATCGCCCCGCGCTCGAGCGGATCGCGGAGTTCGATCCGGCCTACCTGCTGCTTGGCCGGGATTGATCGGGTCGCCTCAACCGAGGCCGAGCGCCGCCTTGTAGACGTCGAGGATGGCTTCCATTTCGGCCCGGTCGTCGGGCTTCATCTTCCGCAGGCGGACGATCTGGCGCATGATCTTGGCATCGTAGCCCACGGCTTTCGCTTCGGCATAGACGTCGCGGATATCGTCGGCGATGCCCTTCTTCTCTTCCTCCAGCCGCTCGACGCGTTCGATCAGCAGGCGCAGGCGGTCGTCGGTGGTCTCGGCCATGAAGGTACTCCGAAGGAAGGAAAGCGGGTTGCCGCGCGCCTTAGCCAGCCGCGAGCGATTCGGGCAAAGCGGGCCCTGTGGAAATCCGGTAGCCTGCCTTGAGGGTTGGCTCAGGCGGGTGCGTTGCGCTTGATGCTTTCATCCATGAGCGCGATCTGCTCGGGCGTGGCTTGGCTCTGGAAATTGGCCTTCCACTCCGCCGCCGGCATGCCGTGGATGACTTCGCGCGCGGCGGACTTGTCCAACGGTGCGCCCGCGTCGATCACCCAGTCTGCCAGGCAATTGCGGCAGAAACCCGCCAGTCCCATCAGGTCGATGTTCTGGGCGTCGTGGCGGTGGCGCAGGTGGCGCACGAGGCGGCGGAAGGCTGCCGCCGCTTGCGCGTCGCTGATGGCGTCGAGCGGATCGGGCGCCCCGTCGTCGGTGTTTTCGCTGCAGCTCATCGGCCTCGCCCTTGGCTTTTTAGGTACGACTGGGCCATAGGGCGCGCCGAGCAGTCAGGAAAGTCCATTGGCCCACAACAGTCAGCGCAAGCACCAGCCGCGCGCCCGCAAGATCAAGATCCTCGCCACCTTGGGGCCGGCCAGCCGCTCGCCCGAGATGATAGCGCGACTGCTGGGGGCGGGGGCCGATGCCTTTCGCGTCAACATGAGCCATGGCGATCACGCCACCCATGCCGAGACGATCGCCAACATCCGTGCTGCCGAAAAGGACTTCGGCCGCCCGGTGGCGATCCTGTGCGACCTGCAGGGACCGAAGCTGCGCGTCGGTCAGTTCCAGGGCGGCAAGGCATTCATCCGTCACGGCGCGCACTTCACGCTCGACCGCGATCCCGCGCCCGGCAACGACGAGCGCGTGTGCCTGCCGCATCCGGAGTTGTTCGGCATCCTCTCCAAGGGACAGCGCCTGCTGATAGACGACGGCAAACTGCGCCTGCGCGTGATCCGCGCCGAGGAAAACGCCATCCTGTGCTCGGCGGAATGCGGCGGTGCCATTTCCGATCGCAAGGGCGTCAACGTGCCCGACGCGGTGATCCCGGTTCCGGCGATGACCGACAAGGACCGCCGCGACCTGGCCTTTGCGATCGACCAGGGCGCGGACTGGATCGCGCTATCATTTGTCCAGCGCCCCGAAGACGTGGCCGAGGCGCGCCGCCTGATGGGCGGCTACGGCGCCTTGATGGCCAAGATCGAGAAGCCCGCTGCAATCCCGGTACTCGACCGCATCATCGAGATGGCGGACGGCATCATGGTGGCGCGGGGCGACCTCGGCGTCGAGATGAACCCCGAGGAAGTGCCGCCGCTGCAGAAGCGCATCGTCGAAGAAACACGCCGCTCGGGCAAGCCGGTGGTGGTGGCGACCCAGATGCTGGAATCGATGATCGAGAGCCCGGCGCCGACCCGCGCCGAGGTTTCCGACGTCGCCAACGCGGTTTACGACGGCGCCGACGCGGTCATGCTCAGCGCCGAGACCGCGGCCGGCGCTTGGCCGGTCGAGGCGGTGACGATCATGGACCGCATCGCCACCCAGGTTGAATCCGACCCTGCCTACGATCGCCGCATCCACCTGGCCGACGTCCGCCCGGACGCGACCACGGCCGACGCGCTGGCCCAGGCCAGCGCCGCCATTGCCGAAACCGTGACGGTCGCCGGCGTGATCGTGTTCACCGGGTCTGGCAGCACCGCGCGCCGCGTCGCCCGCGAACGTCCGCGCGTGCCGATGCTGGTGCTGACCCCGGCGCAGAAGATCGCCCGGCGTTGCGCGCTGCTGTGGGGTGCGCACGCGATCCACACGAAGGACATCGGCAGCTTCGAAGAGATGATCGCAAAGGGCAAGCGAATGGCCCTGCGCAGCGGTTTCGGTATCGCCGGATCGAAGCTGATCGCGCTGGCCGGCGTTCCCTTCGGCACCCCGGGTTCGACCAACCTGCTGCACATCGTCACCCTCAGCGGCGACGAGCTCAAGGGTCACGCCTGAGCTAGCGCGCTCCGAACAGCGCGCTGCCCACCCGGACGTGGGTGGCGCCCAGCATCACCGCGGTCTCGAAGTCATCTGACATGCCCATGCTCAGGCCGCTGACGCCGTTGTCATCGGCCAGCTTGCCCAGCAGGGCAAAGTAGGGCGCCGCCTCGGTATCCGCCGGCGGCACGCACATCAGCCC
Organism: Parablastomonas sp. CN1-191; assembly: GCF_049354825.1. Classification (GTDB taxonomy): domain Bacteria; phylum Pseudomonadota; class Alphaproteobacteria; order Sphingomonadales; family Sphingomonadaceae; genus Novosphingobium. The sequence goes on along the minus strand of NZ_CP186480.1, from coordinate 1,751,699 downwards.
GGCCAGCGGTATGCCGGCGGCGCGCACCTCGGTCAGCAGCGCCGGGAGCTCGGCTATGGCGCAGCCGCCCTTCTGCGCCTCGGCGCCGATGTTGACCTGGACGAAGCAGGCCACGCGCTTGTCCGCGGCGTCCATCGCGCGGGCCAGCGCCGCGACCAGGCTGGGCCGGTCGAGCGAATGGATCGCATCATAAAGCGCTACCGCCTCGGCCGCCTTGTTTGATTGGAGCTGGCCGACGTGGTGGAGGACGATGCCGGGATCCGCGTCCTTCAGTGCCGGCCACTTGGCGGCGGCCTCTTGCACCCGGTTCTCCCCGAAATGGCGCTGCCCGGCCGCAATCAGCGGCGCGATCGCTTCGGCCGGATGGGTCTTGGAAATCGCGATCAGGGTCACGGGGTCGTCGCGCCGGGCCAGCGAGGCGGCCTTGGCGATGCGGTCCTGAACGGCGGCGAGAAGCGTGGCTGGCTGGTCCATCGCGCGCTGCTATAGCGCTGCGATGCCAAGGCGCCAGAGACGACTTCCCGACGTGTGGCTGGTCAGCGACGAGCGCAACGACGCCGTGCTGGACGCCGCGCTCAAGCGCTTGCCGCGCGGGTCGGGGCTCATCTTCCGCCATTACCACCTGCCCGACCCCGTCCGCCGAGCCCGCTTCGACCAGCTGGCGCGGTTGGCCCGTGCGAGGGGGCACATCGTGGTACTTGCCGGCGACGCCCGCACCGCCCGGCGGTGGGGCGCCGACGGGTCATACGGTGCCGGGGTGGAAGGGACGGGACTGCGGCTGGCCAGCGCCCATTCGGCGCGCGAGTTGGCCAAGGCCGGCCGCGCCGACGCGGTGCTGCTGTCGCCGGTTTTCGCGACCCGGTCGCACCCGGGCATCAGGACGCTCGGCCCATTGCGTTGGCGGCTGCTGGCGCGGTTGGCACCGATGCCGGTCATCGCGCTGGGCGGAATGACGGCGCGCCGCGCCCGGGCCGCCGGGATCGCCCGCTGGGCGGCTATCGATGGCCTCGGTTCGTCGCAGCGACTCGCCGGAATCCCGGGCGATTCTTGACCTCTGAACGGGGTGGGCGCATGATACCCGCCGTTCGAGGGGAGCACGACCGATCATGGCAACCAAGGCAGCGATGCGGCCAGACTGGCGCCTGGCGCTGCGCCGTGCGCTGCGCCGCAGCCTGGAAATCGGCGGGGCCGCGGTCCTGGCCGCCGCAATGGTGTTCCTTGCCCTGGCGCTCCTCAGCTATCACCAGACCGACCCCTCTGCCTCGACCGCCGCCGGCGGCCCGGTGCTGAACTGGATGGGTACTCCGGGAGCGGCCGTTGCCGACCGGGTGCTGTTCCTGTTCGGCCCGGCCGCCGCGCTCCTGCTGCCGCTACTGTGGGTTTCGGCGCGCAAGCTGCTGTTCCTGGTCGAGGAGGACGACGCCGGCGTCGCCCACGTCGATCACAAGTGGTGGCGACCGCTGGCCATGCTGGTGATCGCGATCGCGCTGATCGGGACGGTGCTGGCGCTGGCGATCGACGGACCCGGCTGGCCGCTGCCGGCCTCGATGGGGGGCATTGTCGGGCTGCTCGGCGCGCGCGGCATCCACGCGCTTGCCGCGATGCTGCCAGCCGCGGGCCAGCCCTGGGCCGTACTCGCGATCGGCCTGGCGGCACTGGCGACCGGCGCCGCGTTGATGGGCCGGGTGTTCGCATTCGACTGGGCCAGCCTGATGAGCCTGCCGCTGGCGCTGCGCCGCAAGCCGCGGCTGGCGCTGCCCGAGGCGCTACCGTTCGTGACCCCGAAAAAGGACCGCCGCCCCGAGCCTGAGCCTGCCGCCGTGCCCACGCCGCCGCGCCGTGCCCCCGAAATTTCCGATCCCACCGCCGCGCCGCGCCCCGCCCAGATCACCGCAAAGGCGCGCCAGGGCGACCTGTTCGACACCTATGAACTGCCCAGCCTCGACCTGCTTAACGACCCGCCTGCGCACGTCGCGCCCAAGCTCGACAAGCTGGCGCTGGAGCGCAATGCCCGCCTGCTTGAGACCGTGCTCGACGACTTCAACGTCAAGGGCGAGATCACCGCGGTGCGTACCGGCCCGGTCGTGACGATGTACGAACTGGAGCCGGCACCCGGCATCAAGGCGAGCCGCGTGGTCGGGCTAGCGGATGACATCGCCCGCAACATGAGCGCGATCTCGGCGCGCGTCTCGTCGATCCCGGGCCGCACCGTCATGGGCATCGAGCTGCCCAACGCCGACCGCCAGATGGTCGCCTTCAAGGAAATGGTCGGCTCCGAATCGTTCGCTGCGTCGAAGGCGCAGCTACCGATCATCCTGGGCAAGGACATCGCCGGAGAGCCGGTCGTGGCGGACCTGGCGACGATGCCGCACTTGCTGGTTGCCGGCACCACCGGGTCGGGCAAGTCGGTGGGCCTCAACACGATCCTGCTGTCGCTGCTCTATCGCCTGACGCCGGCGCAGTGCCGGCTGATCCTCGTCGATCCCAAAGTGCTCGAGCTCAAGAGCTACGACGATATCCCGCACCTTCTCTCACCCGTCGTGACCGAGCCGGCCAAGGCGGTGCGCGCGCTCAAATGGGCGGTCGAGGAGATGGAGCGCCGCTATCGCCAGATGAGCGAGATCTCGGTCCGCAACCTGTCAGGCTTCAACGACAAGGTCCGCGCCGCCGCCGCCAAGGGCAAGCCGCTGGGCCGGCGCATCCAGATCGGCTTCGATCCCGACAGCGGCGAAGAACTGTTCGAAGAGCACCAGCTCGACTACCACCCGCTGCCGCAGATCGTCGTCATCGTCGACGAACTGGCCGACCTGATGGTGACGGTCGGCAAGGAGGTCGAAGTGCTGATCCAGCGGCTGTCGCAAAAAAGCCGCGCCGCCGGCATCCACCTGATCATGGCAACGCAGCGCCCCTCGGTCGACGTCATCACCGGCGTCATCAAGGCCAACCTGCCGACGCGCATTTCGTTCGCCGTCACCAGCCGGATCGACAGCCGCACGATCCTGGGCGAGCAGGGGGCCGAGCAGCTGCTGGGCAAGGGTGACATGCTCTACAAGCCCAACACCGACCCGATCAAGCGCGTCCACGGCCCGTTCGTCAGCGACGAGGAGGTCGAGCGGATCGCCGATTTCTGGCGCGCGCAGGGCAAGCCCGAATATGTCGGCTCGGTCACCGAAGAGCCCGAGGACGGCGGCTTCGGCTTCGACGACCTCGATGCAACCGCCTCCGACAGTCCGGATGAGCGCAAGTACCGCCAGGCCTGCCAGATCGTGTTCGAAAGCCAGAAGGCCAGCGCATCGTGGCTGCAGCGCCAGCTGGGCGTGGGCTACAACACGGCCGCCAAGTGGGTCGAGCGGATGGAGGCTGACGGTTTTGTCGGGCCCGCCAACCATGTCGGCCGGCGCGACATCTATCGCGACAAGGACGGAAACCCGCTCTGAACCGGCGGATCGCCGGTCCGGTCAGACCGCCGCGGCTTCCGGCGGCGCCTTTCGCGCAGCCACCAGGCAAGCCGCGACGATGATTGCCGCGCCGGCGCAGGTGCATGCGCCCAGCCCCTCGCCAAAGCCGATCCAGCCGACCAGCGCCGCCCAGACGAAAGCGCTGTATTCCATCGGCACCAGTACCTGCGCCTCGGCCCGGGCGTAGGCCCAGGCGAGCATCAGCCCCGCCGCGAGCGACAGCGCCGCGGCTGCGGCAATTACCGGCAGGGCGCCGCCAGGCGCCGCCAGCCACCAGGGTGCGAAGGGAATCAGCAGCGCGAAGACGATGGCGTTCTGGAAGAAGGTCACCTCGCGCGGGCTTGCGATCAGGGCCTGGCGCCGTGCCAGCACCAGGTTGAAAGCGTAGAGCACGGCCGAGAGCACGACTGCGCCGATCCCCTCCAGCCGCCCCGCCGACTGGCCGGCGTGGCCAGCGATGTCGGGCCAGACGATCACGAGTACGCCGCCCAGGCCCGCGACGGACGCCGCGACGGCGCGCGGAGCAACGGTTTCGTCCAGCATCCAGGCGGCCAGGTAAAGCGCAAGCAGCGGAGCGAAGAAGCTGATCGCGATGGCTTCGGCCAGCGGCAGCAGCGTCAGCGAATGGAAAAAGGTCACCGCCATACCGGCCGCCACCGCGCCGCGCATAACGTGAACGCGAAGCACTGCGCGGTTCGGCCAGGGCGTTCCGCCCAGCCACCACAGCGGCGCTGCGGCGGCCACGCCCGCCAGGCTGCGCCAGGTCATCGCCGAATAGGCGCCGATCGCCAGGCTGGCCGCCTTCATCGTGCCGTCCATCGCCGCCAGTAGCGCGATGGCCGCGACCGCAAGCGCAACGGGTCCAGAGGTGACCGAAGGGATCGATGCGCGTGCGCGGTCCATAATGCCGCGATAGCGCGAAGGGTCTTCCGTGCAAAATTCAGGCTGGGGAAAGCCGCAGCGGTTGAAGAGGGCCCTCCGACAGGGCATCCTGCCGGCATGGCGCGCGCCGCGGCGCGCGCAGGGCAATTCCCGATTACTTATTTGGAGCAGGCGATGATCAAGGCGGCATGGATTCTGGCAGGTACGGCGCTGGTCGGCGCGGCCCCGGCATTCGCGCAAGCGCCCGCGGCGCCGGCGACCAAGCCCGCCGCCGCGGCTGGCAAGCCCGCACCAGCCGTGCCCACCCCCGCAGCCGTGGCGCAGGACACCGGCAGCACGACCGTCAGCGCGCCGGCCCCGGTCGCCGCCGCCCCGGTCGACGAGCCGACGCTGAACTGGACCACCAAGGATGCCGAGGCGCTGCTGGCGACGATAAAGGCGATCGACGCCGAAGGCCTGCTTCCCGCGGACTATCAGCCCAAGGAGCTTGCCGATGCGATTCTGGCGGGCGAGGGCGACGCGCTCAATGCCCAGGCCAGCAAGTCGATGTCGTGGCTGGTCGAGGACATGCGCGACGGCCGCACCCGTATGGACAAGCGCAAGGGCTGGTTCGTGGTCGACCCCGATGTCGACGCCAATCCCACCAATAAAGTCATGGCCGCCGCCCTGGCCGCGCACGATGTGTCCGCCGCGATTGCCGCGCTAGCGCCGACGCATCCCGATTATGCCGCTCTCAAGACGGCGCTTGCCAGTGCCAAGCCGGGCAAGGCGCGCGACCTGATCCGCGTCAACATGGACCGCTGGCGCTGGCTGGGCCGCGACCTCGGCAAGTTCTACCTGATCACCAACGTGCCGGAGTACCAGCTGCGGCTGACGGTCAACAACTCGATCATCCGCTCGTACCGGACGATCGTCGGCAAGCCCGGCAAGACCGCGACCCCGTCGCTGGCCGAAACGGTGGAAGGTGTCATTTTCAACCCGACCTGGACCGTGCCGCAGTCGATCGTGAAGGGCGAGGGGCTGGGCGCGCGCCTGCTGGGCAACCCGCGCGAGGCGGCGCGCGAAGGCTACAAGGCGACCAAGAACGGCGATGGATCGGTAACCGTGGTGCAGCAGCCGGGCCCCAGGAATTCGCTCGGCCTGCTCAAGCTCGACATGCCGAACGAGCACGCGATCTTTATTCACGACACCCCCAACCGCAACTTGTTCAACCTGGAAACGCGCGCGCTCAGCCATGGCTGCGTGCGCACCGAGCGGGCGCAGGAGCTGGGCATGACGATGGCGATGCTGGGCGCCGGGATGAAGCCGGAAGAGGGCGTCGCCAACGCCACGTCGGGGAAGTACACCAAGGTGCCGATGACCAAGACCTTCCCGGTCTACATCACCTATTTCACCTACGCGACCGACGTTGCCGGCAAGATGCGCGCCTTCGGCGACATCTATGATCGCGACGCACCGGTGCTCGCGTCATTCTCCGCGCCGCGCGCGCCGTGGGACGGCCAGCGCAAGACCACCGAAGCCGTGGTCAAGCTCGACAACCCGATCTGAGACGCCGCCCGGCTGCACCCGCCAGGGCGCGGCCGGGCGCGTTGCCGGGCGTGGAATCCTAGTAAATGCCGAGGCGGTCGGCGTAGAGCAGGCGGCCGCCCGACATGTGCCAGAGCGCTTCGTTGAAGTCGCTCTCTCCCATCGCGAAGCAGCCGTCGCTGCGGCCCAGCTTGCCCCATTTTTCCAGCATGTCGGGGTTGGCGTACCAGGCCGGGTGCATGACGATCATGCGCTCCAGCGCCGCGCTGTTATCGGCATCGACGCCGACAAGACGGATCGAGGTGCCGTATTTGCCTTTGTACCATTCGTTGGTGACATAGGCGCCGCGGCTGGTCGCGTTGGAGCCGAGCTGGTTCGAGAAATACTTCAGGAAACCGTCGTGCTCAGGATCCGAGCCGCGGCCATGTGCGACCAGGAATGAACGTACCTGCCCTTTTTCCAGGTCCGCGAAATGAAGCCGCGGCACGGAACTTGGCAGGCCGTAGTCGGCGATCCCGACGACATCGGTGCGCCATACGCGCGCGCGATTGCGCTCTAGCTGGTCCTTGGCGATGGTCAGGATGCGGCGCTGCTGGTCGCTGACGGCGAAAGCCTGCGCGAAAGCCCGCGCGGGCAGCGCCGCGGCCAGACCCGCCGCGCCGGCACCGATAAGGACTTCGCGCCTGTTCATCGTCCCACCATAAGCGCCAAGGTGTAACCCCAAGCTGAACGGGGTGCCAAGCGCAGCGCGGCGGATCAGTCCGCAGCCGCGCCGAAGCGTGCCAGCGCCGCCCCGTCGACCCGCATGATGCGCCAGTCGCCCATCATCGTAGCGCCGAGGCTTTCGTAAAATCCGATCGCGGGCGCGTTCCAGTCCAGGACCGACCATTCGAGCCGCGCGCAGCCGCGCGTCACCGCCAGCGCGGCCAGGTGCGCCAGCAACGCCTTGCCCAGGCCCAGCCCGCGCGCGGCCGGCCGTACGAACAGGTCCTCGAGGTAGATCCCCGGCTTGCCTTCGAAGGTGGAGAAATTGTGGAAGAACAGCGCGAACCCCGCCGCTTCGCCGTCCACTTCGCCGATGACGACCTCGGCAGCCGGGCAGGCGCCGAACAGGTGCTCGCCCAGCACCGCTTCATCGAAACGGACCGCGTCGGCCAGCTTCTCGTACGCGGCCAACTCGCGGATGAGGGCCGCGATAAGCGGCAGGTCGGCGCGCGCCGCCGGGCGGATGGCGATGGTCATGTGGGGCCCCTCAGGCAGCCTTGCCGTGCAAGCTGTCCATGCTCGGCGCGCCGGCGTCGATTTCCGCGGCGCGGGCCTCGACCAGCCGAACGATGTGGTCAAGCATCGCTTCCGATTCGATGTGATGATCAGTCACGCCCGACAAGTAGACCATGTGCTTGCCGTTGCCGCCGCCGGTAATGCCGATGTCGGTTTCCCGCGCTTCGCCCGGGCCGTTGACCACGCAGCCGAGCACCGAAAGGCTCATCGGCGTGCGGATGTGCTGGAGACGCTCCTCCAGCGCGGCAACCGTGCGGATCACGTCGAAGCCCTGGCGCGCACAACTGGGACACGACACCACGCGCACGCCGCGGGTGCGCAGTCCGAGTGATTTCAGGATCTCGTAACCGACGCGGACTTCTTCCTCCGGCTCGGCCGAAAGCGAGACCCGGATGGTGTCGCCTATTCCCGCCCACAGCAGGTTGCCGATGCCGATGCTGCTTTTCACCGTGCCGCCGATCAACCCGCCCGCCTCGGTGATGCCCAGGTGCAGCGGGCAATCGACCGCGTCGGCCAGTTGCATATAGGCGGCCACCGCCAGGAACACGTCGCTGGCCTTTACCGCGACCTTGTATTCGTGAAAATCGTGGTCCTGCAGGAGCTTGATGTGGTCAAGCGCGCTTTCGACCAGCGCCTCGGGGCAGGGCTCGCCGTATTTCTCCAGCAAGTCCTTTTCCAGGCTGCCGGCGTTGACACCGATGCGGATAGCGCAGCCGTTGGCCTTGGCAGCGCGGACCACCTCGGCCACGCGCTCGCTACTGCCGATGTTGCCCGGATTGATGCGCAGGCAGGCCGCGCCAGCGTCGGCCGCTTCGAGCGCGCGCTTGTAGTGAAAATGGATGTCGGCAACGATCGGTACGCCGGCCGCCTTGACGATGGCGGGCATGGCAGCCGTGCTGGCGGCGTCGGGGCAGGACACGCGGACGATATCCGCGCCGGCATCCACGCACCGCCGGATCTGCGCGATCGTGGCGGCGGCATCCTCGGTCGGGGTGTTGGTCATCGTCTGGACGGTGATCGGCGCATTGCCGCCAACGGGGACGTTGCCGACCATGATCTGGCGGCACGGGCGGCGCGCAATATCGCGCCAGGGACGGATCGAGGACATGATGACCGCGATATAGGCCGCTAAAGCAGCTTGGCGAAGAGAAATTCCTCGTCGATCTGCTCGCCTACCGGGAAGGTGGTGTCGCCCACGTGCTCGAAGCCGTGCCGGGCGTAGAACCGGTGCGCGTCGGTGTTGCCGCTCCACACCGAAAGCTGCACCTCGTTCGCACCGGCGCCGGCCAGGTCGGCCAGCGCCCAGCCCATCAGGATGCTGCCGATGCCGCGTCCGGTTGCTGCCGGCGCGGTATAGAGTTGCTTGAGCTCCATCGCCCGGTCACGGCGCGCGAACTCGGGCCAGGTGCAGGCGTAGCCCACCTGGACGTAGCCCAGCAGGTCATCGCCATCCCATGCCAGCCGGTAGGCGCGCAAGGGATCGGCGATCCGCGCCGCCACCGCTTCGGGGGCATGAACCGTCGCCAGGAAGCTGGCGAGGTCGGCCGCGCTGTAGAGATGGCCGAACTTGGCCACGAAGCTGTCGCGCCCCAGCGCCGCCAGCGCGGCGACGTCGTCCGGGCGGGCGGGCGCCAGATCGACGTCCCGTGTGCGTTGCGCATGACCCGTTTCCGTCACGTCATGATGTCCCTTGCGTCCACTTTCGCCTTCCTTCGCTTGTGGTATCGTCGGGTGATGAAAACAACTGCTGCCGTGCTGGCCGGCCTCGTCCTGCTTGCCCTTGCCCCCGATGCTGCCGCCAAGGAGCCGCCGATGCACTGGACACTCGCGATCCACGGCGGCGCCGGGACGATGCGCCGCGAAGCGATGACCCCGGCCAGGGAAGCGGAGTACCGTGCCGCGCTGGACGCGGCGCTCAACGCCGGCAGCGCGGTGCTGGCCAAAGGCGGTTCGGCGCTCGACGCGGTCAGCGCGGCGGTGGCGGTGATGGAGGACGATCCGCATTTCAATGCCGGGCGCGGCGCCGTGTTCACCTGGGACGGCACCAACCAGCTCGATGCCGCGATCATGGACGGGCGAACGCGCGCTGCCGGTGCGATTGCCGGCGTCAGCCACGTGAAGAACCCGGTCCGGCTCGCGCGCGCGGTGATGGAGCACTCGCCGCACGTGATGCTGGCGGGCGCGGGTGCGGAAGCATTCGCCCGCACGCAAGGGATCCAGATGGTCGACCATGCGTACTTTGCCACGCCCGAGCGGCGCCGGCAGCTGGAAGAACTGAAGGCGAAGAACCTTGGCTTCCTCGACGTCGACCACAAGTACGGCACCGTCGGCGCGGTGGCGCTCGACAGCCAGGGCCACGTCGCCGCGGCGACTTCGACCGGCGGGATGACCGGCAAGCGGTGGGACCGGATCGGCGATTCGCCGATTATCGGTGCGGGCACGTATGCCGACGATCGCGCTTGCGCCGTCTCGGCTACCGGCGCGGGCGAATACTTCATCCGCGCCGGTGCCGCGCACGAGATCTGCGCCCGCATTCGCTTCAAGGGCGAAAGTGCGCAGACCGCCGCCGACGCGGTGATCAAGGACATCGCTGAGCTTGGGGGCGATGGCGGGGTGATCGTGGTGACGCCCGGCGGCGACGCGGCCTTCAGCTTCAACACCCCGGGGATGTACCGGGCGCGTACCAGCAGCGCCGGGGGGCGCGAGGTCGCGATCTTCCGCGACTGACAATTCGCTAGGCGCGACTCGCAAAGTGGGCCTAGCCCGGCGGTCTCGGGACTCGAATGTGTCCGGGTCGCCCTGTTCCGGGATGATGTCGACCGCGGCGCTTGTGCCTTCGGTCTCCATCCGAACAAGGGGACTACCATGCGAATTCGTCACGCCGCGGCTTTTGCCGCTTCGCTGCTGCTTACGCTGCCCGGGCTCGCCATCGCGCAGAACGACCCGTTCACCGGCGGGGATTATGTCGAGGTGACGGGCATCTCGATCGATGACGGCCACTACATGGACTACGCCACCTTCATCCACGACACCGCGATGAAGCAGGCCGCCTTCATGCAGAGCAAGGGCTGGGCCATCAGCACCGAATACATGGCCAACGTCCACCCCCGCAAGGGCGAGCCAGACCTCTATATCGTGCGCCGCTACAAGGACATTCCCGACAGCGCCGAGGGTGAACGCCGGGCGGCCGCCCTGCGCGACTACATGAAGATGGACGATACCCAGTCGGGCGCCGCTTCGGCCGAGCGCGCCAGGTATCGCCACGTCGATGGCACGATGCTGCTGCAAGTGATGAAGCCGCGGTGATCGGGCGGCCGGGCGGGGGGTTGTCCATCCGCCCGGCTCTCCGCCGCCCGGCTATCCGCGCGGGCGGCCCTGGGGATAGGTGCCCAGCATCCGCAGTTCCTTACAGTGGAACGCCAGCTCTTCCAGTGCGCGGTCGACGGCCGGATCGCCCGGCGCGCCGACGATGTCGGCATAGAACATCGTCGCCGAAAAGCTGGCGCCGTGCTGGTAGGATTCCAGCTTGGTCATGTTGACGCCATTGGTCGCGAAGCCGCCCAGCGCCTTGTAAAGCGCGGCCGGGATGTTCTTCACCTCGAACACGAAAGTGGTCATCATCGGGCCGCCGCTGGGCAGCGGGCCCAGCGGCTCGCGCGCCAGCACGACGAAGCGCGTCATGTTGTCGGCGGCATCCTCGACATTGGTCTCGCGGATCTCCAGCCCGTAAAGCTCGGCTGCGATGGCGGGCGCGATCGCGCCGCTGCCGGGATCGCCCTGCTCGGCAACGAGCGCGGCGGCGCCGGCGGTGTCGGCATAGGCAAGCGGCACCAGGCCGCGCGCCCGCAGAAAGCGGCGCGACTGGCCCAGCGCCTGCGGATGCGAATGGACATGGCTCAACGCCGCGCCGCCGGGCAGCGCCATCAGCGCGTGGCCGATCGGCATGAAATATTCGCCGACGATGCGCAGCCCGCTTTCGGGCAGCAGGAAATGGATGTCGGCAACCCGGCCGTGCTGCGAATTCTCGATCGGGATGATCGCCCGCGCGGCCGACCCGTCCTTCACCGCGTCGAGTGCATCCTCGAAGCTGAAGCACGGCAGCGGCAGGGCGGCGGGATCGTATTCCATCGCCGCGCGGTGGCCGTTGCAGCCGGGCGCACCCTGGAAGGCGACCGCGCGCGCGGGCCGGACCCGGGCGGCGGCGGTCATGGCCTCGACATGGGCCTGCGCGGGGGCGGGATAGGATTGCATTACGGCCCCGCGCTTAGGCGGCGGCGGCGCGCCCGGCAAGTTCGCGGCGGCCCAGCGCCGGGCGGACGCTGGTGCGCGGCGGCGGGGTAACCGCTTCCCACAGCGCATGCGCGATGTGCCACACCTTGGCCAGGGCGGACGTGCGAATGCGGTGGTTCCAGGCATCCTTGCCTGCGGTGTCGACTTCAGTGGCGATCGCGCCGTAGATTCCCGCGGCAGCCAGCACTGCCCAGCGCTGGCGAAACGTCAGCCGCCCGGCGCCGACCCGAGCTGATGCCTCGTAGGCCTTTTCCATTTCGCACAGTCTGCGGACGAGCGGCACGAGCGCGGGGCGATAGTGTGGCTTCATATGCTCACCGGGCGGAATGTCGGCCTCGACCAGCCACTCGATCGGCAGGTAGCAACGCTGCGCCGCGTCGTCCTCGTCAAGGTCGCGGGCGATGTTGGCCAGCTGGAAGGCCAGCCCGAGGTCGCAAGCGCGGTCGAGCGTGTCGTCGTGGGCCGGATCGACGCCCATGACCACCGCCATCATCACGCCGACCGCGCCGGCGACGTGGTAGCAGTAACGCAGCAGGTCGGTCTGCGAACGCGGCCGCCAGTCGGCGGCGTCGAGCGCGAAGCCCGCGATCACGTCGTCGGCCATCGCCGGCGTAATCCCGCACTCGCGCGCGACGACGCCGAAACCGTCGAAGGCCGGGTCGCCGGTTTCGGCGCCGGCGAAGGCCTGTGCGGTGAGCGCGCGAATGGTGGCAAGGCGCTCGGCGGCGCCGCGCTGGTCGCCAGGCCTGCCGCCCATATCCTGCGCATCGGCCAGGTCGTCGCAGCGGCGGCACCAGCCGTAAAGCAGCCAGACCCGCTCGCGCGTGGTGCGGTCGAACAGGCGGCTGGCGGCGGCGAAGCTCTTCGATCCGCGCTGGATTGCGTCACGCGCCGCATCGAGCAGGCGCGGGCGGGTCAGCATCAGAGGTCGCTTTCCTTCATCGCGAAGATCGGTGTGTGCGGCTCGTGCGCTCGCATCCGGTCGAGCAGGAGATCGAGCTCGTTCTCGTGGATGATGATGCCCTGGTGTGCCGGGCGAATGAAGCCGACCTCGATCATCGTGCGGTTGAAGGCGATCAGGCCGTCATAGAACCCGAACGCGTTGAGCAGGCCCACCGGCTTGGCGTGATAGCCCAGCTGCGCCCAGCTGACCGCTTCCCACAGCTCGTCCATCGTGCCCACGCCGCCGGGAATGGTCAGGAAGCCGTCGGACAAGTCGGTAAAGGCCTTCTTGCGTTCGTGCATCCCGGGGACGACGTGCAGCTCGGTGCAGTCGCGGTTGGCGACCTCGCTGCCGACCAGCGCCTCGGGAATGACGCCGATCACCTCGCCGCCGGCCTCCAGCGCGCCATAAGCAACCGCGCCCATCAGGCCCAGGCGGCCGCCGCCATAGACCACGCCGATGCCGCGCTCGGCCAGCGTCTTGCCGACCATCGTACCCAGTTCGACATAGCGCGGGTCGGCCGGGGTGGCCGATCCGCAGTAGACGGCGATGCGTTTCACCTTAAGTCTCCGATCATCAGGCCCGCGGTCGCCTTGGCACTGCCAACGACGCCGGGAATGCCGGCGCCCGGGTGCGTGCCGGCACCGACGAGGTACAGGTTGGACAGATTGTCGTCGCGGTTATGGGCGCGCAGCCAGGCGCTTTGCGTCAACAGCGGCTCAAGGCTGAAGGCGCTGCCAAGGTGGGCGTTGAGGTCTGCCTTGAAGTCGCTCGGCGCGTAGTGGAACTTGGTGACGATGCGGTCGTGGATGTCCGGGATAAGGCGGCGGCCGACCTCGTCGAGGATGCGCTTTTCCAGGATCGGGCCGACTTCGCCCCAGTCGACCGGCAGCTTGCCCTGGTGCGCGACCGGGACCAGCGCGTAGAACGTGCTCTTGCCCGGCGGTGCCACCGACGGGTCGCTCACGCTCGGGTGGTGCAGATAGATCGAGAAATCGCGGGGTAGCACGCCGTGCGTGTAGATGTCGTCGAGCAGCCCTTTGTAGCGCGGCCCGAACAGGATCATGTGGTGCGGGATGCCCGGCCAGGTCCCCTCGACGCCGAAGTGGACCACGAACAGGCTGGGGCTGAATCGCTTTCTCGTCAGCGCGCGGCCCTGCTTCTGGCCGCGCTGGCTGCCGGACAGCAGATCCTTGTAAGTGTGGACCACGTCGGCATTGCTGGCCACCGCGGCAAAGCGTTCGCGCCAGCCGCTGCGCGTCTCCACCTCGCTGACCCGGTCGCCCATCGTATGAATTGCGCTGACCGGGTCGCCCAGGCGGACGGTACCGCCGAGCCGCTCGAAATGCCGGACCATGCCGGCGACGAGCCGGTTGGTGCCGCCCTTGGCCCACCACACGCCGCCATCCTTTTCCAGCTTGTGGATGAGGGCGTAGATGCTGCTGGTGGTGAACGGGTTGCCGCCGACCAGCAGGGTGTGAAAGCTCAGCGCCTCGCGCAGCTTCTCGCTCTTCACATAGCTTGAGACGACCGAATAGACGCTGCGCCAGGCCTGGTGCTTCATCAGCGCCGGGGCCGCCTTCACCATGCTGGCAAAATCGAGGAACGGCTTGGCCCCCAGCTTGACGTAGCCTTCCTGATAGACCCCTTCGGAATAGCGCAGGAAATCCTCGTACCCGGCCAGGTCGCCCGGGGCGACGCGGGCGATTTCGGCGGCCAGCAGGCTGTCGTCGTTCGAATAGTCGAACTGAGTGCCGTCGGGCCAGTTGAGGCGGTAGAACGGGCTGACCGGCATCAGCGTGACATCGTCGGCGATATCGTGGCCCGACAGCGCCCACAGCTCTTTCAGGCAATCGGGGTCGGTGATCACGGTCGGCCCGGCGTCGAACGTAAAGCCGTCCTTTTCCCAGAAATAGGCCCGGCCGCCGGGCTTGTCGCGCCCTTCCACCAGAACCGTGTCGATGCCGGCCGATTGCAACCGAATCGCTAGCGCCAGTCCGCCGATGCCGGCGCCGATCACGCAGGCCCGAGTTGCGCCAGTAGTCATGCTGCCTGCCCCAGATGTTTGCCCGCCGCGGTCAGCGCCCGCAGCGCCCCCAGCACCGGCACCGGCGGCTTGCCGGCCAGTACGCGCGCCTTGTCCGCCCAGGTCGATCGGCCGGCGTAGAACCGCTCGATCAGCGGTTCGGGAAGGCCGTAGAACCGTTCGAAAACGCGCCACCGCTGGTCGGGCGATCCGGCCCCCAGCAGCATCGCCCCCAGTGTGCGGTAGAAACCGCCCTGGTGCCAGTGCGCCTCGGCGCGGTCCGCGATGGCGCCCGCCAGTGCGGCACCGGCGATGCCGCCCGCCACCAGCTCTGCGATGGCGGTGGCCGTGGCCGCCGCGAAGGGCAAGGAATAGCTGGTCAGGGGATGAAAGAACCCGCCGCGCACCCCGATCTGGCTGACTCCGGGAACGGAATGCGTGCGGCGAAACGCGGCAAAATCGCCGCCAGTAACGACTGGCAGCACGCCGGTCTCCTCGCCAACGACGCGGCCGTGCCAGCCTTTGGCAGCGGCATAGGCGTCGAGGCGCGCGCCCAGGGTCGAGCCGTCCAGCGCGGGGCTGTCGGCGTAGTAGGTATCCTCCACGAAGATGGTGTCCGGCTCCAGCGGCAGGACATAGACGAAGCGATAGGCGCCGCCCTGTTCGACCGCGGCGTCCATGATGGTCGGCCGCGTCACGCCGTGGGGCCGATCGGTACGGATCGTGCGGCCCAGGAAAACCTGCCAGCCGCCGGTCAGGGCGGAGGCATCGGCGATCCCGCGCGCGTCTATCACGCTGGTCGCGTCAAGGACGGTGCCGTCCGCCAGTGCGATCGATCCGGCATCCACGCCGACGACCGGGACCCCGGCGCGGATCGCCCCGTCCTGCAACAGGCGCGCGAGCGCCGCTGCAAATGCGTCCGAACCCAGTGACCGGTAAGGCGTGTGCAGGTGGCGTGCAAGGCCGCGGAAACGGACGTCGTAACCCTCTTCCCACCTGGTCGGAGTAAAGGCATCGAGCAGCTCGGACTCGCGCTTGCCCAGGTCGCTGGCGAACCAGCTCCAGCGGTGGTTCCCGCCGGGCTGCAGGCCCGATTCGACCACGGCGATGCGCAGACCCGGATCGCTGCGCGCCAGCGCCAGCGCGGTCAGCCCGCCGGCCAACCCGGCCCCGGCAATCGCCACATCGTATTCGCCCGCGTGCATACTGCCGGCTTTAGTGCTTGCCCGCGCCAAGGCAACCTTGGCACCGGGTGCACTTAAGGGCACATTCGCCGCCATGCGGATCGAACAGGCCACGAGCGGAGATGCCGCGGCGATCGCCGCGATTTACGCCCACCACGTGCTGCACGGCACCGCGACGTTCGAAACGATGCCCCCGGGCGAAGCCGAGATGCGGGTGCGGCTGGCGAAAGTGCTGGCGGCATGCTGGCCCTGGCTGGTGGCGCGCGGCGAGGATGGATCGGTCTGCGGCTATGCTTATGCGGCGCAGTTCCGCGATCGTCCCGCATATCGCTTCGCCTGCGAGAACAGTATCTACATCGCGGCTGAGCGTATGGGCCAGGGCATCGGCGGAACGCTGCTGGACGCGCTGGTCGGCGCCGCACGCGCTTGCGGCTTTCGCCAGATGATCGCGGTGATCGGCGGGGCCGAGCCCGCCTCGCGCGCGCTCCATGCCCGGCGCGGCTTCGAAGAAGTGGGGCGGATCCGCAGCGTCGGCTTCAAGCACGGACGCTGGCTTGATACGCTTTACATGCAACTGCCGCTGGTCGCGCCGGAGGCCGGCGCGACGCGCGCGGACTAGATGACGACGCCCGGCGCGCTCAGCATCGCGAACAGCGCGCTGGCGGCAATCGAAAGGGTGGCGGCAAGGGTCAGGGGTTTGCTCATGATCGTTCCTTCGCCGGCGCAGATAGGGACGGACGGGTCATATTGCAATGCAGCATTTTTATCGGCAACCGACCGCCGCGCCTTGCCTTGTGCGGCCTGAACGTCCATTTCGGCCGGATGGTTGGCGCGCGCAGATCGGATAGCTGGGGATTCCCGCGCTGGGGGGGCTACGGCTCATCGCGCGACACAGTGACCGTGCGGCTGTGCGACCGGCAGGGCTGCCAGGAGGCCGGCACCTGCCCGGCGCCCAAATCGCCCAACAACCCCGATCGCTGGATGTTCTGCCAGAAGCACGCCGCCGAATACAATTCGGGCTGGGACTATTTCGCCGGCCTCGACGCCGAGGAAACGGCCGAACGCGAAGCGGCCGAACGCCAGACTCACGAAGGCTACCAGGAAGCCTCGCATTACGGCTGGGCACCGTCGGGCGACGGCACTCGCAGCCGCGACGAACTGCGGGCGCTCGAGGTTCTCGGCCTTGGTCCCGACGCCGATTACGATGCGGTGAAAAAGGCCTGGCGCGCCAGGGCCAAGGAAGTCCACCCCGATGTCCGCCCCGGCGATGCCGCGGCGGCAAAGGCGTTCCAGGCCCTGCAACTGGCCTACGAAGTCCTGCGCGCCGCGGAAGAACGGCGCGAATGGGCGGGCTAGGTCAGCCCGCCCACGCATAAGTTCCCGTCAGACGACTGCCAGCGCCTGCTCGAAATCGGCGATCAGGTCGTCCGGGTCTTCGATCCCGATGCTGATCCGCACCAGATTGTCGGTAATCCCCAGCGCGGCCTTGCGGTCCTCGGGCACCGACAAGTGAGTCATCGCCGCCGGGTGGCTGGCCAGCGTCTCGGTCCCGCCCAGGCTGACCGCCAGCTTGGCCACGCGCAGCGCATCCAGGAAGCGGAAGCTTTCCGCTTCGCCGCCCTTGATGAACAGGCTGAACGTGCTGCCCGCGCCGCTGCAATGGCGCTCGTAGATGTCCTGCTGACGCGCGTCCTCGATCATGCCGAGATAGCCGAGCCCCTCGACCTTGGGATGGTCCTTCAGGAAGGCGCAGACCTTGGCGGCGTTTTCGCCGGCGCGGGTCATACGCAGTTCGACCGTCTCAAGGCTGCGCAGCAGCATCCACGCGGTGTTGGGATCGGCAATGCCGCCCATCGTGTTGCGCATCATCCGGATCGGGGTGATCCAGCGCTCCGGGCCTGAAACGCTACCGGCGACGAGGTCGGAATGGCCGCCCACGTACTTGGTCAGCGAATAGACCACCAGGTCGGCGCCCTGGTCGATCGGGCGCTGCCACAGCGGGCCAAGGAACGTGTTGTCGATCGCGATCGGGCAATCGGCGCCCAGCACCGCGTCGCGCGCATCGCGAACCGCCTCGACATCGACCAGCGCGTTGGTCGGGTTGGCGGGGCTTTCAAGGTAAACCATCGCCACCTTGCCGCCTTGCGCGGCCGCCTGCGCCTTCGCCTTCTCAAGAACGGCATCGATCTCCTCGCGGGTCGCGCCGGCGGGAAAATCGACGTAAGTGACGCCGAACCGGCTCATGTGCTTGGCGACGAAGCCTTCGCTGGCGGCATAAAGCGGGCCGGAATGGACGATCACGTCACCAGCGCTGCACAGCGCCAGGAACAGGACGCAGATCGCGGTCATGCCGCTTGAAAAGCACAGCGCATCCTCGGCGCCGTCCCAGATCGCCAGGCGGTCTTCGAGTATTTCCTGGTTGGGGCCATTGAAGCGCGAATAGACCAGGCCGTCGGCCCCGCCCGGGCGCTTGCCGGTGATGCCTTCGAAGTGGCGCTTGCCTTCCGCCGCGCTGGGAAAGGCGAATGTGCTGGTCAGGAACACTGGCGGCTTGAGGCTGCCTTCGGACAGCACCGGGTCATAGCCAAAGCCCATCATCAGCGTGGCGGGCTTCAGAGTGCGGCCGCCGATGGTGGTGACTTCGGGCTTGGGCTTGCGGCGGGGGGTCGGGGTATCGGCCATGGGGTAACCTCGTATCCAAACGCTCCCAGGGAGGCGGGAGCCGATGGGCGAGGGGGCCGGGGCGCTCGCGTCCTAACCTCCGCAGGACGCATCTCCGCCGGCTCGCCGGTCGGCCCCGCGTCTATCGCCGCGCCAAACCGATTTCAACTGAAACCGGATTGGCGCGAGCAGTCAAAGGTGTCCGCTGCAGTAGGCAAGCAGCAGGATCAGAGGGATCGGCACGCCGATCAGCCACAGAAGTCCGGAACGCATCGCATGTCTCCCAGCTGACGAATGTCAGGATAGATGCGCGAAGGCGGTCATGGTTCCGCCTCAGGGCTTCAGCGGAACGACTGGCAGCAGCACCGAAGACGCCGTGTCGCCGCCGCGCATCAGCGTGACGGTGGCCGGCTGGTAGTCGCTCTTCTTGGCCAGGAAGATGTTGGGAACGAACGTCTGCGGATTGCGGTCATAGAGTGGGAACAGGCTCGACTGGACCTGCACCATGATGCGGTGTCCGGGCTGGAACACGTGATTCACCGTGGGCAGCCGGAACTTGTATTCCTGCACCGTGTTGGCGGGAATCGCGCTCGGGTTCGAAAAACTCTCGCGGTAGCGGCCGCGGAAGATGTCGAGGCTGATCGGCAGCTCGTAACCGCCCATCTTGGGATCGCTGGCCACTTCGTCCGGGAACACGTCGATGACCTTGACCACGAAGTCGCCGTCGGTCCCCGTTGTCTTGGCGAATATGTCCGCCACTGGCGGTCCGGACACGCGCACCGGAGCGGTGAGCACGGCGGAGGTGTAGGTCATCACGTCGGGCCGGCCATCGACGCCGCGCTGGTCGCTCACAAGCCAGTCGCCCCAGCGGCCGTCGTCGAAGTTGACCGGGCGCGGCAGATGCGGAACCGGCTTGGCGGGATCGGCCACATAGCTGTCGCCCCCGGCAGCGCCCTTGGCGAACGACAGCCCGCCCTCGGCGCCAAGGTAGATCGGCGTCAGCGGACGCGCGCACGTGCCGGCGCAGGCCAGCGGCCAGTCGGCGAAGGTATCCCAGTGATTCTCACCGGTATTGTAGATCGCCGCGGCCGGCAGATTCGCGGCGGGTCCGTCAGCCAAGTATTGCCGCATCAGCGGCATCACCATGTCGTCGCGGAATTGCGCCGCCGTATCGCCGTTCCAGTTGAACGGCCCCAGGCTGCGCCCTTCGCGGTTTACCTGGCTGTGGCGCCACGGGCCCATCACCAGGAAGTTGTTGCCGGTCTTGCCGGCAGCCTTGAGCGCTTCCCACGAATGGATTGCGCCGTACATGTCCTCCTGGTCCCACAGCCCCTGTTCCCACAGGGTCGGAACGTTCGAAGGGTTCTTGACGATCAGCTTGTCGAGCGCCTGGTCCTGCCAGAACGTATCATAGGCAGTGTGCGCCAGCATCTTGTTCCACGCCGGCAGCTGGGCAAAGCCCGAACGCTGCGCCCATTCGTTGGCGCCGCCATAGCGCAGGAACTCGGCGTAATTGTCATAGACGCCGGTGGCCGGCCCGTCGCCGGCGCCCTTGTAGCCGGTCTGCGCGCCGATCCAGCCGATATTGGCCAGCCGAAAGGCGCCGTAGTGGAACCAGTCGTCACCCATCCAGCCATCGACCATCGGGCTCTCGGGCACGGCCACCTTCAGCGCCGGGTGCGGATGCAGCAGCGCCATCACCACGGTGAAGCCTTCGTACGAAGACCCGATCATACCGACGCGGCCGTTCGACTGCGGCAGGTTCGCCTTATTCACCAGCCAGTCGATCGTATCGTAGGCGTCGGTGGTGTGATCGACCTTGGTGGCGTTGAGCGGCCCGATCGGGGGGCGCGTGATCACGTAGTCGCCTTCGGACTTATACTTGCCCCGGATGTCCTGATAGACGCGAATCCAGCCGGCTCTGACGTATCCCTCGTCCGCCAGTGGCAGCCGCGACAGCATCATCGGGCCGTCGCTGCGCTCGGCGCGCTTGCTGGCGTTGTAGGGGGTGCGGGTCAGCACGATCGGCGCGTCGGTCGCGCCCTTGGGAATGACGATGACGGTGTGCAGCTTCACCCCGTCGCGCATCGGCACCATGACTTCGCGCACGATGTAGTCGTTGGCGTCGGTCGGCGGCGTGTACTTGGCAGGGATATCGCCGCCCTTGATCACCGGGCCCGGGACGGTTTGGACCGATGCCGACTGGGCGGCCGCTGACAAGGCCGTCGCGGCGGTCAGCACGAGCGCGGTGCAGGCAAGCAATACGCGTGTCGGCTTCATTGTGGTGCGGCCCCCCTTTCGTCCCGCCGGCACGCGCCGGCGGATAGCAGCGCGACCATAACCGGCGCGACCGCAATGACAATCGGGGGGACTGCAAAAGGGCGCAGGCGAAACGATTCGCCCGCGCCGCCTTGTTTACTTGGGCGAAAGCACCATCAGCATCTGGCGCCCTTCCATGCGGGGCCAGGCCTCGACCTTGGCGATCTCGGCAACGTCGTCCTGAACCCGCTTGAGCAGGTTCATGCCCAGCTGCTGGTGCGACAGTTCGCGGCCGCGGAAGCGTAGCGTCATCTTGACCTTGTCGCCTTCGCCGATGAACTTGACCACGTTGCGCATCTTCACGTCATAGTCGTGGTCATCGATGTTCGGACGCATCTTGATCTCTTTGATCTCCTGCGTCTTCTGCGTCTTGCGGGCGATGTTCGCCTTCTTCTGCGCCTCGTAGCGGAACTTGCCGACGTCGAGGAACTTGCAAACCGGCGGGTCCGCGTTGGGCGAGACCTCGACCAGGTCGAGGCCGACCTCGGCTGCCTGCTCGATCGCCTCGCGCGTGTACATGACGCCGATGTTTTCGCCGTTTTCGTCGATCACGCGGACCTTGTCCGACTGGATCATGCCGTTGTAGCGCGGTCCGCTCTTGACCGGTGGCGTCATCATGCGCCGCTGTGGGGGAGGGATAATCTGTTCTCCTGAAGGTTGTTCTTCGCGCGGTTCCTTAGACGAGAACGCGCGAAGCGGGAAGTGCGATGAATCGGAATCGGGCCCTGCCCGGCGGCAGCGCGAACGGGCATCCGCCCGCGCCCGGGATCCAAGCCTAGATGGCGATCGCGTCGCCGCGCCACAAGGGGAAGCGCGCCAGCCGCCCGCCTGCCGCCACCACCGCGTCAACGTCGGCCGCCGGCTGCAGTGCCTTCAGGATCGCCGGGTCGGCGGCGTTCATGCCGCCGGTCAGCGCGCCGAACGCGGGCAGGATCATCCGGCTTTTCGACATCACCGCGCAGGGCCGCACGATCCGCCGGCCGCGCAGGGTGACCTGAAGGCGCGGATGGAAATGGCCCGAGAGTTCCGGGCGAATTTCGCCCGCCCTGGCCTCGTGGCGCAGCAGCAATCCACTTACCGCCAGCTCGGCCAGCGCCGCTCCGCCAGGCACGACGCCCTGGTCGTGATTGCCGGTGATCCACACCCAGTCGGTGGCCCGCACCAGCGCGTCGAGCATGCCCGCCGCGTGCGGTTCCAGTCGCGCCGCGCCGCCGGTGTCGTGGAAGTTGTCGCCCAGGCAGAACACTCGGCGCGCGCCCGTCTGGCCGATCGCCAGGGCCACTCTCTCCAGCGTCTCGCGGCTGTCGTAAGGCGGCAACATCTGGCCGAAGCGGGCGAAGAAGCTTGCCTTTTCAAGGTGAAGGTCGGCCACCAGCAGTGCCCGTTCCCGCGGCCAGTACAGCGCCCGGCCGCCCACCAGGGCAAATTCCTCACCTGCGAACGAAAAGGGAACCATGGCCCGCCCTTGCCGCAGCCCGTTTCGCTTGGCAAGGGCCGCCCATGACCGACGCACTGACAGATTGGGCACCGTACACCGACCGCGCCCGCACCTGGTTCGAGGATCTTCGCACCCGCATTTGCGCCGAATTCGAAGCGATCGAGGCGGAGGCCGGCTCCGACGCCCGCTTCGATTACGCGCCCTGGAACCGCGAGGAAGACGGCAACGGCGATCCCGGCGGCGGCGTGCGCGGGGTCATGAAAGGCCGCGTGTTCGAGAAGGTCGGCGTCAACGTGTCGACCGTGCGCGGCAATTTCGCGCCCGATTTTGCCGGCTCGATCCACGGGGCCGGCGCGGACAATCCCGGCTTTACCGCCACCGGCATCAGCTTGGTGGCGCACATGGCCAATCCGCATGTTCCCGCCGTTCACTTGAACACGCGCTTTCTGACCACCGGCAAGGCCTGGTTCGGCGGCGGCGCCGACCTCAATCCGCCGCTTCCGTACGACGAGGATACGGCCGAGTTTCACGCCGCCTTCAGGGCCGCCTGCGATGCCAACGGCGCTGCTTACTATGACCGGTTCAAGGCCTGGGCGGACGAGTATTTCTACATCCCCCACCGCAAGGTCCACCGCGGCGTCGGCGGGATCTTCTACGATCACCTGGAGTGCGCGGACGCTGCCGCATGGGAAGCCAATTTCGCCTTCACCCAGGCGGTCGGAGAGGCGTTCCTCAGCGTATTTCCGCGGCTCGTCCGCCGGCGCATGAACGCCGCCTGGTCGCCGGCAGACAAGTGCCGCCAACTCGAATGGCGCGGCCGCTATGCGGAGTTCAACCTGGTTTACGATCGCGGCACGCTGTTCGGACTGAAAACGGGCGGCAACATCGATGCGATCCTGATGAGCCTCCCGCCCGAGGCGATCTGGACCTGAGCCGCGAAAAACCTTGCATCGCGGGGCACCGCGCCTCCACATAACGGCCGCATGCTGCGTCAGTACGAACTCGTCGAGCGGGTGAAAGCCTACGATCCGAACGCCGACGAGGCGGTGCTGAACCGCGCCTACGTCTATACGGTCCAGAAACACGGCACCCAGAAGCGCGCGAGCGGCGATCCCTATTTCTCGCACCCGGTCGAGGTCGCCGGGCTGATGACCGAGCTCAAGCTCGACCAGCCGACGATCGTGACCGCGCTGCTGCACGACACGGTCGAAGATACGCTGGTGACGATCGAGGAGATCGACCGCCTGTTCGGGCCCGAAGTGGCGCGGCTGGTCGACGGGGTCACCAAGCTCTCCAAGATCGAGGCGATGACAGAGAACGAGCGCGCGGCGGAAAACCTGCGCAAGTTTCTTTTGGCCATGAGCGAGGATTTGCGCGTTCTCCTGGTCAAGCTGGCAGACCGGCTGCACAACATGCGCACGCTGCACTTCATCAAGAGCGAGGAAAAGCGCCGCCGCATCGCCAAGGAGACAATGGATATCTACGCCCCGCTGGCCGAGCGGGTAGGAATGTACGAGTACATGCGCGAGATGCAGCTGCTCGCCTTCGAACAACTGGAGCCGACCGCTTACGCCACCATCACCGGCCGATTGGCGCAAATCCGTGACACCGACGGCGGGCAGGTCGACGCGATAGCGCTGACCTTCAAGCAGGCGCTGTCCGAGGCCGGGCTCGACGTCGAAGTTTCCGGCCGCGAAAAGCACCCGTACTCGATCTGGAAGAAGATGGCCGAGCGCCACGTGAGCTTCGAACAGATCACCGACATCATGGCGTTCCGCGTCCTGACCGACAGCGAGGAGGGCTGCTACCGCGCGCTCGGTATCCTGCACACGACCTGGCAGATGATCCCGGGCCGCTTCAAGGACTACGTCTCGACCCCCAAGGCGAACGGCTACAAGTCGCTGCACACCGCGCTGATCTACGAGAATTCGATGCGGGTCGAAGTGCAGATCCGCACCCGCGAGATGCACCGCACCAACGAATTCGGGCTGGCCGCGCATTGGGGCTACAAGAGCGGCGAACGTCCCGACGGCGAAGTGGGCTGGCTGCGCGACCTGATCGAGATCGTCGACGCGAGCCACGATGCCGAAGAACTGCTCGAGCACACGCGCCTGGCCATCTACCAGGATCGCATTTTCGCATTCACCCCGAAGGGCGCGCTGCACCAGTTGCCCAAGGGCGCCACTCCGGTCGATTTCGCCTACGCCGTGCACTCCAACCTCGGCAATTTCGCGGTCGGTGCCAAGATCAACGGTCGGCACGTTCCGCTACGCACGCCGCTGACCAACGGCGACGTCGTCGAGATCATCAAGAACCGCTCGGCCAGTCCTCAGCTCGCCTGGCTGGGCTTCGTGGTGACCGGCAAGGCGCGCGCTGCGATCCGCCGCGCGGTCCGGGCCAAGGAACGCGAGGAAGTAGCCGCGATCGGCCGCAAACTGTTCGACGAGATCGCAGGGCGCCTGCCTCAGAAGATCGGCAAGAAGGCGATCAAGGACGCGGTCAGGCGGCTCGAACTCGATGACGAGGAAGCGCTGATGCTGGCGATCGGCGGGGCCCGCCTCGACGACCGCCAGGTGATGGAAGCGCTGGTTCCCGGTAGCGCGGTCGGCCTGACCGAGCCCGAGCAATGGCCCAAGCAGGATCGGGCCATCTCGATCAAGGGTCTGACCGCGGGCGTCGCCTTCCAGCTCGGCACCTGCTGCCACCCGGTCCCGGGCGACCGCATCGTCGGCGTGCGGCACAAGGGGCAGGGAGTCGAAGTTCACGCCATCGATTGCCTGGACCTGGCCAGCGGTGTCGACGCCGACTGGCTCGACCTGTCCTGGGGCGAACGCACCACCGGCGCGATCGGACGGCTGCGCGTGGTGCTGTACAACCGCCCGGGAACGCTGGCGGAGGCGACCGGCATATTTGCCGGCAGCCACGCCAACATCGTCCATCTGGAAATGATCGGCCGCGATGACGTGTTCGGCACGTACGAGGTCGATCTGGAGGTCAACGACCTGGCGCACCTCACCCGGATCGTCAGCGCGCTGCGCGCCAGCGACGGGGTGGCACAAGCGGAACGGATCTAGTCCGGAACGAAGGCGTTTTTGGGGACGTGCGTGATCCGGCAGGCCAGGTCCTCCGCGCCGGAGGCGACCACGAAGTGATCACCGGCTTCGGCGATTCCGGTCGTGAACACGACGTTGTCTAGATAGAGCTTGTCCCTGAGCGGCGCGATCAGCGCCGCGTCGGCCTCAATCAGCGGCTGGTGGCTGGTGGCGATGCAGCGCCACGGTTCATGCTCGTCGAGCAGCGACCAGTAAGTGCGGTAGACGCCGACGACACTCTCGCTGGGTTCGACGCCGTGCCACAGCGTCAGCCAGCCCCGCTTGCCGGCGATCTCGGTCAGCAGCGGAGGCGTGCCGCCGCCCATCCGCGCGGTCGCCTCGGTCGCGGCGTGGGGGCGAATGCCGGGCTCCAGGTGCGGCTTCCAGTGACGACCGTCGGGGCTTGTCGCCAGGTTGATCGCCGGCCCGGCGCGCCAAGCGCTCCCAGGCGGATAGGCGAACCACAAGTTGCCGAGCGGGCGGGTCTGAGCCCAGTACTGGCCGCCGACCAGTCCCTCGAAGATGAGCATATCCTTGTTCTGGTGATCGAGGACGATACCCTCGAACGTCCAGTCGAGGGCGTTGTCCGAACTGTAGAGCGTGGTCGAGTGCCGCTCTGGACTGACCGCGCACGTGGTCATCAGGTAGCGATCGCCAATGCGGCTGATGCGCGCGTCCTCCACCCCGTAGCAGTTCCACGGCCCGGCAGACGCAATTGCCTTCTCGTAATGGACGGCGACGACCTCCAGCCCATCGGGCGTGACCTCGACAGGGAGCAGCCATGACAGGCTGGTCAGTGCCATGACCGGCCAGGTCTGGCCCTTGATGCTGAACTTGCGCGGATCGGTCATGTCGACATCGGCTAGTGACCAGCCGTCGCAAGTGAAGCGGCCGCCGGCACCCTCGCCATCGAAGCGGATCGCATGGACGCGTCCGTCCGAGACAGGGGTAGAGAGCGCTTCGGCAACGCGCACCATCAGCAGCAGGTTGCCGTCCGCCAACCGGGTCATTCCAGGGTTGAATGCGCCCAGCACGAACGTTTCGGCGCCCAGTTGCCCGGCGAGCGGAGAACGCGTCAGATCGACGTCGCCGGGCGTGAACACCAGCCTGTCGGTGTCGAAGGTCATTCGTCCGCCACCCGCGGCACGATCGTCAGCTGTTGCACAACGGCACGGCGCGGCTGGGTCAGCAGGTAGTGGACGCCCACGGCGATATCCTCCGCGCGCAGCATCTTGTCGTCGTTGATCATCTCGCGCTGCTTGTCGGCGGGAATATCCGGATACTGGAAATCGGCGCCGGTCTTGCCGGGTTCGACCAGGCTGACCTTGATGCCCTTGTTGCCGCCTTCCTTGCGAAATGCCTCGGCAAAGCCGGCAATTCCGGCCTTGATGCCGGCGTAGACGGTCGAATTCGGGCCAAGGATGTGGGCGCTCATCGATCCGATCAGCACGATGTCGCCGTGATCCTTGAGCGTGGCGGCGGCGCGGTGGGCGCTCGCCAGGTAGGCTGTGAAATCGGCGGCGATCGCGTAGCGAACCTCCTCCTCGCGCATCTCGGTCAGGCCCCTGGCGGGAATGGCGGCGTTCACAACGGCGATATCCCAGCTTCCCAGGGCCGTGTCGGCCGCGTCGAAGAAGCGGGCGACGCCGTCCGGCTCGGCCAGGTCGAGCGCGATGCCGCTGCCCTTGCCGACCTCGCCGATACGCTCGAGCGCGTCGGACAGGTGCTGCTGGTCGCGCCCGCAAGTGAACACCTCGGCCCCTTCGCTCGCCAACAGTACGGCGATGGCGCGCCCTATCCCGGTGGTGCCGCCGGTGATCACGGCCTTGCGCCCCCGCAGCGGGGTGCGGGCGGTGTGGGCGTCGGAACGGTTCGGATCGGCTTCGGCCATCGGGAACTCCTGCTGTCTCCGTTTAAGGAGGCACGAAGCCATTGGTTCCAGCGCCCTCAGGGCTTCCAGTCGAGGAACCGGGCCAGCAGCTCGAGGCCGTAGGATTGGCTCTTTTCCGGGTGGAATTGCACGCCAAGGACCGTGTCGCGGGCGACCGCCGCAACCAACCCGCCGCCATGATCGGTCATCGCCGCGACGGCGTGACCGTCGTTCGGGACGAAATGATAGGAGTGGAGAAAATACGCCTCGCCGGGCACCAGTATGCCACCGGCATGGGGCCGCACCTCGACATCGTTCCAGCCCATGTGAGGAACCTTGATTGCCGGATCGGTGCGCTCGACCGGGCGGACTTCGCCTTCGATCCAGTCCAGACCAGCAGTCTCGCCATGCTCGAGGCCGCGGGTAGCGAGCAGTTGCATTCCCACGCAGATGCCGAGGAACGGCGCCCCGCCCACGCGCACGCGCTCATCCATGGCGGCGATCATGCCGGGGATGGCCGCCAGCGCACCCATGCAGGCGGCGAACGCGCCGACGCCGGGCAGCACGATCCGATCGGCGGCACGGACCACGCCAGGGTCCGCGGTCACCGTTACCGAAGCGGCCCCGGCGGTCAGCAGCGCATGACGCACGGATTGCAGGTTGCCGGCCCCGTAATCGATCAGCGCAACGCTCATCGCGCCGGCGTCTCAAGCTTTTGGGCCTCCAGCGCCGCGGTTTCGGTCAGCGACACGACGAACATCAGCCGCCCAGCTGGCCTTTGGTGCTGGGCACGGCGCCACCCTTGCGGGGATCGAGTTCCACCGCGGTGCGCATCGCACGGGCGAAACCCTTGAAGATGCTCTCGGCGATGTGGTGGTTGTTGGCGCCGTAAAGCAGTTCGACGTGAAGAGTGATGCCAGCCGCCTGCGCGACCGAATGAAACCAGTGCTCGATCAGTTCGGTATCCATTTCGCCCAGGCGCGGCTGGGTGAAGGCGGCGTTCCACGCCAGCCAGGGACGGCCCGAGATATCGAGCGCTACGCGGGCCAGCGTCTCGTCCATGGGCGAATAGGCGGTGCCGTAACGGCCGATCCCGCCCTTGTCGCCCAGCGCCTGGAGGATCGCCTGGCCGATGGCAATGGCGCTGTCCTCGGTCGTGTGGTGCTGATCGACGTGAAGGTCGCCGTCGACGCGGCATGTCAGGTCGATCAGCGAGTGGCGGCTGAACTGCTCGATCATGTGATCGAGGAAGCCGATCCCGGTGGACAGGTCATAAGTGCCCGTCCCGTCGAGATCGACTTCGACCAGGATGCGGGTTTCCGCGGTGTTTCGTTCGATCCGGCCCTTGCGCATGGCCGCCGCGTTACAGGCGGTGCGGTAGGCCGCGCAACCTTTTCCGCGCTTGACCGCTATGCCTGGCAACGCCAGTGGAAACCCGATGACCGAGACACCCGACAGCCTGATCCCCTACGATGAAATCGTGCAGGAGGCGCTGCGCGCCGTCGTCGGCCGCGTGCTCGGCGCGATCGAGGCGGGTGGCGGCGTGCTTCCGGGCGCGCACCACTTTTATATCACCTTCAAGACCGCCGCGCCCGGCGTCGACATCCCGGCCCACCTGCACGAACGCTTCCCCGACGAGATGACGATCGTCCTGCAGAACAAGTTTTGGGATCTGGCGGTGACCGACGATGGCTTCACGGTCGGCCTTTCGTTCAACCAGATGCCGTCAAAGCTCGTGATCCCGTTCGATGCGATCACCGCCTTCGTTGATCCCGCGGTCGACTTCGGGCTGCAATTCCAGGCCAACGTGCCAGATGAGCCCCAGCTGCACGACGATGCGCAGAACGATTCGCCGGAACAGGGCGGACGCCCCGACGTTTCCAGCGAAGACGGCTCGAACGTCGTGACGGTCGATTTCGGGCGCAAGAAATAGCCTTCCCGGAGCGTCCGGGCCAAGGCTGACAAGAGCGGAACGGTCCATGGCCAAGCGTGCGAAATTCAAAGCCACTGCCGGCAAGGTCGGCAAGACCGTCGGCAAGGTGGCAGGCAAGATGCCGGGCGTGTCGACCAACCCGATGACCAATCTGGTCATCGCCGATATCGCGATGCGCGGCGGCGGCCGCTTTCTTCGCCACGCGATCGAAACCGTCGTGCTGGGCGCCAAGTACGACAAGACGAAGGCCAAGGACATCGTCAAGGGTCGCTCGATGGCACAGACGCTGGTCGGCACGGCCGTCGCGCGCGTCGCCACCCGGTCGGTTCCGGGTGCAATCCTCGTCGGGGGCGGGCTGCTTGCCAAGACGCTGTGGGACCGCGCCCATGCCAACCGCGACGAAGTTGCGGCGGGCGAGGCGCAGGTCAGCGAACAGGCTGCCGAAGGCCGTGCGTCCGACGCCAAGGTCTGATCGCGACAGCATCGCCGCTTGATTTGCCCGGCCACCCTGCGCCATCAGCGCGCATGGCCGATTCCCCAACCGACACGCTGCACCGGCGCGGGCTGATGTTCATCCTGTCCTCGCCCTCAGGCGCGGGCAAGACCACGATCGCGCGCAAGCTGCTTGAGGAGGACAGCCAGATCGGCCTGTCGATCTCCGCCACCACGCGCCCGCCGCGGCCCGGCGAAGTCGACGGCAGGGATTACCACTTCGTCTCCGATGCCGAGTTCGACCGGATGGTGGCCGAAGACGAGTTCTACGAGTGGGCTCACGTCTTCGGGCACCGCTACGGTACCCCCAAGGCGCATATCCGCACCGGCCTGAAAGACGGGCAGGACTTCCTGTTCGACATCGATTGGCAGGGTACGCAGCAGCTGGCGCAGAAGGACAAGGCCGACGTTGCCGCGGTCTTTATCCTGCCGCCCAGCATCGAGGAGCTGCACCGCAGGCTGGTTTCGCGCGCGCAGGACAGCGAGGCCGTAATCGAAGATCGTATGGCCCGCGCCAAGGCGGAAATCAGCCACTGGGGCGAATACGATTACATCGTCATCAACGACGACATCGACGCCTGCTTCGAGGAAGTTCGCGGCATCCTCCAGGCCGAACGCCTCAAGCGCAAGCGTCAGACCGGCCTGATCGACTTCGTCCGCGGATTGATGGCCTGATCTAGCCCGGTTCGGCGAAATGCGTCGGTAGCAGCGCATTGACGATGCCGCCGTCGATCGTGACCGTTTCGCCGATCGTGTAGTCTCCGGCGCGGCTGGCCAAGTAAACGGCCGTACCGCCCATGTCCCACTTGTCACCCACGCGGCCATTGGGGATGCCGGCGGCGGACTGATCCGCACGGTCGCGCGCGGCCTTGTTCATGCTCGACGGGAAGGCGCCCGGCGCCAGGCTGGTGACATAGACGTGGTCCTTGACCAGGCGTGCCGCCATCCGCCGCGTCAAGTGGATCAGTGCCGCCTTCGATGCCTGGTAGCTGTAGGTCTCCCACGGATTGACCCGCTGGCCGTCGATCGAGGTGATCATGATGACCTTGGCGGGGCGCTCGGCCGTTGCCCCCGCCGTCAGCAGGCCGTGCAGCTTCTGGGTAAGGAAGAACGGCGTCTTGACGTTGAGCGCCATGACCTTGTCCCAGCCCGCCTCCGGAAAGTCGAGGTAATCGGCGCCCCACGCCACTCCGGCATTGTTGACCAGAATATCGAGCCTGCCTTCGCGCGCGGTCAGTTCGGTGACCAGAGCGTCGATCCCGTCCAGCGTGGAAATGTCGCCCTGGATGCCGATCACTCGATCGCCCAGTTCGGCGCAGGTCGCCGCGATCTCGTGGCTCTTGCGCGCGGTGATGTAGACCCGGTCGATCCCGGCGGCGAGGAAGCCTTCGACGATCATGCGGCCAATTCCGCGGCTGCCGCCGGTAACCAGCGCGACCCGGCCCGACAGGCCGAACATCTCCTCGAGCGTCATCGCTGCCATCTCCTTCAATATCCGCCCAGCTGGGCGACGCGCTCGGCATGGAAGTACTGGTCGCCCATGAATTCCGCCAGGGCGCGGTCGCGCTTCATGTAGAAACCGATGTCGTATTCGTCGGTCATGCCGATGCCGCCGTGCATCTGGACACCTTCCTTGACCGCGAGCCCGGCCGCCTTGCCGGCCTTGGCCTTGGCGACCGAGACCATGATCTCGGCGCGGTCGGAAAGTGCATCGTCCCGGGCATCGAGCAACTGCTGCGCCTTGATCGTGGCGGCGCGGGCGATCTCGATCTCGGAGTAGAGGTGCGCCGCGCGGTGCTGCAGCGCCTGGAATTCACCGATCAGCTTGCCGAACTGCTTGCGCTGCTTGAGATAGTCGGTGGTCATGCCGAAGGCGCCGCGCGCCACGCCGACGCTTTCCGCCGCCGCTCCGACGCGCCCGGCCGCCAGGATCCGGTTCAGCACGGCGCGGCCGCCATCGACATCGCCGATCACGGCCCCGCCATCGAGCTCGACGTCCGCGAACCGGACGTGGCTCGCCATCGAGCTGTCGACTAGGCGGACATTGCCCTGCGTCATGCCAGCAGCGTCGCGGGGCACCGCGAACAGGGTAATGCCGTTCTCGTCGTCATCCGCGCCGGCGGTACGCGCGGCGACCACCAGCATGTCGGCGGACCCGCCATGTACCACGAAAGCCTTTTCGCCCGACAGGCGAAAGCCGTTGCCGGCCCGCTCCGCCCTGGTGGCGATCCTGGCAGGACGGTGCTTGGGGCCCTCGTCGATAGCGACTGCAAAGACGTGCTCGCCCGCAATCAGGCCCGGCAACCAGCGTGCTCGCAAGTCATCGCCGGCCGCGCTGAGCGCGGTTGCCGCCATGACCGAACTGGTCAGGAACGGCGAGGGAGTCAGGTTGCGGCCGATTTCCTCGAGTACGATCCCCGCCTCGACATGGCCCATGCCCAGCCCGCCGTCGGCCTCGCTCACGAGCATGCCGGTGAAGCCCATCTCGGCGAACTGCTTCCACAAGTCGTGCCCGAAGCCGTCCTTGCACTGCGTGTCGCGCCAGTGGCGCAGCTGTTTGGCGATAGCGCCTTCCTCGGCCATGAAAGGGGCGGCGGTATCGGCCAGCATGGCCTGGTCTTCGGTGTGATAAAGCGGCACGGTCAGGCTCCCGGCAGGTCGAGGATACGTTTGGCGATGACATTGAGCATCACCTCGCTGGTGCCGCCCTCGATCGAATTGGCCTTTGTCCGCAGCCACGATCGCGGCTTCGATCCGCCCCCCGACGCCTCGCTGTCCCATTCCAGCGCGGCGCTGCCGCCGGCCGCCATAATCAGCTCGTGACGGCGCTTGTTCAGTTCGGTCCCGGCGTATTTCATCATGTTGGGCTGGGCGGGGTGCGCCTTGCCGATCTTCGCTTCGTCGAGGAATTTCTCGGCCATCGCCGAATAGGCCAGCGCATCGACATCGAACTGCGCCAGTTCGGCGCGCAGGACCGGGTCGAGCAGCGCGTTGCGAGCCAGCGTCGCACCGATCGCGGAGGTCCGATCGGCTCCGCCCGCACCCGAGATCATCTCGCGCTCATGACCTAGCAGGTACTTGGCAACGTCCCAGCCGCGGTTCACCTCGCCCACGATCTGGTCCTTGGGGACCGAAACGTTGTCGAAGAAGGTTTCGCAGAACGGGGAGTTGCCGCTGATCAGCAGGATGGGCTTGGTCGAGACCCCCGGGCTTGCCATGTCGAACAGCAGAAACGAGATGCCCTGGTACTTGTTCGCCTTGTCGGTGCGGACCAGGCAGAAGATCCAGTCGGCCTTGTCGGCATAGCTGGTCCAGACCTTCTGGCCGTTGACGACCCAGTGATCGCCCTTGTCCTCACCAAAGGTCTGCAACGAAACCAGGTCGCTGCCCGATCCGGGCTCGGAATAGCCCTGGCACCAGCGGATTTCTCCGCGGGCGATCTGCCCCAGGTAGTGGACCTTCTGTGCCTCCGTCCCAAACTTGAGCAGCGCCGGGCCAAGCATCCAGATGCCGAAGCTGGACAGCGGCGGACGCGCACCGATGCGGGCCATTTCCTCGCGCAGGATCTTGGCCTCGGCCGGGGACAGGCCGGCACCGCCATAAGGCTTGGGCCAATCGGGAACGGTGTAGCCCTTGGCGACGCAAGCTTCGAGCCAGGCCTTTTGCGCCGGGGAGGAAAACGTAAAGTTGCGTCCGCCCCAGCAGACGTCGCGTTCATCGCGAACGGGTTGGCGCATTTCGGGCGGGCAGTTGGCTTCTAGCCAGGCGCGTGCTTCCTGGCGGAACGCTTCGGTATCCGACATGTCTCGGCTCCTCTCCTGCATCAGGTTAAGTCGATACGGTACGGGCGTGCAAGCGCACATTTGCGTGGTTTTGGAATATTGGGGATGCCGTAGCGTCAATGCGAGCGGCGTTGACCGCGCGCCATGGCGGCCTACCATGCGCGCGGGAAGAGGAGTGGACTGGATGCGATTCTCGGGCCGGACAATCGTCGTCACCGGGGCAGCCTCGGGCATCGGACGGGCCGCCGCGCGGCTGTTCGCGGCCGAAGGCGGCACCGTCTATGCTGCCGATATCGATGAAGCGGGCGGCGCCGCCATCGCCGGCGAACACACGGCAATCCGCTTTCGCCGCTGCGACGTGACCCGCCCGGCCGATATCGCCGCCCTGATGGACGGCGCCGCCGCCGAGAGCGGCGGGATCGACGTGGTCTTCAACAACGCTGGCGCCGGCGGCGCGCGCGGCCGTATCGACGAGATCGAGGCCGAGGACTGGGATGCGACGATGGCGCTGCTGTTGCGCTCGGTCGCGCTGGGCATCCGCCATGCCGTGCCGCACATGATCGGGCGGCCGGCCCCCGCCATCGTCAACACCAGCTCGGTCGCAGCGATCGGGCCAGGTTATGCGCCGACCGCCTATGCCGTCGCCAAGGCCGGGGTCTTGCAGCTGACGCGCTGCGCGGCCACCGACCTTGCCCGCCACGGCATCCGCGTCAACGCGGTCCAGCCGGGCTTCATCCAGACCGGCATCTTCACCGCCGGATCCGACATCCCGGCAAACCGGCTGGATAGCGCCCGCGCGCTCATCGCCGGGGCAGCCCAGGGCGCGCAGCCAGTCGCTCGCGGGGGCGAGCCCGAGGATGTCGCGCGCGCGGTCGCCTTTCTTGCCAGCGGCGATGCCGGCTTCGTCACCGGGGCCTCGCTGGTGATCGACGGGGGGCTGACGCTGGGTCCGCGCCATTCGTGGGACCCGGAAACGCCCAGCCTTACCACCGCGCTGCAGGCCATTGCCGCCGCGCCCTGAATCGAACGAAGGAGCACGCCATGGATTTCGAACCGACCGAGCGTCAGCGTCACTGGCGCGACCGCGTGCGCCAGTTCATCGAGGCGCATGGCCGCCCGCGCCAGGCCGACTACAAGGCCCAGCAGGCCGAAGGTGGGCGCTGGAAGGTGCTGTCCGTGATCGAGGAGGAAAAGGCCCGCGCACAGGCGCAGGGTATCTGGAACCTGTTCATGCCGCCGCGTTCGGGCCGCCCGCACGTCGACGACAGTTTCGAATTCGACGGGCCGGGGCTGACCAACCTCGAATACGCGCTCTGCGCCGAGGAGATGGGCCGCATCGGCTGGGCGAGCGAGGTCTTCAACTGCTCCGCCCCCGACACCGGCAATATGGAAGTGCTTTATCGCTACGGCACGCGCGAGCAGAAGGACGCCTGGCTGAAGCCCCTGATGAAGGGCGAGATCCGCAGCGCCTTCCTGATGACAGAGCCCGCCGTGGCCAGTTCGGACGCCACCAACATCGAATGTTCGATCGTTCGCGACGGCGATGACTACGTAATCAATGGCCGCAAGTGGTGGTCGTCGGGCGCGGGCGATCCGAGGTGCAAAATCGCGATCGTCATGGGCAAGACCGATTTCGAGGCCAAGCGCCATGCCCAGCAGTCGATGGTGCTGATGCCGCTCGACGCGCCGGGGGTAACGATCCTGCGCCACCTGCCCGTGTTCGGGTACGACGACGCGCCGCACGGCCACATGGAGATCGAGCTCAAGGACGTACGCATCCCCGCCGGCAACATGTTGCTGGGCGAAGGGCGCGGGTTCGAGATTGCGCAGGGGCGCCTCGGGCCGGGACGCATCCACCATTGCATGCGCACGATCGGCGTGGCCGAGGAAGCGCTTGCCAAGATGGCGCGGCGGCTGCAGGCGCGGGTCGTCTTCGGCAAGACCATCGCCGAGCATTCGGTCTGGGAAGAACGCCTGGCCCGCGCCCGCATCGACATCGAGATGACGCGGCTGCTGTGCCTCAAGGCGGCCGACATGATGGACAAGGCCGGCAACAAGGCCGCCGCGGCGGAAATCGCGATGATCAAGGTCCAGGCTCCCAACATGGCGCTGCGCATCATCGACGATGCCATCCAGGCGCACGGCGGCGCCGGCGTTTCCGAGGATTTCGGGCTGGCGCAGGACTATGCCCATCAGCGCACGCTGCGCCTGGCCGACGGCCCGGACGAAGTGCATGCCCGCGCCATCGCCCGGATCGAGCTGGCCCGCCACGCCGCACCTGCCAACGATTCTGGCTTCAGTTCCGGCGATATGGGAGCGGCACGCTGATGAAAGCCGCCGTCCTCGTCCAGGCAGGTCAGCCGCTGGCAATCGAAGACCTCGTCATCGACACGCCCGGCCCGCACGAAGTGCTGATCCGCACCGCTGCCTGCGGGTTATGCCATTCGGACCTGCACTTCATCGACGGCGCCTATCCGCACGCGGTGCCGGCCGTGCCGGGCCACGAAGCGGCCGGCATCGTCGAGGCGGTCGGCAGCGAGGTCCGCACGGTCAAGGTCGGCGACGCGGTTGTGACCTGCCTGTCAGCCTTCTGCGGCCACTGCGAATTCTGCGTCACCGGGCGCATGGCGCTGTGCCTGGGGGCGGAGACGCGGCGTTCGCGCGGCGCCCCGTCGCGGATGTCGCGGCCAGACGGCACGCCGGTCGGGCAAATGCTCAACCTGTCGGGTTTCGCCGAACAGATGCTGGTGCACGAGCATGCCTGCACCGCGATCGATCCCGAGATGCCGCTCGACCGTGCCTCGTTGATCGGCTGCGCGGTGACCACCGGCGCGGGCGCGGTCTTCAATGCCTGCAAACTCGTTCCCGGCGAGACGGTGGCCGTGGTCGGCTGCGGCGGGGTCGGCCTTGCCGCGATCAACGCGGCGAAGATCGCGGGCGCGGGCCGGATCATCGCCGCCGACCCGCTGCCCGAAAAGCGCGAACTGGCGATGAAGCTGGGCGCCACCGACACGGTCGATGCCCTGTCGGACACAGCGACGGCCGAAATCGTCGAGATGACGAAGGGCGGCGTCGATCACGCGATCGAGGCGGTCGGCAGGCCATCGTCCGCGGCGCTGGCGGTCGGCGCGTTGCGGCGCGGCGGTACCGCCACGGTCCTGGGCATGATGCCGCTGACGGAAAAGGTCGGCCTTTCGGCGCTCGACCTGCTGGCGGGCAAGAAACTGCAGGGCGCCTTCATGGGCATGAACCGCTTTCCGGTCGACATGCCGCGGCTAGTCGATTTCTATCTGCGCGGGATGCTCGACCTCGACACGTTGATTGCCGAGCGAATCCCGCTGGAACGCATCAACGACGGGTTCGAGACCATGCGCGGTGGCCACGCGGCGCGTTCGGTCGTGGTTTTCGCCCAATGACCGGCCTGACCGCCGACGAAGCCTTCGTCGGCACCACCGTGCCCGAAGGCGCCGACCGGCTCGACGAGGCGAAGCTCGGCGCCTGGATGGCGGACCATGTCGAAGGCTTCCGCGGGCCGCTGACGCTGAGCAAGTTCAAGGGCGGCCAGTCGAATCCGACTTACCGGATCGCGGCCGCCAGCGGCAATTACGTGCTGCGGCGCAAGCCGTTCGGGCCGCTGCTGCCCTCTGCCCACGCGGTCGACCGCGAGTTCAAGGTCCAGTCGGGACTAGCGCGGGCCGGTTTTCCGGTCGCGCGCCAGTTCGGGCTGTGCACCGACGACGGCGTGATCGGAGCCTGGTTCTACGTCATGGACATGGTCGACGGGCGCACGATCTGGAACGGCGCGATGCCGGGCGCCGCACCGGCCCAGCGCCGCGCGACCTACGATGCGATGGTCGATACCCTCGCCGCGCTCCACGCGGTCGACGTGGCGGCGGTCGGCCTTGCCGACTACGGCAAGCCGGGCAACTATTTCGGCCGCCAGATCGAGCGCTGGACCCGGCAATACCGCCTGTCCGAGACCGAGCGGATGGAGCCGGTCGAGCGATTGATCGAATTCCTTCCCGCCACGGTGCCCGAGCAGACCCGCACCAGCGTGGTCCATGGCGATTACCGGATCGACAACCTGATCTATGCGCGGGACGAACCCCGGGTGGCGGCAGTCCTTGACTGGGAATTGTCCACGCTGGGCGATCCGCTCGCCGATTTCACGTATTTGTGCCTGACGTGGGTGACCGACAACGGTGGCCGCTCGGGCGTGGCCGACCTCGATCGCGCCGCGCTCGGCATCCCGGAGCTGGACGAAGTGGTCGATCGCTATTGCGCGGCGTCTGGGCGCGCCGACGTGCCTGACATGAACTGGTACTTCGCGTACAACTTCTTCCGCCTGACCGGGATCGTCCAGGGCATCAAGAAACGCGTGATCGACGGCACCGCCAGCAGCGCCCATGCACGTGAGCAAGCCGAGCGGGTCGGAATGCTGGCGGACCGGGCCTGGGATTTCGCCAGGCGCGCCGGCGCCTAGGAACGCTGGCGCACCGCACCGGCGGCCGCCAGCGCCGCGAATTCGCCCGGGGCAAGCTCCAGCCATTCGTCCAGCAGTTCGGCGGTGTGCTCGCCGATGCGCGGCGGCATCTGGCGGAAGCTCGCCGGGGTTCGCGACAGCTTGGCCGGGTAGGCAACGCTGGGCACGGCGACACCGTCTTCGCGTTCAAATCGGTGGACGGTGCCGCGCGCCGCCACGAACGGGTCGGCGAAAACCTCCGCCAGGTCGTTGATCGGCCCGACGGGGACGCCCACCGGATCGAACAGCGCGGCCAGTTGAGCCTTGGTGCGATCGGCCACCAACCGGGCGACCTCCGCTTCGCAAGCGGCGCGGTTGGCGACCCGGTCGCGGGAGCGCAGGAAGCGCGGGTCGTCGGCCATAGCAGGCATACCCAGGGCATCGCACAGGGCGCGGAACTGGCGGTCGTTGCCGACCGCGATGATCACGGTCCCGTCGGCGACCGCGAAGGTTGTATAAGGCACCAGCGTCGGGTGGCGATTTCCGGTCGGGCGCGCCGCCTGGCCGCTGACCAGGTAGCTTGAGCCCAGGTTGGCCATCATCGCGATCTGGGTGTCGAGCAGCGAGATATCGATGTGCTGGCCGTGGCCGGTCCGTTCGGCATGGCGCAACGCCGCCAGGATCGCGGTGGCAGCGTAATTGCCGGTCGACAGGTCCGCAATGGCCACCCCCGCGCGCAGCGGCTGGCCGCCGGCCTCGCCGGTCACCGACATGAACCCGCCCATGCCTTGCGCGATGAAATCGTACCCGCCGCGCTGCGCATAGGGCCCGTCCTGCCCGAAGCCCGAGATCGAGCAATAGACGATCCTGGGATTGATTGCGAAAATGGCGGCGTAATCGAGTTCGTACTTGGCCAGCCCGCCGACCTTGTAGTTCTCCACCAGGATGTCCGCCTTGGCGGCCAGCCGGCGGATCAGCGCGGCACCTTCGGGGCGCGCGAAATCGATAGCGGCGGAGCGTTTGTTGCGGTTGGCGGCGAGGTAATAAGCGCTCTCCGCGCCGTCATCGCTGCCATCGGGCAGGGTGAGGAAGGGCGGTCCCCAGGCGCGCGTATCGTCGCCGCGCACCGGGTGCTCAACCTTCAGCACGTCGGCGCCGAGGTCGGCCAGGATCTGCGTTGCCCACGGCCCGGCCAGCACGCGCGACAAGTCGAGCACCCTGACGCCGCTGAGTGCGCCTGCGATAACGGGCGTGGTCATGACCGCGCGATGGCGCGGCCCGGCGGCGAAGTAAAGCCGGTGCCTAGAACGCCGCGCGCCAGCTTACCGCCATGCCCTTGTCGTCGGGCAGCGCGGCGCGATGACCGGGATCCTTGCGGTAGAACACCC
The DNA here is from genome assembly GCF_049354825.1 of Parablastomonas sp. CN1-191. Lineage (GTDB taxonomy): Bacteria > Pseudomonadota > Alphaproteobacteria > Sphingomonadales > Sphingomonadaceae > Novosphingobium. The sequence continues at coordinate 1,712,671 of NZ_CP186480.1, read as the reverse complement.
CGGCGTGGGCCTGGCCGTATAGAAGCGGCCCGCTCCACCCCAGTTCGGCGTCCAGTTCGCGCCCCTGCGGCGCCAGCGACAGCGTGCGCAGCCCCATGCCTGTCTGCAGCGTCTCATAGCTGTAGTCGATCGGGAGCAGGAACGACAGCGTGCCGCTTTCGACGCGGAGTGGCTGCGACAGCCGCAGCGCGACGCTATCTCCTGGCGCAAAGACGTCGCTGCGCAGCGCGTCAAGCGACCACGCGCTGGTCACCAGCGTGCCGCCCTGCAACGTTCCGGCGCTGCCCGCGCGGGTGAATCCGGCGCGCAGTGCGCCGCCAAGCTGCCAGCCGGGCGCGGGCGACCACTGCGCCGCCGCGTCGGCAAGCATCGTGTCTGCGCCGCTGCCGCCCAGGCCCGAATGGATCCGCGCGCCCAGCACCGTGCCGGTCTCGTGCAGCCAGGACGCGCCGATGCTGGCGCGCCCGGCCTCGAACCCGCGGTCGAACGCGACGCCGATGCGCGACACTGGAAATTCGCCCCGGCGTGCCTCTAGCGAAGTGCCGAACTGCAGCGGTGAACCGGTAATCGCGTTGCCCCGCGCGGCCGTGGCGGTCAGCGCCCAGGTGCCGAGGTTGCGGCGCACCGCCAGCGTGGTCTGATTGCTCTGGTCGAAGCCGACGTCGTCATGCGCCGACCCGGCGACGAAGAACGCCGCTTCGTTCCGACCCTGAAGCTGCGCGACCAGTCCGTCCGCCCCTTGCGCGAAAGCGAACGCGACCGACGTCTTGGGCGCGATACGGGCGACCACCTGGCCGGCCAGGACGCGCGCCGCCTCGGCATCGCCGCGCGACAGGCGCAGCGCGCCCTGCCACGGCTGCGCGATGGCGCGCCCGGTGGCGTCGACGGTGAAGGCCATGGCTACTGCGCCGCCGGCGCCGCCAATCGTGCGCGACGTGCCCGTCAGTGCGGCGGTCAGCCGGGGCGCGACAGCGGCGCTACGCACGCCCGAGGCCAGATTGTAGTCATAGGCGCGGCCGTATCCGTCGAGCAGGACGGTATCGAGCGGCGCGCCGATGCGCGCATCGCCCATCGGACGCGAGGTTGCGATCGTGGTGTCGCCAATCGGCAGCGGCACGGTGGAGGTCGACAGCGCGGTCGCACCTTGCGGCGCGAAGGCCGCCGCGATGTTCAGGATGCCGCGTCCGTACGTGGCGTCGGTTCCCGTCGCGCCGGCATCGGTACCGGTACGAAGCAGCAGGTCGACGACTTGCGCCGCGGTCAGGTTCGGAAACGCCTGGAACAGCAGCGCCGCAGCACCGGCAATCTGCGGGGCCGAGAAACTGGTCCCTGAAAACAGCGTGACAAACCGCGCGCCGGTCGAATCGGTAGTGATCTTGATGGCGCCGTTTTCGTAAACGCAGCAAACCCGCTCGCCCCGCGCGGTCAGGTACCACTGGGCCGAGCTGCCCGCGCGGTTGCTGAAGGCAGAAATCTGGTTCGTTTCGCCGACCGACCCGGCGATGATGACGTTGCCGTTGCCCGCCGCCCGCAGGCCGGTGGCGAAGGGGTCGGGATTGTTCGGATCGACCGCGGGATCGGTTGAATCGCCGTCGTTGCCGGCAGAAATGATTACCACCACGCCGGCGGAAGCCGCGCGCGAAACCGCCGCGCGCAGGATCGAGCCCGGCGACGAGCCGCCCAGCGACAAGTTGATGACCTTGGCGCCCGCGTCGATCGCGGCGTTGACGCCGGCGGCGATCGCGGTGTCGCCGAACGTGCATTCGTTCTTGCCGTCCTTGTTCGGCGTCGTGCACGATCCGGGACTGTCGGCGCGGAACATCGCGACTTGCGCGCCGAATGCGATGCCCAGGATGCCGGTGTTGTCCCGCGCCGCGGCAGCGATCATGGCGACGTTGGTGCCGTGGTCGCTGTCCGGGTTGTCGACCCCGCGCGATCCGGCGACGTCGCGCGATGCGGATGACAGGCGGCCGGCAAATTCTGGGCTGTCGCTGTCGATGCCGCTATCCACTACGCCGATGGTCACGCCCGTGCCGTTGACGCCCTGTGCCCAGGCAGTCACCGCGCCGTGCTGTGAAGGCCCGGTCGAGCGGTTGTATTCGCTGGTGCTGAAGGCGCTCGACGGGGTCGGCGTGGGAGTGGGGGTGGGTGCCGGCGTCGGAGTCGGCGTTGGACTGGGAACAGGCGCGGGCGCGGGTGCGGGTGTGGAGATCGATCCGCCTCCGCCGCCGCCGCAAGCGGCCACCAAGGCGACCGGGCTGAGCGCCGCGAGAATGCCAACGAACCGCAATTGCGTCATCGCCATGGTCATTTTTGCCTTCGATTCGAAAGAATTGCGTTCGAACTGACACGCTATGGCTTACTTATGGGTGAATGGCGACCCGGCGGCGATCCGGTAACGCGCGGGCGCGCTATTCTATCCCGCCGTCACGGCGAGGGTTGCCCGGGGCACGACGAACCGATACCCGCGCCCCGAAACACGCGCTTCAGAAAAGGCCCCGCGGATGACCGACCACGCCGATCTGGCCACCACAATCGCCGCCGCCTGGGACCGGCGCGACGCGGTCACTCCCGCCAGCCGGGACGTGGCGGAACCTGTCGACGCGGCGCTGGCACTGCTGGACAGCGGCGCCGCACGCGTGGCCGAGCCCGACGGCACCGGCGGTTGGCGCGTCAACCAGTGGCTCAAGCAGGCCGTGCTGCTGTCGTTCCGCCTTTACGACAATGCCGTGGTTCCCGGCGGGGCTGCCGGGGCCCCGGCATTCGACAAGGTGCCTTCCAAATTCGCCGGCTGGGACGATGTCCGCTTCCGCGATGGGGGCTTTCGGGTTGTGCCGGGCGCGGTGGTGCGGCGCGGCGCGTTCATCGGCAAGGGTGCGGTGCTGATGCCCAGCTTCGTCAACATTGGCGCGTACGTGGGCGAGGGGACGATGGTTGACACCTGGGCGACGGTCGGCTCCTGCGCGCAGATCGGGCGCAACGTCCACTTGTCGGGCGGCGCCGGTATCGGCGGTGTCCTCGAACCGTTGCAGGCCGGACCGGTCATCATCGGCGACGGCGCCTTCATCGGTGCGCGGTCCGAGGTGGCCGAGGGGGTCGAGGTCGGCGAAGGGGCGGTCCTGTCGATGGGTGTATACCTCGGCGCGTCGACCAAGATCGTCGATCGCGCCACCGGCCAGGTCCACGTCGGCAAGGTTCCGCCTTACGCGGTGGTGGTGCCGGGCGCACTGCCGGGCAAACCGCAGTCGGACGGGACGCCGGGGCCAAGTCTCTACTGCGCCGTGATCGTCAAGACGGTCGACGCGCGCACCCGCTCAAAAACGGGTATCAACGAACTTCTGCGCGACTGACGCGGACCGGAACAGGCCCGCTTCTGACGCGTTGCAAGCGCGACCACTACTGGGGAGATTACGCCATGGACCGCCAGGGCGACGAAGTTCACGTCGACGATACCGAGGCCAGCGGCGGCAGCACGCCGCACATCGTCCGCTACGTGCTCGTGATCAGCCTGTTTCTCGCCATCGCGGCGCTGACGCTGATCTGGGTGACCGGTGCACTCACCAGCGATCAGGGTAGCCGCACCGGCACTGTGACCAATCAGGCGACCCCCGCCGGCGACGCCAGCGCGCCCGCCGGCTGACCGGCTTACTATCGTTCGTTTCATTGAAGGGCGCCCACTCCGGTCCGGAGCGGGCGCCCTTCGTTTTTAGCCGCCGCGGCGCTGATCAACGCAGGATGTTGATGACGGTCTGGATCAGGCGGGTGGTCGGGTCGACGGCGTAAACCCGGCCGTCGTTGTAATAATAGCGGTAGCTGTCGTTATACCGGTAGCGGTCGCGGTAGGAACTCGGCAGCGTGTTGTACTGGACATAGCGCCAGTCGCTCGGCACCCGCTCACCCCGGTTGTAATACATCTTGCGCGCCTGCCCCGGCGGCATGCAGCCGTTGTGCTTCTTGGCCAGCCCCGGCGGGCAGTGCCGGCCGCTCCAGTTGCGGTCGCCGCCGCGATGATGATCGGCCAGCGCCGGAGTGGCCGCCATGGCCAGTGCCGTTCCGGCCGCGAGGATGAGCGCATTGCGCATGGGTATTCTCCTTGGCGGATGATCGCCGCTAGACCCGAAAAACGAATGCCGCCGGGCCTGGTTCCCGCCCAGCCAGCCCAGCCCAGGCCAGCCCAGCCCAGCCCAGCCCAGCCCATGCCTTGCCGCGTCGCCGGGCTGCACCCATATGCCGCAGCAAAGGAGAGCCCCCCGATGACCGACAAAGTCACCCTCAGCGATGCCGAGTGGCGCGAGAAGCTGACCCCCGAGCAATACGGCGTGCTGCGCCAAGGCGGGACCGAGCGTGCCTTCACCGGCAAATACGAGCGTAACAAGCAGGGCGGAACCTACACGTGTGCGGGTTGTGGCGAGCCGCTGTTCAACTCGGAAACGAAGTACGATTCCGGTTCCGGCTGGCCCAGTTATACCGCGCCGGTTGCGGCTGACGCGGTCGACGAACTTCGCGATACCGCGCACGGCATGGAGCGTACCGAAGTACGCTGCGCCAAGTGCGAAGGACACCTTGGCCACGTGTTTCCCGACGGTCCCCGTGAAGCGGGCGGGCTACGCTATTGCATCAACAGTGCCGCCCTCGAATTCGCGCCGGACGACGCTGAAAGCCCGTCCGCCGAATAGCCATTAACGCCGCGTTCGGGATCGCCTATGCACAGGCTCGGACGGCCCAGGGGTGCGTTCGGGCCGAGCCGGGAGGATCATGGCGCGCAAGGATATTCGCAGGTCGCCGCGCGGACAGCGGCGTGAGCCCGATCGCGCCGCCCCGTCGGGCTGGCGCGCGTGGGTTCGCCGCCTGTTCGTGTGGGGCGTTGCCGCCGTCCTGCTCGTGGCTGTCGTGACTGCCATCGCGGTTGGCGTCGCGGCGTCGTCGCTGCCCAGCTTCTCGGCACTGAAAAGCAGCCAGCAAGGCCAGATGATTGTCGTGCGCGCGCGCGATGGCAGCGAATTGTTCACCCAGGGCCCCAGCTATGGCCGCTGGGTCCGTTCGGCCGACATTCCGCAGGTCATGAAGGACGCGATGGTCGCGACCGAGGACCGGCGTTTCTATTCGCACATCGGCATCGATCCGATCGGGCTGCTGCGCGCTTCGGCGGTGGCGGTAAAGAACACCGACGGGCTGCGTGCCACCTCCACGATCACACAGCAGCTGGCGCGCAACGTGTTCCTCAACAACAGCCGCTCGCTGGGTCGCAAGGTGCGCGAGATGGTCTTGGCGATGGCGCTTGAGACTCGCTTTTCCAAGGACCAGATCCTCGAACTTTATCTCAACAAGGTCTACTTCGGCGGCGGCGCCTACGGAATCGATTCCGCCAGCCGCAAGTTCTTCAACCACCCCGCCACCGAACTGACCCTGCCCGAGGCGGCAATCGTTGCCGGCCTGGTCAAGGCGCCGTCGCACTATGCCCCCACCGCCGATGCCGAGGCCGGGCGCGACCGGGCCCGCGTGGTGCTGCGGCTGATGGCGCAGAACGGCAAGATTTCGTGGAGCGAGGCCGAGGCCGCGGATCTCGATGCCGTGCGCCTGGCGCCCGAGACCGGGCAGAACTCGGTGCGTTATTTCACCGACTGGGCGCTGCCGCAGCTCGACGTGCTGCTGGGCGAAAGCACCGAGCCGATCGAGGTCTGGACCACGCTGGACCCCAAGCTGCAGAGCGCCGGGATCGACGCGCTCAAGGCCAACGCCCCGGGCGGCGCACAGGGCGCGCTTGTCAGCCTTGACCGCGACGGTGCCGTGCTGGCGCTGGTCGGGGGCACCGACTACGTCAGTTCGAACTACAATCGCGCCACCAACGCGATGCGCCAGCCCGGCTCGGCCTGGAAGCTGTTCGTCTATCTCTCCGCGCTTGAGGCCGGCTACCGGCCAGAGGACATGGTGACCGACGAACCGGTGACCATCAACGGGTGGAGCCCGCGCAACGATGGCCGCAGCTACGCCGGCAAGATCAACGTGCGCACCGCCTTTGCCTATTCCAAGAACACCGTTGCGGCACAGCTCGGCAACGAGGTCGGCTTCTCGACCGTGGCAGGCATGGCGCGGCGCCTGGGCATCACGACGCCCATTTCCACTTACCCCTCTATGGTGCTGGGCAGCAACGACGTCCGCGTGCTCGACATGACGCGGGCCTTCGCCACTGTCAGCGCCAAGGGCCACGCGATCGAACCCTACGGGATCGTCAAGGTGACGACCACCGACGGTCAGCTGCTCTATCAGCATCGTCCGTCGGCCGGGGCGCAACTGGTGCCCGACTACGTCGCCGCCGAGATGACCGATCTGTTGCAGAGCGCGGTCCAGATCGGGACCGGCCGCGCGGCGCAGATCGGCCGTCCGGTCGCGGGCAAGACCGGGACCACCAGTTCGAACAAGGACGGTTGGTTCCTGGGCTTTTCCAGCGGCGTGACCACCGGCGTGTGGATGGGCCGCGACGACGCCAAGACCGTGCCCGGCCTGCAGGGCGGTACGGCCCCGGCGCGCGCCTTCGCCCAGTTCATGAAGGTCGCGACCGCCACCCGTCCGGTCGAACCGTTCGACACCCAGGCGAAGGCGCCCGAATGGCAGCTCGAGCCCGACGACCAGGCCCAGCAGGGCGCCAACCCCGAAGACTACTACTACGTCGACGACAGTGGCCGGCTGGTCGATCCGCGCCCGCCCGCCGCCGCCGACGACCAGCCGCAACCCGCGGACGAGCCAGCTCAGCAGGACGCCGATCGGCCACCAGCGGCGGCCGGCGACGATTTCCTCAACCGCGCGACCGGGCGTGACGAACCCGCCCCCGCACCCACGCGCAGCCCGCCGCCGCGGCGAACCCCGGCGGTGCAGGGCCCGGTGGTCCAGCCGATCCCGACGGCTACTGCAACCCGCCGCCCGCCGCCGGCTCAGTTCTGATCACAAAAAAGGCCCCGGGCGGGGCCTTTTTCGCTTCGGTTCGACCCCGCCCTAGCGCAGGCGCAGGGCGATGATCGCGGGCGCCTGCCCCGGCGGCTGGATCTTGAGGCGAACCGCCTCACGCCCGGCGTTCTTGGCACTGCGCACGATCGCTTCGAGCTGGGCCATCGTGGCGACCTTCTGGTCGTTGGCTTCCAGGATCAGCATCCGCGGCTGGATCTGCTTCGTCCCGGCGTCGGACGAAGGGTCCACGTCGGTGATCAGCAGGCCGGTGTAGTTTTCCGGCAGGCCCAGGCGAACCGCGAGGTCCGGCGTCAGCGGAACCGCGGCAAGACCCAGCGAATCCCAGGCCAGCCCCTGGTTCTGCGTCGCGCCGGGAGCGGCACGGCTCCCGCGCGGGGTGGCGCTGGGCGGGTTGGCGCGGGCCAGTTCCTCTTCGCTCGGTCGCTTGGCGACGACTGCGTTGACGGTCACGTTGCGGCCGCTGCGCAGCACCTCGATCGGGATGCGCTTGCCGGGGGCGGTGTTGGCCACGATCGACGACAGCGAATTGTCCGAGGTGACCTCCTTGCCGTCGACCTTGAGAACGACGTCGCCCGGTTGCAGCCCGGCGCTGGCCGCGGCACCGCCGGGGACGACGCTCTGCACCAGCTCGCCGCGATCGTGCGGGATGCCGTAGGAATTGGCGAGGTCGTCGGTCATCGGCTGGATCTGCACGCCCAGGTAGCCGCGCTCGATCGCCTGGCCGGCCTGCAGCTTGGCAACGATCGGCGCGGCGATGTCCGAGGGAATCGCGAAGCCGATGCCGATGTTGCCGCCCGACGGGGCGATGATCCAGTTATTGATGCCGATCACGTTGCCGGCCATGTCGAACATCGGCCCGCCCGAATTGCCCGAATTGATCGAGGCGTCGGTCTGGATGTAGTGATCGTAAGCGCCGGAACCGGTGTTGCGGTTGACCGACGAGATGATCCCGCTGGTCACCGACCCGCCCAGGCCGAACGGGTTGCCGATGGCGATCACCCAGTCACCGGCGCGGGCCTTGCCCGACTGGCCGAACTTGACGAACGGCAGCGTCTTCTTGGGATCGATCTTTAGCACAGCGATGTCGGAGGCCTGGTCGCGGCCGACGATGCGGGCATTGTATTCCTGCCCGTCCGCCATCTTGACCGTGATTGAGCTGGCCAGGCCCTGGTTGTCCATCGTGATGACGTGGTTGTTGGTGACCACGTAGCCGTCGGGCGAAATGATGAAGCCGGAACCCAGCGCACCGGCCTCGCGCGTTTGCGGCTGCCCGCCGCCCTGGCCGCCGAACAGACCTTCGAACGGGGTTCCGGCGAACGGATTGTTGGTCTGGACCTTGACCTGCTGGCGGGTGGCGATGTTGACGACCGCGGGCTGCAGCTGCGCGGTCAGGTCGGCGAAGCTGGCCGGGGCGCCGGCGCGCGGCACCACCGTGGCCATCTGCGAACTGTCATTCTGCGCTACCTGCGCGCCGGCGGGGAAACCGCCCAGCAGCGTCGCGGCCGCGCCGCCGAGAAGAAGCGCCGATGAAATGCCGTAAGCGTATCGCACGTGATCGTGTCCTTTGTGTTCTATCGCCCGAAGACTCCGCGCCGGACGTCGCTCGTTTTCGGCGCGATTCAGACCTTTTTGCCTGAACCGGCATTGAATGGCGCGGGTTCCCGCGCGGCCTCCCGTCAGTTGCCCTTGAACTGTTTGAGGTACTCGTTCTGCGGGCTCAGGATGATGGTGCTGCCGCCGCGCGTTTCCGGGTTGGCGAAAGTCGCGTCGTAGCTCTTCATCGCGCGGTAGAAATCGTAGAAGCCCGGGTCCTTGCCGAAGCTGTCAGCATAGATGCGGGCCGCTCGCGCCTCGGCGTCGGCGGTGATCAGGTAGGCGTTCTTCTGGCCCTGGGCGCGGATCGTCGTCGCTTCCTGCTCGCGCGCGGCGCGCATCTGGGCAAACGCGCTTTCCAGCGCGCCGGGCGGCAAATCCGCTTTCTTGATCCGAACATCGATCACTTGTGCACCGTAATCGCGCGCCTGGCGGTCGAGCCCCTCGCGGATGTGGGCCATCGCCTCGCCGCGCTCGGGGGTGAGCAGGCTGGCGAACGTGTTGCTGCCCAGTTCCTGGCGCAGCACCGAGGTCAGGATCGGTTGCAGCTGGTCCCCGACCCGCTCGACCGAACCGGCGGTGCGGACCATCTTGACCGGGTCGATAATCCGGTAGCGCGCATAGGCATCGACCTCGAGCCGGCGCTGGTCCGAGGAGATGACCTGTTGTGAATCCATTTCCAGGCTGAGCACGCGCTTGTCGATGCGGACCACTTCCTCGAGCAGCGGCACGCGCAGGACCACGCCGGCGCCGGTGCGGCCGAAATCGACCCCCGGGCGAAAGCGGTTGATCACGCGGACCGGCTCACCCAGCCGCAGGACCACGGCCTGCTGCGATTCGGGCACCACCACGATGCTGGAGAAAATCACGAACAGGGCCGCCACGGCTGCGCCCAGCGCGAGCTTGTTGCCCCTCAGGGTCTGCACGACGGTCATGGTGCGGGCGCCTCCGTCACGCGCGGCTTGGGCGTGATCTGCGGCAGCGGCAGGTACGGCGTGACGCCGTTGCCCTCGACCACGACCTTGTCGTTATTGGAGAGCACGCGTTCCATCGTGTCGTAATACATGCGGCGGCGGGTCACCTCGGGAGCGAGCTTGTATTGCTCATAAACCTTGTCGAAGGCGCCGGCTTCGGCCTGCGCCTTGGCCAGGACCTGCTGGGCCTGGGCCTGCGCGTTGTTGAGGTCGCGCTGGGCGTCGTTCTGCGCCGCGGTGACCTTCTGGAAAGCATCGTTGACCTTGTCGGGCGGATCGGCTTTCTTGATATCGACCCCCAGCACCGAGATGCCGGAGCGATAGGCGTCGAGTACCGCCTGCATCCGGGTGCGCACGCGAATCTCGATCTCGGCGCGGCCGGCGCCCCCCATCACGCCATTCAGCGGGACTTCGGCCACGGAGGCGCGCATCGCCGCCTCGGCAACCTCGATCACGGTCGCCTTCGGGTCCTTGAGCTGGAATGTGTAGAGCTTCAGGTCCTTGATGTTCCAGCGCACCAGGTAGCTGAAATCGACCAGGTTGAGGTCGCTCGTCAGCATCAGGTTCTCGCTCTCCCCCTCGGGGATCGAGTTGCGCTTGATCGAACCGACATCCTCGACCTTCACCGCCTGGATCGGCCACGGCAGCGTCCAGTTGGCGCCCGGTCCGATCGTGCGCGAATAAGAACCCAGCGTCGTCACCACGCCCTGTTCGCTGGTGCCGAGCTGGTGATAGCAGCTCACGCCCAGCCACAGCAGCGCGACGCCCGCTACCAGGTACTTGCCAAGCCGGCGCCCCGGCTGCGACGCGAAATGCGGAAAGCCACCGCCGGGACCGCCCGGGCCGCGGTTCCTGAAAATATCGTCGATGCCGGGGGCACGGCGCCGTTCCTCGCCGCCGCTGCCGGGCAGCCACGGGTTGCGCGGGCCGGACGCGGGTGGAGGCGGGGGCGGAACGGGCTTGTCGCCGCCGCCGTCCGCAGGGCCGGACTGGCCGCTTTCGCCGCCGTCGTCGCCGCCACCGCCGCCCCACGGGCTTTTGCGTCCAGCCATAGCCAGCCGCCAGCCTTCGAAAGTCCCCGCAAAACGCTTCATCGCATCGGTTATAGGGAGCGCCGGCCGACAAAAACAGTGTCTCCCCCGGCTTTTTCATTGCTAGGGGCTGGCGACTTGCCCGAGACCACCGTCGATGGACCCCGCCCCGTGACTGAACCTGCCGATCCCGCTTCCGCCCTGCGCGCCGCGCTGCCACCCGCGCTGGCCCCGCGCGTGACCGCGCTGCGGCTGGCTGAAGGCACTGCCAGCGCGGTGCTCGACGTCGCCGGATTCGATGCGGTCGAGCGTGAGCGCAGCGAGGCTGCACTTCGCGATGCCCTGGCGGCGGTGCCGGGTGTCCGCGACGTGCGGGTGGCGATGGTGGCGGACAAGCCGGTGCGGCGGATCCTGGCGGTCGGATCGGGCAAAGGCGGGGTCGGCAAGTCGACGCTGGCGGCCAACCTGGCGGTCGCGCTGGCCCGCGCGGGTCGCAAGGTGGGGCTGGTCGATGCCGATATCTACGGCCCGTCGCAGCCGCGCCTGATGGGCACCGAAGGCCGCAAGCCGCAAGCGCGCGACAGCAAGATGATTCCGCTGGCGGGATACGGCGGCCTGCCGGTGCTATCGATGGGCAACCTGATCGAGGATGGCCGCGCCATCGCCTGGCGCGGCCCAATGGCCTCGAACGCGCTGGGCCAGTTGATCGACGCCGACTGGGGCGATGCCGAATTGCTGGTCGTCGACTTGCCGCCCGGCACCGGCGACGTCCAGCTGACGATGCTGCAGCGGCACCGCCCGGTCGGCGCGGTGATCGTGTCGACGCCGCAGGATCTTGCACTGATTGACGCGGCGCGCGCGATCCAGCTGTTCGGCCAGGCCGGCGTGCCGGTGATCGGCATGGTCGAGAACATGGCGGGATACATCTGCCCGCACTGCGGCGAAGTCAGCGATCCGTTCGGTTCGGGCGGGGCAGAGGCCGCCGCCGCCGAGATGGGACTGCCGTTCCTCGGCCGCATTCCGCTCGACATCACGATCCGCCGCGAATCGGACGCGGGGACCCCGCCGGCCGCGGGTGAGGGACCGGTCGCGGACGGTTTCGCGGCCATCGCCCGCCGCATCGCCACCTGGCTGGATAACCAGAGCGGGCTCAACCTCCAGCCGGGGCGCCAGTGAAGGCTGACCGCCGCGCGGTGCTGATCGGCGCCGGTGCGGCGGGCGCGCTGGTCATCGCCTGGGCGCTGACCCCGCGCCGGTTCAAGCCGCCGGTCGCCCCGGGGCCCGACGATTTCGCCTTCGACGCCTGGCTGCGCATCGGCGCCGACGGTGTGACCACGCTCGCCGTGCCCGCGCTCGACATGGGGCAAGGCGACGGCAGCCTGCTGGCGCAAGTCGTGGCGAGCGAACTCGGCGCCGACTGGCGGCAGATCGCGCTCGAGCCGGCGCTGCCCTCGGGCGCCTATGCCAACACCGCGCTGGCGGCACGCTGGTCGCGGTTGTGGATGCCCGCGGCGCCGTCGTGGGCGGCCGACGGCGACAGCGTGCTGGCGCGCCGCTGGGCCGAGGGGCACGACTTCGCGGTTACCGCCGAAGGATCGACCCTGGCGGCGTGGGAAGATCCCGCCCGCTGGGCCGCCGCATCTGCCAGAACGCTGCTTATCGCCGCGGCGGCGCGGCGGTGGGGGATCGACGCGCAGGCCTGCGACACGGCTGCCAGCCACGTCGTCGCGGGCGACCGGCGCCTGCCGTTCGGCACCCTGGCCGAGGAAGCCGCCGCGCTGACGCTGCCTGCCGAACCGGTACTGCGCGCCCCCGCGGCTGAGCGGCCGGACGGGCGGCGGACGGCATTCCCGCGCCTTGACCTGCCCGCCAAGGCGCGCGGGACCATGCAGTTCGCAGCCGACGTACGGCTTCCCGACATGGCGTTCGCGGCGATCCGCTGGGCACCGGTCGGCGCGGTTGAGGGTCCGCCGCGCGCCGATGCGGGCAAGGCGCGCGGACTGGCAGGCTTCGGCCGCGTCGTCACCGGGCCGGACTGGGTCGCCGCCACCGGCGACACCTGGTGGGCGGCGGAGCGTGCGCTTTCGGCGATCGCGCCGGTCTTCACCGTGGGCGAACGCGCCGACGATGTCGCCATCGAGGCGGCGCTCGAAGCCGCGCTGCGGCGCGGCGCGGCGACGCGCGTTGGGACGCTGGGCGATGCGGACGCCGCGGCCGCGCCGCCGTTCGACCTGGTTGCGCGTTACAGTGCATCGGCCGCGCTTCACGCCGGGCTGGAGACCGCCGCGGCCACAGCGCATTGGAGCGGGGGCAAGCTCGAACTCTGGGTCGCCAGCCAGGCGCCCGCCGCCACCCGCGATGCGGTCGCCGCCGCGCTCGGGTTGAGTGTCGGCGCCGTCACGCTTTACCCTGTCGCGGCGGGCGGAAGCTTCGACGCGCGGCTGGACACCCGCCACGCAGTGGTCGCTGCGACCGTAGCGCGCGACCTGGGGCGGCCGGTGCAGCTGGCGGCCTCGCGCTGGGAAGAGCATCTCGGCACCCTCCCGCGAAGCCCCGCTTACGCTGTCCTGGCGGCGAAGACTTCGCCCGACGGTACGCCAACATCCTGGAAAACGCGCATCGCGGTGCCCTCCGCTACCGCCGAACTGGGCGCCCGGCTGGTCGGTGGGCAGGATCGCTGGTCGGCGCGGGCCGCGCAGACCAGCGCCGACCCGCTGGCGACAGAAGGCGCGCTGCCGCCATACGCCGTGCAGGACCTGGTGATCGAGCACGTGGCGACCGGGCTGCCGCTGCCGACGGGGCGGCTGGCGGGTAATGCGGTCGGCCTGACGACCTTTTTTACCGAAAGCTTCGTCGACGAGTTAGCGGCGCGGTCCGGGCGCGAGCCGCTGTCGTTCCGGATGGCTTTGCTGGGGGACGACGTGGCGCTGGCCGCGGTGCTGCAGCGCGCCGCCGCGCTGGCGGGCTGGGACGGTGGGCGCGGGGGGCAGGGGCTAGCCTGCGCCGCGCTCCGGCGTTTCGGCCGCACGGGCCGCATGGCGGTATTCGCCACCGCGCGGCAGGAGACGACCGGCATCCGGGTGGACAAGTTCGCCGTCGTCGCCCAGATCGGCCGAGTGGTGAACCCCGATATCGCGCATCAACAGATCGAAGGCGGCCTGCTGTTCGGGCTCGGCCTCGCCGCCGGGGCGGCCACCGGCTATGGCGCCGGCCTGCCGACCCGCACGCGGCTGGCGCAGCTGGCCCTGCCGACCGCCGCCACCGCGCCAGCCATCGCGATCGAGATCGTGCCCGCCACCGGTGAGCCGTTCGACCCCTATGAACTGGCCGTGGCGCTGGCCCCGCCGGCCATGGCCAACGCGCTCTTCGCAGCCACCGGCACGCGGCTGCGCACGCTGCCGCTGACGGGGCCGGCATGATGGAGCAGGCAGTCATGGAACGCCCCGCCGATCATCCCGCCGCGCCGCATGGCCGCATCGGCGTGCTGCTGGTGAACCTCGGTACGCCGGATGCGCCCGATCCGGGATCTGTGCGGCGTTACCTGGCCGAATTCCTGTCGGATCGCCGCGTCGTCGAGATACCGCCGCTCGTCTGGCAGCCGATCCTGCGCGGCGTGATCCTGACCACCCGGCCGAAGAAATCCGCCCACGCCTACGGCCAGGTCTGGGGCGAGGATGGCAGCCCGCTGGCCGCGATCACCGCCGCGCAGGCGAAGGCGTTGCAGGCACGGCTTGGCGATGCCGCGATGGTCGCCCACGCCATGCGTTACGGACGCCCCGCGCTCGGCGCCGAACTGGTGCGATTGAAGGAAGCCGGCTGCGATCGCATCCTCGTCGCACCGCTTTATCCGCAGTACTGCGCCGCCACCACCGCGACCGCGATCGACGCGATGGGCGCGGCGCTTGCCACGATGCGCTGGCAGCCTGCGATCCGCACGATGCCGCCCTACTACGACGATCCCGCGCACATTTCTGCGCTGGCCGAGGACGCCGACCGCCAGCTTCGCGCCCTTCCTTTCATGCCCGACGCGCTGCTGCTGAGCTTTCACGGCATGCCGAAGCGCACGTTGGAGCTGGGCGATCCTTATCACTGCCACTGCCGCAAGACCGCGCGCCTGCTGGCAGAGGTGCTGGCGCCGCGCTTTCCCGACCTGCGGATCGAGACGGCGTTCCAGTCGCGCTTCGGGCGCGCCAAGTGGCTGGAACCCTCGACCGAAAGCGTGCTGGCTGCCGAGGCTGCGCGCGGCGCCCGGCTCGCCGTACTGGCGCCCGGGTTTGCCGCCGACTGTGTTGAAACGCGCGAGGAACTGGCCATCCGCGGCCGCGAGACGTTCATCGGTGCGGGCGGCAGGGATTATGCCGTGCTCGATTGCCTTAACGCCGGTGAAGCCGGCATGGCGATGATCGAGGCGCTGGTGCGGCGCGAACTGTCGGGCTGGCTGCCTTAGAAATCGACCGCGATGCCGTCCTTGACCCAGTCGCCATAACGGGTGGGGGACAAGGCCTCTTCGTCCTTGGGCGGCGCCGGCGCGGGTGCCGGCTGGTCGCTCCAGTAGGCCGGCTTTTCGAAGCGTTCGGGCCGCTTGGTTGCGCGCTGTGTCATGGCGACAGGATGGACGCGCTGGCGGGGCAATGCAATCGCGACTAGGGCCCGGACGATGAACGACGACATTTCCGGACCGGTCGCGGGATTGGCCGCCCGCCGCGCCGCGCTGCGCCTGCTCGACGCGGTGCTGCGCCGCGGCGAAACGCTCGAGCAATCGCTGGGCGCGGCCGCCTATGGCCTGGCTCCGCCCGACCGCGCGCTGGCGCTGGCCCTGGCCAGCGAGGCGCTGCGCTGGCTGACCGACCTCGACGCCCTGATCGACAGCGCCACCAGGATGCCGCTCTCCCCCGATGCCAAGGCGCGCAACGTGCTGCGGCTGATGCTGGCGGGCTGGCTGCGGCTCAATACCCCGCCGCACGCGGTGATCGCCACCGCGCTCCCACTGCTCGAAGGGGGGCCGCGCAAACTGGCGCACGGCGTATTCGGCACGCTGGTGCGCCAAGGCGCGACCTTGCCCGCAGCACCGACGCTCCCGCCCGAGGTGGCCGCGCGCTGGGGCGAACGTGCCCCTACTATCGCCGCCGCGCTGGCGGTGCCGCCACCGCTCGACCTGACGCTGCGCGATCCCGCCGCGACCGATGAATGGGCCGAGCGGCTGGGCGGCACCTCGCTGATGCCCGGCCACGTCCGCCTGCCGCGCGGCTCGGCGGTCGAAAGCCTGGACGGGTTCGACGAGGGCGCGTGGTGGGTCCAGGACCTCGCCGCCAGTCTGCCCGCAAGGCTGCTTGGCCAGGGTGAGGACCGCCGCGCGCTCGATCTCTGCTCGGCGCCGGGCGGCAAGACGCTGCAACTCGCCGCCGCCGGCTGGGCGGTGACCTCGCTCGATCTCAGCGCCAAGCGGCTTGACCGCGTCCGCGCCAACCTCGAGCGGACCAAGCTCACCGCCGAAATCGTCACCGCCGACGCGCTGACCTGGGCGCCGGAGGACAAGTTTGACGCCGTTCTGCTTGACGCGCCGTGCAGCGCGACGGGCACCGCGCGGCGCCACCCCGACGTACTTCACCGCGTCAACGCCGCCCAGATCGCCGAGCTCGCCGTGCTCCAGGCCAGTCTGCTGGCGCGCGCGGCGACCTGGCTCAAGCCGGGCGGTCGGCTGATCTACGCGGTCTGCTCGCTCGAAACGGCCGAAGGCGAAGGCCAGCCGCTGCCGCTTGCGGCCGAGCCGGTCGCCGCCGACGAATTGCCCGCCGGGCTGGCGCCCAGTGCCGACGGCACGCTCCGCACCGATCCGGCGATGCTGGCCGAAGCGGGCGGGCTGGACGGCTTCTTCGTCGCCCGCCGCCGCGCCTAAGCCTTCACTTTGGCCTGGAAACTCTTGCGCAGCTTCATCAGCTTTGGCGGGATCACCGCGAGGCAGTACGGGTTCCGCTGGCCTTCGCCTTCCCAGTATTCCTGGTGGTAATCCTCGGCCGGGTACCAGTGCGCCGGCCCCTCGATGGTGGTGACGGCCTTGCTGGTCGGATGCTCGGCGTCCCAGCGGGCAATCGCGGCTGCGGCCTCGGCGCGCTGCGCGTCGTCGATCGGGAAGATCGCGCTGCGGTACTGGGTGCCGATGTCGCCGCCCTGGCGGTTGAGCTGCGAGGGATCGTGCGTGCCCATGAACACGTCGGCAAGCTCGGCGTAAGAAATCGTAACCTCGTCGAAAGTCACGCGGATCGCCTCGGCGTGTCCGGTGCTGCCCGTGCAGACCGCCTTGTAGGTCGGGTTCTCGGTCGTGCCGCCGATGTAGCCGCTTTCGACCTGGCTGACGCCGATCACGTCCTTGAACACCGCCTCGGTGCACCAGAAGCAGCCGCCCGCGAAAATTGCCTGTGCCATGAAATTCTTTCGTTGTGGTGCGCTCGCCCTTCATATGGGTACGCGGGGCGCCGCTGTCACCCCGCGCGCATCGCGCCGCCGGTAGACTTCGCGCCGCGGCCCAAGTAATCCGCCGCGCATGAGCCAGCTTACCGTCGCCGCGCTCCAGCTTGCGCTGGGAGATGAGACCGAGAGCGTCAATATCGACGCGGTATCGGTTCTCGTCGAGCAGGCCGCCAGGCAGGGTGCGCAAGTGATCCTGCCGCCCGAGCTCTTCTCCGGCCCCTATTTCTGCAAGACCGAGGACGAGGCCCTGTTCGCGCTGGCACGGCCGGTTGGTGAACATCCCTCGGTCGTCGCGATGCAGGGATTGGCGAAGGGGCTGGGCGTGGCGATTCCGACCAGCTTCTTCGAGCGCGACGGCCACCACTATTACAACACCCTGGCGATGATCGGGCCCGACGGCGCGATCATGGGCACGTACCGCAAGAGCCACATCCCCGACGGGCCGGGGTACGAGGAAAAGTACTATTTCCGCCCCGGCAACGACGGCTTCAAGGTCTGGGACGTGTTCGGAACCCGGATCGGCGTGGGGATCTGCTGGGACCAGTGGTATCCCGAAGCGGCACGCGTGATGGCGCTGATGGGCGCCGAAGCGCTGTTCTACCCCACCGCGATCGGGACCGAGCCTTACGACGCCGATCTCGACACCAGCCGGATGTGGCGCCGTGCGATGCTGGGCCACGCGGTGTCGAACTGCATGCCGGTGGTGGCCGCCAACCGTATCGGCAGCGAAGCCGAGCACGGCGGCGGCGCGCAGCGCTTCTACGGCCACAGCTTCATCACCGACGAATGGGGCGATTACCTGGCCGAATTCGGCGGCGAGGACAGCGGCGTGCTGGTCCAGCGGCTCGACCTGGCGCGCGCCGCGAAACACCGCGCTGGGATGGGTTTTTTCCGCGATCGCCGACCGCAGCTATACGGCCGGATCTGCCAGGACGTCTAAGCGGGTGGAGCGCTATCTGATCGCGCTTGGCTCGAACCGACGGCACTGCCGGTTCGGAGCGCCGGCAAAGGTCCTAATCGCCGCGCTCGACGAATTGCGCGGCGCGGGGATCGAGATTGAATCGGTTGCAGCCACGATGTCGAGCGCGCCGATCGGGCCCTCGCGGCGGCGCTATGCCAATTCCGCCGCGATCGTGCGCACCGGCCTGGCGCCGACCGACCTGCTCGACCTGCTCAAGTCGATCGAGACCCGCTTCGGCCGCCGCCGCGGCGGCCAGCGCTGGTCCGCGCGGACACTCGACCTCGACATCGTGCTGTGGGAGCGCGGCGCATGGCATGACCGCAACCTCACCATCCCGCACGTCGCGTTCCGCCAGCGCCGCTTCGTCCTGGGGCCGGCCAGCGCGATCGCGCCGCGCTGGCGCGATCCGATTACCGGCTTGACGCTGCGCCAGCTTTCCGCCCGCGCCGCTTGACCGTGCGCCCAGGCCTGACCTAGGGCTGCGCGCGGTGGGGCCCTTAGCTCAGTCGGTAGAGCAACTGACTTTTAATCAGTAGGTCGCTGGTTCGAACCCAGCAGGGCTCACCACGCAGTCCGGAAAATGTCCGGCGCCCCGAGCAACCGATAACACGGGACCGGAAAGGCGCGGATTTCTGCGCCTTTGGCAGGCCCAATTATGGCGACCGTGTGCCGCAGAGACGGATTGGCGTCCGGCGTCTCGGCGAAATTGACCGAGATTCTCCGCGTCCGAAAATGCGTCCTACAAACCGTTTGAGAGCTAGTTGGCGGCAAACCCCAGCATCGCGCGCTGTTCGGCCCAGCCGAGCGGCAGCGATCCGAGCCGCGCAAGCGTGCGGGCATTGAGTGATGAGGGCTGGCGCCCGTCAACAATCGATCGAACGATATCGGGGTCGAGGTAGGCGAGCCGGGCGGTCCGCTCGAGATGCCGATACTGAGTCTTGCTCAGCTGGCCCAACTCTCCCTCCGTCATGCTGATCAGCTCGCCGCGCGCCGCGACCCCGCGAGCAATCAGTTCAACCAGCCGCATGTCGCGGGGAGTTGTACTCGTTGCTGGAGGATCGAGTCGAAGCCGAAGCTCGTGTCCAAATGACGTGGATGTTGTGGGAATAATAAGCAGGATGGGTGCGTCATGGGATGTCTCGATCTCGGCGAGTTCGAGCAGCGCCCCGGAGGCGATGGTCGCATCCACGCCATTCTTTCTCACGACCACTCGCAAGCACAGCTGGCCCAACAAGTGCCGGGCTTCGCCGACCGGCATGGTGCGGAAACGCTCGGCGAGGTCAGCGCAAAAGTCGACCAATGCAAAAAGCTTCGAAGGCTCCAGATCCCCGCAGTGGCAACGCAGCGATGCGGCATCGCCAAGCAATCTGACGAGGGCGTTTCGGGTGGTCGAGTCCAGCTCGCCCGCTGGCAGACGGAGCGCTGGGTCCTTAGAGCCGTCGCCCGGGTTCGATGCGTAGTAGCTGTAGCGCCGGCCGTGGTTGCGAGTGTGATAGGGTGACATCGGGCGGCCATGGCCGTCGTGTATCATGCCGGCGAGAAGGGCGACGCTACGCCGGGATTTGACAGACGTACGCGGGTTGGTCCGCTCGGCGAGCTTCTTTTGAACAGCGTCGAACAGCTCAGGATCGACGATTGGGGCATGCTGCCCAGGGTACGCTGTGCCGCGGTGAACGGTGAGCCCGAGGTAAATTCGGTTGGAGAGTAGATGGTAAAGCGCGCCGCGGCGGAACGGGGTGCCGCCACGGATCGACCCATCGCGCAGTCGCATCTGCTTACTCACTACGCAGTCGCGGTGCAGCTCTTCCAGCAGGTCAAAGATGTTATTCGCCCGCAAATAGCGTTGCATGATATCGCGAACTCGCGCGGCCTCTTCGGGTACGACGATGAGTTTGCGATCCTCAATACAGTAGCCCAGCGGGACCGGCCCACCCATCCACATGCCTTTGGCTTTGGACGCTGCTACCTTGTCGCGAACACGCTCGGAGATGACCTCCCGCTCAAACTGAGCGAACGAGAGCAGGACATTGAGCGTCAAGCGGCCCATCGAACTGGTGGTGTTGAATGCCTGGGTGACACTGACAAACGAAGCGCCAGCGGTGTCGAGGACCTCAACGATCTTGGCGAAGTCCGCCAAGCTGCGGGTCAAGCGATCGACCTTATAAACGACCACGACATCGACCCGTCCGGCCTTCACGTCAGCCATCAGCTGCTTCAGCCCGGGCCGGTCCATATTGCCGCCTGTGAACCCGCCATCGTCGTAGACATCGGGAAGCAGGGTCCAGCCCTCATGGCGCTGCGATAGGACATAGGCGGCGCAGGCCTCGCGCTGAGCGTCGAGGCTGTTGAATGTCTTCTCGAGGCCCTCTTCGGTGCTCTTGCGAGTATAAACGGCGCAGCGCCGACGCGGCGACGCGGATGGGCTAGCCATCGCGGCCGACAGCCAGCTTGCCGAGGCGCGGGCTATGAAGTCCGAAAAAGCGCGGGCCGGACCACTGCGTCCCGGTTATATGCCGGGCGATCTCGGACAGCGAACGATAGCGGTGGCCGCGGTATTCATAGGCGCCCTCGAGGACGACCACCTGGTGCACTTCCCCGTGCCAGGTCCGAGACAGCCAGGTGCCGGGTTTGACTGGCCCGGCTGCTGCGCCCTCGCGCACCCGTTCATCCTTCCGCGCAAGCTGAGCAAGGCGCTTCAGCTCAGTCTTGGTCAGGCCGCCGCCCAGCGCTTTAAGCTGCACATCGTGCGCCAGGGCCCGGGCCAGAAGGCCCGAGCCGAATGCGGCCGGCGCGCGTGTGCCAGTGCGGCGGTGCCATTCGGCCTTCTTTTGGGCCGCCGACATCGCCCCGATGGCAGCGACGCGCTGTTCGGCTGTCATGACTCAGCCTTTGCAGATCCGCCGCTGGACGACTCCGTATCCTCAGCCTTTGCAGCGATGCGATAGGTCCGCACGTCCTCCACTTTCGTGCTGCTCAGATCGTGGCCCTTCTTCTTCAGCCCCGTCAGCGCGGCTCGCGTCGTGTGCCGCAGCCAGCCGG
Organism: Parablastomonas sp. CN1-191; assembly: GCF_049354825.1. Lineage (GTDB taxonomy): Bacteria > Pseudomonadota > Alphaproteobacteria > Sphingomonadales > Sphingomonadaceae > Novosphingobium. The sequence goes on along the minus strand of NZ_CP186480.1, from coordinate 1,691,642 downwards.
TGGCCTCCATCATCTGGTCAAGCGTGGCGCCTTCGCTGCGGCTCAGCAAGGCTAGGACCATACAGATTTTCGTAAGGTCCCGCGGCCGCAAAGCATCGGGCGGGGGCGCTCCAGCATCACTGGATTGGTCCGTATGCATGCTATCGAGCTGTTCGGGCTCGCGAGCCATCCGGCGGCGACGTTTTACGCCGGGTTTGGCATTGTTCGAGGCTGGCATGGTGTTGGCTCCTGAGGCGTGAAGCAGCACATCGCTGTTCCACCACTCCAGGCCCGGTCAGGCAGCCATTGCCTCCGGGTAGCCGGAACATGTCGTCCGACTCGCTTGGCGACAATGCTCGATCGCGACGGGAAGTCGAATGGATTGTGCGGCCCGCTGCGAACCCGCTCTCGGACCTTAAAAAGCTGCAGATAGACTTCGCCATGATCTTCCCGCTTCGTGTCCATCGCGAGGTGAAAATGAACGAAGACGAGGACGGGCAACATCGCCGCGAGCGGATATCTGAGGCATTCGGGCTGCTGACCGCCAAGCTGGAAGATGCGGCGACTATCGCGGTCGAGGGTCAGGGACGACACAGCGCCCAACAATTGAGGCGCTATGCCCAGCAGATAGATGAGTTAGCTAGCGAGACTAAGGCATTAGCCGGTCTGCTCGCAGCGCTTATACCCTCCGGCGACCGAGAGCCGGACGAATGAGTCAGCTATCGAGTAGCCGGCCCAGGGTTACACCTAGCGCGACCGCGATCCGCTCGACCACGACGACAGTCGGATTGCGAGCGCCGCGCTCAAGATCGCTGACGTAGGTCCGATGGAGCCCGACCTCGAACGCGAACGCCTCCTGCGAGAGTCCTCGCTCGGTGCGGAGCGCGCGCAGATTATTGGCGAGGCGATGCCGAACGTCCACGCACCGACGCTCGCGGTAATGTAGTCGTCCAGTCTACAGACTATGAGTGACAGAAAGAACTTGATCTAAGCCCGCGGGCAAGCATGGTCCGTCACTGTTAGTCGACAGAAGGACCGGCGATGAAGGAATTTTCTCGTGTGATTGCGTTAGTCGGGATGCTTGCGGCGCCGCTTCATGCAGATGGGCCAGCTCCCGAACCGGCACTATCCCCGGCTGCTCAGGACCAGGTTTGCCAGACCTCCGTGGGTCAGCGCGTGTCACCCATCCAAATAGACCAACTGATCTCCGGCTTAGGTGCGAACACCCAGCCGCGCGGTGAGTTTGAGACGACTGCTCAATATGAGGCCAGACTGAAGGCGGCTGGCGCTGCGGCGCCGGCGTCGGCGTTCGTGTCACTGCCGATCGACACGAAGTACATCACCTATGATGCCGACGTGGGCAGGTTTAAAATCGAATCCTACGCTCTCGACAACAAAAACGCCTCCTGGGACGCCTTTTACGATGGACCAAATCCCCCTTGGCCACGACCGATGGGCAGCCCTGGATTTGTCGATTTCGTCGTACGCTCTGTAGAAACCATCACGGGATCGTATCCCGCGGCTAATGCCTATGGAGCGAAGGTCACCGTCAACAAAGTTAGGCGAGAGACAGTTGGAGTGTTGGAGCGAACCGCTGTCGGCAGTGAGGATCTCTTCCGCGCTGATCGCCCTTGGGTGTCGCACGAGTCAAACGTTGTAGCGGAAGTTGCCGTCGATCCCATGCTGGCGCCAAGCTGGCGCGAAAACATTCGAGCTGCGGCGGTGATCGTGCCCAAACAACCCTACGTTGCGCGAGCAACAAAACAATGGGGCCCGGCGCGTATCGACTTGCCCAAGGAGATAACGGAAGACCTCACCGCCGTAATTGCGGACATCCGCTGCATCGTCCTCATCGACCAGGCAGGAAGGGTTCAGGCGCGCGTACCTACGCGCTGATCTGCTTGAACGGGTTGTCCGGAATAGGCTGCTTTGCGCCCTAATACCGGTCGTTTCGAACCCGCCTAGTTGATCCTAAAAGCTGCCGTCCGTTCAAGCGACGGGGAAATGGTCAGGTTGAGACATAACGGCCGTTCACGATGTTCCAAGCAACCGACTGCTGTTGTCCGAATTGGACGTAAGTGCGGGCGCGCTCGATCTTGGCAAGCTCAGCTATCGATAATCGCAAGGGAGATAGTCGAGGGGCGATCCGCACAGGCAGCGCTTGCATAGCTGTTGCAACAGGCGGTCGAGCGGAGTTTTCCGGCGGCGGCGTACCCCTACCGCGACCAGATCGCGACGACTGCGGCTGATCGACGAACTCGGCTTATCGGACCGATCAAGTCGCTCGAACTTTCCGCCTGCGCCGACCCCAAGCAGGTCCTATCGGCGATGCCCTCTTCTGCTCAGGGGTGGCGCCCCGTAGAAGACAGAGATGGGTACTCGAGTTATCGGGAAATCTCGATTGCTCAATATCCACTCTGCGGAGGGGCCGCTTTTGGACTGATGCCACCCGCCTCGGCGTCACGTCATCTGTCCAAATCGAACCTTCGATCAGCTAAGAGAACGCGAAGGGCAGAGCTTACGCCATCGAATAAGATGGGATCAGAACCCCTTGCGCCTCTCATTGCGTGCCACCAGTACAAAGGCGACCGCGAAGGCCGCGGCGAGCCAGGGCGCGAAGGCGAGGCCAGCATAGACATAGGCGATGTTGGTGCCGCCCGAGAGTACGATGGCGACAACCATCGGCGATAGCACTTGGCCGAAGCGCGCCGAGGAGGTGCACCAGCCGATCCCGGTCGACCGGACGGATACCGGGAACAGGCGCGCGGCCATTGCCTGAGCGCCCGCCGCGCCGGTGCCGATGAAGACGCCGATCAGCGCCGCGTCGATCATAACCAGCGTCAGGCTGGTGCCGGCCGCGCCCAGCGCCGCGACGCACAACCCACCCAGCGCCAGCGCCGGGGCGACGACGCGGAGCGGGCCGAAGCGGTCCACCAGCCAGCCCGCGATCATCATGATGGCCAGGCACCCGATGTTGAACGCCGCCTGGGCCAATGCGGCATGGGAGACGGTGAAACCGTGCTCGGTCAGGATCGTAGGGAACCACACGACCATGATCTTTGTGGTGGCCGAGATGAACAGGTTGACGACGCAGAGCAGCAGCGTGAGCGGCCCCAGGCCATTGCGGAACACCGACCAGAACCCGCCTGCGATCTCTGGCGCAGGCGGTGCGGCATTGTTTGCCGGTTCCGCCAGGCTCGCCTGACCGAGGCCGAGCTGACTCAACAGTCGGTCGAGCGCCCTGGCCCGACCACCCTTGGCGACCAGGTAGCGGATCGATTCGGGCAGCCAGCCGATCAGCAGGATCAGGATGACGAGGCCGATCGACGCCGCGATAAAGAGCACCGCGCGCCAATCGTGCGTCGTCAGGATCGCGGCGGACATGATGCCGCCCAGCGCCGCCCCGGCCGGATAGCCGGCATAGACGATCGACACCATCGTGCCGCGCAGCCGGCTGGGCGCGAACTCCGACGTGAGCGCCAACGCGGAGGAGAACACGCCCGCCAGGCCCAAGCCGGCGAAGAATCGGCTGATTATCAGCAGCTCGAAGGTCGGGACGATCGCGGTGAGCAGCGTGAACACCGTCATCATCGACACGCAAAATATGATGGCCAGCTTGCGGCCGAAGCGGTCGCCGACGACCCCGAACAGGAGCGCGCCGATCGTCGCGCCTATCTGAGTGACCGAGAAGATCGAGCCGAGCGCGGTCTTGTCCAGCCCCAGGTCCCTGCTCATCAGCGGTGCGATGACGCCGATCGACTGGTTGTCGATGCCGTCGAGCATCGTGACCAGGGTACAGAGCACGAAAACGCGGATTTGGATCGCGCGCAGCCCGCCCTCGTCGAGCCGTTGCTGGACGGGACCCGCCGAAGTCATCGTCGCGGTATCAAGCATCTCTCACTCCTTGCGCCGTGTCCGAGGCGCCGGTCTGCCGCTATGGGTGTCACGACGCGTGGACGCGCGGGAGACGATCCCTGCCTCGCTGTGGTGGTTGCGCCATGCGTCCATGCGTTGATCTGCGCAGAATTATGAATGTGCCCATAGATCGCATCTCTTCTTGTTCGGCGGGCGTTCCGGGACGTCATCGCCTACCGCTGCGGGCCGCCGAACCGCCCCCCCGGCCGCGCGTTATTTGCGCACGGCCAGGTTGTAGGCCTTCTGCTCGGTGTAGCTCAGCATCTCCTCAATGCCTTCCTCGCGCCCGGTGCCGCTGTTCTTCATCCCGCCATAGGGCATGGCGGGGTAATGCGGCCCGACGCTGTTTATCCACACATAGCCGGCGCGCACGCGGCGTGCGGCGCTGAAGGCGTCGTCGATGTCGTTGGCATAGATCGACGCGGTCAGGCCCAGGTCGGTCGCGTTGGCGATCGCGATCGCCTGGTCGAGCGTCGACCATTTCATCACCGAGAGGACCGGGCCGAACACCTCCTGCTGCGCGATGCGCATCGATTGCTCGACATCGCCGAACAGCGTCGGCTGCACCCAGAAACCCCTGCGGAACCGCTCCCCCTCCGGCCGGCCGCCGCCGGCGAGCAGCCGGGCGCCGTCCTCGCGCGCGATGGCGATGTGGCGCAGGACCTTGTCATACTGGCCCTTCGAATTGATCGCACCCATCTGGCTTGCGGGATCCATAGGATCCCCCACCCTGATCGCGCGGATACGCTCGACAAGCCCGGCGACGACATCGTCATGGATGGATTCGTGCAGCAACAGCCTGCTGGTCGATCCGCACGACTGGCCCTGCCATGAAAAGTTCATGCCGGCGATCGAGGCGTCGATCACGGTCGCCGGGTCCACGTCGGGGAAGGCGATTAGCGGGTTCTTGCCGCCCAGTTCCAGCGTAACGTGCTTGACCGCGCTCTCCGCCGCCATGCGCTGGATTGCCATGCCGGTCTCGACCGATCCGATGAACGCGATCCGCTTGACGCCGGGATGGCGCACCAGCGGCGCGCCCGCGCCCGCGCCGGTGCCGGTGACGATGTTAAATACGCCGGGGGGCAGCGCCTCGCGCGCGATCTCCGACAGGATTAGCGCGGAGAGCGAGCTCGTCTCGGGCGGCTTCACTACCACCGAATTGCCGGCCATCAGCGCGGCTGCGGTGCGCGCGGTGGCGAACATCACCGGATGGTTGAACGGTACGATCCGCGCGACCACGCCGTAAGGCTCGCGGGTGGTGAAGTGCAGGTTGCCCGGCGTCGCCGGGATCGTATCACCCTTCAGCTCATAGGCAAGGCCGGCATAATAGTTCATCCCCGCCACGCCGGTACGCACGTCGCCGCGCATCGGCGCGATCGTATTACCGGTGTCGCGGACCTCCACCTCCAGCAGTTCGTCGGCGCGCGCCAGCATCTTCTCGCCGAATGCGCGGAGCGCCTCGGCGCGGGCGGCGACGCCGATCCCGTTCCACGCCTCCCACGCACGATCCGCCGCCTCCACCGCGCGGGCCACGTCGCGCGCATCGCCGGCGGGAATGCACCCGATCACCTCCTCGGTCGCGGGATCGACCGAGTCGATCCATTGGCCGCTCTCGCTGGCCACCAGATCGCCGCCGATCAACATGTGCGACGCGCTCGTCACCCGGCTCATTTTTCGTCTCTCCCGTATTCTGGGGCGTGCCAACGCCCGCAGATTAATGGACGTGTTCATTTCTATAGCGCTAGCCGGCTGCGTCAACCTGTCCGAATGATGCCGGCGGAATTTGCCGTCAGCCGCGGCGGTTTTCGCGGCGGCGGAAAAGCGGGATTGCGCCGCTAGACAGCCCGACCGCCGCGGCCAGCGCCGCCAAGCCGGCGGCGACCGCGAACGTGGTTTTCAGCCCGTGCGCTGCGGCGAGCGCGTCCGGGAATTGCCCAGCCATGGTGTGCGCGGTGGCCGAAAAGATCGACGCCATTACCGATGCGCCGGTGACCAGTCCGATATTGCGCGACAGATTCATAAGTCCGGCGAAGGTGCCGCGCGTCGCAGGCGAGGATTTCGCCATCACCGCGGCATTGTTTGCGATCTGAAACACGCCATAGCCACCCATCACCACGATCAGCGAGCCGATGAAGCGCGGCAGGCCGACGATCCCCTCGCCGACGGCCAGCCCCGCCGCTCCCGCCGCCATGATCGCCAGCCCGGCAATGCTCATCGGGACGATGCCGAGCCGGTCGACCAGCCGCCCGATCGGTACGCCCCCGACCGCCGAGGTGACCGGCCCGACCGAAAGCGCCAGCCCCGCCTGGGCGGGTGTCATCTTCAGCCCGTCGACCAGGTAGAACGGGCCGACGACCAGCGTAGCCATGATGACCGTCGATCCGATCACGCTCATGCCCAGATTGCCGCACAGGGACGGATCGCGGAGCATCTCCAGCCGCAGCAGCGGATCGGCGGCGCGGCGCTCGACCAGCACGAACCCCGCCGCGCCCGCCATGGCGAGCGCCAGCGCGACCAGATTTCCAGCGGCGAAGCGGCCGCTCTCGGGCGTGGCCGCGTAGCAATAGGCGCACAGCGCGACGATGAGCATGACGGTGCCGACCCAGTCCGGCCGCCACGGCGCCGCCGTGGCGTGGCGCCTTCGCGGCACCGTGCGATGGACCATCCAGGCGATCGCTATGCAGATCGGCACGTTGACGAGGAACAGCGCCCGCCAGCCGAAGCCTGCGATCAGCAGCCCGCCCAACGACGGGCCGGCGGCGGTCCCCAGGCCGGACATCGCGCCCAGCAGGCCCAGCGCGCCGCCGAGCCGCGCCGGCGACACCGTGTCGCAGACGAGCGCGATCGCCAGCACCAGCATGATCGCGCCGCCCATGCCCTGCAACGTCCGCGCGGCGATCAGGAACCAGAAGCTCGACGCCGCGCCAGCGCCGATCGAGGCCAAGCCGAACAGCAACAGCCCGGCGAGCAGCAACCGCTGTCGGCTCACGCTGTCCGCGAGCCGGCCGGCATTGACGATCAGGCTGATGACCGCCAGGAAATAGGCAAGCACGATCCACTGCGCCTGTGGAAAGCTAATCCGGAACGCGCTCGACAGCGTCGGCAGGCCGACGTTCGAGACGCTGCCGCCCAGCGAGGACAAGAAGATCGTCGCTGCCAGGCTGGCGACCGTGCCACGCGAAGATTTCGCCAGCCCATTGCCGGCGCCGATGCAGTCGTCGTCGCTCAAATCCGGTCCTCGTCCCATGGCGCCGTCATCCTCGTTCGCGCCCCGAATCCACGTCCGCGATCGCCGCGGATGCCTGAATGGGTTCGAAAGCCGGGCCATCCTCTCGCATATCCGCCTTGACATCGGCCAATTTAATGGACATGTCCATTTAGAAGTGAGGCGGCTAGGCTGTCGGCTGAGGTCGGCTCTGTGACGCGTCCATTTATGACACGCCCGGCGTCAAGGCCGTCGATGGAGAGGACAGTGTGACCGAGCAAGCCTTAGCCGTTCCCGCTTCGATCGAAGACATGGTGGACGATCTGCGCCAGGGACTGCTGCCTGCGGCGGTCTTCCATGATCGCGACGTTTATGACCTCGAGCTGCGGCGCATCTTCGCGAAATCCTGGGTCTATATCGGACACGAGACCGAAATTCCCGAGCGCGGCGATTTCGTCACCCGCAACATCGGCGAGGACCCCTTCATCCTGATCCGCGACGACAAGGACGAGTTGCGCGTGCTGCTCAACGCCTGCCGCCACCGCGGCGCGCAGGTGTGCCGGGTGCAGGCCGGCAATACTAAGGGCTTCGTCTGCCCCTTCCATGGCTGGGCGTATCGCAACAGCGGGGAGCTGATCGGCGTGCCGGTGCGCGCCCAAGGCTATGGCGCGCTCGACCTCAAGGAGTGGGGCCTCTTCGCCGCCCCTCATGTGGTCAATTACATGGGGCTGATCTTCGCCAATCTCGATCCGGACGCGGTACCATTCGAGGAATATCTTGGCGACTATAAATGGTATTTCGACATCCAGTTCGCCCTGTCTGAGGGCGGGATGGAAGTGCTGGGCGAGCCGCACCGCTGGCTGGTCGATGCCAACTGGAAGCAGGGCGCGGAGAATTTCTGCGGCGACAGCTCGCACACGCAGATGACCCACCGTTCCGTGCTGGACGCGGGCATCATCGAAAGCGCCGCCGCCGGGGCACCCAAGGAGGGAACCGGTCTCCACATCCACGATTGCAGCGGCCACGCGATCAGCATTCGCCAGCTTCCCGGCGAAGCGCCCTTCATCTCCTATCCGGAGGAAGTGACCCGCCATTTCCATCCCGGCGTGCTCAACCAGGACCAGTTCGATCTGGCCAAGCGCTCGCTGCTCCAGAACGGTACTCTGTTCCCCAATTTCTCGTTCCTCCATATCGGCCTGAGCGACAGCCCGGAAAAGCCGCAGGCGGGATTCCTCACGTTGCGCGTCTGGCAGCCCAAGGGGCCGGGCCAGATGGAGATCTGGAATTGGGTGCTGGCGCCGAAGGAGGCATCCGCCGACTATAAGCGCCGCGCCTATCAGGTGGGGATGAGCAGCTTCAGCCCCTCGGGCAGCTTCGAGCAGGACGATGTCGCGGTGTGGCCGGGCGTCACCCGCACGGCCGGCACCGTCTTCGCCGAGCTGAACAAGGTGCGCTTCAACTATCAGATGGGATTGGGGGACATGAGCAGCAGCAAGCCGCTGACCGACTGGGTGGGCCCGGGCGTCGCCAACTCGACCAATGCGGGCGAGGGCGGCCTGCGCACCTTCCACAAGACCTGGTACGAGCGCATCACCAACACCACGGTCGAGATCGGCGACCATGACTGACGCGGCGATCCTTTCCGCCGGTTCCGCGTCGGGCGGTATCGACATGCAGCGCGCCTGCGAGGAGTTTCTGAAGCAGGAGGCCGAATATCTCGACGATCGCCGCTTCGCCGAATGGTTCGATCTGCTCGATCTCGCGATCGATTATGAAGCGCCGGTGCGCACCGCGCGTGAGAATTGGGACGGCACGGGGATCAGCGGCACCGCCTTTTATCTGAAGGAGGATTATGCGTCGATCGGGATGCGCGTGAAGCGGCTTCGCTCGCGCTATGCCTGGTCCGAAAGCCCGGCGACGCGGACGCGGCGCATGGTCTCCAATATTCGCGTCGCACCGCACGGCGGCGACGCAGCGCTTGTGACGGTGCGCAACAACCTGGTGGTGTTCTGCCACCGGGGCGATATGTCCCACCCGCAGATCCTCACGGCCGAGCGGTTCGACACGCTTCGGATCGGCCAGGGCGGATCCCGGCTCGTCAAGCGCACCGCTATCCTCGATGCCGCGGTGCTCGGCCTCGAATCGCTCTCGATCTTTCTCTGAGGCGGCGCGTGGGACGGCTCTCGCTCAGCTATGCGGGCCACCTCTCGGACCGCGTCCGCGATCTCTACCACGGCACCGTGGTGCCCGAGGGGATCGACCTGCACTTCCTGCCGATGTCGCCGGTGCAGGCGTTCAACCGCGTGCTGCGAGGCGAGTTCGCCTGCGGCGAGATGTCGTTCTCGACCTATATCCTACGCGTCGCGCGGGGCGACGCGCCGTTCGTTGCGATCCCGGTGTTTCCGTCACGCACGTTCCGCCACGGCGCGATCTACGTCAACGCAGCCGCCGGCATCGCCGCGCCTGTCGATCTGAAAGGGCGGCGCGTGGGCGTCCCCGAATATTCGATGACCGCCGCCGTCTGGGCGCGCGCCGTGCTGATGCACGAATATGGGGTCCAGCCGGGCGACATCCATTGGGTGACCGGCGGCCTCAAGGCCGCGGGTCGCCGCCCGCTGACCGAGGTACGGATCGACGGCGTGACGATTGAGCATGAGGAGCAGCGCGCGCTGAACGACATGCTCGCGGATAGCGCGATCGACGCGCTGATCGCACCGCAGGTGCCGCCGGCGCTGCTCGCCGGGGATCCGCGGATCGGCTATCTCTTCCCCGACGTGGCCAGCGTCGAGCGCGCTTATTTCACGAAAACCCGCATCTTTCCGATCATGCACACCGTCGTGATCCGCCGTGACGTGTGGGAACGCGATCCCTGGGTCGCGGTCAGCCTCCAGGAGGCGTTCGAGCAGAGCAAGGCGAACTGCCTGGCCGACCTGACGATCGACGAACCGCTGCCGATATCGCTGCCTTGGATCGGCCAGTATGTCCGCTCGATCCGCGACACCTTCGGCGACGATTTCTGGCCCTATGGCGTCGAGCCGAACCGGCCGACGATCGAGGCGTTGTGCGGCTTCCTCCACGAACAGGGGCTGGCCCCGCGCCGCGTCGCCGTGGAAGAACTGTTCGCGGTCGATGTCCATGCCAGCGCCGGAATCCGCCTGTGACCGATCGGGCGTTGCCGGCGATGCGGCTGGGGATCATCGGCTTGGGCGGTGCCGCCAGGCAGATGGTGCCGAGCTTTCTCAGCCACCCGCACGTGACGATCAGTGCTGCCGCGGACCCCCGCGAGGAGGCGAGGCGCGCCTTCGCCGCCGAGTTCGGCGCGCGCACCTATGCCACGGCCGAGGCGCTGTGCGGCGATCCGGCGGTGGACGTGGTCTATATCGCCACGCCCCATCAGATGCACCGCGATCACGCCGCGCTGGCGGCGCGGGCCGGCAAGCACATCATCATCGAAAAGCCGATGGCGCTGACGCTGGAGGAATGCGGCGACATCATCGCCATCGCCGAGGTGAACGGCGTTCACCTGCTGGTCGGCCACACCCACGGCTTCGACGCGCCCATTCTCAAGATGCGGGCGCTGATCCGCGACGGCGTGATCGGCCCGGTCTCGATGATTAATTCGTGGAACTACGGCAACTTCCTCTACCGTCCGCGCCGCCCCGAGGAGCTGCGCACCGATGCGGGCGGCGGCATCATCTACAACCAGGTTCCCCATCAGGTCGATGTTGTGCGCCTGCTCGGCGGCGGCATGGTGCGCAGCGTGCGCTCGATGGCGTGGACGCTCGATCCCGCCCGGCCGACCGAGGGCGCGCATGTCACGTTTTTGCAGTTCGAGAACGGCAGCGCCGCGTCGCTCGTCTACAGCGGCTATGATTATTTCGACACCGACGAATTTCATTACTGGATCGGCGAGCTGGGCGAGCCCAAACGGCCCGATCGCCACGCAGCCTCGCGCATCGCGCTGGACGCGATTGGCGGCACCGGACCGGAGGTCGCGGCCAAGGCGGCGGGCGGCTTCGGGGGCGACCGACGTTTGGCGGTTCCTCCCAGCAACGAATGGAACCACCCCCATTTCGGCGTGACGATCGTCAGTGGGCCAGACGGCGATCTACGCCAGTCGGCGCGTGGCATCACCCATTACGGCCGGAACGGCGCGGTCGAGCATCCGCTCGCGCCGCCGCGCGTGTTCCCGGACAAGAGCGGCGTCATCGACGAGATGTATGATGCTTTTGCCGGGCTGCGTCCGATCCTGCACGACGGCGCATGGGGGCGGGCAACCATGGAAGTCAGCGAGGCGATCCTGCGATCGGCGCGCGAAGGGCGCGAGATCGGCATGTCGCACCAAGTACCGGTCAGGGATTGAGGAGTGAAGTCTTGATGCAGGCGAAGGATTTCAACGGACTCTACGCGATCATCCCGACGCCATCGCGCGCGGGCGCGCAGGCGATCGACGCCACCGACACGGTGGCGCTCGACGAGACCGAGCGGCTGGTCCGCGCACTGATCGACGACGGGGCCAACGGCCTGATCGTGCTGGGCACCACCGGCGAATGCGCGACGATCTCGAACGAGGATTATCGCAGCTTCGTCGCCACCGTCGCCGATACCGTCGGCAAGCGCATCCCGCTGTTCGTCGGGGCGACCGCGATGGGCGGTCACGAAGCCTATAAGCGGCTCGCCTTCGCGCGCGACCAGGGCGCGGACGGCACGCTGCTCGGCCTGCCGATGTGGCAGCCCTGCACGGTCGACATGGCCGTTCGCTTCTATGCCGAGGTCGGGCAGGCGTTTCCCGATCTAGCGGTGATGGTCTATGCCAACGCGCGCGCCTTCCGCTTCTCCTTCCCCACCGATTTCTGGGCGCGGATCGCCAAGGAGGCGCCGACAGTCACGTCGGCGAAATCGTCGCAGCCGACCAACCTTGCCGAGAACATAGCCGCGACCGGCGGCAGGATCCATTTCATGCCGAGCGACATGGTCGCGGCCAAATTCCAAGCAATTTCCCCGGCCACCACCAGGTCCTGCTGGGCGACCGCGGCCGGCATGGGGCCCGAGCCGGCGCGCGCGCTGATCGACGCGATCCTGGCGGGCGACGCCGAGCGGACGGCATATCTCGACGAGCGTATCGCCTGGAGCAACGCGCCGCTTGCCCCCATGCTCGGCAATCCCGAGCTGTTCGCCAGCTACAACACCCAGATGGAAAAGACGCGCATGGCACAGGCGGGCTATTGCGATCCCGGCCCGATCCGCCCGCCTTATGACGTGTTTCCCGCCGATTACGTCGAAGCATCGCGCGAGGCGGGGCGCCGCTGGTGCCAGCTCAGGGACGAATTGTCTGGCGATCATGCCGCCGCGCCGGCGGAGGCGGTATCGTGACGATCGGGGTCCCCATCAAGGATGCGGCGCTGCGCGCCGAGCTCGAGGCGCTGATCGTCGAGCATGCTTATCGCCTCGACATGAACTGCTCGGAGGATCTGGCCGAGCTCTACACGCTGGACGGCCGCTTTCTGGCGCCCAATTTCGCCTGCGAAGGGCCGGATGCGATCAACGCCTATGGCCGCGACCGCGCGGCGGCGAAGAATCGCCGAGTCCGTCACGTCTGCACCAATTTCCGCTTCTGGGAGGACGGCCCCAATCAGGCGCGCGGCCTCTGCTTCATCCTGCTGTTCCGATCGACCGGACCGGAGCTGTCGCCCGCCGAACCCATCGCTCTGGCGGATGCGCATGATATCTATCGGCGCGGCGCGGACGGGGTGTGGCGGATCCACGAACGCCGCGTCGTGCTGTCGTTCGAGTCCGCGGCTCACAAGACCAATTGACCGGGAGGCCCGAACCGAACTTTCCCATGGTCAAACCCGCAGAAAAGATGTGATATGAGTGCTTCATATGGAATGAAGGAGCACGACTCTTGCGGGTTCGGGAGCGTAACAAGGCGGAAAAGCGCGAGCGGATCCGGCTCGCCGCGCTAAAGCTCTTTTCCGAGCACGGCTACGACGCCACCACGCTGCGCGACGTCGCGCGCGAGGCGCATGTCGCGTTGGGCACGCTGTCGCTCTACGCGGCCGACAAGCGCGATCTTACCCTGCTGGTCTTCAACGAGGTCACGGTCAGCACGATGGAGATCGGGATCGATATGACGCGGTCGCGCGATGTGCCGCTCGAAGACCGGATCCTCGCCTTCTTCACTCCCTTCTATCGCGATTGGGCCAGCAACCCGCGGCTCGCCCGCATCTTCCTCCAGATCAACTATTACACCGGCGGGATGCATGGCGAGGAATATACGCGCACTCGCCGCGCCATCGCCCGGCAGCTCGAGTTCATCGTCGAAGATGCGATCAACCGCGGGGAAATCCGGCCCCCGGAGACCACCGATGTCGTGGCCCAGCATTTCTTTTTGATCTTTTCGGCGACCGCGCGCTGGTGGATCGGCGGCGACGACCCCGTTGCCGAAGAAGGTATCGACTATCTGCGCCGCCTGATCCGGCTCCAGATTGTCGGCCTGTCGCCGCGCCCCGCGCGTGCCCTCGTGTCGTCGCGGAGCGCCGCTGAGCGCACGAACGCCAGTGCCGGCCCGGCGCCATCGCCGCGAAAGCGCACACCGGTGGGTGCGCGGCAAAGCTAGCGCCGTTCGTCGCCGCCTCTCATTGGAGAAATATGCCTCTCTATGCCCCTCAAAAGATGAACATATCCATTTTTGAGCGTATGAAAACTGGACATGTACCTGTAATTCGATTAAGGCGCGGCATACGCAGCCCGTCGCAATGCACAGAGGTGATCGCGGCGTGGCCTAGTTCGCCGCGTGCCGGTCCGCCGGAACGCGGCGGGTATAGAGAGCATCCGGGAGAGGCGGCATGGCGGCGCAGGAGCGTGAACGGCGCATTCAGGGAATCCACCGCTTGGCGCTCCGCGTGCCCGATCTGCCCGCCGCGCAACGCTTCTATCGCGATGTCTGGCTGCTGAGCGATCAGGGGCGCGACGGCGCATTCGAAGCCTTTCGCAGTTCGGCGGAGGACCATGACGACGTGCTGCTCGTCGAGGGCCCTTCGCAGATCGCGCATCTTGCGTTCGCCGTGGCCTCGCCCGACGATCTGGATGCGATCACCTCGCGCCTCGAAGCGGCGGGATTTTCGTTCAAGCGCATCGCGGATGAAGCGATGTTCCGTGCCGATGCGGCCGCCGCCGTGGCCCTGGACCCGGATGGCCGCGAAGTCTGGCTCGTCGTGCCGCGGCCGGGGACCGTCACCGCAGTCGACGCCCTCCCCCTCGCCCCGCATCGCATCGGGCACATCGTCCTGTGGACGCCCGCGCAGGAAGCGGCCGAGCGCTTCTACACACTCCTCGGCTTCGCAATCACCGATCGCACCAATGCCGGAATGTCGTTCTTGCGCTGCAATGCCGATCACCATTCGCTTGCGCTGATGAAGAGCACCAAGGGGAAGACCGGTCTCCAGCACATCGCCTTCGACGTGGGGTCGCTCGACAACGTCATGCGCAATTTCGCCCGGCTGCGCGGGCTGGAGGTCGAGTGCGCATGGGGCGTGGGGCGCCATGGCCCCGGGAACAACGTGTTCAGCTATTATACCGATCCCGCCGGCAACTATATCGAATATTACGGCGAGATGGAGCTGTTCGACGCCGACGCGCCGGTCGAGACACGGATCTGGGGGCCGGAGCACAAGGGAGACGTCTGGGGGCTCGCCGGCGTTCCGCCGCTCGGCTTCCGGGAATAAGCGCGGCACGGCTCGCAAACCCGCCCGCTGACTATCTCCCATTAATGGTTCCACCGTCGGTTGGCTGTCACGACCAGGGTAGGGGCGTGCCTATCATGTCTGAGGGCAGCGCGGACAAGGTTCAGCCTAGCTCCTCAACGACACTTGGGGGCGACAGGCAGCCCTCGGCATAGGACCAGTTCCAGCGGCATTCCAAGAAATCGCCTCTCTTTCTTTATGGACACGTCCGTTTTCTGTATATATGGACATGTTCACAATAGTGAGAAAATATCGTTGGGAGGTGATATGAAGGCGTTGATGTCCGTCGCGGTCCTGTGCGGGTCGATCAGCATGCCCGCGATGGCGCAAACGGTGCCACCCGTTGCCGATCCATCGGCAAGCCCCGCCACCTCGGCCACCGAAACCGGGGATCCGGCCGCGCCCGCCGCTGCCGCTCAAACGAATGAGGGCGGCATCGCCGACATCGTGGTGACCGCGACTCGCCGCGAAGAACGTCTCCAGAAGATTCCGGTCACGGTCACCGCGGTTTCGGGCGAGGCGCTCCAGGCGAGCGGCGTGCTCGACACCCGCCAGCTCACCCAGGTCGTCCCTGGCCTGGTCGGAAGCCGCAACGCCGGCGTGAACCAACCCGTCATTCGCGGCGTCGGCAGCGGCGGTGTGGTCGGCGATGAGTCGAGTATCGCCACCTATATCGACGGCGTTTACCAGCCCGATCCATGGACCACCAACCTCGACCTGGTCGAAATCCAGCGCGTCGAGGTGCTCCGCGGACCTCAGGGCACGCTGTTCGGCCGCAATGCCACCGGTGGCCTTATCAACATCATCACGCCCGATCCCAGCTTCGACTTCCACGGCCATGTCGCGGCCATGGCGGGCGTGCTGCGCGGTGCAGGCGATTATGATCTGCGCGGCTATGTGACCGGCGGCCTTTCCGACAAGTTCGCGATCGACTTTGCCGGCCTCTACAAGCGGACCGACGATTATGTCACCGATCTGGTGAGCGGCGACCGGGGTTACGGCGAGGACACCTATTTCTCGCTGCGCAGCAAGCTGCTGTTCCGCCCGAGCGACAGCGCGCAGTTCGTGCTCACGGGCGATTACGCCAAGCGCGACGGCGGCTCCAACGTCAACCAGATCTACCAGAACAACACGGTCGCCCGCTCCTATCCGGGCGTGATCCTGCCGACCGGCCCGTGGCAGGCGGCCTACAATTACGCGCCCGAGCTCAACATGGAGCGGTTCGGCATCACGCTGCAATCGCGCTTCGATCTCGGCCCGGTCGGGATCGAGACAGCCACCTCCTATCAGAATGGCGAGATCTACCAGCAGCAGGACCGCGATTCGTCCAATATCAACCTCGGCCTCGGCCAGGTGAACACGCGCCAGCGCAGCTTCAGCCAGGAAGCCCGCGTCCTGTCGCGCAATTCCGGTCCGCTGCAATGGCTGGCCGGCGCCTATTTCTACACCAGCCATCTCGACGGCGTTGTGCCGACCACGACACCGTCGCGGGTGCCGCCGCCGACGCTACCCACGCTGACGACCACCACCACGTCGCCCGACGTGCGCGTCTCGTCGCTCGCCGGCTTCGTGGAGGGCACCTATGCGCTCACCAGCACATTGTTCCTCACCGCGGGCGGGCGTTACACGACCGAAGTACGCAAGTTCGAGCAGGCGTCGAACGGCGTTCCCCTGTTCCCGCAGCAGCGCACCCGCTTCGAAAAATTCACCTATCGCGGTGCGTTGCGCTGGCAGTTCGATCCCCGCGCCAACATCTATGTAAACTACGGCACCGGCTTCAAAAGCGGGGTGTACAACGGCGTCGGCACCTCGCCCGTGCCCACCCGGCCGGAAAACCTCACCTCGATCGAGGGCGGCATCAAGGCGGATCCGGCGCGCTGGCTGCGCACCAACCTGTCGGTCTTCCACTACGACTATAAAGACCTTCAGGTCAGCGCCCGCGATCCGATTACCAACCTCGTGCTCCTACAGAACGCGGCGAATGCCCAGATCTATGGCGGCGAACTCGAACTCACTGTGATGCCGACACGCGATCTTAACCTGACCGGCAAGTTCTCCTACCTCCACGGCGAATATCAGAAATTCCTCTTCGCCCAGGGGTTCACCCCCAATGCCAACAGCAACGGCAATACCGCGGTGATCGTCGACGTGTCGGGCAACCGCATCGTCCAGGCGCCGCGAACGGCGATCAATCTCGCGGCCGACTGGTCGCACGAATATCAGCCGGGCCGTTTCGGCGCGCGGCTGAACTTCTATCACAGTGACCGGATCTATTACGATTTCACCAACAACTTTTCGCAGAAGCCGTATTCGCTGTTTAACGGCGAGGTGTCGTTCACGCCTACCGACGACAGCTTCCGCTTCAGCGTGGCGGTGACCAACATCGCCAACGCGGTCGTCTACCAATCCCTGCGCGTCAGCACGAGCGGCACCGACGGCATCCTCGAAAAGCCGCGCGAGGTAAAAGCAACGCTCCGCGTCAACTTCTGACGGTGCTTCCGGAGTGCATCTCGAATGGTCCCCGGCAGGGCGGCGGCGCTACACCGAAAGGCCGCCCTTAGGCATCATGGCCGCCGCGCGTCCCCATGGCGGGAAGCGCGGCGGTTACCATTTCGACGAACTGCATCGTCGTCGCGCTCGCCTTTTTCCGTCGCCACGCAAGGCCGAAGCGGACGTCGGCCAGGTGCGGCGCCCGCACCGGCGGCTGTAGCGTGCGAAAGGCCACCCCCCGCATCCGCAACCGTTCGGCCGAGGCCGGGACGATCGCCACGCCCTCCCCGCACGCGACGATGCCGATCACCGCTTCGGTCGTAGGGGCCTCGTGCGCGATCGTCGGGTCGAATCCGGCCAGCAGGCAGAGCGCGTGCAGGTCGGCATGGACATTGTAGCCGCGCGTCGGCTGATAGGCGACGAACCGGCTCGCCTGTAGCGCCTCGATCTCGACAGCCCCACTATGCGCGAGCAGCGGGTGGCCGATCGGCAGCGCGACGATGAGCGGCTCGCTGTGCACGAACCGCGTCTCGATCAGTTCGTCGAAGATCGGGAGCCGGACGATGCCGACATCGATCTCGCCCGAACGCAGCGCCTCGATCTGGTGGAGCACCGACATGGCGTGGAATACGATCTCCACCTCGGGGGTGGTCTCGCGGAAAAGGCGCATCAGTGTCGGCACCAGCGCATAGACGGTCGATCCGCCGAAGCCGACAGCCAGCGTGCCGCTCAGCCCCTGTGCGGTGCGGCGGGCGCGCTCCGATCCGCCGTCGATCATCTCCAGCGCCTTGCGCGCGTCGGCGATGAACACCGCGCCCGCCAGGGTGAGCGCGACATGATGCTTGTCACGCTCGAACAGCCGCGCGCCGATCTCATCTTCCAGCTCGCGGATCGCGCGGCTGAGCGGCGGCTGGGACACATTGCATCGCTGCGCCGCGCGCGTGAAGTTCAGCTCCTCGGCGACCGCGATCGCATAGCGCATCTGGCGCAAATCCACCGTGATATCCTTATGGTATGACGATCGGTCCTATAATGTATTTCCGTCGAAGTTCCATGCGGTGGAAGGTGCGACTCCGACCAACCAGGGAGACCGCGCGGCCGTGAGCGATCGTATCGCACGCCTGAAATTCGATGCCTTGGCACCGCGCGTCCAGGACGTGCTCCGCGCCCGGATGGAGCGGCTCGGCTATCTGGGAGAGTTCTTCCAATGCGCCGGCGCGCAGCCCGATGTTTTGGCCCCGTTCATGGAAATGACCGAGGCGCTGAAGAAGGCGCTGCCCGATCGGCTGACCGAGACCGGCGCGCTGACCGTCGCCACCTTGATGGGCAATCGTTACGAGCTTCACCAGCACGAGCGGCTGTCGAAGAAGCTCGGCTTCGGTGACGATTGGATCGCCGCGGTCGAACGGGTCTCGCCGGACGATGCCGTGGCGCTGTCCGACGCGGAGCGTGCCGTGCAGCGGCTGGTGATCGCCATGGTTGAGCGCCGGGGCAAGGGTGTCGCGGCCGAACTCGATGCGGTGATCGACGCGATCGGGCCCGACCAGGCGATCGCCGTGATGTTCCTGGTCGGCCGGTACATTACCCACGCGATGATCGTGAACGGACTGGAACTGGCGCCGCCGGTGCCCTCGATCTTCGAGGGGACGGGCGCGTGACCCAGGGGATCTGGATTTCCGAGGCCGAGGTCGTTTCGGTGATGGCGTTGCCCGAGGCGATCGACGCGCTGCGCGCCGGACTTCGCGAGGAGGCCGCAGGCCGCGCGACCAACATGGTGAAGACACACGCGACCTGGGGGAACGGCTCCACCCTGCATGCGATCGGCGCGGTGTTCGAGGGCTGGAACATCGTCGGCACGAAGACCTGGGCGCACACGGCAGGCGGCGCGATGCCGCTCCTGGTGCTGCTCGATGCCGGCACCGGTGCGATCGTCGCGCTGATCGAGGCATTCGCGCTCGGCCAGATGCGCACCGGCGGAATCAGCGGCGTCGGAACGGACGTGATGGCACGGCCCGACGCGTCGCGCCTCGCCATGATCGGCGCAGGCAAGCAGAGCATCGCCCAGATCGCGGCGGTGGCCGCGGTCCGCCGGCTCGATCGGGTGACGGTGTGGAGCCCCACCGCCGCGAACCGCGAGGCGCTTGCCGAGAAGGTCGAGCAGAAGCTCGGGATCGAGGCGATCGCCACCCATACGCTGGACGAGGCGCTCGACGCGGCCGACATCGTCACCCTGGTCACCCGCGCGCGCGCGCCGGTGCTTACGCGCGACATGCTGGCGCGGGGCGTGCACCTGAACGCCGTCGGAGCGATCACGCCCGAGCGGGTGGAGTTCGAACCCGCACTGCTTGAGCGGGCTACCATGACCGGCGCCGACAGCGTGCCCCAGGTACGCAGGCTCAGCCAGGAGTTCATGACCGCCTTTGGCGACGACGAGGCACAGTGGGTCCGGCTACAGCCGCTGTCCGCGCTGATCGCGCGCGACGCTCGCCGACCCGCCGACGCCGATCTCACCATCTTCAAGGCGATGGGCATGGGCATTTCGGACCTGTCGCTGGGCATAGAGATCTTCCGCCGCGTCCGCGATGCCGGACTCGGCCGCCCCATCCCCTCGATCACCCGCCAGGCGCCGCGCCTGACGCTGGACCAGTAGAAGGACCCTTACGCCATGAGCAGCTGCGTTTTCGTCGACGCCACCGGCCCGATCCCGGCCAAGGACGCGCCCTGGGAACCGGTCGTCATCTCCAAGGAGACGATCGATGCCGAGATCCAGCGCCTCGCCGCGCTTCCCACGCCGGCGAACGGCCGCCGCCGTTCCTATTTCCGCCATCCGATGAATCGCCGCTCGAACGGGCTGGCGCCGGGCATCGAGGTGGCGCTGGACGTGCTGCTGCCGGGGGAAGAGACCGCCACCTTCCGCCAGAATTCGACCCAGGTGAACTTCGTCATCCGCGGCAGCGGCGAGACCGAGATCAGCGGCCAGCGCCGCACCACCGCGCTGCACGACGTGTGGAACACGCCGTCGATGCGGATCTATCGCCACAAGAACACCGGCGATGAAATCTATGCACGGCTTACCTATTCGAATGGCGCGCTACTCGACATGCTCAACATCCATGTCGTCGAGGAAAACCCGCAGCCCTTGCTCAAGTCGATCGACCGCGAGGAGGACAGCGCGGGCGAGGCCGAGGACAGCCGCCGTACCAGCCCTTATGGCACCTTCCAGCTTACCGAGGACGGCGCCTGGCTGATGCCATATGAGCGGCTGATCAACCCGCCCTCGATCACCAGCCCGGCGCTCTATTGGCCCTGGGCGCAGGTGAAGGAGCATCTCGACAAGCTGGAGGCGCTGGGCAAGGACTATATCGGCCGCCGCCTCTATCTCCTCTACAATCCGATGACCGGCCGCACTAACGGCACGACGCCGAACTTCTTCGCGACGATGACCGTGCGCCCGCCCAAGATTGTCGATCGTCCGCACCGCCATTCGTCGGCGGCGGTGAACTATTATTTCTCTGGCTCGGGCCGCTCGACCGTCGAGGGCAAGACCTATGAGTGGAAGGCCGGCGATCTGATGCTGTCGGCGCCCGGCTGGGCGATCCACAACCATGCCAGCTATGACGAGCCGGTCTATGAACTCACGATCCAGGATCAGCCGCTCAACATCGCGATGGAATCGCTGCTGTGGCAGGAAAGCCTGAAGGAACCGCCGGCGCTGCTGGGTGCGGAGGAAGGCTTCGCCACCAATCGCACCGTGGTCGCGGGCTGATGGCCCAGGCGCGCCGTATCCACGATTTCGGCGGTGTCACGCTCGACGAAGCGGCGATCGCGGACGCGGCAGGCGCGCTGGCGACGGCCGAGAGGGACCGGAGCCAGATCCCACTGCTCAGCGACACCTATCCCGGCATGACTATGGACGATGCCTATGCCATTCAGGCAGCTTGGGTGCGTACAAAGCAGGCGGCCGGCGACCCGATTATCGGCTGGAAGATCGGCCTCACCTCCAAGGCGATGCAGGCCGCGCTCGCGATCGAGATTCCCGATTCGGGCGTGCTGCTGGGCAGCATGGCATTCGCGAATGGCGCCGAGATTCCGGCCGGGCGGTTCATCGAGCCGCGGGTCGAGGCGGAGATCGCGTTCGTCATGAAGGAGACGATCGATCCCGCCCGCGCTTCGGCCGAGACGATCCTCGCCGCGACCGATTACGTCGCCCCCGCGCTCGAGATTCTCGACACGCGCATCACCCGCCGGAGTCCGCATACCTGCCGGCCCCGCACCGTCTGCGATACCATTGCGGACAACGCGGCCAACGGCGGCATCGTCCTGGGCGATCCGGTGCGCGATCTCAGCGATCTGGATCTTCGCTTTGTCGGCGCAGTCGTGTCCCGCGACGGTGAGGTAGAGGAGACCGGGCTCGGTGCCGGCGTGCTCGGCGACCCGCTAGTCTCGCTCGGCTGGCTTGTCGAGCGGCTGGCGGCGCATGGAAATCGCGTCGAGGCCGGCCAGATCGTTCTGTCGGGCTCGTTCATCCGCCCTGTCGAGGCGCAGGGGAGTCGGATTGTGGGAGATTTCGGCAGCTTCGGCCGCGTCTCCTGCCACTTCCTTTGAAACCGGGTCGGGATCGGGCGGTCATGGATAATCCCTTCAAGAAGGCGATCGCGGAAGGCCGCGCCCAGATCGGGCTGTGGCAAGCTCTCGCCTCCCCTTATTGCTGCGAAATCTGCGCCGGCGCCGGTTTCGACTGGCTACTGATCGATGGCGAGCACGCCCCCAACGACCTGCGATCGGTGCTGGCGCAATTGCAGGCAGCGGCCGCCTTTCCGGTCGAACCGGTGGTCCGGCTGCCGGTGGGCGATGCGGTCTTGGTAAAGCAATATCTCGATCTGGGCGCGCGGACGCTGTTGGTGCCGATGATCGAAAGTGCGGCGGCCGCCGACGCGATGGTTCGCGCCACCCGCTATCCGCCTGATGGCGTGCGCGGTGTCGGTTCGGCGATCGGCCGCGCTAGCCGCTGGAACCGAACCTCCGACTATCTGCACCGCGCGGCCGATGAAATCTGCCTGCTCGTCCAGGTCGAGAGTCGGGCGGCGCTTGCCGGAATCGATGCAATCGCGCGCGTCGCGGGCGTTGACGGCGTCTTCATCGGGCCGTCGGACCTCGCCGCCGATCTCGGCCATCTCGGTGATCCCCTGCATCCCGACGTGCAGGCGGCTGTCGAAGCCGGCATCGCCGCGGTACGGGCCGCGGGCAAGCCCGCGGGCATACTGATCGCCGACGAGCAGGCGGCGCGCCGCTATCTCGCGCTCGGCGCCGGTTTCGTCGCGGTGGGCACCGATGTGACCCTGCTCGCACGTGGAGCCGAGGCGCTGGCCGCGCGGTTTCGCGGCGCGTCCGAGCAGGCGGCGCCTCCGCCTGCTCCCAGCGTCTACTGAAAAGCTCAGGATTCACCCCCGATGCGAACCGAGGCCATTTCCATCAATCCCGCCACCGGCGAGGAAATCGCATGCCACCCCGTCCTCGACGGACCCGCGATCGAGCGGACCGTGGCGGCGGCGAGCGCCGCCTTCGCCGGCTGGCGCACAACCAGCGTGGAGGTGCGGGCCGACGCCTTCCGCCGCCTTGCCGACGTGCTGGCGCTGCGTCGCGAGGCACTGGCCCGGCTGATCACGCTCGAAATGGGCAAGCCCATCAGGGCGGCGGGCGCGGAGGTCGACAAATGCGCCCGGCTGGCGCGTTGGTATGCCGACAATCTGGCCGATCTGCTCGCCGATGAAACACCCGATGTCGACGGCGATGGCAAGGCCGTGGTCAGCTATCTTCCGCTCGGCGTGGTACTCGCCGTGATGCCGTGGAACTTCCCGCTCTGGCAGGTGCTGCGTGCCGCCGTGCCCATCGTGTGCGCGGGCAACGGCTTCCTGCTCAAGCATGCGGACAATGTTCAGGGCAGCGCCTGGGCGCTGGCCGAATGCTTCGAAGCGGCGGACTTCCCGCCGGGACTGTTCGGCGTCGTCCATGCCGACCGCGCGCTGATCGCCGGCCTCTTGGCCGACCCGCGCATCGTCGGCGTTACGGTCACCGCCGGCGTGACTGCCGGCGCGTCGCTTGCGGGCGAGGCCGGGCGCCACGTCAAGAAGTCGCTGCTCGAACTAGGCGGATCCGATCCATTCATCGTGCTCGCCGACGCCGATCTCGACCGCGCGGTCGCCGCGGCGGTCGAGGCGCGCTTCCAGAATTGCGGTCAGGTGTGCATCGCCGCGAAACGGATTATCGTCGCCGCGCCGATCATGGACGCGTTTGTCGCGCGGTTCGTCGAGGCGGCGCGCGCAATTCGCCGCGGCGATCCGCTCGATCCGGCGACGGTTATGGGCCCGATGGCGAGGGTGCGCGCCCGCGCCGAGCTGGACGATCAGGTCCGCCGCAGCGTCGCGATGGGCGCCCGCGTGCTGCTCGGCGGTGAGATCCCGGACGGCCCGGGAACATATTACCCGCCCACCGTCCTCGTCGGGGTGACCACGGACATGCCGGTCTGCGCCGAGGAAACGTTCGGGCCCGTCGCCGCGATCATGTCCGCTGCCGGCGCCGAGGACGCGGTGCGCATCGCCAACGACAGCGTCTTTGGCCTGTCGGCGGCGCTGTGGACGGCCGATGTCGAGGCGGCCGCCCGGCTGGCTCCGCGCATCGAAGCCGGCGCGGTCTTCGTCAACGGCATGTCGGCTTCCGATCCGCGCGTGCCGATCGGCGGCGTGAAGCAGAGCGGCTATGGTCGCGAACTCTCGCATTTCGGCTTGCGCGAATTCTGCAACGCGCAGCTGCGTTGGGTGCGGCCGTGATGAATGCCAAGATCGAAGATATCGACGCAGTGGTCGCGGCCGTCGAACGCCAGGCCGACGGGATCAGCTCCTGGGAGTTCCGCCGGGCCGATGGCGGCCCGCTACCGCCGTTCACCGCGGGAGCGCATATCGACGTGCAGCTCGCCAACGGCATGTCGCGCAGCTATTCGCTGTGCAACGCGCAGGAGGATCGCGACCGCTACGTCGTCGCGATCAATCGCGATCCTAACAGTCGCGGCGGATCGACGCTCATCCATGATACGGTGAAGCCCGGCGACCGCATCACGCTCTCCGCCCCGCGCAATCACTTCCCGCTGGTCGAGGACGCGGGCCACGTCGTGCTGATCGCCGGCGGCATCGGCATCACCCCGATGTACTGCATGATCCAGCGGCTCCAACGCCTGCAGCGGTCGTGGGAGCTGTGGTACAGCTGCCGTCAGCGCAGCATGTGCGCGTTTCGTGAGCGGCTGGAAGCGCTGGAGGCCTCAAAACCCGGACGCGTACACTTCAATTTCGATCAGGAGCCCGGCGGGCGCATGCTCGACCTGAAGCAGGTAATCGCGGGCACGCTCGGGGACGCGCACTTTTATTGCTGCGGTCCCAATCCGATGCTCCAGGCTTTCGAGACCGCCGCAACCGAGCTCGGGCGCCCCCGCGACCATGTCCATGTCGAATATTTCGCCGCCAAGGAAGAAGCGGCGCTGGAAGGCGGCTACAGCGTCGTCTGCGTCCAATCGGGCATCGAGCTTCGGATCGAACATGGCCAAAGCATCCTCGACGCCCTAATCAAGGCCGACATCGACATTGCCTATTCGTGCAGCGAAGGCATCTGCGGCACCTGCGAGTGCAAGGTGCTGGAGGGCGTGCCCGATCATCGCGATTCGGTGCTGACTCCCGACGAGCAGGCGGCCAACGACCGCATAATGGTGTGCTGCTCGGGTTCTCAATCGGCCCGGCTGGTCCTCGATATTTGATCATGCCGGCACTCACTTGGCGATCAAGCTTTCTTGCACGACATTATCGGCAACTGGCTGGTGAAACGAAGATGCCGAACGCTTTTTCGCACCGCTAGTACCGACGCCGCGCGATCTTGTCGCGCCGATCTGGCGGCGGGTCGTCGGGTTTTGCAGCGCTAGGAGATCGGACATCCCGGACCGGCATTGTCAGGCCGCAGCCCGCTTGTTGACGAACGACGCGGCAAGGTTTCGGCCGGCACCGGCTTCCCGATGTGCCAGCCTTGGCCCGTACCGCATCCAATCGTCCGCAACCCGGTCAGTATCGCGTCGATCTCGATACCCTCGGCCACGACCGTTTAACCGAGCTCGTGAGCGAGATCGATCGTCGAACACACCATGACCTGGTCGCTCGCGTTGGTCTCCAGCCCGAGGATGACGCTCTTTATCGATTTTGATCGCGCGCGCGGGCAGCCGCTTCAAATAGCCTAGCGTTGACTGACCGGTGCCGTAGTCGTCAATCGACAGCTCGATGCCGCGATCAGCAATACTCTGGCGCGCGGCGATCGCACGCGCCGGATCGACCAGCGTCGCGGACTCGGTGATCTCTAGGTGGGAAGCGAGATGGGCTGTCTGAATGGCCGAGTGCGGTCTTTCCAGGAGCGATCTTCAACGGCAGTTAGACGCTCACAAGCCTTGTAGGATAATCATACCGAGCGGGCGCCTACGTGCTTCGCTTCGGCTTTCGGGGTTTGGCGATAGGCAGCTCTGCCGCTGTGACGCGCAGCAGGTCACCTAACCACTCGGCATCGTCCCAGCGATCGGCCTCGATTAGCAGGTGCGGCTTAGCTCCTGGATAGGGCGGCGCTTCCGATACCGGATCGGCATGGAGGCGACCGGATTCCGTCGGCTTCACGTAGAGCTGATCGTCGCAGATCGAGCCGATCATCTTGCCATCGACGTAGACGCCGTACTCGCCGAATATCGGCTTGGTCGACACCGCGCCGGCGCCCGTCGCCTGTTCGAGTAGGTAATCGACTGTGCGTTGCTGCGTTGCCATGCCCCGAACCTAACAGACCAGCGTCGCCGCGAGCAATGGACCAGCCATCGTCTGTCTCGCCAGCCGCAATGAACGAGCGTCCGCTTTCTGGAAGGATCAGGCGCCGCTGGATGACCGGGAATGGATCGACACTGGCGTGCATGGAACCGCGCAATGGCTGCTATTCATCAGCGCTCGCCAGAACCTGCCTGTCGCCTAGCGGCCCAAATGCAGACGTCACTTACGATGCCAGCCGAAGGGCAGGAAGTGGGCCGAAAACCGACGGTCCGCTTTGCGCTCAAGGATGCAAAATCCAGTCGATCCCGGTGAGCGATATGCGTCTGGGACGACGCGCGACCGCTGGCACCAGCTATGATCTGGGTGGTCGCGGCTGGTTTGCGCTACCCCCAACGGGATAAGTTCTGTTCGCCCCTTGTTCTACCTCCGAGAGCGCCTATGTTCGTCCAAAGATGGCACGAGGCGCCGAATCAAGGAGTGATGACCATGGGGGCAAACGCTCACAGGACGTTGTTTAGCTCGGGCGATCACGACAGCTATCTGGGTGGGCTGACGGTCGACACGAAGGAAAAGGAAGCGCTCCAGGTCGCCCGAGATGAAATCCGGGACCAGATTCGTTTAGGTCTGCGCGATTGGAGCGACCATGTCGATCGCGGGCAATTGTTTGAAGCGCGTGCCCTCGCTTCGGCTTACCTCACCGACAGTGACCTGGCGCTCCGGCCGAAGTTCCGGATGCAAGGGAGCTGGTCCTACCACACGCTCAACCGCGCCACTCATAACCCGCCGCAGGAGATCGACCTCGACGACGGCGTATTCCTGCCGGTGTCGTTCCTGAGTCAGAACGGCGGTGCCCATCCCATCGTCGCGAGCGCCGGCTACTTCACCGCGGTCGAGCGCATCCTCGGCCCCTTGTGCAATCGCAACGGATGGACGCTCATCACCGACAAGCCTTCCTGCGTGCGCGTCGAGATCAACGACGACGCGCATGTCGATCTCGCGCTATACGCCATTCCTGACGAAGAGTTCGAGGTTCTGATCGAAAAAGCCGAAGCGTCGATGCAATTCGACACGAGGATGCGCGACGAGAACATCTCCTTCGCCGAGCATATCTATCCGCGTCTGCCGAGCGATCAGATCATGCTCGCGCACCGCCGCGAAGGCTGGAAGCCCTCCGACCCGCGCAAGCTCGAGGACTGGTTTCAGGGAGCGATCGACGCGCACGGGCAGCAGCTTCGGCGCCTCTGCCGCTATCTCAAAGGGTGGCGAGACCATAATTGGACCGCCTGCCGACTCAGCTCGATCGCGCTGATGGCCTGTG
Source organism: Parablastomonas sp. CN1-191 (assembly GCF_049354825.1). Classification (GTDB taxonomy): domain Bacteria; phylum Pseudomonadota; class Alphaproteobacteria; order Sphingomonadales; family Sphingomonadaceae; genus Novosphingobium. The sequence continues at coordinate 1,664,153 of NZ_CP186480.1, read as the reverse complement.
TCGTGGCCGCATACGACGAGGCGACGGCCGCAATCGCCGAGAATCGCGACGATCTTGCGCTTCAGATGGTGGCAAGGCGGCTCCCCGAATTGCTGGAACGCCGCATTCCAAACCCCGTCGTCTTTGACCAATATCTCGACGAGGGCTGGACGGGCGAATGCCGCGCGGATTTCATCGCCAAGGCACACGCTTTGACGACACGAATCGACGCAGCGCTGGCGGCCAACGAATCCGGCACTGTGATCGAGCATCTTCGGACGGCCTTGGGCGGCTACCTTCCCTACGATGAAGATCTCGTAGTGATCGAAGCGTCGATCGGCGCGCCGACCATACTCCAGTCCGGCATCCTCAAGGATTTTGCCGACCAGCCCGAGGCCCGCGAGGCCGTCAAAAAGGGCGGCGACAGCCGCTATGGCTGAGGCGCCTGGCGCGGCTCAAGCGGACACTGAAACTAGGGTCGGAAAGTGGCTGGCGGCCAACGCGGGCGCTCGCCCGCTTACCGAAGACGAGCTGCGACGCTATAAGGCAAAGGGCGCACGATGCGGATGGCGGTTGAATGTCGCCATACTCGACCAGCCGACTACACTTGACCTCGTTTTTGACGCTCGCTTTCCGCGCAGCCGACCGAGTGTCGCGCTAACCCAGCCGCCCGCCTTTCCGAGCTATCCGCATGTCGAGGAGGACGGACGGCTCTGCATCGTCGAGGATAGCGACGAGCTCGACCACAGCCAGCCGATCGGCATCGTGAAGGCTGTGCTCGGCGGAGCCGTCGAAATTCTCGAGCGAGGCATGGCGGGCACCAATCGCGCGGAGTTCCAGAGCGAGTTCCTTTCTTATTGGAACCCCACCGCGAAAGGCGACCTGATCCGCAGCCTGGTCGATCCATGCGGTGATACGCGCCGGGTCAGGCTGTGGCGTTCCAAAGCAGGTTATTTCGTCGCGGAGGATCGCGCGGCGTTGAATGCCTGGCTCACCAACCGTGCTGGCAAGGGCTTGCAGCGTGATGCGGAATGCGCGTCCGCGCTGCTCCTGTGGTTCGACCAGCCGCTGCTTACTTCCGACTATCCGAACACACCCGATGACGTGCGTACTTTGGCCGCGCGGCTCGGCGAGCCCGCATCTGCCACGTTGGACGCCTTCCTCGGGCACGAACAGCAGGATTGGGTCATCCTGCTCGGCGCCGAGGCCGACAACGGACCGTGCTTCGCGGCGGTGACGATCAAGCCCCGCAAGCGGCACGGCCGCGGCGGGCCGAAAGGGACCAAAGGGTTTCGCAAGGGAAAGGCGCCGCCTGCCGTCGTTCTGGAGCAGGCGCGCCACGGCCTCCTCGCGCGCCATCGCGTCGGGCGCGCAGACCCTTGGTGGATTCACGGACGTGACGGCAATGCCGATCTCACAACCCTCCGCACCTCGCGCGTGGTGATGGTCGGCTGTGGCTCGCTCGGGTCGCCGATTGCGCGTTTGCTGGCACAGGCCGGCGTCGCCGAAATCGACCTCATCGATCCTGACCGCATGGAGCTGGAAAACACGAGCCGTCACGCGCTCGGCGCGAGTCAGAACGGGCTGAACAAGGCGACGGCGTTGGCCCAGTGGCTCCAGCGTGACTTTCCCCATTCGCGCGCCACCGGCCATCCTTCCGGCTGGCAGAAGCTCGCGGTCGAGCGGCCCGAAATCTTCGGGCAGGCGGATCTGGTGGTTTCGACCATCGGAAGCTGGTCACACGAAGCCGAACTCAATGCCCGTCAGCTCGAAACAGGGCACCTCGCGACGATCCTCTATGCATGGGCCGAGCCGCACGCGGCTGCGGGCCACGCGGTCCTCATCGGCAGGACCGGCGGCTGTTTCGCCTGCGGCCTCTCGCCGTCCGGGGAGGCGCTGTTTCGGGCGGTGGAATTTGCCGCTCCCACGCTCCAGCGCGAGGCGGCCTGCGGCAACTATTTCCAACCCTACGGTGCACCGCAAATCAACGCGATCGCCAGCATCGCGGCCGACCTGGCCCTCGACCGCCTGCTCGGCCGCGCAGACGGTGGCACCTACCGGGTCGTCAGCGGACGCGAGGCGGCGATTTTCCGGGCAGGCGGCGCTTGGACCGAGAACTGGCGAGCGGCCACGCAGAACCGGCCCTCGGCGACGCTGGTCGAGCGCGTCTGGCGGCATAATCCCGTCTGCCCCACCTGCGGCAAGAGCGATCGCTGATGCTGTTTTATCCCGTCGGCGCCTCGGGCGAGGTGATCCAGTTCGAGGCCGACGTCCTCGACCATTTTGACCGGCACCGCCAGCTTCGCTTCTGGCATCGCGAGGCTGGCGGCCAGCTCTTCGCCCGGATCGACGGGCTTCGCATGATTGTGAGCGAGGCGACCGGCCCGAGGCCGGAGGACAAGCGCGGGCGCACCTTCTTCGGGCCGGACCGTCGGAGCGAGCAGGCCGAGATCGACGCCCTGTTCAGACGCGACCTGCACTATGTCGGAGACTGGCACACGCATCCCGAACGCTCTCCTACGGCTTCCGGCCGTGATCACGCCACGATGGCAAGTCGGGTCCGCCTATCCCGGCACCGTCTTGCGGGCTTCCTGTTCATCATCGTCGGGCAGCTTCCGCCGCCGGGTGGCCTGACCGTCGTCGTTCACGACGGAACATCGGCGCATTTGCTCGCCCCGGTCCACGCGGACCTAGCGGTTGACCCGGCATAGTGTCAGCTCGCCTGCGGTGCTCAGGCCCGCGCACCGCTTGCTCCGCGTTCAATAGTAGCCTGCATTTCCCGGCGATCGAGATCGAGGGCAGCAGTCGCGGAGCGGAGGTGAGAACCGACTTCCAAGCCAAGGGTTGCGCTTTCCAGCAACGCGCTTCACTCAACTCAGTATGAGCCTAACGGAATTCGAAGTGACCGATGCTTTGTTTAAGCTTCTCATGGATGTCGATGCACGCGCCGGCCTCGACTTCTCCGGAACAGGCCTAATTGTCAGCGAACGGCCTGATAGCCTGCCAATCCTTCCATTACGCCCCTTCAGTGACCCCGGGGACGCTGCCGACGTTGCGGACAGGCTCGCGAAAATCTCAAACCCGGCACACGAGCATCATGACGGCTTTCACGTGCTGGGCCCGAATCTGCACCTAATACACCTTGCGCAATACTTCTCGCCCCCAATCGTGCCCAGCGCGCCCATTGATCGCTCGAAGCGTTTCGGGGGGCGGTACTTGGCCGCTCTGTTTGGCTCGGCACTTCCAGGGGTCCTTGCCACGGGCGTCGCCAGCCGCGATTTTGGGATCGCAGTGTTTCGCGAGGGCAGGGAAATGGCATACCTGCGCGGTAATTTCGTCAGGGCAGCGGCCGGAAGGGCGGGAGCCTCATGATCCTTGCGCTGAATCGCTCAGTCATGCTGACCATCTTGGTCATCTTCGTTCTCGGGCCCGTCGCGGTCCTAATCGGTTTCGACATGGTTCGATCGCCCGCCGACGTTCTTAAGTGGTCGAGCCGGATCATCACCTTCCTGACCTGCCTCAGCCTACTCCTCAATTGGACCCCGGCCTTGCGCTTCGTCCATTGGGCGACATTGGGGCGCATCTGGTGGTTTCCGTGGATAGAAGGGAAGTGGCGGGCCGAGATCCGCTCGAACTGGCCGAAGGTCGAGCGCCTCTATGAGGCTGCCAAGGGAAAGGCGCCGCCCTTCGACGCCCTGACCGAGTCAATTACCGACGCCGATGAGAAGGTCACCGGCGCCGATGTCACGATCAAGGTTGGCCTGTTCGAAATCGAGATCGAGATCGTACCTGACGACACCGAGAAGTGCAGCACGACCGATTATGTGCGGCCGAGCTGGGCAAAGCCTAAGAGGCCGAAGCTCAGCTACGTTTATACGCAGGTCGACCAAATGCCGGTGGAGCCGACCGACACACGAACGCATTCGGGAGCGGGACTTGTCGAAATCACATCGAACGGCGAGCTCCGCGGCGAGTACTGGACCAACCGCAAGGGTGAGAACGGCCTCAACACATCCGGAACGATTATAATCCGCCCTATTCGGCCGGCAGACGGAATCGGAATCACGTAGCCCTTGGAGGTGCGTCTTGGCCGTTTCGGCGGCGCCCGGCGCGGTCACGCGCCGTAGCTTTGCAGTATGGCAACCGGACGGCACTAGCTGGGCAGCTGAATGAACGTCTGGTTTTCGGTATCACAGATGCTGCAATAAACGTCCGGGCTGGCGCCTAGCTGTCATCAGCTCATCGTGAGTCAACGACCGCTCCTGGGTACCGGCAGTGAGGGCGCGAATGGCCGAGATTGAGGCGCGATGCTGACGTTACCATGGTGGAGTTAGGCGGACCGTGATTAACGTAACGCCAGAAGTCGGGTTCCAGCTCGCCCCTCGCAGTCACCAGGGCAACATCTAAGCTCTGAAAGGTTGTGAAAGGGCGCGGCGGCTTCTGTGCCGCGCCTTTTCATCTCATCAGTGCATTTTGCTCATGTCATGGTTCATTGGCATGTCGCTTGCCATCGGGGTTGGCGAGGCAGCTGGTGCGGCGGCCTTGCTCGACGCAGGCTTCGGCGCAGTTCTGGCCGGCGCTGCGGTAGGCTTTACCGCGGGTGTTGACGCCTGCTTTGCCGAAGACGCAGCTGACGACGCTTTGGCATCCGCCATTGGCTCGCCATTAAGCACGGCCTCAACCATCTTAGACTCGCTCTGCTGGTCAGCGCGGACCTTCTCAATTTTGGCGCGGATGGCGCCGGCCGCCCCGTTCGCGAGCGCAACGTCAGATATCGCGACCGCGCCCTTGTGATGCTCAAACATCTTTCGAAGATACGTTTCGGAAATGTCGGCACCACTTGCGGACATCATTGCGTCATGCATCTGTTTCTCGGCAGCGCGGTAAGGTTCCGACGTGGCGGCATCAGGTGTCCCTTCCGCGATTAGCTTTTGAAGATCTGCGATCTCAGCGGTCTGCTTCGCGATGGTGTCGCGAGCCATTTTGGCAGCATCCGCCGAAGGGTTTTGTTCCAGAACGACCTTGGACATGTCCACCGCGCCGCGATGATGCTGGATCATTTTTCGCACCCAGGTGTCGCTGACATTCGTGCCGACGGCTGCCGCCATCGCATCGCTCATGCGACTTTCAGCATCCGCGAACGGACCGCTCATCTGCATAGAGGCGTCCGGCGTGGCGGACGGCTCCGGAACAGCCTGCTCGCTGCTCGACCCACAACTGGCGAGCGCCAGGCTCGCCAGTGCCACCCCAATTGAAAGTGTCTTCATTTCCATTCTCCATCGGCTTGTTCAAAAATACTTCTCAAGAAAGCTACAACTCCACTCGGTATCAGGCCGATTTGTTCGCAAAGGCCCATATTCGTCCAGCGTGGTCAAACGCCTGCACTTCAATTGGATCAGACGAACCATCGGGCATTTCCATGCCTGGCGAGCCCCGGGGCATGCCTGGTACTGCCAGTCCAGCAAGATCTGCCGGACGGGCACGCAGTAAGCGTAGGACGCTGTCGAAGGGAACGTGCCCTTCCAGGACGTACTGGCCCACCACCGCGGTGTGGCATGACCCAAGCGCGGCGGGCACGCCAAGCTTGCGCTTGATCGCCGGCATGTCGTCGTTGTCGATCACCGCGACCGTGAAGCCCGCGTCTTGCGCGCGCTTGGCCCACTGCTCACAGCAGCCGCAGCCTGGGTCACGGTAGACGGTCATCGCCGCGACTTTCAGCGGCCGATACTGCCCGGCCGGGCCGGCTGCGGCACCCTTCATCGGGTCGTTGTCAGCGGACCGGCTGCAACTTGCCGACGATAGCGCAACGAGACCGGCGAAGCCGACCACGAACTGTCGCCGCGAGTTGGTGCCAGGCACCGTCTAGCCCGCCATCCTGTCGCAGCTGTCGGCGCACTTACGGCAGGCATCGACGCATTCTCGCATGTCGCCGAGCGCTTCGCAGCTTTCAGCGCACGCGCGGCAGATCTCGGCGCATTCGCGGCAGATATGTGCATGGTGATCCGATCCGCGCGCCATGAAGCTGGCCGCGGTCCGGCAGATGTCCACGCAATCGAGCATGAGCTTGAAGTGCGCGGGCTCGGTGTGCTTGCCTCCCATCGCGAGGCAATGCTGGATGGCGTCGGACAGGCAGACGGTCGCGCAAGCGTGGCAAGCGTCGATGCACGCGCGCACTTCGGTGGTCGGCATATGGGTCATAATCATTTCCTTCCTGGCGTGTTCCCGGTCCAAGATTCCCAAAGATCAAAGGCGTTTGAGAATCCGCTTCATCTGTTCGATCTCGCGTTCCTGGCTACGCACGATGCCGTTCGGCCCGAAGCACAATTCCTTGATTTCCGGATCGCTGATCGAGGCACGATTGCACATCGTCAGCGCGCCTGAGTGGTGCGGAAGCATCGATTTGAGAAAGGCCCGGTCGTTGACGAAGCTCTGGTCGCGGATCCCAGCGAAACTCAGTACGAGCACGAGCGCGAAACCGGCGCAGAGAATCATATTGAGCCGCGCGTTCATCAGCATCGATTTCATCGTCAGAACCATGACGATCGCCATCGGAGCCCACATGACCAGCGCCATGTAGAAGAAGTTCAGATTCTGGACAAATTCGCCCATGCTCCAGATCATGGCGAACATCGCCAGGTACATGACGAGCAGACTTATCGCGAGGTTGAGCGCGAACATCTTGTAGTGACCGCCCATCTGGGCTGGGATCATGCCTTCATGCTTTTCGTGGCTTTCCATGATTCACTCCTGTCAAAACATCATGTGTTCCATGCCGTGGGTAATCGACGCACCCAGAAATCCCTGGAGGATGACTGCGACGGTGATGACAGTGAGCGCGAGGATCATTCCTGCGCCGCGGTCTTCCCAGGGTCGCCGCCATGCCCAGTATCCCATTCCCGCGCCCAGTATGCCGACCCCGACCCCCAACCACCGATGATAGGTCAAGATCGGTTCGGGATCTGCGCTCATGCCCGCAACCCAACCCGCGAGCGCGGCGATTGGGGCAACGATCCCGCCGGTGACCACGAGGAACTGGACTGGTGCGGCGAAGGAAGGGCGCCGACGTCCAACCACTGCGGTGAAAAGCGCGGCCGGGAAGAACGCAATTGGGAAGTGGACTATGGCCGGGTGCATCCGCCCGAACCACGCGATCAAGCGCTCGAGAAACGACATCTTGGAGCGATCCATATCCATGTCGTCCATCATGGGAGCCATTGCCGTATGACCAGCCTCTGCCGGGGATTCCATAGCGCTGGCACTCGCGGCGGGACCGCTCGAAGTGGACGCAGAAGCAGGTTGCGCCGCGGCCTCTTGCCGCTTGTGGTCCTTATGCGCTGCTGCAGGTGACGGGGCGATCATCAACCCTGCGATCAGAAGGGCGAAACCGACCCAGATCGCTTTCGTCAATTGGTTGCCAACTATTGCGTTCATCTTAACCTCCCGTCGGCTTGCGGCCAGAGTTATGGCTGACCAGGATTTTCCATGCTCCGCCGATCTTTTTTAGGACGCTGGTCGCGACTCCGAGGCGCTCTGCGACCGCACCTTCTTTGGTTACGATGCGGTACTTGTAGGTCTCGCTTGCAAGCGCGAGCGGGCCTTCGAACCGGACATCGACTGCGTAGTTGGAGAACTTGAAACTCTTGAACTCGGCGAGTTCTGGGGTGAGGTGGTGCGCCAGGTAGTTCGCATAAGTGCCCTCGCTGCCTCCGGTTTCGAAAATCGCCGAGTCGGGCGCAAACAGGACCCCGGTCCCGGATGCATCGAGGCGCTCGATCGCAGCTTGATTTCGAGCGAGGACATCACGCACGGCGGAGAGTTCGCGATCGCGCACGTTGCCAGGCGTGGGCGCGGCAACTTTCGGCGGACCCGGCGCGTGCGCCGCCGCCCCAACCGGCTGCACCGCGATGGCCGCGGCCAACATTGCTAGTCTGATCTTCATGCCCTCTCTCCCGTCAAAACCAAAAACGAATGCCAGCGACCGCGCTCAAGACCCCAGTGTCTTCACCGGCCGCGCGCTGATAATCGCGGGTGTTGCCGAATGATCGCCGGTACTGGACCCCGACATACGGAGCGAACTCGCGGCGAATGTCATAGCGCAGTCGCAGGCCCACCTCGGCGTCGATAAGGCCCGCGCCCACTCCCAGTTCGGGTGAATTCTGCGCCGCGAAGTTGAGTTCAACCCGCGGCTGCAGGATCAGCCTTTGTGTAATCCGCTGGTCGTAATAGCCTTCCGCGCGCGCCATCAGTTCGCCCTTGTTCGACACGAACAGCGCGCCTTCGACGTCGAAAAAGCTCGGGGCTAGGCCCTCGATCGCTACTGTCGCGTAAGTGCGCGACGGGTTGGGCTTGAAGTCGTAGCGAACACCGCCCTGCAGATTGAAGTAAGGGCCGATCGCGTGGCTATAGAGGGCCTGGATCTCGGCCTTTTCGATCGCGCGCCCAAACTCGCCATCGCCTTCGCTTTTAAGCCACAAGCGGTTGATGTCGCCGCCATACCAGGCCTCGGCATCCCATTGGAACCCATCTCGACCCTTTTTGACCTGGGCCTCGGCGATGTTGAACATGACTTGGCTGAACTTTTGACCGCCATGGAATGTATCGAGGTGATGACGGCCCATCTGCATCGCGTCGGGGCCGTAAACAGAGTCTGCTGCGCGGTCCGTCGGTATGGGTGGCGGCGGTGTACTGCCGGCAGGCAGATCAGTGCCGGTCGGCACTGCGTCTCCCATCGTGCTCATGTCGTGCCCAGCGGGCATATCCATACCAGGCATTGAGCTCATGTCGTGCCCGGCCGGCATACCGGCGCGTGGCATTGTCGACATGTCATGGTCAGGGGGCATTTGCCCCGCGGGCATCTGGTGCCCTGCCGGCATTTCCATCCCAGGCATCGACGACATGTTATGACCGGCGTGCGGATTAGCGGTCTTGGTCGCCGTGGCTGCGCCGGCGGCGGGCTTTCTCACCGCAGGCTTTCGAGCCACCGGTTTCTTTGCTGCCGGTTTTTTCGGCGTCGGCTTCACGCCCGGGGCGGGTGTCTTGGGCACGGGTCTTTTTGCAGGCGGCTTCCTCGTCACAGCCTTCTTGGCGGGCGGCATCTTCATGCCCGGCATGCTCATCCCCGGCATCATGCTGTGGTCCTGAGCAGAAGCTGCCGAGGTGAGCGCCAGCGCTGCCACTCCCGCGAGCAGCGCGAGACAATGCTTGCTCATGATACGTCTCCGGCCGACGGGCGAACGGTGACGACACGCATCATCCCTGCCGTCATGTGATAAAGGTTATGACAGTGGAAGGCCCAGTCACCGGCCGCATTTGCGGTTACGTCGAACGTCACGGTGCCTCCGGGCGGCACGTTCACCGTGTGCTTGCGTGGCGCAAAGGCGCCATGTCCGGTCACCAACTCGAAGAAGTGACCGTGCAAGTGTATCGGGTGCGGCATCATCGTGTCGTTGATCAGCGTGACCCGCACCCGTTCATTCAGTCGAAACGGGATCGGCTCTGCCGGTTCACTCAACTTTACGCCGTCGAACGACCACATGTAGCGTTCCATGTTGCCCGTAAGGTGAATTGCGAGCTGGCGCGAAGGCGCACGGACATCAGTGTTGGGTTTGAGAGCCTGTAGGTCGCGATAGGTCAGGACGCGGTGATCCATGCCCTCAAGTCCTTGCGGCGGCTCGCCGGTACGATCGGTCGGCATTGGTGAGATTGTCTGCACGCCTGGGTTGTTGTCGACCTGCGGCGCGTTTTTGAAATCGCGCATGTTCATCGACCCGTGGTCCATGCTGCCCCCTGAGCCGCTCCCGGCAGGCGTGGCACCAGGCGAGCTATGGCTCATACCGGGCATCGCCGCCCCACTTGCTGCGGGCGCCGGAGTCGAGCCCGTCATCCCGGTCATCGAGCTATTATCCACCCCCGCCATAGACCCGTGGTCCATTCCCGCCATCGAACCTTGCGGCATCCCGCTCATCTCAGCGCCGGTAGCCGCCGCTACAGCAGCCTTGACTGTCCCGTGATCGGTTGGCTCTTTCCATCCGGTCATTTTCCAGAGGTTCCGAGAGGCATTCTGCTCGGCAGAGGGGTCTATGCCGCGCACGACCGCCGGGTTGGGGGTGCTCGGGCCCGCCATGGTGGCCATGCCCGAATGATCCATCCCTTCCATTCCGCTCATGTCGCCCATGCCCATGTCCTTCATGCTGAGCAAAGGGCGCGGACGAAGCGGCGGCACTGGTGCGAACATGCCTTCGCGGGGCGCGAGGGTAGCGCGTCCCATGCCGGAGCGATCGATCGACTCGCTGACAAAGCTGTACGCGCGGTCGCCGGGCGTGACGATCACATCGAACGTCTCGGCCACGCCGATCTGGAACTCGTCAACCGTAACGGGCTTCACATTCTGGCCATCCGCCTGGACAATCGTCATAGGCAAGCCAGGGATGCGAACGTTGAAGTTGGTCTGGGCGGAGGCATTGATGATCCGCAACCGCACCCGCTCACCGGGCTGTACCAGCGCCGTCCAGTTGTCGAACGGCCCATGCCCGTTGATCGTGTAATCGTAGGCCGAGCCAGTGACATCGGCGATGTCGGTGGGGTCCATTCGCATCCTGGCCCATTCGCGGCGTTCCTTGGCGGGTATATCGCGCCCCGCAAGTTGACCGGAGAGCGTGAGCCGCTGCATGTTGAAGTAGCCGCCGCCCATCTGTTTCAGTTTCTTGAAGATGGTCGCGCCGGTCATCGAGCTGTGGTCTGACAGGACCATCACGTGCTCGCGGTCATATGCGATGGGATCGGGTCGGGCGGGATCGATTACGATCGGCCCATAAACGCCGTCCTCTTCCTGATAGGCCGAGTGGCTGTGGTACCAGTATGTGCCCGACTGAATGACCCGAAAGTCATAGTCGAATGTCTTGCCCGGCATGATGCCGGGGAAACTCACGCCCGGGACACCGTCCATCGCAAACGGCACGAGTAGTCCGTGCCAATGAATCGAGCTGTCCTCGGTGAGCGTATTTGTAACGCGCAGGCGAACGCGCTGGCCTTCTTTGAGCCGGATCAGTGGCCCCGGGACAGTGCCGTTGATGCCGATCGCTCGGCTGACCTTGCCATCCACACGCAGCGCGACCTTGCCGATGGAGAGCGCTACGTCGGGCCCGCTCAGCGTGGGGAGCGGTCGCACAATGCCGGCGGATACAGGCTGGGCCCAAGCGGGCAGCGCGCTAAGTGCCGCGGCGCCAGCGCCTCCAACGGCAGCTGCGCGCAAGAAGGCGCGCCTCTGCAGAGCGAGTGAATTGGTCATGTTTATCCTTACTTGGCCAAAGGTCAGCCAATCATAGCCAAGGGGAGCGGCGTCGCCGATTAAGGCGACGCCGTCCTTGGTCAGCGCTTAGTGCCGATCAGTCGGGCTCGGGCTGGGCTGAGGGGCCGGCTGCGCGCCATTGCCCATCTTGGAATGGTCCATCTTCGAATGGTGCATTCCAGCCATGTCCGCGCAGCAGTCCTTGCCGGCCGCTTTCATTTTCTCGCAGCAATCCATTTTGGCAGCAGGGGCAGAAGCCGCCTGGGCGTGCGCCACGGCGGGGGTGGCGATCGTCAACACGACCGCGATCAGATATTTCTTCATTTTTAAGCTCCGTGAAATCGAAAAAACAGGTCGATTTCACGCAGTTCGTGGAGGTGGCGTCACGATTTCGCTCAGCACGCCGCGATGAACGCGCACGAGGGCTGGAACAGCTGCAAGCTGAATGAACAGCTGCTCGCCAATGATAGCGTCGGGCAATATCCCCGCCGTCGCGCACATCGCGGCGCAACACGGCTCCGACGGCGCCTTTTGCGTTTTATCGTGCTGGCCGGAATGGCAGTGACTCGCCATAACTTTAGATTCACTGCTCATCTGGGCGTGATGTAACGCCGGCACCGCAGCCATCGCGCGTTCCATCGCCGGCGGCCCGAACAGCAGCGAAAAGGCGACCAGTATCGTAAGGAACCGGGACAGACTCATATCGAAGGGTATGGCCCTCTGCACCGTCAATGGCAACCCGATCATCAAGTCTCGCCCAGTTCGAGGTCGTCGAGGATGGGGCAGTCCGGCCGATCATCCCCCTGGCAGGAGGCGGCAAGGCGCTCCAGGGTCCGGCGCATCGCATCGAGTGCCTTTGTCTTGCGATGAAGTTCAGCAGCGCGGGCCAAAGCGAGAGCCTTGACGTCGCTGCTCGACCGCGTGCGGTCATTCCAGAGCGCCAGCAGCTGGCCTATTTCGTCGATCCCGAAGCCTAGATCGCGGGCTCGTGCGATGAACCGAAGCGAATGGACATCGCGCTCGTCATAATCACGATATCCTGACGATCGGCGGGGGGCAGCGTCGATCAATCCGATTTTCTCGTAGTGGCGGATCATCCGCTGACTGATCGCAGAGGCCGAAGATGCTTCCCCGATTTTCATAATTGCACTGTCCGAAGCCTGAGAGAATTACCGATGACCAAGACCGAGCTCAGCGACATAGCAGCGCTGGCGATGATCGGGCTCAGTAGAAGTCCGAAAGTGGGATAGAGGATACCTGCAGCGACTGGCACTCCGGCCGCATTGAACACGAAGGAAAAGAACAGGTTCTGGCGAATGTTACGCATGACCGCCCGGCTAAGACGCCGGGCGCGAACGATGCCTCCCAAGTCACCTTTTACCAGAGTGACGGCAGCGCTTTCCATAGCGACGTCGGTGCCAGTGCCCATCGCAATGCCGACATCCGCTGCGGCGAGCGCGGGAGCATCGTTAATGCCGTCCCCGGCCATCGCCACGCGGGCCCCGGACATTTTGAGCTTATCGACCATCGCCTGCTTCTGATCAGGCAGGACGTCGGCCATCACTTCGTCGATCCCGCTTACACGCCGAGCGACAGCTTCAGCCGTCTGCCAATTGTCACCGGTCATCATAATGACCTTCATGCCACTTGCGCGCAGATCCTTGACGGCACCCGAGGCACTTTCCTTTATCGGGTCTGCGACAACGAGCAGGCCTGCCAGTTTCTGATCGATGGCAACAAACATGACGCCCTGACCCTCGCTCCGAAACGCGGTGGCCTGAACGTCGAGGGCAGTTGTATCGATGCTAAGTTCGGCGAGCATTGCCTTGTTACCCATCGCGACGGCTCGCATACCAACCGTTCCGCTCACGCCCTTGCCCGTGTAGGAGGCAAAGTTGGTGGTTTCCTTCAAGCTGAGCCCGCGCTCGGACGCGCCGTCTACGATCGCGGCGGCGAGAGGGTGCTCACTGCCCCTCTCGAGCGACGCTGCGAGCAGCAACACCTCATCCTCCGCGAAATCAGCGTGGGGAACGACTTCGATCAGCCGCGGCTTGCCAAGCGTGAGGGTGCCCGTCTTGTCGATAACCAGCGTGTCGATTTTCTCCATGAGCTCAAGCGCCTGAGCGTTCTTGATCAAAACGCCAGCACCGGCACCGCGCCCGGTGCCCACCATAATGGACATGGGAGTGGCCAGTCCTAACGCGCAAGGGCACGCGATGATGAGCACCGCAATCGCATTGACGAGGGCATGCGCCAGTCGCGGCTCTGGCCCGACGAGCGACCAGACAATGAAAGTCGCGACCGACGCTGCAATCACCGCTGGCACAAACAAGGCCGAAACCTTGTCGGCGAGAGCTTGGATCGGTGCACGGGACCGCTGCGCATCGGCCACCATCCGAACAATCTGGGACAGCATGGTGTCGCGGCCGACGCGCTCGGCGCGCATCAGCAACGACCCGGTGCCGTTGACGGTCGCTCCGGTTAGCTGGTCCCCGGGCGCCTTCTCAACGGGGACTGGCTCGCCCGAGATCATTGCTTCGTCCACCGAGCTGCGGCCTTCGGTCACCACTCCATCGACGGGCACCTTTCCGCCCGGCCGAATGCGAAGCACGTCGCCCACGTGCACATGCTCGATCGGCACATCCTCGTCGACGCCGTTCCGAACCCGCCGGGCAGTCTTCGCCGCCAGGCCCAACAGCGCGCGGATCGCTTTACCGGTCGCTGTCCGGGCACGGATTTCCAGCACCTGCCCGACGAAGATCAGGGCGGTGATCACCGCTGCGACTTCGAAATATACAGGCACCGCGCCGCCCATTGTCCTGAGCGATCGGGGGAAAATGTTGGGAGCGATGGTCGCCACCACGCTGTATCCGTAAGCGATCCCGATCCCGATGCTGATCAGAGTGAACATGTTGAGCTTACGGGTCCTGACCGACTCCCACCCACGTTCGAAGAAAGGCTTGGCTGCCCACAAAATCACCGGAGTCGCGAGCGCAAGCTGCACCCACATGGACACGCGCATCGGCAAAAGCTGCCAGCCGAAAAGTTCGGCGCCCATTGTTAAAACGACAAGAGGCACGGCCAATACTGCGCTGACCCAAAGCCGCCTGGTGAAGTCGATCAGTTCAAGGTTCGGGCCCTCCTCCAGGCTCGGTTCGAGGGGCTCGAGTGCCATACCGCAAATAGGGCAACTACCTGGCGCGTCGCGGCGGATTTCAGGGTGCATCGGGCAGGTCCAAATCGTGCCTTCAGCCACTGGCGCGATAACGGCTTCGCTCACGGGGCGAAGATACCGATCAGGATCGGCTAGGAACTTGGTTCGGCATCCTGCGCTGCAGAAATGATATTCAATCCCGGCGACTACACCGTGATGCTGTGTCTCAGCAGGATCGACCTTCATGCCGCAGACGGGGTCGATCACCGTGTCCGAAGCATCGCCCTCTGCTTGGCTGCAGCAGCAGCTTTTTGTTTCGCTCTCGCTCATGGGTCGACTCCTGAGGCTTCGATGAAGCAGGCTTATTCGGGCCTGACATCGTGACAAGGTCAAGGAGCATTTCGCAGGCGCAATTACGGGTTCGGGAAGGTTGTACTTAGCCCGCCGAACGCAGCACGGGGGCCGCTCCAACGGCAGGTACCGGAGCGGTTTCGCGACCAAGTGATCGTTATGGGCGGCCAAAGCGACTTTACCATCGTTGGTTCAAACCACGCAAAGCGTGACGGCAGGCGCAGGTTGTGATTCTACGCTCGTCCGCTGCTGTTCTGATCAGTGCAGTCGTGATCTCTACCCCGCCGCGCGGCCGCAGCTTTGGTTTATGGGATGTCATGGATGACCTCGTTGTGAAAGTCCTCACGCTCGAGGGGACGATTGAGCTGCGCTATTGACGCCAAAAAGAGCAGTCCCGGTTAATGCACCGGTGAAAGCGCCAGCCGTCTGAGCCAGAATAAACGGTACAATGTCTCCGGGGCTGATACCGGCAAAACTGTCCGAGAGGCTCCGCGCAATCGTAATCGCTGGGTTGGCGAAGCTGGTCGACGACGTGAACCAAAAGGCGGCAGTAATATAGAGGGCGACGCTTGCCGGCACCCAATCAGGACGATGCCGGACTGTACCGATAATGGTCAGAATCAAGCCGAACGTTGCCACCGCTTCGCCGGTCCATTGACCAAAGCCGGTCCGCGAGTGTGTGGAAAATTGCACGATGGGCACGCCGAACATCAGGTGCGCCAACCAGACGCCCAGGATGCCGCACGTGATCTGCGTCAGGACGTAGAGCAGAGCGTCGCGTCCTCTCAAGTCGCCGCGCCACGCCGCAACAGCGCTAACTGCCGGATTAAGATGAGCGCCTGAAACCGGCCCCAGCATGGTGATAAGAACGAACAGGATCGCCCCGGTCGCCATCGTGTTTCCCAGCAAGGCAATCGCGACATTTCCGCCCGCCAGCCGCTCAGCCATTATGCCAGACCCGATGACCGTCGCGAACAGCATTGCCGATCCGATGCCTTCGGCCATGAGGCGGCGCGGCAGGGGAACCGTCATCGGCAGGGTTCGGGCGATTTAGCTATGGCGGCAAGGTGCTCGGCACCTGCTGGCAGCCGTCCCTCGGTCTTACGTTCGGAATAGCGATCCGTCAGGTAATCGCTGCGGCCTCTGGTCAGGAGCGTGAACTTGACCAGCTCTTCCATCACATCAACCACGCGGTCGTATAGCGGGCCGGGCTTCATTCGGCCCTCGTCATCGAACTCGGTATAGGCTTTGGGCACGCTCGACTGGTTCGGAATGGTGATCATCCTCATCCAGCGTCCGAGCAATCGCAGGGTGTTGACGGCATTGAACGACTGACTGCCGCCCGACACCTGCATGACCGCAAGCGTTCTACCCTGAGTCGGCCGTACTCCTGCCTGTTCCAACGGTATCCAGTCGATCTGCGCCTTTATGATGCCCGAAATCGCACCGTGACGTTCGGGGGAACACCACACTTGGCCCTCCGACCAAAGCGATAGCGCGCGAAGTTCGGCGACCTTGGGGTGATCGGCCGGTGCGTTATCTGGCAGCGGCAATCCATCCGGGTCGAAGACCCGCGTTTCGCATCCCATTTTTTGCAACAGCCGCTCAGCCTCGATGATGAGCAGTTTGCTGTAGGAACGTTCGCGCAGGGAACCGTAGAGCAACAAAATTCTGGGCGGATGCGTCGTCTCAGAGGGCATCCCGAGCTTCAAGGCATCGGGAGCGTCGAAGAAGGCGCTTTCGACATTTAGCAAATCACTCATGCTCGAACGACCTCGCCATCTTCCTTGACGAAATCCTCGCATAGCGGCCGGGGCAGTATTTCCAGCACTACTTCCGACGGACGGCACAGGCGTACGCCGACAGGCGTCTCGACCAGCGGGCGATTGATCAGGATAGGATGGGCAAGCATGGCATCGATCAGCGCTGCGTCGCTCAGACTCTCGTCAGCCAGACCCAGCTCTGCGAAGGGCGTCCCTTTTTGCCGCAAAAGGTGGCGCGGCGTAAGACCAGCCGCAGCGATCAGGCGTTCCAGAGTTGGCCGGTCGGGGGGCGTGCACAGATATTCGATCACAGTCGGCTCCACGCCTGTCGCCCGGATGATGCCCAGCGTGTTGCGCGAAGTGCCGCAAGCGGGATTGTGCCAGATGGTAACGCTCATTTCGCTATATCCTCCGTCTTGCCGATATCGTTCAATCGAGAACGCAAGCTCGCCTCGTCGAGCGCGTCGACCGACAGGGCCGTCAACAAGCTGATGCGGTTGGACAGGAGCAGGTGTGCTTGTCTGAACGCAGCATCTATTTCCAACTCGCTGCCTTCTACGGCCGCCGGGTCGGGAATGCCCCAGTGGGCCGTAATCGGATGACCCGGCCAAACGGGACAGGTTTCGCTCGCAGCGTTATCACAGACCGTAAAAATGAAATCGAATTGCGGCGCGCTTGGTTCAGCGAACTCACTCCAGCTTTTCGAACGGAATTGGCTGGTATCGAGATCAAGTCGCTCAAGGAGCCGCAATGCGCCGGGGTGGACTTCGCCCTTGGGCTGGCTCCCGGCGCTGTAGGCTTTGAAGCGGCCTTGGCCGAGACGGTTAAGGGTGGCTTCGGCGATGATGCTGCGCGCCGAATTGCCGGTGCACAGGAACAGAACGTTGAATACCTTGCTCACACACGTCCCTCCGGCAAACACCTGCTTTGAAGAACTGCATCAGCCAACGGGGCACAGATATCTGGCTGTCCCGAGCAGCAGTCCTGAACGAGAAATTCCAGCAATTGGGCCATTTGCTCGTAACGGGCAGTGTAGATCACTGTCCGGCCCTCCCGGCGGCTCTCAATCAACCCCGCGTGAGACAGTACGTTGAGGTTGGCCGAAAGTGTGTTGGGCAGCACGCCCAGACGCCGAGCAATTTCACCCGCCGCCACGCCGTCCGCCCCGGCCTGCACGAGCAGACGGAAGACGGCGAGGCGCGATTCATGTGCCAGCGCAAAAAGCGAGGCCACTGCTGCTTTTGTTTCCATAGATCGTCTTTAGATGAATCGTCGCGACGAACAATTTACGTTCGGTCGCTGGGCTTCGGTTAGTGCTGGCCGAGACGCGCCAATCGAAAAGAGCCGGCTGAGCTTGGCGCGACAACCTGCTCACATTTGGCTTCGGCGGTACTGCGCAAGGGGCATTTCCATGCCTCTCCAACAATCGCGATTGTAAGCTGCTGTCCCAGACTGGCATGGTATTCGCAACTGGCGTGATCCAGTCGGTCGCTCGCATAGCTGGCCGGCTTTGCCTGGACCGGCTTAAAAACACGGTTATCAATATTGCCGCGGGCATCTTCAAATCGGCACTCCACTCTGCCTTCGCCGGATAATGTGAGTTCGACTGGCGATGCCGCCTTGCCGGCGGCGGGTTGGGCGGCCGTAATCAGTGCGAGGGCGGTCATTAGTGCAACGCGTTTCATTTCTCTTTCCTCCCCCGCCGAACTCGTCAAGAATCGATAGTTCGAGAATAGTGGAATAAAGAAATGGTTGCAAGGCTCATACTTACCGAAGCTTGGAGTTCCGCCTTGTGGGTTCAGAGTCGCGGCCATTCAGTGAGACCGCGCCTATAGGTTAGTCAGTCGCGACCAGGCCCCCAAATGATCAATGCCGCGCCCGCCAGGCAGATTGCGCCTCCGGTCAGATCCCAGCGGTCAGGAGATACGCCTTCAACAAAGCGCAGCCAGAACAGTGATGCGACAATGTAAATCCCGCCATAGGCGGCAAAGGTCCGTCCAGCGGCTTCGCTTTCCACTCGGGTCAGCGCAACCGCGAACAGGATCAACGCCAGGATCCCAGGAGCAAGCCAGGCGCCAGACTTGTTCAGGCGCAGAACGGTCCAGAATGCAAAACAACCAGCGATCTCGCCCACGGCGGCGAGTAAATACCAGCCCAGTGTGGCTAAGGGATGGTTCACAGTGCCCCGGCGTGAGGGCAGGCGTGCGGCCAACAAGCAAAAGCATCATCACGAAAACGTCCTCCCCCGCGGCGCAAGGGTTTCGATGATCTGGCAGTCGGCTACCTTGCCCTGTTGGCACGACCCGATCATTCGATCGAGCTCGGCGCGCAGGGCCATCAAGTCACCGATCTTGCGGTCAATCTCGTCAAGATGGACGCGCGCAATCCGGTCCACAGCTTCGCAGGATTGATCCGCATCGTCGGTCAGCGTTAGCAATTCGCGCACTGAATCAAGCGGGAATCCGAGACTTCGGCTGTGCCGGATAAACGCTAACCGCCGACCATCGGAGGCACGATAGATGCGCCGCCCCGCCGCCGTACGCTCTGCCTTGGGCAGCAGGCCGCTCTCCTCATAAAATCGAATTGTGTTGACCTTGGTTCCGGTGATTCTCGCCAGATCGCCAATTGCCAGATTTGCCGTCTCGGCCAATTCTCGCCTCCATCTTGCGATTGATTCGCAAAACTACTTGCATCTCCAGTTACTGGAGGTTGTATCTGGAGTCGATGAACACTGCCAGATCAACCAAATCCGCGCTAGATCGCCCGCCGCTGGGAGCCAGGTTTCGCGCCGTCCTGCTGACTGTTCTGGCGCTGACCGTCGGTGTTGTGACGCCGGCATACGCCAGCGCAAGCAGCGATGACGTTCAAACTGCGTGGCGTTTGCTGGACTACGTGGCGGTAGATTACCGGGGCGCGGTGAATGCCGGGCAGGTCAAAAGCGTCACCGAATATGCGGAAATGTCAGAATTTTCGGCGACCGTGGAAGCCACAATTGCCGCCTTGCCCCCAACGGCCGAGCGGCCCCGCTTGATCGCCGAGGCTGGTGCGTTTCGTAAAATGATCGCGAACAAGGCGGCGCCCGACAACGTCGCCAAGGCAGCCCGCGCGCTTGGCGCCCACCTGCTCGCGGCCTATCCCGTGCCGGTAGCGCCGTCGACACTGCCGGACCTCGCGCGCGGTTCGAAGCTTTATGCGGACAATTGTGCAAGCTGCCATGGCTTGGCCGGCGACGGGCGCGGCCCGGATGCTGCCGCGCTCGATCCGCCGCCCGTGGCCTTCCGGGATGTTTCGCGGGCTCGCGAGCGCAGCCCGTTCGCCCTCTACCAGGTTATCGGTCAAGGGCTGGACGGCACCGCAATGAGGAGCTTTGCCGAGTTGCGATCGCAAGACCGCTGGGCGCTCGCCTTTTACGCAAGTCGCTTTGCGTTCACGAACACCGATGCTGGTGAACGGCTTTGGAAGGCCGATGTCGGTCTGCGTAAGCGCATTCCTGATCTTGCATCGCTGGCCGGTTTGACAGCCGCCTCGCTCGGGGCCCAGATCGGGCAGGAGAAGGCCGACAGCGTCATTGGCTTTCTTCGCGCTCATCCCGAAGCTGTAATCGCCGCAAGGCCGGGATCACTGGCTCTGGCGCACCAGAAACTGCAAGATAGTCTATCAGCTTACGAGGCGGGTGACCGGCAAACTGCCAAAAGGCTTGCCCTGTCCGCCTATCTCGATGGGTTCGAGCCAGTGGAACCTGCGCTGGCCGCTCGCGATGCGACACTTATGGGACGAATCGAGGCCGAAATGGGCAACCTTCGGGCTGCCATCGGACGCGGCGAACCTGTGGCAGCCGTCAGGTCGCAGGTAGCCGTTGTCGACACGCTGTTTACCGACGCCGAGGAAGTGCTGTCCCCCGACGCGGCCAGCGCGGCTTCTACCTTTATTGGGGCGTTCACCATTCTGCTGCGCGAAGGGCTGGAAGCCTTGCTCATCATCGTGGCCATGATCGCCTTTTTGCGAAAGGCCGATCGCAGCGAGATGGTTCGTTATGTTCACGGGGGATGGGCGGCTGCCCTCATCGGGGGAGCCATCACCTGGGCCGTCGCCACGTTCTTTATCGGCGTAAGCGGGGCTAGCCGCGAACTAACCGAAGGATTTGGTTCGCTGTTCGCGGCCGCGGTACTGTTGTCGGTCGGTATCTGGATGCACGGCAAGTCCCAGGCCGGCGAATGGCAGCGCTATATAACCGAGACACTGGGTAAGGCCTTAACGCGCGGTTCGGCCTGGTTTATGTTCGGTCTCGCCTTCGTTGTGGCTTATCGCGAGGTTTTCGAGACGATCCTGTTCTATGCCGCCCTGACAACGCAGGGTGGCGGCGTTGTCATTCTGGCTGGCGCAGGTTCCGCCATTGTCGCGCTTGGATTGATCGCCTGGGCCATGTTGCGGTTTAGCGCCACGCTGCCGGTGAGCGAGTTCTTCAAGTACAGCTCCGCGCTGATCGCCATCCTCGCGGTGGTTCTGGCAGGCAAAGGTGTGGCGGCGCTGCAGGAAGCAGGACTGATCGACATCGCCCCGCTATCTCAGATTCCGCGCATACCGGTCCTGGGGCTGTTTCCGACGATGGAGTCGATAGGCGCGCAGCTGGCGACCGTCGCCGTCGTCGCGCTGGGAGCCTGGTATAATCACAGGTTAGCAAGCAAACGGGCCGGGGCGGAGGAAGTCCAGCGTGGCTGACGACTGTTGCGCCAGCGCATGCGGCAGCGCGCAGTCGCTGAACGAACCGCGCTGGCGGCGGGCGCTTTGGATCGCCCTTGTCTTGAACCTCGTGATGTTCGCGGTTGAGTTTGTGGCCGGCTCATCGGCGGACTCACGCTCGCTGCAGGCGGACGCACTCGATTTTCTCGGCGACAGCGCCAATTACGCGATCAGCTTGCTGGTCGCTGGAATGGCATTGGTCTGGCGAGCGCGGTCGGCGGCCATCAAAGGGTTGACGCTGCTAGCGTTCGGCTTGTGGGTCCTTGCCATGGCCGCTCTTGCCTTTCTGCAGGGCGCGGCGCCGCGGCCGGAAACGATGGGCATCGTCGGTGCCATGGCGCTCGCGACCAATGTCGGGGTGGCGCTGATGCTCTTCCGCTTTCGAACTGGCGATGCGAACATGCGGTCGGTGTGGATTTGCTCGCGTAACGACGCGTTCGGTAACATCGCCGTGATGGTCGCGGCCTTCGGGGTATTCAAGACCGGCAGTGCCTGGCCAGACCTATTGGTCTCGGGTGTCATGGCCGCACTGGCGATCAGCGGTGGATGGCAAATTTTGCGCGAGGCTCGCGGGGAATTGCGCGGCGGAGGATACGGGCCAGCATCGCGCACACGGTCACCCGGCCGTCCTGACCCGAGAGCGACGCGTTGACCGCGTTCAAGCTCGAACTCGACAACGTAGTCTGATCGAGGAGTAACGTCGTGCCTATTCTGGCTTTCGCCTTCGTGCCGGTGTTCGCGGTATTGCTCGGCGCGATTTATGCGGTCTGGCGTAGACCGGGTCCGGCGTTGGAAGGCGCGGTACAGCACCTTGCGGCGGGCGTTGTGTTCGGCGCCGCCGCAGCCGAGATTCTGCCCCAAGTAAAACATGACGCCTCGGTTTGGACAACGCTGATCGGCGGGACGCTTGGCGTCGCGACTATGCTCGGTGTCAAATCGCTCGAGGGCCGCTGGAAAGGCCCGATTGGGATGATAACGGCCATCGGCATCGACCTTGTGGTGGATGGCCTGGTCCTTGGACTGGCGTTCCTGGGCGGCGCAAAAGCAGGCGTGCTGATGACAATCGCCTTGACCCTCGAAGTCCTGTTCCTCGGTTTGACGGTTACGGCAAAATTGGGTGAAGCGCTTGCCTCACGGTTCAGGGTGGTTGCCCTATCGGTGGGACTGGCCCTGTTGCTGCCGGCCGGTGTCCTCGTGGCGACGCCCGTGGTCCTGCTCCCACCGCATGTTATCGGCGGTTTTCTTACGTTTGGGCTGATGGCGCTGCTTTACTTGGTGACGGAAGAGCTTCTTGTTGAAGCACATGAGAAGCCCGACAGCCCAATCATCAGCGCGATGTTCTTTGTTGGATTCCTTGGGCTGCTGATCGTAGAGGAGCTGATGGCGTAGGCCGCCGCATGGAAGAGTGTCTGCGGCTGCGTAACCGCTGGCTTTCGTCCCGCGACACCGATACACGGGCTAGGTGGTCCTACGCGGTTTCAGATTCGTGTTATTGCTGGCAGCCATCATCGGGCTGACGGGGCAGGGCGTTGCCGTGTCCGCTGTGCCCTATGGCCACCCTCCGGCAAACGTCTCCACGATGTCGGACGACTGCATGAAGATGATGTCCAAGGGTGAAAGCTCGCAGTCGAAGCCCTGTGACGGCACTTTCAAGTGCATGTTGGCAATGGGCTGCATCTTTCTGCCCGCGGTTGCCGAGTTCGGCAGTTATCATGGGCCGTTGCCGATAGCGTCCGTACCGAATTACTGGCCGGTCACTGTCAAACTACGTGGGGCGGTCTTCGCTCCTGACCCCGAGCCTCCCACTATCCTCCGCTAATCCACGACGATCATTGCGGTTGCCTGGCCTGTGAAATGGCTCGGCTACGCCGCTTTGGCTCTCTTGAATTTGCTCAAAGGATATTTGTGATGAAGCTTGGAATTTCGATTCTATCGCTGGCGACTGCCTTGGCCGTCCCGATCCCTGCACTAGCTGCGAATGGCCAGGACAGCGCGGGACACTATGAGTGGCGTTCAGCGCCAGGGCCACGAACACCTGCCCCCGTTCGCGTGTGGGTACCGCGCCGTATCGACGTTGCCCATGGTGGCTGCGAAAAGATGAAGGTGGGTGCCGTTGAGTGTGTGCAAGCGCAGGCGGCCCAAACCATCAAGGGTTGATCGGCACTTCCTACGATAAACCCGCTCGGCCGTAGTCCGGCGTCGGGGGAGCGGACCTCCGCTCCCCCGACGCTTCATCGAGCCCAATCTATTTCGCGCTGTGCCAGGCCTCCCAAACCGAGGAAAGTTCCATGCGGTTTCTTATCTTTGCACCGATCCTCGCGGCGATGCCGGCATCCGCGCTGGCAAAGCCGCTACGATTTGAAGAGGCGTTAGCGAGCGCAGCGACAAACGGCGCGTCCGTTGAAGCCGGCCGACTCGAGATTGAGGCGAGACGTGTAGCCGCGACCGCGGCCGGGCAATGGCCCGACCCCAAAGTCGGGCTCAGCATTGAAAACTTTCCAATTTCGGGACCGCCGGCCTTTTCACTTGATGGGGACAGCATGACGATGGGGCGGGTTAGCCTGAGCCAGGAAGTTCCAAGCTCCGCCAAACGGCTGGCACGCGTGGGGCGCGCGACAGCGGACATCGCGGAAGCCCGGGCTACGCGCGAAGTAAGCTTGCGCGAAGCACAGGTTGCCGCCGGTGTTGCGTGGGTCGACCTGGCTTCGGCTCAGCAGCGGCTCAGCGCGGTGGATTTCGCAATCGGTAAGATCTCGGCTTATCGGGGCGCTGGGGTCGCAGGGGTTGCCTCGGGCACTGTGCGACCTGCTCAGACGCTCGAAACACGCACGGCAATTGCCCAGCTAGAGGACGCCCGCGCCGAGATTCTCGCTCAACGCAATCAAGCCCGGGCGCGGCTGACGCGCTGGACCGGAGACGCCGATCCGGCGGCTGTCGGTCCGCTCCCATCTCCAACCCTCGATCCACAAGCACTTGAGCAAGGCATCCCGAGCCTGCCACAGATTGGCCTGGAAAATGCGCGCGTCCAGCAGGCGCGGTCGGACGTCAGCCTGGCCGAAGCCGACAAACGTCCGGACTGGATGTTTGACGTTGCCTACGAAAAACGGGCTTCCCGTTACGGCGACATGATCTCGGCTGGAGTAACCGTAAGTCTGCCGCTGTTTCCGGGGCGCCGGCAAAATCCAGTGATCGCATCCCGGCTGGCGTCCTCGCAAGCCGCGGCTTCGCGGCGTGAGGATGCCCGCCGAGCGATAGCCGAAGAGCTTAAAGTGAGCTTTGCCGATCACGTCATGCATCACGACCAATGGATGCGCGCGCGCGACACGCTTCTGCCATTGGCGCGCGATCGAGCAGATTTGGAAGTCGCCAGTTATGCAGCTGGCCGCGCCTCCATCCAGGACGTTGTCACCGCGCGGATCGCGGCAGTCGAAGCTCAATTGCTGGTGCTCGAACGCGAAGCCGCAGTCACGCGGGACGCCGTTCGTATCAACTTGACGTTCGGAGGGGCAGAGCGATGATTTTCGCTGAACGGCGACAACTCGTTTTGGCGGCAACCGCGGCGGCTCTGGTCGCCGGCGCGGTCGGCTTCGTAGCGGGTGCCTACCGCGACGCGCCGACTGAAGACCGTGGCGGACGGGCCGTCCTTTACTGGTATGACCCGATGGTGCCGAGCCAGCACTTCGACAAGCCAGGCAAGTCGCCCTTCATGGATATGCAACTGGTCCCCCGTTACGCCGGGGAGGGCGAGTCAGAGGCAGGAGTGCGGATCGATCCGGCACGGGTAGAGAACCTCGGCTTGCGCACTGCGATCGCCAAGGTTGGCACACTCGATACAGGCTTTACTGCCGCAGGGGCGATCGACTTCAATGAGCGGGACGCGATAGTGATCCAGGCTCGTGCTGCTGGTTTCGTCCAACGTGTTTACTCCCGGGCGCCAGGCGATGTAGTCGGCGCCGGGGCCCCATTAGCCGATCTTCTGGTACCCGAGTGGGGCGGCGCTCAAACTGAATTTTTGGCTGCGAGGCGAACCGGCGATGCGGCTCTGACCAGAGCCGCGCGGCAGCGGATGACTTTGATCGGGATGCCGGCGGGCGCCATCGCAGCCGTGGAGCGGACGGGACGCCCGCAGAATGTGTTGACCGTGACCACCCCTGCCGGCGGGTTGATCAAGACGCTTGGCGTACGAGCGGGAATGAGCATCGCAGCGGGCCAAACGTTGGCGGAGATCAACGGTCTGGGAACAGTATGGCTTAACGCGGCCATTCCAGAAGCCTTGGGTAGTCGGGTCAGGCCAGGGCAGCCGGCCAATGCGAGCCTTGCAGCCTATCCCGGCGAGCGGTTTCCAGGCCGGATATCGGCCGTCCTGCCGGCGGTTGAAGGGGACAGCCGAACGCTCACAGCACGCATCGAACTGATTAACCGTGGCGGCCGGCTAAGGCCGGGCATGTTCGCCCAAGTCGCCCTCGGCGGTATGAGCCGTCCTGCGCTGCTCGTCCCCGAAGAAGCGGTAATTCGCACCGGAACACGGACAATCGTAATGCTTGCTCAGCCTGGCGGCCGATACCAGCCGGCCGAAGTACAGATAGGGGCGACAAGTAAGGGTCAGACCGAAGTTATCGCCGGTCTTGGTGACGGCGAACGAGTGGTCGCATCGGGCCAGTTTCTCCTCGATTCAGAAACAACTCTAGCCGGCGCACAAGTGCGCTCGCTCGGCGCTGCCAAGCCTGTGGCGCCGGCCACGGCGAGGCCCACCTACCAGGCCGAGGGAAGTATCACCGCCATAGACGCACGAAGCGTGACCATCAGTCACGGACCGATCCCGGCGATCAAATGGCCCGCGATGCAGATGCGCTTCCTCTCGCCTCCTGCCACGGCGCGCGCCTTTAAACGGGGTGACCGGGTCAGTTTTTCGTTCGATCAACCGCCCGAAGGGCCCACTATACGCCGCATATCGAAGCTCAACGGTCGGTGATCGCCCGTATCATTCTTTGGTCGATCGCCAACCGGTTGATCGTCGCTGCTGCGGCGGTAGCGTTGTTGATCGCCGGCTTGATCGCGGTTCGCAGCACGCCGATCGACGCCTTGCCCGATTTGTCCGACACGCAGGTCATCATCCGGACGACCTATCCCGGGCAGGCACCGCAGATTGTTGAGAACCAGGTCACTTATCCGCTGGCAACGACCATGCTGTCGGTCCCGGGTGCCAGGACGGTGCGAGCTTACTCGTTCTTCGGAGACAGCTTCGTCTATGTGATTTTCGATGAAGGGACTGACTTGTATTGGGCGCGCTCGCGCGTCCTTGAATATCTTAACCAGGCCCAACAAGGCTTACCCGAGGGTGCAAAAGCGGCGATCGGGCCCGATGCAACTGGGGTCGGCTGGGTCTACGAATACGCATTGGTTGACCGCACCGGAGGCCACGACCTGTCAGAGCTCCGAGGCCTGCAGGACTGGTTCCTCCGCTATGAATTGAAGACAATTCCCGGCGTGGCAGAGGTGGCCAGTATTGGCGGTATGGTACGACAGTATCAAGTCGTGCTCGATCCGGTCAGTCTCGCCGGTTACGGGGTGACGCAGCGCGAGGTAACCGATGCGATCCAGCGCGCAAATCAGGAGGCTGGCGGCTCGGTCATCGAAATGGCCGAATCGGAATATATGATACGTGCCTCCGGTTATCTCAAAGGCCTTGCCGATTTTGCGCAGGTCCCGATCCGCACGGCAAAGAGCGGCGTGGCGGTCGTGCTTGGTGACGTTGCCACGGTCCAGATCGGCCCCGAGATGCGCCGCGGCATTGCCGATCTTGACGGCGATGGCGAGGTCGCGGGCGGCGTGGTTATCTTGCGGTCGGGTGTCGATGCGCGATCCGCGATCAAGGCGGTCGAGACGAAACTGGTGGAACTGCGAAGAAGCTTGCCGCCAGGCGTTGCTGTGGTGCCGGTGTACGACCGCTCAAGTCTGATCGACCAGGCAATTGAAAACCTCACCGGCAAGCTGTTCGAGGAGTTCGTCGTCGTCGCGCTCGTGTGCGCATTGTTTCTTTGGCATGTGCGTTCCGCTCTGGTGGCGGTCATCACGCTTCCTCTGGGCGTCGTGGCTGCGTTCGTAGTCATGCGATTCCAGGGCATCAACGCTAACATCATGTCTCTCGGCGGCATTGCCATCGCCATCGGTGCGATGGTCGATGCCGCGATCGTGATGATTGAAAACGCCCACAAGGCGATAGAACACTGGCACGAGAAACATCCCGATCAAGAACTGGATGGCCCGGAGCGGTGGCGCGTTATCGGCGAAGCAGCGGCCGAAGTGGGGCCGGCGCTGTTCTTCAGCTTGGTGATCATCACCCTGTCGTTCGTGCCGGTCTTCACGTTGCAAGCGCAGGAGGGACGCCTGTTCGGACCGCTCGCCTTCACTAAAACGTACACGATGGCCGCAGCGGCCCTACTATCGGTGACACTTGTCCCGGTGCTTATGGGCGCCCTTATCCGGGGACGCATTCCAGCGGAGCGCGATAACCCCGTCAACCTAGCGCTGACCGCGCTCTACCGGCCCGCGATTGGTTGGGTGCTGAAGCGTCCCAAGACTACCCTGCTAATTGCCGGCACCGTGTTCCTGACAGCAGCCTGGCCGATCAGCCGCCTCGGCGGGGAGTTCCTGCCCGCAATGAACGAGGGAGACTTGCTCTACATGCCTTCGGCTCTGCCGGGACTTTCGGCGGCCAAGGCTGCCGAGCTGCTTCAGCAAACCGACCGCATGATCAAGTCGGTGCCTGAGGTGCAGAGCGTATTCGGGAAGGCCGGCCGGGCCGAGACCGCTACCGATCCCGCGCCGCTGGAGATGTTCGAGACCACGATCCGGTTCAAGCCACGCGACCAGTGGCGATCCGGTATGACGCCTGAGAAAGTGATCGCAGAGCTCGATCGAACTGTGCGGGTCCCAGGGCTCGCCAACGTCTGGGTTCCTCCAATCCGCAACCGCATCGATATGTTAGCCACCGGCATAAAAAGCCCGATCGGCGTAAAAGTGTCGGGAGGCAATTTGGCGGAGCTCGACCGCATCGCACGCGAGGTGGAGGGCGCCGCTAAGCGCGTACCCGGCGTCAGCTCGGCGTTGGCGGAACGCCTGACCGGCGGACGCTATGTCGACATCGATATCGATCGCCTGGCGGCAGCACGCTATGGGCTGAACATCGCCGACGTCCAGGAAATCGTCAGCGGCTCAATCGGCGGCGAGAATGTGGGGCGAACGGTCGAAGGGCTCGCCCGTTATCCGATCAACGTGCGCTATCCACGCGAGATTCGTGGCAGCTTGGCCGCGCTCGAAAACCTGCCCATTCTGACGCCCACCGGCCAACAGCTGACGCTCGGTTCGGTGGCGACCCTCCGCGTAGCCGACGGCCCGCCGATGCTAAAGACGGAAAACGGGCGTCCTTCTATTTGGGTCTACATCGACGTGCGCGATCGCGACCTGTCCTCTGTGGTCGCCGACCTGCGAGCCGCCGTTGCTAAACAGGTCAAGCTCACACCGCGAGTGAGCATCGCCTATTCTGGCCAGTTCGAATACCTGGAGCGCGCTACCGCACGTCTCAAGCTTGTCGTGCCGGCAACGCTGGCAATCATCTTCGCCCTTCTATTCGTGATCTTCCGCCGGGTGGACGAAGCCGCGCTGATCATCCTGACCCTGCCCTTCGCGCTGACCGGAGGCCTTTGGATGCTCTACCTCCTGGGCTATCACCAGTCTGTCGCGACGGGGGTTGGTTTCCTTGCCTTGGCCGGTGTCGCCGCCGAGTTCGGTGTCGTCATGCTCATTTACCTGAAGCTGGCGCTTGAAAAAGCCGGCCCCGACGCTTCTTTCGACGACATTTTGGCGGCCGTCACGGACGGCGCGCTTCAGCGCGTCCGGCCGAAGGCAATGACTGTTGCCGTGATTGTAGCCGGTTTGGTGCCTATCCTGATCGGATCAGGCGCAGGTTCGGAAATAATGCGCCGCATCGCCGCTCCCATGGTGGGTGGGATGCTGACGGCTCCGCTGCTCTCAATGTTCGTGCTTCCTGCCGGCTTCCTGCTCATGCGGCGGCGGAGCGCCTTGATGAAGTCCTTACCAACCCCAACTAAGGAGATATGATTTGAAAACCTTCACTAACATGGCAGCAGCCCTCCTTTTGACGGCTTCGCTTTCGGCGTGCGGTCAAAAAGCACCAACTGACGACAAATCTTCCTCGGTCGCGACCAGCGAGCCCGCGATGTCAACTATGTCGACTTCGTCGAACAGCCCAGAGACGAAGCTGGCCAAGGGCACCGGAGTTGTCACCGAGCTCGACATCGCCGCCGGCACGATAACGCTTGACCATCAAGCTATACCAGCGGTCGCGTGGCCGGCGATGACCATGACATTTTCTGCCGACCCGGGGGTCCTTCAAGGCGTCAAGGTTGGCGACAAGGTGGCATTTGATGCCAGCATTACGGGTAGCGCCGGAAAGGTGACTGCGATCGCAAAGCGTTGAGTTGAGGTGCGCCGTTGTATGCCGAGCGTAGCTGGAGGCAGGCGCAGGTGTGCACACTATTCCTTCGATATATGAGCGACGCACGCCACTGCGTCGTATGCTACGTCACCCCATGTCTAACTTGGCGCACCTTCAATCGGGTCCCCATCCATCGTCTTCGTAGGCGCCCGCATCGAACTCGTAACCCGGCTCATCCGAAAACCGCCCATCGCAGAAAGCGATTGGTCCTTCATTCGTGGGCGTCGGGTTCTTCCACGGCGGATTGGCCAGCATCTGCGCGAGCGCATCCGCTTGGTCGTCGTGCCGCGTGTTCGGAAATCCCACGATCTCCGCGATCAACTCGGCAAGCCAGGGTGCAGTTCGTGGGAGTAGAAGTTCCCCGGCCTGGATTCGGCTGGCTTGAGCCTCAAACCGAATTACTTTCGATTCAAACGGCTTTATTTTTATGGGGTAGGGGACTCCTGACGGGAGGTCCTCCTCGAAGCGCTGGATCAGCTGGATCCCGCTGCCGGCCTGCTCGATTATGAGCCGCTCCACTTCGTATCGCTGGCACAACTCGATCACCGTGCGAACGAGTCCGCCGAACGCGACGCGGTTCCGGTAGACATCGAGCACGTAGTAGCGCCCTTTGTGGTAACGAGCCGTTATTCCGACAGTGAAGTCGTTTTTCACGCCGGGCTCAGACGCTGTGCCCCAGCTTTGCACGATGAGGCCGGCGTCCGGCACCTGATCGTAGAACTGAAGCCAGTCGCGTTGAACGTAATTACCCTGCCGCGGAACCGGGTCCTGCTGATGCTGGGCCGAGAAGTGGTACCAGTTGACCCGCCGCTGCTCGTGAAGCCAGGCCAATGACCGCCGTTGGGGGTGCAACGCATGGCCCTCGCGGCGGCGATAAAAACGCCCGCGGGTAAGCGGCACGATCTCCTCGCGCGTTGCGATGGCGGAAAGGCGCAGCTCATTCCATCCGCCGCGCCGCAGCAGGACTCCGGCGAGATCGTCTTCGTGCAGGCGCTGCATGACGAGGACGATAGCGGCGACACCACTTTCATCATCATCGAGTCGCGAGATCAGAGAGCCATCGAGCCACTCTACCACCTTCTCTCGCGCGTTATCCGACAAGGCTTCAGCCGCCTTCATCGGATCGTCGATTACAATGAAGTGAGCTCCGCGCCCGGTGATCGCACCTTCAACTGACGTCGAGAGCCTGCCGCCCCCTGCGGTTGTTTCAAAATCCCCGATGGCGCCTTTGACCAGGCGGACGTTGGGGAAGGCCAACTGGTAGAGCCGGCCGCGCATCATCTTGAGACAATCGCGGGCATGCTTTTCGGCAAGCTTGTCGCCGTAGCTTACGCAAATGAACCGGAGCGAGGGGTCTTGCCCAAGCATCCACGCCACCCATGCGGTCGACACTGCGATCGACTTGAGGTGCCGCGGCGGCATAGTGATAATCAAGCGCCGGTTTTGCCCCTGACGCATCAGATCGAGCTGGTGCGCCATCGCGTCGATGTGCCAGTTATGCGTGTAGCGGCCGCCGGTGACGTAGGGGAACATCGCCCGCACGAAGAGGTCGAAGTTCAATCGGATGGCGGCCGCCAGAGCTGCGCTCGGATCAATCCTCATCGCTTTGCTCCTCGTCGGTACCCTCCGCTTCCCCGCAAGCGGATGGTTCACCACCCTCCTCCGGATCCCCGAGCAGGTGAGGGCCGGCACTCGTCTGTCCCAGCATCTCCTTGATGTAAGCTTCCAGAAGCGCAGCATCGGCCTCGACGGTGCGCTGCTGACTTGCCGCCTTCTTCTCAAGCAATCGCTGGTGCCGGCGGTCGATCTCGATGATCGCAGCAGTCTGTCCCTTGCTGTACCCGTTATCGAGCAGTCGAATAATGCTGGCGCGGCCCTTGGACACGCTCCGCTTCTTTCCGCCCTCGGTCACGGTGACACGGCGGTTGAACTCCTCCTCAAAATCGGAGTCCACGTTGCGCACGCCTTTGGCCCGGCGCCCGCGCTTTCGGCCGTCGCCAACTGCAAACTTGCCGCTCTCGGGAGTGCGGTATTTACCGACAGCGTAGCTGCCGTCCTCGCGGGTGTTGCCCTCCTTGAAGGGCAGGCCGTCTTTGCGGCGGCCGGCGCGAGCGGCTTCAGCCTTCTCACGATCGTCGCTCATTTCGGCGTCCCCGAGCGTTCGGCAGCGACGTCCGCAAGCGACCTGCCGTCTTCGAGCTTCGGCTCCTCGCCCGCGGCTTCGCTCAGTCGCTTCAGGATCAGGTCGGCATACTTTTCGTCCAGTTCGATCCCGTAACCACGGCGATTGGTCAGATGCGCGGCGACCAATGTGGTTCCGGATCCTGCGAAGCTGTCCAGAACGATCCCTCCTGGTTTCGAGACATCCAGGATTGCATCAGCAATCATGGCTTTGTTCTTGATCGTCGGGTGGCTATCCAGGTCTTCCTTCCGACCGGCCCGGAAGGTGTTAGCCCCGGGATAGCTCCAGACGTTCGACCGATGCCGGCGCAAGCCGAAGTTGTTGATGTGCTTGCCCGGGCTGACCTTGAAAACGTAGATGAGTTCGTGAGCAGACCTATAAAATCCCATCGAAGCGTTGGTTTTGGACCATACGATCAGATTCTTGATCTCGTGGAAGACCCCTTGCGCGGCCTCCCATAAAGCGGGCAGCCCCCGCCAATCCATGAAGATGAAAGCAATCGCGCCGGGCCGAGCGTAGACGCGCATGCATTTGAGGGCGGGGCGCAGCAGACCGTGCGCGAGTTCGGGGCCGACGCCGTCGCACCCCATGACGAAGTCCTCGGCATTGCGGTTGCGCGAGACGTTGCCCGCAATCGCGCATCCATAAGGGGGATCCGCTATGATCAGTTCAGCCCGCTCGTCACCGAGCAGCCGGGCATAGGATTCCAGCGCCCGTGCATCGCCGACGAAGAGGCGGTGCCGCCCGACGCTCCACAAGTCTCCAACCCGGCAAATCGCCGGGGCCCGCTTATCGAGCAGCTCGACTCTGTCTGCCTGCGGTTCGCCGTCGTCGAACGAAATCAGAGTGTCGATCTCAAGCGTGTCGAACCCGGTCAGCTCGACATCGTAGCCCATGTCGATGAGACCACGGAACTCGGTCGTGAGCATGGCCTTCGACCAGCCCGCCTTGGCCGCGATGGCGTTGTCGGCGAGGACATAGGCGCGCCACTGCGCATCGGTCATTCCGGCCAGGATGATGGTCGGCACCGACGTCATTCCGAGATACTTCGCGGCCGTCAGCCGGCCGTGCCCTGCGAGCACACGCATCTGCTCGTCGATCAGGATCGGGTTGGTAAACCCGAACTCGCGAACGCTGGCGACCAGCTTCTTAAGTTGGCCTTGCGAGTGCTCGCGGGCGTTGTTCGCGTAGGGAACGAGAATGTCGGGATGCCGGTTTACGACCTCTAACGCTCTCTGCTGGGGACCTTTGACCATTGGTTCGCTTCCGTAGTTTCTGGGAAGCAGCCCAATGGCGGTTATGGGAAGCGATGAGGATGCTGCTAAATAATCTTCTTCGGCGATTTAGACGGCAGGTCGGACTCGAGAACGAGCTTCCGGCGCCCGGTGTGGCGTCTGAGGTATTCCTTCGAAGGCAGGTCCCTGTCGATGTCCGCAGGGGACACAGACACCCAGGATCGACTGAACTCGAGGAACAGGCGCACTTTGGCTCTGTCGCGCATCTTGGGGTCCACAAGACCGAGATATCGGAACAGGAGTTCCCCGGTTACAGAGGCCGGGCGCGGGTTTCGCCGTTCGGTATCCGACTGCTTGACCTCAATTTCGATGCCCGGAAACGCATCGCCAATCGCTGCGGTCGCCGCCTCCATCAACCGTATCCGCAGAAGGTCGGTGGTCGATCCGCGAGACATGCGGGGCACCTCTCGAGCACTCACCCGAGCACTTTCAGAGAGCTCCTCAAGCTCCGCGATGAGGTCTCGGAAATTGAATAACCTGCCCGCTTCGGCGTTCACTGAACCCAGTCGGACAAAATCGAGGAGCACTTCGAGATCGTATTCAGGCTCGGCCAGTAGCGCGGCCAGCTTCGATGCACTGGTCGATATCTGATTGAGACGCGTCTGTGTATCAGCTGCGCCTCGGCCGAGTTGGATCTTTAGGGTCGGGATTAGGTAGGCTGCGGCGATTCTGTAGAGCTTGTCGATGAGTTCATCGCGCTTTGCCGGCGCAGCGGGTGTATGCTCGACGAGATCAGCAATGTCATGCCGGGACGGACCCGCGGGAAGGTCCCGGCCTTTGGACCCACACTCTGCGAGCAGCTTTTCGTAGCTTCCCTCGACGCCCTCTCGCGCGCCAAGCGTCTGCCAAATCGCTCCAAACTCTTCCCACAATGTCGCGTATGGGAAACCAGTGATTTCACCCTCGGATTTAGGCGGTTTTTGCTCGGCCATGCTGCCTGGTATCGGGCAAATCGCGATCGCTTCCCACCACTTTCCCATGTTCCTGGGAATTAGACGTGCAAAGACACGTTAGGCGAGGACTGCGCCGCTCACCACCTCCGGGGCCTTTTTGCTGCACCGCACGCTAGGCGTTTGACCTTGCACGCCGGGCGCGACACAGTCGCAAGCGGACCCAGGGGGATTGCGCGGTGCCGACCACTTTAGCCCAAAGCGCCGCAGCGCCGCGAAAACGCCGGACAGCGCGCGCGAGCGTTAACGAGGGTCTGCCCCAATTTCGCCCGCTCCAGCGGCGACGGCTGCAATGCTACCTTGCGCTGCTTGTCGCTGACCTGATCGTCCTGGTCGCTGGCCTGGGCGCGGTCGGGTTCCTTTACCAGGGCCAGCCGGGGCTGCAGAACGGGCTGCAGGTCGCGCAGCTGATTGCGCCGATCTTCCTGACGTTCGCCCTGGGCAACGGCACCTATTCGGTCGACACGCTGCGCGACTGGCTCCACGGCTGTGCGCGCGGGCTGCAGGCGCTGGTTATCGCCGCGGTCGTGATCGTGTTCATCGCCTTCTACACGAAATCGAGCAGCTATTTCTCGCGCGTTATCGTGTCGGCGGGATCACTCGCCGTGGTTTTTGCCATGGTCTGGACGAAGGCGCAGATGCGGGCTTTCGTGGACTGGCGCTGCGGCGGCAACGTGGTGAACGAGATCCTGATTTCCCATGGCGGCAGCGGGCTCGCCTTCGCCGGCGTGCCGGTGGTGGACGCCAGCGCCCACGGCCTAGTTCCCAATATCGCCGACCCGGCCGCGCTGCACCGTATCGGGCTGCTGCTGCGCCATGTTGACCGCGTGATGGTCGATTGCAGGGCGGAACTGCGGCAGGCCTGGTCGATCGTTCTCAAGGGCGCCAATATCGAAGGCGAGGTCGTCGATCCCGTCGTGGTCGCGCTTGGTGCGCAAGGCGCCCGGATCGTCGAGGGGGCAGGCCTGCTGCGCGTGTCGGTCGGACCCCTGGGCATGCGGGCGCGGACGACCAAGCGGCTGTTCGACATCGCCTTTGCGGGCGGGGCGCTGATTGTGCTGTCGCCGTTGCTCCTCGCGACGGCGGCCGCCATCCTGATCGAGGACGGGCGCCCGGTGTTGTTCGTCCAGCGCCGGGTCGGACGTGGCAACCGCTTTTTCGATGTCTTCAAGTTTCGCAGTATGCGGGCCGTGCAATCCGATCATTCCGGGCGGCGTTCTGCCGCGCGCGACGATGACCGGGTGACGCGGATCGGGCGCCTGATCCGGCGCACGAGCATCGACGAACTGCCGCAGCTGTTCAACGTCCTGGGCGGCAGCATGAGTATCGTCGGGCCGCGTCCGCACGCCACGGGCTCAACCGCGGCCGACAAGCTGTTCTGGGAAGTTGACGAGCGGTACTGGATGCGCCACGCCTGCAAGCCCGGCTTGACCGGGCTGGCGCAGGTTCGCGGCCACCGCGGCGCCACGCACGCGGAATCGGACCTTACCGACCGGTTGGGCGCAGACCTGGAATACCTTGCCCACTGGTCGCTCAAGCGCGACATCGGCATCATCCTGCGCACCGCGACGGTCCTGCTCCACCGCAACGCCTACTGACGACGCGGCCGCCGGACACGAAAAAAGCCCGCCGAAGCGAGCTTTCAACGTTCCCGGAAAAATCGAGATCAGTCGGGGCTGTTGCTCTTGGCGATCTGGATGATCGCGGCAAGCGCGGCGAACAGCGCGATCCAGATCCAAAGCATGCCGCCGCCCAACTGATCGGACTGGCCGGCAGCGACCGGCTGCGAGAAGCGCGCGGCTTCGGGGCGGGTCGCGGCCTGAGCCGAAACGCTGGCGAGGGCAAGTGTCGACGCTACAACGGCCGATATGACTTTCTTCACAGCGATTCGCTCCAATTTTCCTAGGGACAACACTTATATTGCAGTTGCGAAGTATCAAGTCAACCAAGGATTGCGCACTATTTGGCGCTCTTTCTCACCCTGCAAGCACAATAAGTTAACCGTAATTCGAAACGTTCCCGGCCTCGCCGGAGGCGAATCGCCTCCATTGCAAAGACCGGCCCTTTGACGCATTGCGGCACGATGTCGCTGGTGAGCCAAACCGAAGTAACGCTTGCCGAGCCTGACCGGTTCCAGGTCTCGCTCGATCCGTGGATCGTGGTGGCGCTGCTGTGGCCGCTCGGACGCATCGTAGAGCTTCAGATTGTCGGGACCGTCTATTTGCAGGACGCGATGAGCGTGGGCATTCTGCTCCTGCTTGTCATGCGTCCGGGTTCGGTGGCGCGGCTGCAGCAGATACGCTGGGTGTTCTTCCTCGGCCTGCTGTGGCTGCTCGGGCAGATTTTCACCGACATTTGGCGCGGTTCTGCGTTCGAGGATTTCGGGCGCGGCTGGGCCAAGATCGTCTTTTTCATAGCCACCCTGGCGGCGATGTGGCTGTTCCTGCCGATCCGCCGATCGTACCTGGCAGCCTATGCCGCGGGCATGGCGCTGGCCGCTTACGCCGCGGTGCCGGCCGCCGACACCGCCTTTGGCGCGGAAGGGGTGCGCTGGCGGTTCGGGCTGGGAGAGGCGATGATCGTCGCGTCGGCCGTGCTGGTTTCGGGCGCGATCCCGGGTACGCGCAGGTTGACCCGCTTCGCACCGATCGTGCTGGCCGCGGTCGCGGCTTTCCAGCTGGCCGTGCAGGCGCGTTCCAATTTCGGCAACGTGATCGCCGCGGCCGCGCTGTGCCAGCTTTATGTCATCCTGGCCCGCAATCCGGCGCTGCGCCGCACCATCCGGCCCTCGACCTTCGTGGTCGGGTTCATGGCGGCACTGGTGGCCACGCAGGGGCCGATCTGGGTCTACTCAGAGCTCGCCGACAACGGGACGCTGGGTGCCGAGGCGCAAACCAAATACCGCCTGCAGGAGGTTAGCGGCAACGGCAACATCATCCTGGGCGGCCGGACCGAGCTTTACGTGTCGCTGATCGCGATCAAGGATTCACCCTTCCTTGGCCACGGCAGCTGGGCGCAGGACAACTACTATAACCAGCTGCTGCGCCACCGCCTGATCGAGGCCGGTGTCAAGTCACAAGAAGTGCGATTCAATAGAGGCAACTACATTCCCAGCCATAGCTACCTGTTCGGAAGCTGGGTCGACGGGGGCGCCCTGGGCGGCCTGTTCTGGATCTACATGCTGTTGATGGCGATCGTGTCGATCTATTATTCGTTGCTCGTGCCGGGATCGCTCCGACCTATCTACGCGTACATGGTCCTGTCGTTCGCATGGAGCGTGCTGTTCTCTCCATTCGGGTCCCCGGTGCGCTTCACCGTGTCGTTCCAGATCGTGATGATCTATTACGTCATCACGGAGGCGAAAGCGTACCTGGCGCAGCAGCGCGCCGCGCGCCTGTCGGCGGCCGCGTCGGTCCAGCACCGGCTGGCCGGCGCCCACGGTTGAGCGAAAGCCCGGTGACCGCCCTTGACGACGCGCAGCCCGGTTTGCTGACTGCCGTCATTCTGACCCGCAACGAGGCGATCCACCTGGCGCGCTGCCTGCGTGCGCTGGACGGCCTGGCGACGCGGATCGTCATCGTCGATTCCGGCTCGACCGACGCGACGGCCGCGATTGCGCGCGAACACGGCGCCGAGGTGTTCGAAAGGGCCTGGGTCAATTACGCCGACCAGTTCCAGTGGGCACTGGACAATGCCGGCATCGGCACGGACTGGATCATGCGTCTCGACGCCGATGAAGTGGTCGGGCCGGACCTGGCGGCCAACCTGAAGGCCGCGATGGGCGCCGCCGACCCGGGCACCGCGGCGTTCTCGGTCGACCGTCGGCATATCTTCATGGGCCGCTGGATTCGCCACGGCGGCCGTTACCCGCTGCGGCTGGTGCGCGTGTGGCGGCGCGGCTGCGGGCGGATCGAACAGCGCTGGATGGATGAGCACATCGCGATTTCGGGCGGGGCCACGTTGCACGTCGCCGGCGATCTCAGCGACATCAACCTCAACGACCTGACGTTTTTCACCGCCAAGCATAATGCCTATGCGACGCGCGAGGCGCTCGATGCGCTGATCGATGTCCACGGCTTGTTCGAAACGGACCGCGCCGAAGGCGTGGGGGCAAGCCACCAGGCGGAGCGCCGACGCATCGCCAAGCAGGGGTTCTACAACCGTTTGCCGCTGGGGCTGGGTCCGCTGGCGTTCTTCCTGCTGCGCTACATCGTCCAGCTTGGCTTCCTCGATGGCAAGCCCGGGCTGATCTATCATGGGCTGCAGGGGTTGTGGTACCGGTTCCTGGTCGACGCCAAGCGGCACGAGCTTGAGCGCGAGCTCAGCACATGCGCCGACAATGACGCCAGGATCGACCGGCTCAGCGCCCTCACCGGGCATGACCTGCGCGCGTTTGCAGCAGCGACCGGCCAGCGCGTCCGCCGCTAGCCAGGCGATACGCTGATCAGGGTTACCGAACTGCCCGGCGTTACCGGGCGCGCAAGTTCGAGCGCCAGTATCCCCAGACGGCAATTGGCCGCCGGTTGAAACGATCCGCGCTGTACCCACTGGTCCCCCTCGCGCACCGGCTCAGACGCGATCACGCTGCTTTGCGATGTCTCGGCGCAGAGATAGCGCCAGCGCAGCGCCGCCACGAATTCGCGCGGCCCGCTCCACCGCGCCTCGATCGCCAGTGCGGTCTGGGCCGGGCCCGTCTGAGCGAGGACCGAACCCTGGGCATCGCCGCCGGCCGTCAGGACCAGCCCGGCGGGCCGGAGATTTTCGACCGCCAGTGGTGACGTTCCGCTCACTTGCCATTCGCCGCCGAGCGGTGTCGGCTCGAGCGGAAGGGTGAAGGCGCTGTCGTAGACGGGGCCGGCGAACAACGCTTCGTTCGCCAGGCTACGTCGCCACAAGGCGTGGGCCTGGGTGCCGCCGCCCTTGCCGAAGCCTTCGCCGGCCGCCTTGATCATCGCGCGTTTCCACGGCCCGTCACCGCTGTCGATCCGCGATACAAACTCGCTTCGCAGCGCAACCAGCCCCTGCTGTGCCGGTGGGCGCGCGATCCATGCCGGCATCCAGCCGGGGCCAAGGTGGTGCGCGGCGCGATCCGCCATCGCCTCGATCCCGCCGCGCATCGTCAGGACGCGATCGGCGTAGCGCGCCGCCGCGTCGCTGCCGACCGTCCGGCCGATCGCATCGACGCGCTGCGCCGCGATCACGGGATCACCTTCGCGGATCGCTTCGTAGATAAGGCGGTAATTCGTCAGCGGATCGCGCCAGCCCAGCGCGGCCGACTGGTTCAGCAACCGCGTTCCGGCGACCCCGGTGCGGGTCGAGCCGACGACGGTGAGGGCCTTGGCATTGAGGGGGTTGGCCAGGAAAGAACGCAGCGCGTGTCCGATGGCGGCCGGGGCGTCCCTGACGGCGATCGCCTGTGTAACCGCGTGGTTCTGCACTTGCCAATCGAACGGGGCCAGGCGCGCGCCGGCGCGCCAATCGGCCTCGGCAAGGACCGGGCCCGTCGCCGCGGCCAGCACCGCGACAGCGGCCAGCGCGGCCGCACCGGCGGCCAGCACGGGCCGCCGGCGAGGGGCAACGTCAGTCGCCGCGGCCATAGTAGTAGTAATAGCCGTACTCGTAGCCATAGCCGGCGTACTTGGGATCGAACTTGTTCAGCACCGCGCCGTCGATCTTCAGGCCGGCGGCACGCAGGCGGCGAACGGCGGCGAGGCCGCGGCCGCGCAGCGGCCGGCCCGCCTCGATCACGTAGACGAGGTGCTTGGCAAGCCCGCCC
This sequence comes from Parablastomonas sp. CN1-191, assembly GCF_049354825.1. Taxonomy (GTDB): domain Bacteria; phylum Pseudomonadota; class Alphaproteobacteria; order Sphingomonadales; family Sphingomonadaceae; genus Novosphingobium. The sequence continues at coordinate 1,624,158 of NZ_CP186480.1, read as the reverse complement.
AGAAGGATGGCGTCGGCAAGGCCCAGCACCGGCGGGGAGTCGATCATGACCAGGTCGTATTCGCGGCCGGCTTCTTCGAGCATCTCGCCGAACCCGCCGCCGGAAAGCAGTTCGGGGACGCTGGGCGGAAGCTGGCCGGTCGCCATGAAGTCGACGTTGTCGCGATCGGTCTTCTGGACGACGTCCTTCCAGTTCGACTGGCGCGACAGCACGTTCGACAGGCCGACAGTACGCTCGCGCTCGAACAGGCGATGCTGCGACGGGCGCCGCAAGTCGGCATCGATGACCAGGACCCGCTTGCCAAGCCGCGCGAAGGAATGCGCGATCCCGTAGACGATCAGGCTCTTGCCTTCCGATTCGCGGCTGCTGGTGACCGAGATGCTGCCAAGCTGCCCGTCGGTGGTGATGAGGCCCATCTGCGTGCGCAGCGCCGCGAAGGCTTCCGACACGCTCGACTTCGGATCGTCGAGGACTTCGGCGGCCGGGGTTTCGGGCGGCAGCTTGGGAATGATACCCAGGAACGGCACGTTGAGCTTGTTGATGATGTCGTCCGGGGTGCGGGTGGCATCGTCGTAGTAATCGCGCAGGAACACGAAGCCGAAGGCCACGATGATGCCGCCGATCAGCGCCATCAGCAGGTTCATGAGCGGACGCGGACGGACCGGAGCACCCGGAATGCGCGCTTCGTCCACCATCGAGATGTTGCTGTTGGCGACGCCGGCGCTGGCGCTGACTTCCTTGTAGCGCTGCAGCAGGCCGTCATACATCGCGCGGTTGGTGTTCGCCTCGCGCGCAAGGATATTATAGCGGATCCGCTTCTGCTGTTCGGCCTGGTTGCCGCTGCGCAGACCGGCGACCTGGCGGGCCAGCTGCTGTTCGTTGCGAAGCGCGGATTGGTACTGGGTCTGCAGCGCGCTGCGAACCTGCCCGGCCTGCGCGGCGATCTGCTGGTCGAGCGTGCGGATTTGCGACTGGCGCTGGACCTGCAACGGATAGTCGGGCCGGTAGCGCTGGCTGTCGGCCGCGTACTGGGCGGCCAGGTCGCTGCGGCGCTGGAGCAGTTGCTGGATGCTCGGGCTGGTCTGAACTTCGGGCAGGCTCATCACCGGGACCGAGGCGGCGACACGATAGCGCTGCTCCGCGGCGACGCGGGCGGCGCGCGCGGCATTGAGCGAATCGTTGACCGCGACCAGGTCGCTCAGAAGGATCGACTGCGAGGCCGGGTTCTCGGCCGTTCCGCTCTGGACGTCGAACAGGCCGGCGCTGCGGGCATAGTCGACTTGCGCACGCTCCGAGCTTTCGAGACGGTCCTTGGCCAGGCCCAGCTGGCCCTCCAGGTACTTGCGCGCATAAGCCGAGGAATCGAACTTGCGCTGGACGTTGCTGGCGATCAGCGCGTTGGCATAGGCCGTGGCGACCCGGGCTGCGAAGGTCGGATCGGGGCTTTCGAAATTGATCTGGACGACGCGGCTGTTCTTGGGAAGCGCGGCGTTGACATTGCCGCGCAGGACATCGGCCAGGTATTCGCGCCGCGTCTGCGCGATCGTCGTGCCCGGGGCACCGCCGGCCGGCGGATCGACCTGCATGCGGTTGAAGGCATCGTTCGACGACGCGAGCTTGAGGGCGTCAACGACCGACAGCGCCATGGCGCGGCTCATCAGCACGTCGAGGTTGGTCTGCAGGAACAGCGTGGTGTCATAGTCGACGACCGGCTGTTCTTCGTTGCTGACCACTTGTGCGGCCTGGCTGTCGATCTGGACCGATGCGGTGGCGCGGTAGATCGGCGTGGTCGACAGCGACGAGATGACGCCGAACGCGACCGCGACGAACAGGATGCCTGCGATGTAGAAACGATTGCGGTAAAGCGCGGCCAGGATGCGGCGGAAATCGATGTTGATCGCCGGCATCGCCTTTGGCGGTTCGGCCATCGCCAGCGCGTCGCTCGGGTCACCGGCGCGGGGGACGAAAGGTTGGTTCACGCGTCGCTTCGCCTCAGAATGGTCGCAGAATGCTCAGGATCGGGGTCGCCTGGAGCAGTTCGCGGTATGTCGCACGGATCGAAGAGGTCCCGACGATGACCTGGTCGCCGGCCAGCACTTCGGGGTCGGGCTCGAGCCCGGCCTGGATCTTGCCGAGGTCGAAGACCCCGCCGACCCGCTGGCCGTTGACCCGGCGCACGATCGCGACCTGGCTCGACTTGGCGATCGAATTGACGCCGTGCGCCAGCGCGATCGCATCGACCAGCGTGATGCGGCCCGGCATCTCGTAAACGCCGGACTGGGCAACGGCGCCGTCGACGGTAACGCGGCGGCGCGACGATTCGACGATGGCGACGTTCACGCGCGGGTTGACCAGATAGCGCTTCGCAAACTCGACCTCGAGCTTGCGCGCGAACTCTCTTGAAGTCAGGCCCTGGGCGGAAACCGAGCCGACCAGCGGAACCTGCACGAGCCCTTCCGAATCGACCTGAGCCTTGTCCACGGACAAGTCCCTTTCGCCGAAGACCGAGACGCTGACGACGTCGAGCGGCCCGATCGGATATTCACGGGCCTGGCTGACGTCACCGGCCGGGATGGCATCGTAGGCGGCCTGTCCCGATGGTAGCGCCGGGGCCACCGTTCGAACGCATCCCGCCAGCGCAGCCAGCACCAATGTGCCGGCAACTGCACGGACCAGTCCGCGCTGCTCTTTTTCATACCCCGCCATCGGCCGGTCCCTACGCAATCCCGCGTGGCTTGGCAAACGTTTGCCGCACTGCATCAATCGATCCGCAGCAAACGGCGAAAAGCACCGAAAGCGCAGGCATTCGCAGTGGGTAATCGACCACGCTGTGCGCCAGCAGCAGGGCGATGATGGCGATCGGCGCCAGCACGTCGCGCGGGGCCCGGCGGCGGATCAGAGCCAGCACGATCCAGCCGATCGCGGCCAGGCCGGCCAACATGCTGATCGTGCCCGGCAACCCGCCCTCGAGTGCGATCTGTAGGTAGTCGTTGTGCGCCTCGATCACGTAGGCGGGCTGCACCAGGTCGAGATCCTCGAACGCGGCATAGACCGGCACGAACGTGCCATAGCCCGACCCCCAGGGCCAGAAGGCTCGGATGGCGACCGGCGCCGTGTCGATGATGATGGCCCGGTCTCCCGCGGCGCCCGGATCGGCGAAGCGCTGCAGCACAGGGTCGAGCCCCTTGAGCGACAGCACGGCCGCCACGATCACCAGGAAGACGGCGGCGGCGCCGACGTAGTGCCGCCGCTGCGGCCGCCAGATCATGAACAGCGACGCCGCCAGGACCGGTCCCGCCAGCAGCAGCCCCGCTTTCGAGGTCGTGGCGAAAACGCACAGCGTCAGCAGCAGGGCATAGACCGACAGGACGATGGCCCACTGCGAACGCTTTTCGGGCGGTGCAAGCAGCGGGGCGGTGGCAACGCCGGTCAGGATCAGGTCGGCGAGGTGATTGCGGTTGCCAAACAGCCCGGTGGCAAAGCCCTCGTGCCCGGCATGGTAGATGTTTAGCCCCCCGGTCAGCCGCTGCGCGACACCGAGCAAGGCGCTGGCCGCGGCGAACAGACCCGCTGCGGCCAACATCGTGCGCACCGCCGCCCAGCCGGCACGGCGTGCGGCGAAAAAGGCGGTGACCGGCGCCAGCAGGCCCAGCAGCGCCGCAAAGGTGGCCCATGGCGCCACCGATATCGGGCGCCACATCTGCCCCAGGCCGACCGCGTCAAGCGTCGCGGCGATAAGATCATGCCCTGCCAGTGCGCGCCAGACCGGCGGCGGCAGGGGCACGAGCTGCAGCGCGGCGAGGGCGACCAGGCCCAGCAGCAGCACGCCGAGCCAGTCGCGGCGGCGCGGTTCGCGCAGGAGCAGGAACAGGGCGGGCAGCGCGGCGAGCGAGACGATGCCGTATTGCAGCGCGTGCGAGCGGCCACCGAACACCAGCGCCGCGGCCAGCAGCCCGGCCAGCGCCAGCCCGAGCGCCGGATCGCTGCCTTCACGGCGAAAGTAGTCCGTCGTCCCCGATACGTTGAAGGCCATTGTCACTCCCGCGGTTCGTGCGATAAGCGCAATTGCCGGGCAGCGGCAAGCAGGGTGGAACGATGCAGCTGAATTATATCCTGTGGTCGGTGGCCTGCGCCATCATCATCGCCTTCTGGATAACCTGGGTGCTGGCCCGCCACACGCCGCTTCAGGCGCTGCGAGGCTGGCCGCTGACTTTGGCCGTGCATGGCCTGGCGGCGCTGATCTTCTTCGCATTCATCGGCTGGTTCAAGGCCTACGGATCGTTGTTCGCCTATCGCGAGGCGCTGATCGTGGTGCCGGCGCAGATCGTGTGGATCCTGGTCGATTTCACGCTGGGCGGCTTCACCCGCCACCGCCGCTATCGCCCCGGCTCGGCCCGCTGACGATCAGGGAATTAGCGAGCGCAGCACCTGGGGAATGAGGTCGACCTTGCTGGTCGAAGGCTGGCGCGAGATTGCCGTGACCAACCCCTTTTCCAGCCGCACCGTCAGACCGATGCCCTGGTAGGTCGAGTACTTACCCGTCCCGTCGAGCCGCTCATGCGAAGGCATGCCGAGGCGGTTCCACATCGACAGCTCATCAGTGCCGATCTGGATGCCGTGGCTGGGCCTGCAGGCCCGCGGCGACTGGCTCATGCTGGTGCAGAGGAAATTGAACAGGATGCCCGAGTGGTCGAAATCGACCACGGCGACGCGATCGCCGTCGCGGTAGACCCAGCGCCGTCCGGTCGCGGTGTCGATCTTCTGGTTCGGCGGGCCGGCGGCATAGAGCATCCCCGGCTCGTTCACGCCGACGCCGATGATGTCGTAGGACAGGCCCTGCGAATAGAGCTTGAGATAGCCGAAGCTGAGCCACGCGCCGGTGACCAGCACCATCGCCAGCGTGCCGTACTTCCACCACCATTGGCGCAGCGCCCCGGGGGTCGACTTCGACTTGGTTCGCTTGCTGCGCCGACGGCCGCGCTGCGGACCAGCGTTGCCGATCTCGATATCCTGCCCCTCGACCATATCTAAGTCCTATGCAGTTTCCCAACGTGTCGCAAGTCCATCGCGCTCATGCTCCGCGGCCGGAACCCTTCGGGCCGTTTGGAAAGGCCAAGCCTGCCGAATTCCTCTTGGCGCGTGGAAAGGGGAGCCAGCGAGGCGGCGTTGGGAGAGCGGTCTTACTCGCGCTTGATCCGGTCATGCGCGCGATTAGGAACAGCCCTAACTCCGCTCGCTGTGCAGCACTTGCGGGCGACAAGCTGTCTAGAGCAATGCTTTATAACCTTCCGCCGTGAGAGCTGCGTTAGTATCCCAGGAAAACAGGCGGACCTGAGCGCTGCCGGCGCCTATAAGCGCACGGCGACGGACCGGGTCGAAAGCCACGGCTTCGATCGCTTCAGCCAGAGCTTCCGGTGATCCATCAGGCGCGTACTGCGCGGCTGCGCCACAAACTTCAGGCACAGAGCCGGCTGCGACGGCGACGACCGGGCAGCCCGCCGCCATTGCTTCCAAGGGAGGGATTCCGAACCCTTCGTAGAGTGACGGGTACACGAAGACGGCCGCACCGGCGTACCATTGAAACAGCTGATCGTCGCGCGCCTGAACTTGACGCACCTTACCGGAGATTTTTAACCGAACGATCGCTGCGTTCTCGTCCTCAGAGAAACTGCCCCCGCCGATACAAACGATATCGAAATCATTCACGAGAGCCGACATCGCAAAGCCTTCGAGCAGCGCCATGAAATTTTTGTACGCTGGCCGGCGTCCTACATGAAGCAGGTAAGGTCTGTCGGTGTCGAACCTCGTGACTTCGATAGGCTTTCGATGCGACTCGTAGCCAAGGTGCGTTACGCTCGAGCGCTGTTCAGTGTCCGGAAAAAGACTAATTAAGTCGGCGCGCGTGTTGTTAGAGACGCAGAAGATGTGGTCCGCTCGTTCGATCGCCACATCCATCGCATCTCTTGTGCGGTGATCCCCGTTAGGACTTGGGAACAGGTGCGGAATTAAATCATGTACGGTAATCGCAATACGCGCGCGACGCGGTGCATACCTCTGCTGAGAATACCAGGTCTCGTGCACGACCCTCGCACGGGAAAGGTTTGCCAAAGCGGGCGCCAATATATCGCCAATTCCGGTTGCAAGGCGTCTCGCACCGCGAAATTCTGGCATCCGATAGCCCCAAACTAGGCTATTAGATAAATGATCAAGATACTCGTTTTGATGCAGAGGGGTTATAATGTGGGGCGAAATTCCGTATTTTGGAAGGTGAGCCGCAAGCGCTGAAAAATAACGGGAAACACCACCGTATTTCTGCATCGCAAATATTCGATGGTCAAATACAACCCTAATTGAGTTATCCAACGCAGATAGTGAGACTGACATTCAATTTGGCACTCGGCGGCGGGAACCATTCATCGCGACACGGCAATTATTCCGATGATAAGCACTCATTCCTAGAAGCGCTTCATTCGAGGCGTCAATCACGGTGCGCCTTGCACAGCGAAATGAGCTGATTCGGATCGTAAAAATTCCGAATAGACGTCAGAGTCTTTAAACGCAGCGATGTCTACATAGGCCAAGGAATTTCGATCGCGAAGGGCGATCCGCAGTTCAACTCCTATTTTATCCGCGGATCCAAATGCCTTAAAAAATGAGCCAGTGTTCGTATAGCACACGTAGTGTCTATAACCAATCGCTGAAAGATTTTCAAAAACGTTCCATCCATCGGGTGAAATGGAATAAAATAAATGAGGATCAAATTCGAAAAAAAGAACATCTGTCTGCGTGGCTATATAGTCACGGGAGGAGTTCAAAATATTGATATCAAATCCATCTGTGTCTATCTTCAGTAAATCCAGATGCTTCTTGCCAGCCGCTTGTACCGCTGACGCAAGGGAGATAATCGCGTCAACACTTCCATTTTTGTCGGCTACCAACCTGGCTGTACCTTCCCGGGTCACGAGCGAAAAAGCAGCATCTCCTGGCGAGCCGACGAACTTTTCGCATATAAATACGCGATTGCCGAACTTTGATGTGTTTGTGTGCAGGAATGGAAGAAATTTAGGATTTCCTTCGATCGCAATCACAAAGATTCCAGGAATGCTGAGCAAGGCGGCGCTAGTATCTCCAACATTCGCGCCGATGTCGGCAATAACGATCTCATCTTTGCGCGACCTGAGAAGCCGCGCAATTCGAGGCAAGGCGCGGTCATAATTCGGGAAATTTTTTTGATAGAGGGGTAGCGGATGCGAAGCGGGGAGGTCCAACTCGCCAGTGCCGGGGTCGTAGCGCACAGGAGCATCCGTCAGCGATGTCGCAATGCTTCGGAGATGCAACCACATCGCATTTGAAATTCGGCCCGATGCTCTGAGCGTTCGATTGAGAACAAACTGGCTGAGCGCCGATTTCCAACCTCGTGTCCGATTATTAGTCACGGACTGCGCCCCCTTCCACGATTAGACCTGAAAGAGCCTGCAATTTATTTAGAATAATGCGTCCAAGTGGAATAATTACAATTAAGATGTAACAAGCGATCGTCGACCAAACCACAGACCAAGATCCCACTTTTCTGATAAGCAAGATTTTCAACGCAAATGCACAAATGCCTAGCACGACCGCAACAATAACTTGCGGGCGAAGGATTCCGGCTCCGTTTAAAAACATTGTGCCCGCCATGCCAACTGCTTCGATCACTTTCCATACCGCAAAGCCAATTAATATTGATGGTACGATCGGCATCCTTTTATTCAAATAGAATTCCATGATGTGGGGGCCGATCATCGCCAAGCTGACCGAAGCTGCGCCAACGACCAAGGCAACTCCGCAGATTGACACTATTAAGGTCTGTCGAATCCACTGATAGTCGCCCCGTGTGAGCGCTTCACTGTACGCAGGCCACAGCGGTGTAAGTGCTATCGATGCTAGCATTGCAATGCCCGCAAAGACGCGTTCGTACACAGCATAAATTCCTGCTTCAGCAGCGCCGAAAAAATGCGCGATAATCAGCGCATCGACGCGGTATGTGATCGCCGCAATGAGCTGCAATGCGAAAAATCCGAAACTGAGCGAAGCCATCTTTCGCAACGTCGACCATTCGATGTCACGCCAGGACGGTAACAGGTCGCGCTCTGTAAGCCCAAATTGAACAAGGTTCCCAATCATGGCGATCTGCGGCACCGCAAATAAAGCTACCACCATGGAAGGAACGCCGGCGTCAAAATGAAGAGCAATTAGTAGTGTAGCAAGAGAAAGTAGACTGCCAAGTGCCTGCCAAGCGTTCGCGATGTAGCCCTTTTGCAATCCCATTTGGACCTTTGAGGCTATCCCGAGCGGGATTCCGGCGGCGAGTGATAGCAAAAAAAAGGTCATTGCACGCGTAGCCTCGCTCCTTGCTAATGGACTGCGTACGGCTAGGACAGAGGGCCATTCCACGGACTTCGCAGCGACAAGCGCGAAGATTGCAACAAGCAAGCCAAGGGCGATTAAAGTTAGCCCAGCGCTTCCAACCACGCGCCTAATAGCGTTACGATCGTCTGATCCGCTGGTGGAGGCAATCAATGTCATCATCCCATTACCGATGCCAAAATCAGCAAAAGTCATCATGGCCGACACTGAGCCCATGAGCATCCAAAGGCCGAAGCGCTCTGGGCCCAATTGGGCACTGGCGAGCGGCATTGTTACGATGACAAGGATAATATTGCTGGCCCGGGCTATCAGTGACACGATCGCGGCACCAGCAGCGCGCTTAAGGCGAACGCGCCCAAGCTCTGGGATCAACGCGGTCGCGTTATAGCCAACCGATAACTTGTTCGAGCTGCGAGGCAACGTCTGCTCAAACGCTCGGCGCTATGGCATCAAGACCCATGGCCTCGAGATCGGCGGTGACCATCTCGCGCGCCAGCTCGCGGGCCGAGGTTTCGTGCTTCCAGCCCAGCTTCGCGTGCGCCTTGGACGGGTCGCCCAGAAGCAGGTCGACCTCGGTCGGCCGGAAATAGCGCGGGTCGACCTCGACCAGGACCTTGCCGGTCCTGGCGCAGACGCCCTTTTCGTCCAGCCCCTCGCCCTTGAACTCCAGCGCGATGCCGATGTCCTCGAAGGCCCAGCGGACGAATTCGCGCACTTCGATGGTCTGGCCGGTGGCCAGGACGTAATCGTCGCCCTCGTCCTGCTGCAGCATCATCCACATGCCGCGCACGTATTCGCGCGCATGGCCCCAGTCGCGCTTGGCGTCGAGGTTGCCGAGGTACAGCTTGTCGAGCAGCCCCAGCTTGATCGCGGCGGCGGCGCGGGTGATCTTGCGGGTCACGAACGTTTCGCCGCGCAGCGGGCTTTCGTGGTTGAACAGAATGCCGTTGCTGGCGTGAATGCCATAAGCTTCGCGGTAGTTGACCGTGATCCAGTAGCCGTAAAGCTTGGCGACGCCGTAAGGGCTGCGGGGATAGAACGGCGTGGTCTCGCTTTGCGGCACGGCCTGGACCAGGCCGTAAAGCTCGCTGGTGGAGGCCTGGTAAAAGCGGGTCTTCTTTTCCAGCCCCAGGATGCGGATCGCCTCGAGCAGGCGCAGCACGCCGATCGCGTCGGCGTTGGCGGTGTATTCTGGCGTCTCGAAGCTGACCTGGACGTGGCTTTGCGCGGCAAGATTGTAGATCTCGTCCGGCTGGGTGTCCTGGATGATGCGGATCAGGTTCGTAGAATCGGTGAGGTCGCCATAGTGGAGGCGAAAGCGGGCGCCGTCGACGTGCGGGTCCTGGTAGATATCCTCGATCCGGCCGGTGTTGAACGACGAGGAGCGCCGCTTGATACCGTGGACGGTATAGCCCTTTTCCAGCAGGAGCCGCGACAAGTACGCCCCGTCCTGACCGGTCACGCCCGTGATCAGCGCCGTCTTGCCCATGAAATTCCTCACCGCCCCTTTTGCTGCAGGTGCGATACGGCGCTCTTGCCTAAAGGCAAAGGGAAAAAGCCCCGCCCGGGCAGCCTTTAGCGGGTCGGAACCGGCGCCTCTCCCGCATAGTCGTAAAAGCCGCGCCCGGACTTGCGGCCGAGCCAGCCGGCCTCGACGTATTTTACCAGCAGCGGGGCGGGGCGGTACTTGCTGTCGCCGGTCGAAGCCTGGAGGACGCGGACGATCTCGAGGCAGGTGTCGAGCCCGATGAAATCGGCCAGCTCCAGCGGGCCCATCGGGTGGTTGAGGCCGAGCCGGCAGCCCTTGTCGATATCGGCAACAGAGGCGGTCCCCTGGCCCAGCACGAAGACGGCCTCGTTGATCATTGGCAGCAGCACACGGTTGACGACGAAGCCGGGCTCGTCCTGCGATTGCACCACTTGCTTGCCCAGTGCCTCGGCAAAGGCCCGGGTGCGCGCCAGCGTCTCGGCGCTGGTGGCAAGGCCGGGAATGACCTCGATCAGGCCCATGACCGGCACGGGGTTGAAGAAATGAAGCCCGATGAACCGCGCCGGGTCGGGCGTGCCGCTGGCCATGCGGGTGATCGGGATCGAACTGGTGTTGGTGGCCAGGATCGTGTCCGGCCCCATGACCGCGGCGACGCTTTCGAAGATGCGGCGCTTGACGTCTTCGCGCTCGGTCGCGGCCTCGATAATGACGTCGGCCCCGGACATCGCCGCGACGGTGCCGGAAATGGCGATCCTGGCCAGCGCCGCCGCCGCATCGTCCGGCGTGACCTTGTCCTTGGCCACCAGCCGGTCGAGCGCCTTGGCGACGCCGTCGCGGCCGCGCCCCGCGGTCCGCTCGTCAATGTCGGAAAGGACGACCGAAAAGCCGCTCTGCGCCACCGCCTGGGCGATGCCCGAGCCCATCTGTCCCGCCCCGATGACGCCGATCGTTTGCATCGCCTGTTCCTTCGCACCTGCAGCGCGCGGGCCGTAACGACTGACCTCGGCCTTGGCTAGGTCAGCGCGCCAGGCGCCGGGCGATACCGGCGCGAATGTCCTTGAGCGAGAAGGGCTTGGTCACAACGGGTACGTCCGCAAACCCGCTGGCGAGGTTCAGCGAATCGCCGTAGCCGCTGGCAAAGATGAAGGGAATCCCGCGCTCCAGCAGGGTACGCGCTACCGGCTCGCTGGTCTCGGCACCCAGGTTGATGTCGAGCAGGGCGAAGCTGATCGGGTGGAGGTCGAGCAACTCCAGGCCCTTGCGCACCGAATTGGCGACATGGCAGCGCGAAGCGCCCAGTTCGCCCAGCAGGTCCTCCGCTTCCATCGCGATGATCATGTTGTCCTCGACCACCAGGACTTCGCCGTCGATTTGGATGTCGGCGCCGATCGGTTCGCTTGGCGGCGCGGTCACGGCCTGGACGTTTTGGCCGGTGACGACCTCGGCGACATGCGCGGCGGGGATGACGAAGCGGGCAACCACGCCGTCCTTGCGGAACTCGATCGCCGCCTCGCCGCCCAGGTCGTGCGGAATGTTGCGCTCGATGATGATCGACCCAAGCCCGCGGCGCTGCGGCGGCTGGACTTCGGGACCGCCCCGTTCGCGCCAGGTCACCGTCAATTGGCGGCTTGGCGCAGCCTCCACCGTAAGGTCCACGGTACCTTCGGGCACCGACAGTGCGCCGTACTTGACGCTGTTGGTCATCAATTCGTGGATGACCAATGCCAGCGGGGTGAACGCGGTCGGCTCGATCATGGCGTCGGGCCCGGCGATCGCCACCGTGTCGATGTTGTCGCCCACGTAGGCCGCGGCCTCGGCGCGAACCAGCGCATGGAGCGACGACGGTTCCCAACTGGTCTGCGTCATCAGGTCGTGGGCGCGGGCAAGCGCATAGATGCGATCGCCGATGATCTCGGCATAGCCGTCGATCGTGTCGGCGCTATCGCGGCTCTGCGCCACCAGGCCGCGGATCAGGTTGAGGATGTTGCGGACTCGGTGGTTGAGCTCGGCGATGAGCATGTCCTGCCGCGCGCTCGCGCGCTCGCGCTCGCGGCTGGCGGCATCGGCCAGCCGCAGCACCACTTCGAGCAGGGTGATGCGCAGGTTCTCGGCCACGGTGATTTCGTCGGGCAGCCAGGGGCGTGACTGGCCGCTGCGTTCCTCGGTCCAGATCTCGAAGCTCTTGCGCGGGTGCAGGCGCATGCCGTGGGGGCCGAATTCCGCCGGTTTCTGCGGATTGCCGGCCCAGTTCACCTCGTGCAGCCATTCCTTGCGGAACAGCACGATGTAATCGCGCGGATTGCGGCTTACCGGCAGCGCCAGGATACCCGAACAGCAATCGGTATAGTCCGCCGCCGGCGCGAACGTGGCGGACAGCTTGTCGGTCGCCCACACGGTGCTGGTGCCGGTGGTGTTGAGGAACCGCGCCAGTTCTATGAAGCGTTCGCGCGTCGGCACTTCGCCGCGGCTGACGAACTCGCCGTCGACCCAGCCGACGATGCCGTCGTAAGGGATGACCCGCGCGATGGTCTCGGTAAAGTCGTCGAACGCGGACAGCAACGTGCTACCGCTGGCGATGCGGGCCATGATCTCGTCATGCATGCGCGTTGCGCGCGTGCGGCGTTCCTCCGCCGCGTCGACGTCGACCTGCTCGAGCAGGTATGCGAAGAATTCCCCGAACAGCTCGCACGCGGTGCGCAGCGAATACGCCAGCTTGAGCGGCCCGTAGTGATGGCACGCGATCAGGCCCCACAACTTGCCCCGCCGCATGATCGACACCGACATCGACGCGCCGACGCCCATGTTGCGCAAGTACTCGATATGGATCGGGCTGACCGCGCGCAGGCCGCTCATGCTCAGGTCCAGCGGATCGCCGTCGGGATTGACCGCGGGGATCACCGGCACGGTCGGATCATCGACGTCCGAGATGATGCGCAGCAGGTTGCGGGCGTAAAGCGCCCGCGCCTGCGCCGGGATGTCGGATGCGGGGAAGTGCATCCCCATATAGCTGCCATGGTCGCCGGCCGTGCTCTCGGCCACGACCTCGCCCGCGCCGCTCGGCTCGAAGCGATAGACCATTACCCGGTCGAATCCGGTCAGCGCGCGCATCTGGCGTGCCGCCGCGGCGCACAGCCCCTCGACGCTGTCGGCCTTTCGCATCCGATCGATCATCGGCCGCACGAAGGCGACGTAATCGCGGCGGCGGCCGCTCTCGCTCGGCTCGGCCTCGAGCACGAACGAGCGCGCCGACTTGTGCAGCCCGACGTCGAACAGCCGCCCGTCGCCCATCAGGTCGATGTCGAACATCCGCTCTACCGAATCGCTGCCGGCGATCAGTTGCAGGCGCGATCGCAGGTCGTGAAGCGCGCTGCCGGTCAGAAAGTCCGTGGCGGGGCGCCCGATCAGGTCGGCCGCGGGGCGGCGGGTCAGCGCCTCGCAATTGGCCGAGGCGTGGTTGACGATCCAGTCGCTGGCGAACGAAATCAGGTAGCCGAACGACTGTATGCGGCCGATGATGTGGATCGGCTCGCGCGCGCAGGTGTCGAGGTCGACCTCGCCGGGGTAGGGGGATTCGCTCATGCCGGGCACCGTGCCGTCGCGGCTGCCAGCGCGTCGGCGAACACCGCGAAGCCGGCACGTGCGGAATCCCCGGCACGGCGGCGCGCCGCGGCGTCGTTCGGTTGGGCCACCATCCAGCCCGTCAGCGTGCGCCACACGTCCAGTCCCGCACGGTCATCCATGTAGCGGCTAGGCCGCGCGAAGCCGCGCTTGCGCAGCACCGCCAGGCCAAGCCGTGAACCGGCCACGACGTAAGCGGCGCCCAGCCCGTCGAGCGCGTCCGGTGCCGGCGCCGCGGGCGGCGCGCGGTGGCCCATGTCGGCGGCCAGCATCGCCAGGTAGTCGGGCGCCGGCATCGCCAGCGTGCCGGTCACGAAGTCTGCAAAGATCGGCGCGATCGTTGCCATCGCCGCATGATGCACGGCCAGGAAGCTTTCGAATCCGGACGGATCGGCAAGGTCGAATACGGCGAACGCGTGGTCGAGATCGTCATGAGCCTCGGCGGTCGCCGCGCGCATGGCACTGTGTAGCCCGGTGGGCCCGGAGGCGGCGGCGTTGGACAAGGGAGAGAGGTATCCTGGGCAAAAGCGCGACCGGCGCGAAAGGGTTCGCCCGGCTGCTAGCGCGAAGTTCTGTGCAGATAAACACATATCGTTTCCGTAAGTTGCAGGATTTCGTTGGCGCGGCGGAACGAACCGTGCAGGAAGCCGGTTACGCCTGATTACGAGCAATAAATTCGTGAGGGGCGGCCCGCGGGGCTTGGCATGATCACCGGCAGCAATCTCCTCGCGATCATGGATCCCGGCGACAGGGCGCGTATCGAGCCCGAGCTTCAAGAGGTCGAGCTGCGCGCCGGCACGGTGATCTACGAACCCGGCGAAGACGTGCGTGACAGCTATTTTCCGCGCGGCGCGGCGCTGGCGACTTATGTCGTCGACCTGGGCGAGGGCCATGCGATCGAGGCCGCGATGATCGGCCGCGAAGGCGCTCTCGGCGGTGTCGTGGCATGGGGGCGCATGCCCTCGTACGCGCAGGCCAGCGTGCTCAACGGCGGCAGCTTCTACCGGATGGACAACGCCGTGCTTGAGCGTCAGCGCTTCGATTCGCCGACGCTGCACCGCCTGTTCTCGCGCTATACCGACTGCTTCCTGGCGCAGTCCTTCCAGGCCAGCGCCTGCAACGCCGCGCATTCGCTGGAACAACGCGCCGCGCGCTGGCTGTCGGCTGTGCTGGCGCGCACCGACGCGCTCGAGATGCAGCTGACGCAGGACCAGCTCGCGCGCCTGCTTGGAGTCGGCCGGTCCTACGCCAGCCGTGTCATCCAGCGGCTCAAACGCGAAGGTCTGGTGCAGACCCGGCGTGGCGGGCTGACCATCCTCGATCGCAAGGGGCTGGCGGCGCGGTGCTGCCCGTGCTCGGCCATGGTGCACGCTCATTTTCGCACGGTGCTCGATGGCGTCTGGCCCGACTGAAGCGGCATACGCGCAAGACAGCCGCGCTACGCTCGGCGCTCCGCGCCGCGCCCGGGTCGGCGCGTTCGTGGCGGTTGCGGTACTGCATATCGCGGCGGTCCTGGCGCTGATCCGTGCCTTCGCGCCCGACTTCACCGCCGCGGCGGTCGACAAGGTGCTCTCCACCTTCGAAGTCACGGTCGAAACCAAGCCGCCGCCGCCGCCGCCCCCGCCGCCGCCATCGCCGGAACCGAAGCCCGCCGGAGCTCAAGGTGATGCGGGCAAGAAGGCGGTGCCCCGCGCGGTAACCGCGCCCAAGCCCAAGATCGTCATCGCCACCGCGCCGGCGCCGCGCGCCTCCTCCACCGGCAGCGCCAACACGTCCGGCGCGGCCAGCAGCGGCAACGGAACCGGCGCCAGCGGGACCGGCAACGGCACCGGTTCGGGCGGTGCCGGCAACGGCAGCGGCGGCGGCGCGGTGGCAAAGCCGGTCAAGACCGCGGGCGACATCAACTCGGCGCGCGATTATCCCGCCGCCACCCGCGACCAGCGCCTGGGCGACTACGTGATCGTCGTCATGACCGTGGGCACCGACGGCCGCGCGCACGATTGCCGCGTCCGCCGTGCCAGCCGCGATCCGCAGGCCGACGCGATTACCTGCCGCCTGGCCGAGCAGCGCTTTCGCTTCAAGCCGGCCAGCGACTCCGCGGGCAACCCGGTGACCTCGACATACGGCTGGCAACAGCGCTGGTTCGTGCCCGGCCAGGGACCGTAGCCGCAGCGCCGCGCACTTGCCCGCCCGCCCCGGCGCGACTAACCCGGCGCGGCGCAGCGAAGGGCAGGTACGATGGCGGGCACGATTCTGGTTCTGAACGGACCCAACCTCAACCTTCTGGGAGAGCGTGAGCCGGCGATCTACGGCACTGCTACGCTGGCCGATATCGAGGCGCGCTGCCGCGCCGAGGCGGCGGCCCAGGGGTGCACTCTCGAATTCCGGCAGACCAATGCCGAACACGAAATGGTCGCGTGGATCCAGGCCGCGCGCACCGGCCACGCGGGCATCGTCATCAATCCGGCGGCGTTCAGCTATGCCGGCTATCCGGTGCTCGACGCGCTCAAGCTCGTCGATTGCCCGGTGATCGAGGTTCACTTGTCCAACATCCACCGCCGCGACGAAGCATGGCGGAAGAATTCGATCATCACCCAGGCCGTGACCGCGATCGTGTCGGGCCTCGGCGCAGACGGCTATGTGCTGGCGGTGCGCCACCTGGCGTCGCGCTGACGGCTCCAACCGTTCGTTAACCATTCGCGCCCCATAGCCACCTCGTCATGGGGGGCACCAAGGTGGGCGGCGGGGCAATGGACGATCTGCTCGGCGATTTTGTCGCCGAAACGCGCGAGATGCTCGAGGCGCTCAGCGGCGAGATCGTCGCCTGGGAAGGCCAGCCCGGCGACAAGGCCCGGCTCGATGCCATCTTTCGCTTCTTTCACACCGTGAAGGGCAACTGCGGCTTCTTCGACTTCCCGAGGCTCGAGGCGCTCAGCCACGCCGCCGAGGACCTTCTCTCCGATATCCGCGGCGGACGCCGCCATGCCGATTCAAGCGCGGTGAGCGCGGTCCTGGCGGTGCTCGACCGCATCGGCGCGATGATCGAGGCGATCGCCGCGGGGGAGGACCTGCCCGCCGGCGACGATGCCGCGATGATCGAGGTGCTTCAGTCGGTTGGCGAAAGCCCCGACGCGGCGATGCCGGTGATGACCGCGGGCGGCGCGGCGCGCGGCGCGGCGGCGCGCTCGGTCCGGGTGTCGGTGGAACTGCTCGACCAGGTCATGAGCGGCGTGTCCGATATCGTGCTGGCCCGCAACGAGCTGTCCAGAAGGCTGCGCGCCTTGCCCGACGATACCGTGGTCCACGGCGCGTTCGAGCGGCTGTCGGCGATGATCGCGCAAGTCCGCGACGCGATGACGCGCACCCGCATGCAGCCGATCGACGGCCTGTTCGCCACCCTGCCGCGCATGGTCCGCGACTTGTCCGCCCAGCTCGGCAAGCAAGTGATGATCGACGTCGACCCCGGCGATGTCGAGCTCGACCGCGAGATGATCGAACTGATCCGCGACCCGCTGCTGCACCTGGTCCGCAACGCCGTCGACCACGGCGTCGAGCTGCCGGCCGACCGGCTCCGCGCCGGCAAGCGCGAGATCGGCCTGCTGGTCGTCTCGGCGCGCCAGTCGGGCAATCAGATCCTGATCGAGTGCGTCGACGACGGACGCGGCATCGATGTCGCCGGGCTGACCGACAAGGCGGTCGCGGCCGGCGTCATCGATGCCGCGCGCGCCGCCGCCATGAGCCGCGCCGATGCCGCCATGCTGGTTTGCGAACCCGGCCTCTCGACCGCCTCGGCGGTGACCGAGATTTCGGGCCGCGGCGTCGGCATGGACGTGGTGCGCGCCAACGTGGAAAAGATCGGCGGCTCGATCGCCATCGACACGACGCCGGGCGCGGGCACGCGCTTCACCCTGCGCGTCCCGCTGACGCTGGCGATTACGCCGGCGCTTGTGGTCGGCGCGGGCGGCCAGGCCTTTGCCATCCCGCGCAGCTATATCGAGGAAATCGTCGACCCGCGCTCGTCCGCGATGGCGGTCGAGGAACTGGGCGGCCGGCTGGTGGCGGGGCTGCGCGGTTCGCGCCTGCCGGTCGTCACCCTGGCCGATACGCTCGGCATCGCCGGTGCCGCCCCGGCGCGCCGGACGCTGGTGGTCATCCGCCTGACCGGCGGCAATCGCTACGTTCTGGCGGTCGACCGCCTGCTCGATCACGAAGAACTGGTGGTCAAGCCGGTCGCGCCCGCGGTCATGGCAACCGGGATCTACGCCGGTTGCACGCTCAGCGAAGACGGACTGCCGCTGCTCCTGCTCGACGTTACGGGCATCGCCCGCCTCGGCGGCGTCAACCTCGAGATGCACGATTTCGCCGCTCAGGTCGCGCCGGGCGCCGCGCCGGTGCAGCCGGTTCAGGGCGATACCGTGTTGGTCTTCACCGCCGGAAACGGCAAGCGCCGTGCGATCCGCCTCGCCGCCGCAGAGCGGGTCGAGCGCGTGGGCGCCGGGGCGGTCCACCACCAGGGCGCCAGCGCCAGCGTGGTCGTCGGCGATGAGATCCTGCCGCTTGCCGGCGCCGAGGGAATGGCGGAAGCGACCTCGGTCCAGCTCTTGAGGCTTGGCGACGGCACGGTCCAGATCGCCTATGCCATGCGCGACACGCCCGAGCTTGCCACCCTGGTCGAGGCGGTGCGCCCGGCCGATGCGGTGGGCGAAGTCGAGGGGCTGGCCCTTATCGACGGCGAGGCTGTCGAGGTCGTCGACGTCCATTACCTGTTTGCCGCGCACGCCGGGTTGGTCCGCCCGGTCGCATCGGCGCTGTGCCGCCTGCCCGACGGCGACCGCTGGATCGAGACCTTCCTGCGTCCGCTGGTCGAGGCGGCCGGTTACCGCGTCGCCGGGCCGGACGAGGACGCCGCGGCCGACCTTGCCATCGCGCTCGACGACGGCGAGGCGCCCGCCGCTGCCGCGGTGATCCGCCTGACCGCCGATCCCGAAGCCGCCAACGACGACGATATCTACCGCTATGACCGCGACCGGCTGACGCTGGCGCTGGCAGCGGCCCGAAGGAAAGCCGCCCGATGATCGACGAACTCCTGCTCGTCACCGCGATCGGCGGCCACCGCGCCGCGCTCCCCGCCGCGGCAATTTCCTCGGTCATCGAGATCGAGGGGATCGAGGCGATCCCGCTGGCCCGCGCGCCGGTGGCCGGCCTTACCACGCTGCGCAGCCGGGTGCTGACCGTGATCGACTGCCGCGCCGCGCTGGGGCTGACCGAAACGGCGGGCACCGCACGCGAAGCGGTCGTCATCGAAGTGGGCGGGCACGGCTATGCGCTGCTGGTCGACGAGGTTCGCGACGTGACCCCGGCCCTATCGGAGCCGGCGGCGCCGCGCGCCGATCCGGGCCCGGGGTGGGCCGCGGCGCTGGTCGGCATGGTCGAAACCGCGTCCGGACCGGTGCTGGTGCTGGATCCGGCGCGGCTCGCGGTCGGACCGGGTCCATCGGCAGCTTCCGGCCTGATGGCCGCTTAAGACGATAGTTACGCCTTGAATAATACAGGTCGCACAAACGGGAATCGCCAAGAATGAAAACGTGCCTGATCGTCGATGACTCGCGGGTGATCCGCAAAGTCTCGCGCCACCTGCTCGAAGGAATGGGGTTCTCGGTGGACGAGGCCGGCGACGGCAGCGAAGCGCTGGAACGCTGCGCCGCCGCGATGCCTGACGTCATCCTGCTCGACTGGAACATGCCGGTGATGAGCGGGATCGAATTCATCCGCGTGCTGCGCCAGCGCAGCGACGGACAGCGTCCCAAGGTGGTGTTCTGCACGACCGAGAACGACGTCGTCCACATCCGCTCGGCGATCGAGGCGGGTGCCAACGAATACGTGATGAAGCCGTTCGATCGCGAGACTCTCCAGGTCAAGCTGCAGCTCGTCGGCGCGGTCTGACCGCGTGCGCACGCCGCTGCCCCTCACCAGCGCACCGCAGCGCCTGGCGCATGCCGCGCCGCCGCCGGTGCGCGTCGTCGTGGTCGACGATTCGCTGACCGCGCGCGCGGTGCTGTCGCGGCTGGTCGCCGGCGAAGCCGACATGGCCGTGGTCGGCAGCGCCGCCAGCGCCGAAGAAGCGATCGCGCTGCTGGGAACGGTCGGCGCCGACGTCATCCTGCTCGACCTCGAAATGCCGGGCATGGGCGGGATGAAGGCCCTGCCGGCGCTGATCGCGGCGGGCCGCGGCGCCCGCGTCCTGGTGGTTTCGACGCTCGCCGCCGAAGGCGCCGAAGCGACCGTCGCGGCGCTGGCCCTGGGGGCGGCCGACACGATCCGCAAGCCCGAGGCGGGCCGTTTCGATACCGCTTACCGCCAGCAGCTGACCGATCGTATCCGCGCCGTTGGGTGCAGCGCGCAGCCGATCGGTCTGGCCCCGGCGCTGCGCCCCCGTCCGCCGCTGCTGCGGCGCGGCCCGGAGCGGCCGCTCAGGGCGCTCGCGCTCGGTGCCTCGACCGGCGGAATCCACGCCCTTGGCCAGTTCTTCGCCGCGCTGCCGCGGCGTATCGCGGCGCCGATCCTGGTCACCCAGCACTTGCCCCCCGCCTTCATGCCGGTGTTCGCGCGCCAGCTCGAACATGCCTCCGGCCGCAGCGCCGAAGTTGCCGCCGACGGCACGCTGCTGCGGGACGACGTGATCCTGGTCGCGCCGGGCCATGCCCATATGACGGTGCGCGAGCGCGCCGGCCAGGTGCGCGTCGTGCTCGACACCACGCCGCTGGAAACCAACTGCCTGCCCGCGGTTGACCCGATGTTCGCGTCGCTCGCCGATGTCTTCGGCGCCGGCGTCACCGCGGTCGTCCTGACCGGCATGGGCCGCGACGGGCTGGCCGGTGCGCGCCGGATCGTGGCCGCGGGCGGCGGCGTGCTGGCGCAGGACGAGGAATCGAGCGCGGTCTGGGGCATGCCGCGCGCGGTCGTGCTGGGGGGCTGCGCCAGCGCGGTCTTGCCGCCCGACGCGCTGGCAGGCCGCATTGCCGCCGAAGTGGGAGCGCAAGCGTGGATCTGAGCCCGGCCTCGCAGGCGATCCTCGCCGACCTTCTTGCCGAGCGGACCGGCCAGGAAATGCAGGAAAGCCGCCGCTGGCGCTTCGGCGCGGCGCTGACCGGACTGGTGCGAGAGCTCGAGATCGACGATCTCGACGCCGCCATCGCCGGGATCGGGCGCGAACGCACCGGGCCGCTGGCGCGCCGCGTGGTCGAGGCGCTGCTCAACCACGAGACCTATTTCTTCCGCGACCGCCAGCTGTTCGACCTGCTGGGAAGCCAGGTCATCCCCGACCTGGCGGAAAAGCGCGCCCAGACCAGGCGCCTGTCGCTGTGGTCGGCAGGCTGTTCGACCGGCCAGGAAGCCTATTCGCTGGCGATGCTGTTTGCCGAGCAGCCAGCCCGCTGGGACGGCTGGACGATCGACATCCTTGCCTGCGACGTTTCCGGCAGCGTGGTCGAGACCGCGCGCACCGGCCGCTATTCGCAGTTCCAGGTGCAGCGAGGGCTGTCGGTGATGCAGACGCTGCGCTGGTTCGAGGAAGGCGAGGAGGGCTGGCAGGTCGCCCCTGCGCTGCGATCGATGGTGCGGTTCAAGGTGCACAACATCCTCGATCCGCTACCCGCCGGCAGCCGCTTCGACCTGGTGCTGTGCCGCAACGTGCTGCTCTATTTCGATGCGCCGACCCGCGCCCGCGCCTTCGACCGCTTGGCCGAGGTGACCGCCGAGGACGGCTTGCTGATGCTGGGCGCGGGCGAGACAGCGCGCGGCCGCACCGGGCGCTTCGGCCCTTCGGGCAGCGACATTGCCGGACTGTTCGCGCCGCTCCCGGACGCGTCGCCGCGCTGCGGCGATCGTGCGGGCAACGATCCCTTAAGCCTTTGTCGCTAGGAAAACCGCGCGTTTCGAGGTGCCGTGCCGATGACAGGCGCGGACTTCGGGCGACAATATGGGGAAGCACGCTTGGGTCGTAGCCTGCCAGATGCGGAACGCGCGACGCGCTGGCCGGTGATCGCGCCGGCCGCGGCGCTGACGGTCATGCTGTGCGGCACCGCCGCGCTGCTGACCTGGGGCGCCGAGGCGCCGGTGCACTTTTCGCCGACCGCGCTGTGGATCGCGGCAGCGGCATATCTTGCCGCCGGTGCGGCGCTGCTGCGTTACGGCTGGGTCAACTTGTCACGGCTCGAGCTTCTGGGACTGACCGACAGCCTCAGTGGCCTGCCCAACCGCCGTGCACTGCACCGCCATTTTCCCGAATTCGATGCCACGGCCAACGCCGCGATGGCGCTGCTCGACCTCGACGGCTTCAAGCAGGTCAACGATCATTACGGCCACGTCATCGGCGACCGGCTGATCAAGGAATGCGCCGCGATCTTCACTGCCGCCTGCGGTGACGAAGCGCGCGTCTACCGCCTCGGCGGGGACGAGTTCGCGTTCCTCGCCACCGGCGCGATCGGCGGCAACATCCTGGAAGGGATCTGCCGGGGCCTGCTGGTGCGCCTGACGCTGCCGATCTACATCGACGACCGCGCCATTACCGTGGGCGCCAGCATCGGTCTGGCGCGCTGCGTCGATGGCGAGGCGATCACCTCGTCCGAACTGCTGCGCCGCACCGACGTGGCCATGTACGCCTCGAAGCGCGCCGGGCGAATGCGCTGCACGTGGTTCTCCGATGCCTTCGACCGCCACCGCGAGGCCTTGCGCGAGCTCGACGGCGACTTGCGCACCGCGCTGGCCGAACAGCAGTTCCATCTCGTCTACCAGCCGCTGGTCGACGCCAACACGCAGGCGGTCGTCGCGGTCGAGGCGCTGATCCGCTGGGACCGGCCCGACGGCAAGCGGATCGGCCCCAACGTGTTCATCCCGATCGCCGAAGAATCGGGCCTGATCAACGCCATCGGTCTGTGGGTACTGCGCCAGGGCTGCAACGACGCGCTGGGGTGGGGCGACCTCAAGCTGTCGATCAACCTTTCGGCGGCGCAGCTGCGCAATCCGGAGTTCCCGGTCGAGTTGGGCTACCTGCTGGAAGAAACCGGCTTTCCGCCCGAGCGCCTGGAACTGGAAGTGACCGAGACGCACCTGGTGCTTGATTCGGTCATCGCCGGGCGCAGCATGGAAGTGATCCGCAGCTTCGGCGTCTCGATCGTGCTCGACGATTTCGGTACCGGCTATGCCTCGATCGGGTTTCTGCGCCAGTTCCGCTTCGAAAAGCTCAAGCTCGATCGCTCGCTGATCGCCGATGCCGCCACCGACAGCGGCAGCCGGGCGATGATGATGGCCTCGATTGCGGTCGCCCGCTCGCTCGACATGGACGTGACCGCCGAAGGGGTCGAGACCGAGGCACAGGCCGCGCTGGTCCGCTCGGCTGGCTGCGATCAAATCCAGGGCTGGCTTTATTTCAAGCCGATGCGCGCTGACGAGATGAGCGCGCTGGCGGCAACCGTGGCAGCGCCCGCGCTGCGCGCGGCAGGATAACAGGAAGGCACGGGGACATGGAACAGACACGCATCGAGGTGCCGGTCGAAGCGCCGTTTCGCCAGGCCCGGACCGGGCCGCTGGCCGACTGGCTCCAGCGCGGCACCCTACAGGTCAAGGTCCGGCGCATGGCGATGGGCATCGGCGCGCTGGCCGGCTTGTCGCTGCTGACCGCCACCGGCGGCCTGTGGCTGATCCGCGCGCACGCGCTGGCGGCCGGGCAGGCCGATACCGCTGCCGCGGCAACCAGCACGCTGGTCGCCATGCTGGCGCTCGGCGTCGTCTCGGTCGTGCTGGGAATCATGGCGCTGCGCGCGTTCGATTCCGACATTCTCCGCCCGATCCGCCGGTTGGCGGCGCAGATGGAGCAGCTTGCCGCCGGCGATATCGCGTTCGAGCTTGGCGATACCGAGCGCACCGACGAAGTCGGCGAGATGCGCCGCGCGATGGACGTGTTCCGCCGCGCCACCTTCCGGATCGAAAAGCTCCGTGCCGAGGCCGCCGAGGCCCAGCGGGCCGAACGCGACATGGTCGCGGCGCAGGACGCCGAGCGCGCCGCCGCGCATGAACAGCGCAGCGCGCTGCTGGTTGATCTTGCCCGCCAGTTCGAACAGCAGGTCGGCGAAGTCGTCGGGGTGGTCGCCAGCGCGTCCTCGCAGCTTCAGTCGACCGCCAGTTCGATGGCCGCCGCCGCCGCGCAGTCTGCGCTTCAGACCGATCACGTCACCTCGGCGCTGGGCGAAGCCGCCGCCGGCGTCACCGCCGCCGCCGCCGCCAGCGACGAGTTCGCGATGTCCATCGGCGAGATCAGCCGTCAGGCCGCCAATTCGGCCGAACTGGCGCGCAGCGCCGCCGTCTCGGCCGCCGATGCCGACGCGACGATTTCGGCGCTGACCGAAAGCGCCGACCAGGTCGGCCACATCATCGACCTCATCTCGCATATCGCCCAGCGCACCAATCTGCTGGCGCTCAATGCCTCGATCGAGGCGGCGCGCGGCGGTGAGGCCGGGCGCGGCTTCGCGGTGGTCGCCGCCGAGGTCAAGGAACTGGCCGCGCAGACCAGCAAGGCCACCGGCGACGTTGCCCGGCAGATCCGCGCGATCCAGGAATCGACCGGCAACAGCGCCTCGGCCCTGCGCGCCATCGGCGACCAGATCGGCCAGCTCGAAGCTACCTCGATCTCGATCGCCGCCGCGGTCGACCAGCAGTCGATCGCCGGCCAGGACCTGGCCAAGAGCATCGACCTGGCCGCCCGCTGCACCGACGACGTCTCGACCAACATCGTCCAGGTACGCGAAACCTCGCTGGCCGCCGGTGCGACCGCGTCGCAGGTGCTGGCCTCGGCCAGCGAGCTGGAGCAGCAGGCCGGCGCGCTGAAGAGCCGGGTCGAGAGCTTCCTGGTCCACGTCCGCGCCGCCTGACGTCCGCTTCCGTCGATCTGCCGGCGGCATCCGTCGCAACCGCCGGCGCGGTTCACCGCAGGGAAAGTCTCGTGCTTCGAAAGCGCGCGTGTGCAGACAACCGCACACGAAAGGACTCCTGATGAAGACGATGCTCACCCTGGCGGCGCTTGCCGTCGGCATGGCCGCCACGCCCGCTCTCGCCGCCCCCGGCGGTTTCCACGTCGGCGCGCTGGCAGGCTACGAAGGGATCAAGGTCAAGTCGGCGGACAACACGGTCGAGGCGAAAGCCGATTCCGCCGTCTACGGTATCGACGCGGGTTATGACATTCCGCTTGGCGGCGCGTTCGTCGGCGTCGAGGGCGAGCTTTCGACCAGCGGCGGATCGACGAAGTTTCCCAGCAGCTTCACCGGCGCGCGCGAAGGTCTGAAGGCCAACGGCCAGTATTACGTCGGTGCCCGCGCCGGCTTCAACCTGACGCCGGGCATCGCCGCTTACGGCAAGGTCGGCTACACCTCGCTCGACACCAAGGCGTTCACGTCCTCGGGTTCGCTGGGCGAGCTGAAGGAACGCGCCGGCGGCGTGCGCTACGGCGCCGGGCTCCAGATGGACCTGCCCGGTCCGCTGACCGCCAAGCTCGAATACCGCCATTCGCGCTACAAGGACCTGCAGAGCGGCACGTATGGCGATGCCAACACCAACCAGGTCGTCGCCGGCGTCGGCGTACGCTTCTGATCACGACCGGCCGGGGCGCTTCAGGCGCCCCGGCCGGATTTTCGCGCCGCGCTTCAGCGATCGGCGCCGGGTCATGGGTCGATGGTCGTTCCGTCCCAGGCCAGCACGGTTCCTGAATCGCCGCTTTCCAGGTGTTCGATGACCGACAGCAGGTGGCCGGCGGCGGTCTCGGGCGCAAACAGCCGGCCAGCCGGCACCGCCTTCTGAAACGGCCGCGACAGCGGAGTATCGACGGTACCGGGATGCAGGCCGACCGCGATCGCCTGCGGCCGGCTGCGGGCAAGTTCGATCGCGAGGTTGGCGATGATCATGTTCAGCGCGGCTTTCGACGCCCGGTAGCTGTGCCAGCCGCCCAGCCGGTTGTCGCCGATCGATCCCACTCGCGCCGAAAGGGCGGCGAACACGCTTTTGCGATCGCGCGGAAGCGCCGCCGCCATGTGCCTGGCGATAAGCGCCGGGCCCACCGCATTGATCCGGAAGGCGGCCAGCATCGCTTCGGCGCTCAGCGCCGCGAGCTGCTTTTCGGGCTGATGCCCGTCCGGGCACAGCGCGCCGGTCGCGATGAAGACCAGGTCCAGCGGCCCCTGCGAAGCGATGCGCTCCGCACTCGCCGCGATCGACCCTTCGTCCAGAAGGTCGAACCGGAACGGACGGACGATGCCACCCTTCGCCATGTCCGGCGCGCGGCCGCCGGCATAGACCGCGGTGTAGGACCCTGACGAAACCAGCGCGCGGACCATCGCCCGGCCGATCCCCCCGGTCGCGCCCCAGACCGCGGCACGCCGATCGGTCACGCCGCATAGCCCGGCGCATCGCTGCCGTTGGCGAGCCGCATCGCCGCGCCGCCCGGCGCCGCCATTCCCAGGCCAAGCCGCCCCAGCTGCGTGCCGGAAAGCCACGCGCATTCCACCCGGGGACCCAGCAGCCAATCGCCGCAGACGCCAAGCTGCAGCTCTGCGTTCCACAACGCGCCGTCGCCCGTGCCCGCAGACAGGGCGTAGCGCCAGCGATGGGCAGACGCCGCCGCCACCGGCGGCAGCGGCGCGCCGGCCAGGTGCGACAGCGCGTCCAGCAGATGATCAGCGACCGTCTCGGCGCGCTCCTCGATGTGCAGGTCCGACCAGCCGGCAGTCGCCTGGACGACCCAGCACTCCGGCTGGGGGCGACCGGGCTTGTCGCTGTTGCGGGCAGCCCAGGCGATCTCTCCGTGGTCGCGGACAACGGTCGGCAGGCCGTCGATGCGGCGGTCGAACACGAACATCCCCGTCCAGCACGGCTGCGACCGGGCCCGCAGCGCGATCCCGGTCAGCCGCAGGTCGTGAAGCGAAAGGATGGGGGCGGCCTGCTCTGCCGGGATGGCCAGGACCAGCGCGTCGAACGGCCCGGCGGGATCGCCTTCGCCCATCAGATGCCAGCCGCCGGCGCGCCGCAGGACGCTTTTGACCAGATAGCCCCAGGACACCGAATGGCGGCCTGCCATCTGCTTTACGACCGCGTTCATGCCGGCCACGCCGACCCAGGCATCGCGGCCCGCGGGCGGCCACGGGGTGGCGATGCCGGCATCGTGCCAGGCGTTCACCAGCCGCGCGAAATCCGGGTCGCGGACGGTGAAATACTGCGCTCCGTGGTCTATGGTGACCGCGCCCAGCGGGGTCTGCCAGCGGCGGGTCGACATCCGCCCGCCGGCACCGCGGCCCTTGTCGAACAGCGCTACGTCATGACCGGCGGCGGCGAGGACATCCGCGCAGGCCAGCCCGGCCATGCCGGCACCGATGATTGCGACCCGCATGGACGGTCAGCGCGCCGCGTTCATCAGCGACAGCACTTCGCTGCGGCTTTGCGGATCGTCCAGGAAGCAGCCCAGCATACGGCTGGTCGTCATGCTGACGCCGTGCGCCTTTACGCCGCGCCCGGTCATGCAGCCGTGCTGCGCTTCGATCATGACCGCGACCCCGCGCGGCGCAAGGCGGTCCCAGACCGCCTGGGCGACCTGCGCGGTCAGGCGCTCCTGCACCTGAAGGCGCGCGGCATAGCCGGTCAGGACGCGGGCAAGCTTCGATATGCCGACCACCCGCCCGGCCGGCAGGTAGGCGATCGTGGCGGTGCCGACGATCGCCGCCAGGTGATGCTCGCAGTGGGACTGGAAGGGAATGTCGCGCAGCATGACGATCTCGTCATAGCCGCCGACCTCGTCGAATGTGCGCGCAAGGTGCCCGCCGGGGTCCTCGTCGTACCCGCGGCCGTATTCGCGCCATGCGCGTGCGACCCGTCCGGGGGTGTCGCGCAGGCCCTCGCGATCGGGATCGTCGCCGGCCCAGCGAATCAGGGTACGGATCGATTCCAGGACCTCGCCGGGGATCACCGGCTCGGCGGACGTGTCGAAGCTTGAAGGGCCGGGCATCGTGTTCATCGGGGTTCCTTGGGGCGATGGGCGTGGGCAGCGGCCGGGTTACGACGCCAGCGCGGCGACGATCACGACCAGCAGGATGGCGATGCCCTGGAACAGCACGCGCTGGGTCATCATCCGGTTCTGTTTCGCGCCGAACGCCGTGTCGGGCGCCGCGCCGTGCGCGCGGATGTGCTCGGCGTCCTTGAAGAACGCGATCAGCCCGCGGACCAGCGCTGCCGCCGTGGCCACCGCGAACCCGCCAATCAGCAGGATGGCGACGAACGTCATGCGACTACCCGCGATCGCCGCGCGGGCAGCCGGTGGGCTCGAAGACGGAACGGAACAGGCTGGTTCATGGTCCCTATCTGGCGCGATCCCCGGCGCTGCCAACATGTCCGAAGGGGCACTTCCGGTTGCCGGCGCGATCGGGTAACGGGGCGGGGCGTATGTCACTTTCGCTCATGATCGGGTCCAGTCCCATCGCCGCGGTGATGAGCGATCCCCGCCTGCCCGATAATCCCATCGTCGAATGCAACGCCGCGTTCGAGCAGCTGACCGGCTATCGAAGCGACGAGATCATCGGCCACAATTGCCGCTTCCTGTCGGGCGCGGCGACCGAACCGTGGCTGACGGAAATGCTGCGCAACGGGATCCGCCGCCGGCAACCGGTGATGGTGGAGATCCTCAATTACAAAAAGGACGGCACGCCGTTCCGGAACGCGGTGATGGTCGCCCCGATCTTCGACGCCAATGGCGAGCTGGAGTATTTTCTCGGCTCGCAGGTGGAGATCGCCGAGGACGTGGCGCGGGCGAACGATGCCCGCCGCAAGGCCGCGCATGACCGCGTCACCGCGCTCAGCCGCCGGCAGCGCGAGGTCCTGCTCCACATGGCCGCCGGCAAGCTCAACAAGCAGATCGCCTACGAACTGTCGCTCAGCGAACGCACGGTGAAGATGCACCGCGCCGCGGTCCTGGCCACCCTGGGCGCGAGGACGAGCGCCGACGCCATCCGGATCGCGATCGAGGCCGGCTTCTAGCCTGCGGGGTCGCCGCGTGGCGGCCCCGCCCGGACACGCTGCGGATCAGCCCGGCAGCGACACCGCATCGGTGACGTGAATGACGCCGTTCGACTGCATGACGTCGGCTTGGCTGACATGCGCGACGCCGCCCTTCGCATCGGTCAGGATCACGCCGCCGTCCCTGACGCTGGCGGTCAGCTGACCGCCCTGCACGGTGGTGAGGCGCGCCTGGCCGCCACCGGCCTTGATCAGCCTGAGCAGATCGGCCGACGTCACGCGCCCCGGCAGGACGTGGTAGGTCAGCACGGCCCGCAGCGTCGCCAGGTTGGCGGGCTGCAGCAAGGTGTCGACCGTGCCGGCGGGCAGCTTGGCGAAGGCATCGTTGGTGGGCGCGAAGACCGTGAAGGGGCCCGGCCCGGACAGCGTCTCGACCAGGCCGGCGGCCTTCACCGCCGCGACCAGGGTCGTGTGATCGCGCGAATTGACGGCGTTCTCGATGATGTTGCGCGACGGGTACATGGCCGCGCCGCCAACCATGGTCGTCGCGCTTGCGGTCTGCGCGCCGGCGTCAGTCATCGTCGTGCAGGCGGCCAACGGAACGATAGCAAGCGCCAGCGCTGCGGCAGTAGCTGTTTTCATCGTGACAATCCTCTGGTTCTAAGAGGGTGCCGGGTTACGGGGCGCGCCGCGGCGCCGATACATGTCCCTTGTGCCGTACTGCGGGGAAGGGCGCCGCCGCCGGTCAGGCCCGTTCAAGTTCGGTTCGCCGCGTGGCGGCGCGTGCCTTCAGCAGGTCATGGCGCGACAGGATGCCCACGACCCGCCCGCTCGCCTCGTCGACGATCGGTACGCGGCCGATACCGGTTGCGACCATCATGTCCGCGACTTCGCCGATGGGCGCGCGGCTTGACGCGGCGGGCTGCATCGGGTCGGACAGCGCGTCAGCCAGGGACACGTCGTCCAGGTCCCCTTCGACTTGCCAGCGCAGCGCGTCCGATCGCGATGCCAGCCCCAGCAGCCGCCCGGCCGGATCGATGACGGGATAGCTGCGGTGGGCCGCGCCGCCGGCGAAGAAGGCGACCGCCGCACCGATCGTCATCGCGCCGGGCAGCGTTTCCGGATCGCGGGACATCAGGTCGCCCGCCTGCAGGAAATCGAGCGGATCGACCGAGTATTCCTGCAGCACGTGCCGGCCCCGCCGGGCGATCTTCTCGGTCAGGATCGAGCGCCGCATGATCAGGACACTGATGCCGTACGCGCCCGCGGACGCGGCCATCGTGGCCGGCAAGGCATCGAAATGGCCGGTCAGTTCGGCCGCGAACAGCGCGCCCGTCAGCGGCGCGCGCATCGCGCCGCTGAGAATGCCGGCCATGCCGATCATGGCCCAGAAACCCGCGGCGCCGGGCAGAAACTGGCCCAGCAGCACGCCGAGCGCGCCGCCAAGGATGAGCAGCGGCGCCAGCACGCCGCCCGAGGTGCCCGAGCCGAGCGCGACCAGCCAGACGGCGGCCTTGATCACGAGCAGCGCGGCAACGGCCCTTAGCGCCATCGACCCGTCGAGGAGCGCCTGGATGTTGCCATAGCCAGCGCCCAGCACGTGCGCGTCGATAAGCCCGCCGATGCCGACGACGATGGCGCCCAGCGCCGGCCACCACATCCAGTGGACGGGGAGCCGGTGGAAGCCGTCCTCGACCCGGTACAGCAGCCACGACAGCGCCGCCGCCTGCACCCCCATGACCACGCCCATGCCAAGCGCCAGCACCGGCGTTGCGAAACCGGGCGCCGAGGCGCCGGAAAAGGCAAACAGCGGCCCCGAGCCGAGCAGCAATGGCCGCAGCGCCAGCGACACCAGCACGGCGACGACAACGGGCACGAAGCTGCGCGGCTTCCATTCGAACAGCAGGACTTCAATCGCCAGCAGAATAGCCGCAATCGGCGTGCCGAATATCCCCGTCATGCCGGCTGCCGCGCCCGCCACAAGCAGTGTCTTTCGCTCCGCCGCGCTGAGCCTGAACTGCTGGGCGAACAGCGATCCGATCGCCCCGCCGGTCATGATGATGGGGCCCTCGGCGCCGAAGGGCCCGCCGCTGCCGATCGAGATCGCGGACGAGATCGGCTTCAGAACGGCAACCTTGAACGACAGCCGGCTCTCGCCGTAGAGAATGGCCTCGATCGCTTCGGGGATGCCGTGGCCCCTGATCTTGTCCGATCCGAACCGGGCCATCAACCCGATGATGAGGCTGCCGATGACCGGGATGGCAATGACCAGGACGCCCACGTGGGCATCGGCGATGTCGCGCGGCGCCGCCGAAAGACGGCCGAACCAGAACAGGTTGGTGGCAAGTGCGATCAGCCGCATCAACAGCCACGCCCCGCCGGCTGCGCCGGCCCCGATCAGGACCGCCGCGCCGGAAAGCGGAACCAGGCGCCAGTCGGCGCTGTGGTCGCCCAGCCGGTGGGCCGGGGACGGCGAAGCAGGGGACAACATGGTGGCGGCCTTCCGAAAGGGATCGGGGCACCTATATCGCAATACGATATTGTTCAAGCGAGGAGGAACCGGTGCCTGACCGCGCCCCGCTGCAAGACGCCGATTACGCTGCGCTGGCGAACCTGCGCCATACGCTGCGTCAGTTCCTGGCCTTCAGCGAACGTCGCGCCGGCGAGCACGGCCTGACCAGCCAGCAGCACCAGGCGCTGCTGGCGATTCGCGGCGCGACGGGCCCGGTGACGGTGGGCTACGTCGCCGATCGGCTCATTCTGAGGCCCCACAGCGCGACAGGTCTCGTCAACCGCCTCGCCGCGCAAGGGTTGATCGAACGCCGCGCCTCGCCCGCCGATGGCCGTGCGGTGCTGCTCGGCCTGACGGTGAAGGCGCGGGACCTGCTGGAAGACTTGTCGGCGACGCATCGCGAAGAGATCGGCCGGCTCTATCCGCAGCTTGTCGAACTGCTCGGCAAACTGGCGTGACCCCAAGCTTACCCGTTGCGCATGGCAGGTTGGCGCAAGTGCCCTGCGAGCAACCTCGATTAGCCAGCGTCTCGCGGACGACCGGGTTGTTGTCGTTTCCGGCCGTCTGCCAAAAGGCCTGATCGACAAGGTCAGGGCAAGTTGGGAAGCCGGGGGAACGCGGGAACTTACCTGTTCCGCGCAGCGCTACCGTCTGATCCACCGGAACCCTATCTGACGCCAGCTTTTCCGACCGTCGTTCACTACCGCGACCGCGCCACTTGCACCAGGCGAGCTGGTCCCAAGGCATTCCGCTGGCGATTCAGGACTCATTGGTGCGCGACCTAGTCTTCAGCGCACCCGTCTAGACCCGAGGTTGTTCGCGGCATCAGGAAAGAACAGGGAAAAATGCGCGATTAGGATCAAAAAACAGGTCAAATGCCCCAGTCCAGGGAAACTGGGGAGCGAAAACGAGCCATTAATCAACGGCTTGTGAACGACGAGGACGTTTTCCTGTTAATCGGCGGAACAGGGGGTTTAATCGTTAAGATCAGGGCAATTTATCCGCCAGATCAAAGGAATTAATCGGCGGAACAGGAGCTCCCCGTCGATTTATCAAATTGGGATGCCGCAGCGACGCAAAACCTCACTCGATGTCTCGCAGCGCGCGGCTACCGTCTGACGCAACGAAACCCTATGTGACTGGTCGATGTGTCGATTGTTTCGGGATGACGCGCAGCCGGACGGTAGCGGCGGCAATAATTCTCGGCGCAGAGGTGCGATCCGCCCTTGATGACCTTGCGGCCTATCGCGACTTCGGGTTGATCGGGATCCAGGCTGGCTTTCATGCTGCCGCCGCGTGGATTGTTTATCGTGCAGCACGAGGCCTGGTGCTTTTTGGTCGCGCTCGGCTCGGAATACCAGTCGGCGGTCCATTCCCAGGTGTTGCCGATCATGTCGTAGATCCCGTGACCGTTGGGCGGGAACGTTCGTACGGGCGACGTCCGTTCCCAGCCGTCCAAGCACTGGTTGGCGAAAGGAAACAGTCCCTGCCAGTAGTTCGCGAGCATCGCTCCGCCCGGCGCCAGTTCATTGCCCCAGGCATAGTCGGCATCATCGAGGCCGCCGCTTGCTGCATATTCCCACTCGGCCTCGGTCGGAAGATCCTTTCCCGCCCACCGCGCAAAAGCCGCCGCATCGTGCCAGCTGACGTGGACGACCGGATGGTCGTCAAGCCCGGCAAGGTCGCTCCCGGGGCCAAGCGGGTGGCGCCACTCCGCGCCAAGTTGGAACCGCCACCATTGTCCCACGTCATCAAGCGCCACGGGACCCGCCGTCTTGTGGAACACCAGCGACCCCGGCTTTGCCAGCGCGGGTGGCATGCCTGGATAGTCACGGGGATCAGGAGGAATTTCGGCCGTGGTGACATGGCCGGTCGCGCGCACGAAGGCGGCGAACTGCGCATTCGTTACCGGCGATGCGTCGATTTGAAACGGTCCCACTTTTACCCGGCGCGGCGGCGCTTCTTCGGGATAGAAGCGCGCCGACCCCATCACGAAGGTCCCGCCCGGCACGGCGATCATGTCATCGCTCGCGGTCAGCGGCGCCTGGCTGCCAGTGGTCACGCCGCGACCCGGCATTCGGGCAGTCCGTTGGCTGTTGTCGCGTAGAAAAAGACGTTGCCTGCGCCGGGCTCGCGTTCGCGATCGGCGCGCGTCAAACCGTCGTGCGCGCTCGTCACCGCGAGAATATCCATGTCGGGCCCGCCCAACGCGACGCACGTCGGTTGCGACACGGGTACGTCGATCGTCTCCAGCATCGCGCCCTCCGCGCTGTGGATCCCCACGGCCGCGCCGCCCCATAGCGCCACCCAGATCCGCCCCTTCGCATCCACCGTCGCGCCGTCCGGCACGGCGGGCGCGGCGACGGCGGTGATAGCGCGCCGCGGCATGGGAGGCGCGCCATATTCGTAAGCGTTCAGGACCCCGACGGTCGAATCCGCGTGGTACATGGTACCCCCGTCAGGTGACCAGCACAGCGCGTTCGTGATCCCGATGCCGTCCAGAAGGCGCGTAGTCACACCGGTTTCCTCAAGGCGGAACAGCGCACCGGCGCGGCGGCTTCCGGCCGCTACCGGATCCTCCACCATCGTGCCGGCGACAAAACGGCCGGCCCGATCAACCCGCCCATCGTTGAAGCGGACACCGGGCGGCAGCTGCGGCCGAGCTATCCAATCGCACCGCGTGCTTTCCAGATCATACCAGGCAAACCCCTGCTCGAACGCGGCCAGGATACAGGCCGGCTGCGATGTGAGCGCAAACGAGCCCAGCCGATGCGGCAGCGCGAATTCTTCCAGTTCGCGCCCCGGCCAGGACAGGCGGAACAAGCGTCGCTCGTGGATGTCCGTCCACACGAACGCGCCAGCGACGCAGTCCCAGACGATGCCTTCGCCAAGGCGGTTGCCCACTGCTACCTGGCCGCAGGGTTCGAGGCACAACGATGAAGAGGTCACGGAATTCGTCTCAGGCTTCCGGCCGCGTCTGGCCTTCGGACGAATCGATCAGGATCAGGACGTCGGAAATGAGATGCCGCATGGCGGCGCGGGCGCGATCCGGATGGCCGGTGCTGATCGCCTTGAGCACCGCGGCATGATCGGGCACGCTCGCGGTCCGACCGACGACACGGTTGGTGAACCGGATGGACGTGCGCAGGGCCGCGCCCACGACGTCGCGGAACTGCGCGAAAAAAGCGTTGTTCGAGGCCTCGAGGATGGCGACGTGAAAAGCGATGTCGCTTTCGAGCGGGTCGTCGTCGCCCGCTTCGGCGGCCTCCATCCGGCGGAGCCCGTCGGCGATACGGGCCTTGTCTGCATCGCTGGCCACGTTTGCGGCCAGCGCCGCAGCTTCTGGTTCGATGGCAATGCGGAGCTGGTTGAATTCGCGCAGCAGGTCGATCGAGAAACGGCGGTCGAGCAACCAGCTGAGGACATCGGGGTCGAACAGGTTCCACGAGCTGATGGGCTGCACGACCGTGCCTTGGCGGGGCCGCGCGCTGAGCAGGCCTTTCGCTGTCAGCATTTTTACTGCCTCGCGCGTGACCGAGCGGCTGACGCCCTGCTGCTTGGCCAGTTCGGCCTCGGTGGGGAAGGGAATCTCGTCATAAAACCCGGTCACGATCGCCCGCCCGAGCGCGTCGAGCATCCCGTACGTGAGGTTGCGGCCCAGTTGATGCCGCGGCTCGCCTGCGCCGGTCATAAAAATGCTCGAAAATCCTCGATCGCGTTCGTGACCATCCTGATCATCCCGCCCAAACAATCAACTCATTTATCTTAGAAATGGAACGTGGAGACGGTGCGCCGGACGCCGATGCGGAGCGCTTCCGTGACCAGCGCCAAGGGGCGCAGGTCGACATCACTCGTCCCCGAATGCACCAAGTCCGCAAAGCGTTTGTAGAGGCCAGGATACTCGGTGTTCGGGCCAATTTCAGGCGGTTGGCCGTCAATCATCAGGCGGGTTCCGCCCTGGTCGAGCCGCAAGAGACCGGCATCGGTGGCGACCTCGATGGTCCAGTGTGGCTCGCCCGTGTAAAGGAAATCGAAGTCTGCGCTGACCGAAGCGGCAGCACCGTGCCGCATCGACAGCCGAGCTCGGATAGGGCTCTCGCGATTTGCGGGCACGGCAAGATCCGCTTCGATTAAGGTGATCGCGCCGGGCAGGATCACGGTCAGGATCGAGAAGGCGTTAATGCCGGGGTCGAACACGCCCATACCGCCCTCGGCCAGGATCCAATCTTGTCCCGGATGCCAGACGCGAATGTCTTCGCGCCATGCTATCGCCGCGGATTGAATGGTCTTGTTCGCAAGCCAGGCGCTCGCGGCGCCAACCTTTGCCGCTTCGCGCAAGTGCCATCCGGCAAACAGCGTCAAGCCGCGCGCGCGCGCAAGGTCCGCGAGCGCCTCTCCTTCCGCCACGGTCGCGCACGGCGGCTTTTCAAGCATCACGTGCTTGCCGGCCCGCAACGCCTCGCGCGCCAGCCCGGCTCGGCCAACCGGCGGGCACGCCAGGGTTATGGCGGCGACGTCGGGCTCGGCGGCAAGCATTTCACCCAGCGAGCGGTAGGGAACGTCCGGCTGTCGATCGGCGTCGCGGCTGGCCATGGCGACAAGCGTGAAATCGCTTAAGCCCGCGATCGCCGGCAAGTGTTGGTCGCGCGCGATTTTGCCGACCCCCACCAGGCCAAGACCGATGGCCGGCCGCGAGGTATCACCAGAACGTCGCATAAAGCCCGACCAGGACAAGGATTACGGCAAGTCCGCCTACATTGAACGACGGCTTTGTGGCGAAGCTCACCCCGTTGGCTGTGATGGTGTCGCGATCGGCAGACGGCGCGGTGAGAAGCGAGGCAAGAACCGCCAAGGCAAGTGAGGCAAGAAACACAATCCCCATGCGGTCCATGAATGGCACGCCCGGCAGGAACATCTTGAACGCCCACGACAGCGCCACCGAGGACACGGCACCGCCGATCGCGCCGCCCTCGTTGGCGCGTTTCCAGAACAGTCCGAGTATGAAAATGACGGTGATGCCGGGCGTGAAGAAGCCGGTAAATTCCTGGATGAATTGGAACGCCTGTTCGCTCGATCCGACCAGTGGCCGCGCGGTAAGAATGGCGATGACGATGGCCGTGGTTGCGGCCAGGCGCCCGACCAGCACCAAGTGCCGTTCGTTGCCGCCTTGCCCGCCGGTACCATCTTCGGCGTCGGTCTTCAGCTTTCGGGCCTTGGCGTAGACGTCGAGTGTGAAGATGGTTGCGATCGAGTTGATCTTCGATGCGGTCGAAGCGATGATCGCCGCGATCAGGGCCGCGAAGACAAGGCCAAGCAGGCCGGGCGGCAGCAGGCGCATCATCGTCGGGTAAGCCTCGTCGGGCTTGGCGAGGTCGGGTGCCAGGACCACTGCCGCGATGCCCGGCAAAACGATAATGATCGGCATCAGCAGCTTGAGAAACGCCGCGAACAGGATGCCCCGCTGCGCCTCGTCAAGCGAGCGGGCGGCGAGCGCGCGCTGGATGATGTACTGGTTGAAACCCCAGTAGCTCAGGTTCGCGATCCACATTCCGCCGATCAGGACCGAGAGGCCGGGGAGGTCGGGATAATGCGGGCTTCCGGGCTTCAGGATCATGTGAAAATGATCCGGCGCCGCGGTGACCAGGTTGTGCCATCCGGCGGCGATGCCGGCGCCGTGGCCCAGTTCCGACAAGGTCAGGCCGGCGATGATCAGGCCGCCGGCTATCAGCAGTGTTACCTGCACGATGTCGGTCAGCGCTACCGCCTTCAGTCCGCCGCGCAGCTGATACAGCAGAGCGAAGGCCCCCAGGATCACGAGCGCCAGGTCCTGGTTGACCCCGGCAACCTTGGTGACCGCGATCGAGCCCAGCCAAATAATCGAGGTCAGGTTCACGAAGACGTAGAGCGCCAGCCAGAACACCGCCATCAGCGTGCGGATCGATGTGCCATACCGCTTTTCCAGGAACTGCGGCATCGTGTAAATTTCGTTGCGCAGGAAGATCGGCAAAAATAACTTGCCTACGATCAGCAGGGTCGCCGCGGCCATCCATTCGTAGGACGCGATCGCGAGGCCGATCGCATAGCCTGACCCCGACATCCCCACGATCTGTTCAGCGGAGATGTTAGCGGCGATCAGCGAGGCGCCGATCGCCCACCACGGAAGATTGCGGGATGCCAGAAAATAGTCGGTCGTGTTCTTAGGTCCGGCCCCCGGCTTGTCGCGGCTGACCCACTGGGCAAGCCCGAAAATGAACACGGCATAGCCCGCGATTACTGCGATATCGATCGCCTGAAGAGTCATCCCCGCCATCTCCCTGGCCGATTGGTTCCGCCGGCTATTCGACGCTTGAAGCATATTTATATTATTATTAGAAGTGAAAATCGAACGGTGATTTTCGAGATGATTCGAACACCGCAAAAACAAGCGAGGGGGCAGTACGCATGATCGTGGGCGACTGGGGAACGACGCGGCTGCGCCTGTTTCGCTCCGCCACGCAGGGTGCGGAAAGGCTCGTCGGACCTGGCATTGGCCAGCTACGATCTTCGCCTGCGCAGACCCTGACGACGATGCTTGAGCCGTGGGCCGAAATTGCGAGAGCCGAAGGCGTGTTGCTGTGCGGAATGGCCGGGTCGCGATCCGGTCTGCTGGAATTGGACTATGCCGCATGTCCCGTGGGCTTTGCCGACTGGAGCGCCAAAACAGGCGAGGTCGACGGCGTCGCTTGCCGAATCCGCATCGCAACCGGGATCAAGGCTGCGAACTTCGCCGGTCTGCCGGATGTGATGCGCGGCGAAGAAACGCAGGTGTTCGGCGCGATCGCGAGCGACCGGCGGCTTGCAAGCGGGCGGCGCGTTTTGGTTCTGCCTGGTACGCACAGCAAGTGGGTCGTGGCCATCGACGGCGAGATTCGTGGTTTTCACACTTTTCCCACCGGCGAATTGTTCGCTCTGCTGCGCGACCACTCCAGCCTTGCGCGCGCCGGGGCGGACCCAGGCGAAGTCGATGCGGGTTTTGATGCCGGCGTTGTTCAGGGGATGCGTCATTCGCTTGCCGGCCTGTTTGCGGCGCGCGCCGCGCAGCTGGTCGATGGGCGCACGCACGGCTGGGCGCTCGGCTATCTTTCCGGACTGCTGATCGGCGGCGAATTGACGGAGGCACAGGATCTGATCGGTGCCCCGCTTTCGACACTGACAGTCATCGGCGATCCGTCTTTGTCTGCGCTCTATCGCCAGGCCGGCAGCAAGCTTGGCCTCTCCATGACCCTGCTCGATGGCGACGCCTGCGCAATTGCTGGCCTCAATCGCCTCGCCCGCGTTTACGAGGACAAACCGGCATGACGATCACCGATCTGCTCGACGATGGCGCGCCGCCGCTCGTCGCCATCCTGCGCGGAGTCACGCCCGATCGCGTCGCGGCCGTCGGCGAAGCGCTAGTGGCGGCGGGGATCCGCATCATCGAGGTTCCCCTTAACTCGCCCAGTCCGCTCGATTCGATTGGCAGGCTGGTGGCCGCTGTCGGGAACATCGCGGTGTGCGGTGCCGGCACCGTGCTCGACGTCGCGGCACTGGACAGCGTCGCAAGCGCCGGCGGCCGGCTCATCGTCGCCCCCAACACCAATCCGGCGGTGATCGGGCGTGCGGTGGCTCTAGGCCTCGAGGTCATGCCCGGTGTGGCGACCCCGACCGAAGCCTTCGCCGCGGTCGCGGCGGGGGCCACCCGATTGAAGCTCTTTCCCGCCGGCCCACTCGGCCCCAATTACGTCAAGACTTTGCGCGAAGTGTTGCCCGAATCGAGCCGGATCTGGGCCGTCGGCGGTACCGATGCCGCATCACTCCCTGGCTGGCTTGCCGCGGGAGCCGAGGGGATCGGAGTAGGAGGCGCCCTGTTCCGCCCGGCGATGGAATTCGACGAGATCGCCCGGAGGAGCGCCGATCTGGTTGGCGCGTGGCGCCAGTTCGCGTCGGCCGAAGCGAACGAGGCAGCGCAATGACCAGGAAACAGAACGGTCCCGGGAAATCCGAACGAACCGGCCTTCGCTCGCGAGCGTGGTTCGACGATCCCTCTAACCCCGACATGACCGCGCTCTATCTCGAGCGATATCTCAATTACGGCCTCAGTCGCGACGAACTGCAGTCGGCGCGCCCGATCATCGGGATCGCCCAGACGGGCAGCGACCTCAGCCCGTGCAACCGCCATCACATTGTCCTGGCCGAGCGGATCCGCGAAGGGATCCGCGAAGCCGGCGGTATCGCCATCGAATTCCCAGTCCATCCAATCCAGGAAACCGGCAAGCGACCCACTGCCGGGCTCGACCGCAACCTGGCATATTTGGGCCTTGTAGAGTTGCTATACGGGTATCCGCTTGACGGCGTCGTGCTGACCATCGGCTGCGACAAGACGACGCCGGCGCTGCTCATGGCGGCGGCCACGGTCGACATTCCCTCCATCGCGCTGTCAGTCGGTCCGATGCTTAACGGACGGCAAGGCAATCGCCGGGTTGGTTCCGGCACGATCATCTGGGAGGCGCGGCAGAAGCTGGCCGCGGGCGAAATCGATTACGAAGGGTTCCTCGACCTAGTCGCCGCATCGGCGCCGTCGACCGGTTACTGCAACACCATGGGCACGGCCACGACGATGAATTCGCTGAGCGAGGTCCTGGGCATGCAGCTGCCCGGCTCTGCCGCGATTCCCGCGCCCTATCGCCAGCGGCAGGAGATGGCCTACCGTACCGGCAAGCGCATCGTCGAAATGGTGCACGAGGATCTGCGCCCGTCGGATATCCTGACCCGCGACGCGTTTCTCAACGCGATCGTGGTCAATTCGGCCATCGGCGGGTCGACCAATGCGCCGATCCACCTTGCGGCAATCGCACGCCACGCCGGCGTCGAACTCGCGCTCGAGGACTGGCAACGCGTGGGGCACGATGTGCCGCTGCTGGTCAACCTCCAGCCAGCCGGCGAATACCTCGGCGAGGATTATTACCACGCCGGGGGCGTGCCCGCAGTCGTCGGGCAGCTCATCGAAGCGGGAATGATTCGCGAAGAGGCCATGACGGTCACCGGCAGCAGCATCGGCAGCAACTGCCGCGGCGCGGCGTCCGCGCTTCCCGAGGTGATCCGCCCGATCGGGGATCCCTTGCGCGCCCAAGCCGGCTTCATCGTGCTGGCGGGCAATTTCTTCGCCAGCGCGCTGATGAAGACCAGCGTGATTTCGGAGGAATTTCGTCAGCGGTACTTGTCTAACCCAGACCAGCCGGGAGCCTTCGAGGGCCGCGCCATCGTTTTCGACGGCAGCGAGGACTATCACGCACGCATCGATGAGCCGTCCTTGGGAATCGAGCCGTCGGACATCTTGGTCATCCGCGGCTGCGGCCCGGTGGGCTTTCCGGGCGCGGCCGAGGTCGTCAACATGCGTCCGCCCATTTACCTGATCCGCGCCGGCATCGCGCAGATGGCCTGCCTAGGCGACGGCCGGCAATCGGGCACGAGCGCTTCGCCTTCGATCCTGCACGTGACCCCCGAAGCGGCGAGCGGGGGCGACTTGGCGCTCTTGGAAACGTACGATCGGCTGCGCATCGACCTTGAGGCACGGCGGATCGACGTCCTGATCGCTGAAGGCGAGCTCAGTCGCCGCCGCGAGGCGCTGACCGCGCGCGGCGGTTATGCCTACCCGGCGTCGCAAACCCCTTGGCAGGCGCTCCAGCGCGAGCGTGTGGGCGGCCTGGCCAGCGGCGCGATCCTCGAAGGTTCGGAACGGTATCAACGTATCGACCGAACGTTCGGCATCCCGCGCGACAGCCATTGAGAGGCGCGGGGCCGGCGGCCAGCGGCGGATTCCCGGGTATTTGATGGCTCCGAAGCGGCGTTGACACCGAGGGGAAAAGCGTTATATCCTATTTATAGTATCATTAAGATAAGAATCGATGGGGAGAGGATAATGCGCCAGGTTCTTGGGCTGTCATCATGCACATGGGCTCTTGCCGTCGCGTGCAGCCTCGCGCCGATTGGCGCAGCCAATGCCCAGCAGGCCCAACCGTCCCCCGCCACATCGGATGACCGCAAGCCTGACGACCAGGTGATCGTCGTATCCGGCGTGCGCCAGTCGATCGAAAGCGCGATCGACGACAAGCGCCGCGCGACCGAGATCAAGGATTCCATTACCGCCGAAGACATCGGCCAATTGGCCAACGACAACATCTCCGAGGCGCTCCAGCGCATCGCCGGCGTACAGGTCAGCCGCAGCGACGATGGCGAGGGCGAGGGCGTCCAGATCCGCGGCCTGTCGGACAACAACGTTCAGCTTAACGGCGAGACGATCTCCGGCACGGCGGCGGAACGGGGAGTCAACTTCCAGGACCTTGGTGCCGAGCTGTTTTCTGGCGTCGAAGTGCTCAAGTCGCCCACCGCGGATTCGATCGAGGGGTCGCTGGGCGGCACGATCAACCTCAAGACGCGCGCGCCGCTCGACGGCAAAAAGGACTTCACCTTCAACGCCACCGCGACCGAAAAATACGCCGAGGTCGGCCGGCTCTGGAACAACGACGCGTCGGTCCTGGCGATCAAGCAGTTCCGCGACACCCCGATCGGCGACATCGGCGTCCTGCTCAACTTCGGCTACAAGGAAACGGCCAGCGTGGCCGAAGTCTATGGCGGCGGTGATTACGAGGAGGCGCCGGCGATCTGGATCCGCAAGACCGGCGCCGATGTCCCGCAAAACAATCCGACCACCACCAACGCCAACTACAACTATTTCTACCAGGGCACGATCGCCGGCCAGCCCAACCCCTACCGCTACGATCTTAACGAAGACCCGAACGGCGACGGCGTCAGCGATGCCAAGGATGTCTATTACGTCCCAGGCCAGATCGGATTTTTCGAACGTGCCCGCGATGACAAGAAAAAGTCCTTCAACGGCACTCTCGAATGGCGGCCGGCAAGCAACCTCAAGCTGCGTTTCGACACCGTCCTCACCGATATTCAGGAAAACCTGACAGGGGCAAACTACTCGATCAATTTCAACGTCCCGCGCGCCGGGCCGCTGATCGGCGGAGCGGGCAATGTCTACACCAAGCTTGAAGACACGCCCACGCTCGGCGGCGTCTACGTCATGGAGTCGGGCCGGCTCGCTTCGGCCACCAACCGCGTCGGGGCGGCCCCGTCGGTCAACACCGTCAATCGCAAGTCGCAGCAATATTCGCTCGAAGCCAATTGGGATGTCTCGCCCGCGCTCAATTTCTACGTCAAGGGATCGACCTCGCGCGGTCAGGCCAACACCGATGTCCAGGCGCAGCTCAGCACCGGCATCGAGCAGCAGGGCGGTCCCGCCGCGACGTTCAACGCGCAGGATTTCTACAACTTCATCGATTTCAACACGACGGCCGGCAAGATCCCGAACGTCACCTTCTATGAAGATCCGTTTCCCTCACCCGCTTACGGGGTGAACGGCGTGGTTGCGCCGGCGAATCTGGTGGCTCTGGATCCGGGCCACATCAACTACGTGCGGCAGCGCTACTTCCAGTACCAGCGCAACGCGTCGGACACCAAGAACAACGACGATTCGGTCCGTTTCGACGTAACGTGGGAGCCGGGCGTTGGCTTCTTCAAGGCGCTCAAGTTCGGCGGCCGCTGGGCTGAACGCAGTTTCCAGCGTGCTACCTATCAGAATCCCAACCAGAATGCCGGTGTCTACACCGCGTACGACGGGGTGCGGGCGCCGACCCAACTGGTGAACATCCAGCGGATACCGGTGAACCCGGGCTCGACCACGGATCCGGCTGCCGCGGCGACCGCGGCGTTCCTGCTGCCCTGCATCAACTCGGCCGGTCGCGCCGGGCTGCTGTCGCAATTCGCGAGCAATCTGCCGCGCACCTTCGGGTCGACCGCGGGCTGCGATTTGAAGGCCGTAGAAGCTTATTTCAACATGATCGACATTCGCGCGATCAACCCCGCCACCGGCGCCGGTTATTACGAGCAGGTCGCGCAGCGTTTCGACGTCACCGAGCAGACGCTGGCGGCCTATGCGCGGGCCGATTTCCGGACCGCTCTGGGCAGCGTCGATTTCTTCGGCAACGTTGGCGTTCGTTACGTCAGGACGAAAACCACGTCGGGAGGGTATATTCCCAGCGCAACCAAGCCCGGAGCGTTCGACACGGTCACCCTGCCGGGCGAATATTCGGACTTTCTCCCTTCGGCCAACCTCAACTTCGCCCTGACGCGCAACGCCATTTTCCGCGCTGCCTTCACGCGTTCGCTGGGCCGTCCGGCGCTGGCACAGATTTCGCCCGGGCTGTCGATCATCCGCAGCGACGTCGATCCCAATTACGCCGGCTTCGGCACGGCCGGGAACCCCGACCTCGCGCCCGTTCACTCGAACAACATCGATGCCTCGCTCGAATGGTATTACGGCAAGGGCGGATACATTTCGCTCGCCGGGTTCATCAAGAACATCGATTCCACGATCTTCCTCGGCTCCGACCAGGTTCCCCTCCAGATCGGCGACGAGGTTTTCGCGGTCCGCACCTACCAAAATTTCGGGGGCACCAAGATCAAGGGCCTCGAACTGGGCCTCGCGCACGCCTTCACATACCTGCCCGCGCCGTTCTCGCACATGGGCGTGACCGCGAACTTCACTCTGGTGGACGAAGCCAGCGAACTCGTGGACCAAGAAGGCGATTCGGTGGGCCGCCGCGACCTTTCGAACAAGGCCGCGAACTTGGGCGCCTACTATGACGATGGCCGTTTCAGCGCGCGCGTCGCCTATAACTGGCGCAGCGCCTTCACGCGCCGTGAAAACGTCGCGCTGGGGTTCGCGCGGCCCGAAACGCTGCCGGAAATCGAGGCCGCGCGCGATCAGGTCGACCTGGCCCTGCGTTACAAGGTCAACCAGAACATCCGCTACACCTTCAATGCGATCAACCTGACCAACACCGGCACG
This sequence comes from Parablastomonas sp. CN1-191, assembly GCF_049354825.1. Taxonomy (GTDB): domain Bacteria; phylum Pseudomonadota; class Alphaproteobacteria; order Sphingomonadales; family Sphingomonadaceae; genus Novosphingobium. Next base: position 1,580,154 of record NZ_CP186480.1, on the reverse strand, counting down.
TTCCGGTACATGAAGTACCCGCAGCTGGTGAATTACCTCGCGTACTCGGGCCGCAAGTTCAACCTGGGCGTGTCGGTCAGCTTTTAGCTCAGGAGCGCAACGTGCGAAGCCAGACTCTCTTGACCTTGGCCGGTGCGGCAGGCCTCCTGGTCGGGGTCGTTCCGGCCCGTGCGGCACCGGTGTCGGTGCCACCTGGCTACGCGCTCGTCTGGTCTGACGAGTTCAACCGCGACGGGCCGCCCGATCCCGCCAGGTGGACGTTCGAGCACGGGTTCGTGCGCAATGGCGAGATGCAATGGTATCAGCCGGATAATGCCCGCGTCAAAAACGGGCGGCTGATCATCGAGGCGCGGCACGAAGCCAGGCCCAACCCGCTCTTCGGCTCGGCGGCGGCCAAGCCGCCTTTTCGCCAACGCGCAGCGATCCAGTATACGTCCGCCAGCGTCACCACGAAGGGGCTGGCCAACTGGACGTACGGCCGGTTCGAGATCCGGGCCAGGATCACGGCAGAACAGGGGCTCTGGCCCGCGCTATGGTTCGTAGGCCAGGACGGCCGCTGGCCCGCGGGCGGCGAGATCGACCTGATGGAATACTATCAGCAGCGCATCCTGGCGAACTTTGCCTGGCCATCCGGGGTGCCGGGCAAGCCGGTCTGGAAAAGCGCCAGGGTCCCGGTTGCGGATCTGGCCGGCAATCCCAACTGGGACAGCACGTTTCACCTCTGGACGATGGATTGGGACGCGCACGGCATCAGCCTGCAACTCGACGGGGCGGTCATCAACCGGATCGACCTGGCAACGATCGACGCGTCGCTGCCGAAGGGCGCCGCAAACCCGTTTCGCCGGCCCCAATACCTGATCATCAACCTGGCGCTTGGCGGTCAGCGGGGCGGTCCGCTCAAGGACACGCGCTTTCCCTCCCGCTTCGAGGTCGACTACGTCCGGGTCTACCAGCGCAAGGAGGCCAACCGATGACGAACCGCGCCTTGGCCTCGTGCGCCGGCCTGCTGCTCGGCAGCCTGGTGCCGGGCGCTGCGCTGGCCCAGGCCATGCCACCGCCGGCGTCGCCCAGCGGCGCGCTGCCGGACTGGGAAAACCCGCAAGTCAACGCTATCGGGCGGCTGCCGATGCACACCAGCTTCGAGGCTTACGAATCCGACGCACTGGCCCGGAAAGGCGAACCTGAAAAGTCGGCACGGTTTCTTTCGCTCAATGGGCAATGGGCGTTTCACTGGGCGAAAAATCCGGGCCACCGCGCCGCCGGGTTCGAGAAGCCGGGTTACGACGTGAGCGCCTGGCCGAAGATCGCGGTCCCCGGAAACTGGGAGCTGCAAGGCTACGACATCCCCCACTACATCAACCAGGAATACATCTTCCCGGCCAACCAGCCGTACCTGCCGGCCGACTACAACCCCGTCGGATCCTATCGCCGCGATTTCGACGTTCCAGCCAAGTGGTCGGGCCAGACGCTGACGCTGCAATTTGGTGCCGTGCAGTCGGCGTACTACGTCTGGGTCAACGGCAAACTGGCCGGATATAGCGAGGATTCGCGCCTTCCCGCCGAATTCGACGTGACCCGCCTGGCGCATCCCGGGCGCAACACCGTTGCGGTCGAAGTCTATCGCTTTGCCGATGGCAGCTACCTGGAAAAGCAGGACATGTGGAACATGAGCGGGATTTTCCGCGACGTGTCCCTGTCGGCCCGTCCGCCCGCCCACATCGCCGATATCGTCGTCGGCCAGGAATTGGCGGACGATCGCAGTACCGGTCAGTTGCGGGTCACTGCGGCGGTGACGCCCGCGGCCGCAAAGGGGCGCGCAATAGTCAATCTGGCGCTGAGCGACGGCGACCGGGTGCTGTACCGTGAGACGCGCCCGGCACGTGACGATGCGGTGTTTTTCACCCGCGACCTGCCCGGCATTACGCCCTGGAGCGCCGAGAGTCCGAAACTCTACACGCTCGACATCCAGCTGGCCGACGCGAGGGGCGCCACGATCGAGGCGGTGCGCCGGTCAGTCGGCTTCCGCACCATCCGGATGCAGGGCGGACTGGTGACTGTGAACGGCAAACCGATCACCATCCGCGGGGTCAATCGCCACGAACACGACCCCGCCACCGGGCATGTCATCAGCCACGCGCTGATGGAACAGGACGTGCGGATCATGAAGCAGCTCAACATTAACGCGCTGCGCATGTCCCACTATCCCAACGATCCCTACATGTACGAATTAGCCGATCGCTACGGCCTCTACGTCATGGACGAAGCGAACATCGAATCGCACGAATACATGCGCATGGGGGACGAGGCGAAGCCGCCCAAAACCCGCGCCGATTACCAGCTCGGTTTCAAGCCCGAATGGGAAAAGGCCCACCTTGAGCGGGTCGAGCGCATGATCGAGCGCGATCGCAACCATCCCTCGGTCCTGTTCTGGTCGCTTGGGAATGAGGCGGGGATCGGCCCCACCTTCGAAAAGGCGGCCGCCCTTTCGCGCCGGCTCGATCCGCACCGGTTGGTCAGTTACGGTGGTTACGGCACGGTCGATGGGCCCGTGGTGCTTTCCTACGTCGATTTCTATTCGCCGATGTACGACCCGCCTTCTGAATTGCTGCAATATGCCGCGTCGACAAATCCCCAGCCCGAAATCATGGCCGAATACGCCCACGCGATGGGCAACAGCCTGGGCGGTTTCCGCGAATATTGGGACACTATCTATGCTCATCCGGACCGGCTGCAGGGCGGGTTCGTGTGGGATTTCGTCGATCAGACGCTGTACAAGAAGCTGCCGGACGGCCGCACCATCCTGGCATACGGCGGTGATTTTGGACCGAGCCCGCGGGCCGATTCGGACAATTTCCTCGCAAACGGCCTGCTCGAGCCCGACCGGCGCTACCATCCGCACGCGTGGGAGCTGAAGAAAGTGTACCAGCCGGTCGACTTCCGGTTGGGGGCCGGGGGCGCGCTGACCGTCATCAACCGGTTCGATTTCAGCGACACCGGGGGCCTCGCGTTCCGCTGGCGCCAAGAGCGAGACGGACGCACGGTTGCGAGCGGCTCCTTGCCCGACCCGCATGCGGATCCGCACGGAACGGCGGTGATCGCCCTTCCGCCCGAGGCGGTCAGGACCGACGGCAAGGGTGAAGCGTTCCTCACCGTCGAGGCGACCGCGCGGCCTGGCGCCATTCCCCTGGTCGATGCCTCGGCCGTCGTCGCTTGGGAGCAGTTTCCACTGGGCACGGCGCCCGCGGTCGGCGCGCCCCAGGGCCGCGGCCGTCCGGCGCTGGCCGACAACGGCGCCACGGTCACCGTGACGACTACCGCGGGCGGTGCGTTCACGTTCGACAGGGGTTCGGGCGAACTGACCGGATGGCGCCACCAGGGCCGCGACCTGCTTGTCGCCGGGATCGTCCCCAACCTGTGGCGCGCGCCGACCGACAACGACGCCGGCGGATCCTGGATGCTCAAGACTTCGCGGATCTGGAAGACGGCCCTGGCCAGCCGCAAGCTAACGGCCTTTGCCGTCGCGCGCACGGCCACGGGCAGAACGGTTCACACCGTTTACCGCCTGGGCGGCGACATCGCCGACTTCGCGATCGACTACGCCGTCGGCAACGACGGTTCGCTGGCGGTCGCGGCGCGGCTCGATCCGCGCAAGGACAAGCTGCCAATTCTCCCGCGGGTTGGCACCAACATGCAATTCAAGGGCGCGTTCTCGCACCTAGAATGGTTCGGGCGCGGGCCGCACGAGAATTACTGGGATCGCAAGACCGGCGCGGCGGTAGCCCGCTATGCTTCCACCGTCGCTGAGCAGTATCACGACTACTCTCGCCCCCAGGAAACCGGCAACAAATCCGACGTGCGGTGGTTCGCGCTGCGCGACGGGCAGGGCAACGGCCTGCTGGTGACGGGCGATGGTCTGCTGCACTTCTCCGCTCTTCCGGTCCTTCAGAGCGACCTCGATCACGATCGCCGCCGCGGCGTGCCGCACCGGCACGGCGGGGATGTGACGTTCCGCGATCTGGTCAGCGTCAACGTCGATCATCTGCAGATGGGGGTGGGCGGGATCAACAGCTGGGGCGCTTTGCCCTTGCCGCAATACCGCATCCCCGCCGCGCCATATGCCTGGAGCATTCGGATCGTGCCGCTCGCCCCCGGTGAGGACGCGCAAACCGTCGCGCGGCGCAACGCCGCCACCCCTTCCGCAGGAGATTCACAATGACCTTAGCCCGATCGATTGGTGGCCGAATCCGGTTGGCCGGCATGGCGGCCGGCGCGCTCGCGATGGTAATGGCGGCGCCGCAGGCGGCGCTGGCCCGCGCCGACGCGGCGGCGCGTCCGAACGTGATCGTGATCGTCACCGACGACCAGGGTTACCGCGATGTCGGCTTCAACGGCAGCCCCGACATCCCGACCCCGAATATCGACCGGATCGCCCGAGAAGGGGTGCGCTTTACCCGCGGCTACGTCGCGTTCCCGGTCTGCGCGCCAAGTCGCGCGGGGCTGCTCACCGGCCGCTACCCGGCGCGATTCGGCTTCGATCGCAATCCCAACGGCGATCCCACCGACCCTAAGGGCGGAGTGCCGCGCAGCGAACTGATGCTGTCGGAAGCGCTGAAGGCCGCCGGCTACGGGACGAAGGCGATCGGCAAGTGGCACATGGGAACCCACCCCACGCTGCGGCCGCGGGTGCGCGGCTTCGACGAGTTCTACGGTTTCATCGAAGGCGGCCACGGCTACATGCCCGGCCAGGCGAAGATGGAGGACATCAGCCAGTCGAAGGTTATCTACGACTGGTACTACACCAAGCTGATCGACAACGGCGTGAAGGTCGATTTCAAGAAATACCTCACCGAGGAATTTTCCGATCGCGCCGTCGAATACGTCGACCGGATGGCGACGGCGGACAAGCCATTCTTCCTCTACCTGGCCTACAATGCGCCGCACGCGCCGCTGCAGGTGACCGACAAGTACCTCAACCGCTTTCCCAACGTGACTAACCCGAAACGGCGCGCCTACATGGCCATGATCAGCGCCGTCGATGACGGCGTGGGTCAGGTCCTGCAGGAACTCGACAAGCGCGGCATCGCCAAGGACACGGTCGTATTCTTCCTTTCTGATAACGGGGGCGTCACCAATCACGACACCGGCGAACAGCCGGTAGCCGACAACGCGCCCCTGCGCGGCGGCAAGAGCCAGCTTTTCGAAGGCGGCGTGCGCGTGCCCTTCGCCGTTCGCTGGCCAGGCCGGATCGCCGGCGGGCGGGACTACACGCGCCCGGTCAGCTCGCTCGACATCTTCGGTACGCTGGCGGGCGAAATGGGCTTGCACACGTTGCCCAGGCAGCCGCTCGACGGGGTGAACCTAGTCCCGTACCTGGCGGGCACGACCAGGGGAGATCCGCATCCGGCACTGTTCTGGCGCAAGTACGACCAGCACCAGGGCGCGATGGTCGTGGGCGACCTGAAGTACCTGGCCACGCCGCAGGGGACCGCGGCCTACAACTTGCGCAGCGATGTCGCGGAAACCACCGACGTTTCGAAGCAGAACGCGGCAACGATGGTCAAGCTGGACGAACTTTACGGCGCCTGGGCGAAACAGATGGCGCCCAGGCCGGCGTTTCCACCGCTTGGCACATGGCCGGCCAAGGCCGCGCCGAAGGTCGCGCCGGCCGCGGGTGCCACGCCGGCCCCAGAAGGGGAGGGCGGCCAGTGATCCCGGCAGAGGGGCGGTGTTTCCGGCCGATCGCTGCCCTGCTGGCCGTCACCGCGCTGGCGGTGGCAGGGCCGGCCAGCGCCAAGGCACCGGCACCCGAATCCGCCGCGCGCCCGGCCAGGGCACCCAATGTCGTCATTCTCTATGCCGATGACCTGGGCTACGGCGATCTCGGCGCTTATGGCGCCAGGCGCGTCGCCACCCCTAACACCGACGCGCTGGCCCGTGCCGGATTGCGTTTCACCGATGCCTATGCGCCGGCGGCAACCTGCACGCCGTCGCGCTATGCCTTGCTGACCGGCGAATACGGCTTTCGCAGCCATGCCGAGATCCTGCCCGGAGATGCCGCGGCGCTGATCCGGCCGGGCAAGGCCACGATCGCCTCCGTGCTGAAGGCACGCGGCTACACCACCGGCGTGATCGGCAAATGGCACCTGGGCCTGGGGGACGGGACCGTCGATTGGAACGGCAGCGTCGCGCCCGGCCCGCTCGAGATCGGGTTTGACTATTCGTTCCTGCTGCCTGCCACTCTGGACCGCGTGCCGACCGTATACCTAGACGGCCACAAGGTCGTCGGCGTCGATCCGGCGGACCCGATCAAGGTCAGCTATTCCGCGCCGCTGGCCGGGCGGCCCATCGGCCGCCAGCATCCCGAGCTGCTGCGCTACAAGGCCGACGACCAGCATTCCGACAGCATCGTCAACGGGGTGTCGCGGATCGGCTACATGCAAGGCGGCAAGAAGGCCGAGTGGGTCGACGAGGACATTCACGCCGTGCTGGCCGATAAGGCCCGCGGGTTTATCCGCGCCAATCGCGATCATCCATTCCTGCTCTATTTTCCGATCCCCGATCCGCACGTGCCGCGGCTTCCGGGCAAGGCCTTCCGGGGCAAGACGGCGATGGGCCCGCGCGGGGACGCGATCGTGGAAATGGACTGGATCGTCGGCCAGGTCATGGCGGAACTTCGCCAGCAGGGCCTGTCGCGCGACACGCTGGTGATCTTCTCGAGCGACAACGGCCCGGTGCTGAACGACGGATACGAAGACGGCGCCGTCGAGAAGCTGGGCGACCACGCGCCAGGCGGCGTTTATCGCGGCGGCAAGTACAGCGCGCTCGAGGCCGGTACCCGCGTGCCGCTGATCGCGTCCTGGCCCGGCCACATCAAGCCCGGGAACAGCCCGGCGCTGTTTTCGCAAATCGACCTGCTGGCAACGCTTGCGCGGATTGCCAGGGCGCCGCTGGCGCCGGACCAGGCGATCGACAGCCGCGACATGCTGGCCGCGCTGACCGGATCCGACCGCCGGGGACGCAGCGAGTTGTTTACCGAGTCGGTCCCCAGCGTCGCGATCCGAAAAGGCCGCTACAAGTATATCGCCCCCGCCGCGCATCCGGCTACCGCCGCCTTCATCGCCGGCAAGGGCATCGAAAGCGGTGCCAGCCCCATGCCGCAGCTTTACGACCTGGTCCGCGATCCGGGCGAACGCAGCAACCTGGCCAGTGCGCAGCCGGGCCTTGCCGCAACGCTGGCAGCCAGGCTGCGTGCAATCGCGGCACGCCGCACGGCCGAACGCAAACCGGCAGCGCCCGCGCGATGACGGCTTCGTCCGCTTCGCGGGGGTTGCGCGCCTTTGCCGCATTGCTGGCAACGGGGGCGCTGCCGCAACCGACTGCTGCCGCACCGCCGGCTTTGTCTCCATCGCGGCCGAATATCGTGGTCCTGTTGGCCGACGATGCCGGCTACCACGACTTCGGCTTCCAGGGCAGCCGTGAATTCCGCACCCCCAACATCGATGCGCTTGCCAGGCAGGGCGCGGTCTACACCGACGCGTATGCGACCATGCCGTTCTGCAGCCCGTCGCGCGCAGGCCTGCTGACGGGCCGCTACACCCAGCGGTTCGGTTACGAATTCAACCTGACCCAGGCCGCGCCCAAGGGCGTCGATCCCTTGTTTATGGGTCTCGATACGAGCGAGCGAACAGCCGCCGACTTGCTGCGAAGCGCAGGGTACGCGACGTATGCGGTGGGCAAATGGCACCTGGGCGAACAACCCCAGTTCGACCCGCTCAAGCGCGGCTTCGACCATTTCTATGGCTTTGCCGGCGGCGGCAGCACCTATTTTCCTGAAAAGATCGCCCCGACCACGATCACGCGCGACGGCGTGGCCGAGCGGCCCGCCCGCTACCTGACAGATCAGTTCGCCGACGAAGCTGTTCGCGATATCGAGCAGAGTCGAGGCCGGCCGTTTTTCCTCTACCTGGCGTTCAACGCGGTCCACGCGCCGATGAACGCGCGGCCGGAAGACGAGGCGCTGTTCGCCGCCATCGCCGATCCGCAGCGCCGTCGGCTGGCTGCGATGACGTGGGCGCTCGACCGCGCGGTCGGCAAAGTCCTGACGGCGCTTAAGCGCAGGGGCGTGGCCGACAACACGCTGGTCATCTTCACTAACGACAACGGCGGCGACCGGATCGACATCGGCGCCGATAATGCCCCTTTGCGCGGCACCAAGGGAACGTTGCTCGAAGGTGGAATCCGCGTCCCGCTGATCATCCGGATGCCGCACGGGCAAGCGGCGGCGCGGCAATCCGTGCCCGTATCGCTGATGGATCTCCTGCCGACCGCGCTTGCCGCCGCGCAGGTCGCGGCGCCGGCCGACCTCGATGGCCGCTCGCTGCTGGGGACGCCTGCCTCCATCGCGGAGCGTCCGCTGTTCTGGCGCTATGACACGATGGCCGCGATGCGGCAGGGTCCTTGGAAGCTGCTGCGTTTTCCCGACCGGCCACCCCAGCTTTACGACGTCGCCGCAGACAGCGGCGAGACCCGCGACCTGGCGGAGACCTATCCCGATCGCACGCGCGCCATGCTGAAGGCGATCTTCGCATGGGAGGGTACGGTCGAGCATCCACGATGGCACACGGGCACGTTCTGGTCGCAGGAGGACGTCCGCCGCTACTCCGCCGAGCACGTCACGGCCGAGAATCAAAGGATCAGGAAGGCGCTGTTCGGACAATGAGAATCAACGCTCTCACGCTGGCCGCCTGCCTTGCCACTTTGCCGTTAGCGGGGACCGCCAACGCACAAACCGGCAACGCGCAGACCATAATGGCGGATGCGCGCCTGGCGCTCGACGCGCCATTTTCGGATGGGGCCGTACTCCAGCGCGGCCTTCCGGTCACGGTTCATGGCCGGGCCGCGCCCCGAGCCAGTGTGTCGGTTACCTTCGCCGGGACCACCAAGCCGGTGCGGGCCGACGCGGCCGGCGCCTGGCAGGCGGTCTTTGCGCCCCAGCGCGCCGCAACCGGTGCGTCGATCGTGGCACGAAGCGGCACGCAGATGGCCCAGGCGAACGGCATCGCGATCGGGGACGTGTTCCTCTGTTCGGGTCAGTCGAACATGGAATTCACCATGTCCGAAGCAACGCTGCGGCCCGAGGACCGGCAGCGCGGCATTGATGGCGCGCTGCATCTGCTGTCTATCGCCCACGACCAGGCACGCATCCCGCGGACCACGTTTGCCCAGCCCCCGACGTGGCAATCGGCCAGCATCGCCCGGTCGGAATTCTCGGCCGTGTGCCTGCTTGCCGGCCGCGAGCTGGCGCTGAAAAGCAACGTACAGGTCGGCCTGATCGATTCCTCGTGGGGCGCCACCGCCATCGAATCGTGGCTGCCCCCCGCGGCGCTTGTCGCGGCCGGCGCCCCGGCGGACGAGATCCGCACGATCGAGGCTTTTCGCAGCGATCCCGTCACTGCCGAGGCGCGGTACGGCGCCGCCCTAGACACGCGCTGGAAGAGGCCTGCGGAAAAGGGCGGGCGGATCGGTTACGCGAACCTGTACGGGGCCATGATCGCGCCGCTGAAAGACTTCGGGCTGGCTGGCGCACTCTGGTATCAGGGTGAGGCCAACGCCGGGCGCGGCGACTCCGTCGCGGCTTATCGGGCCAAGCTGGCGGCGATGCTGCAGACGTGGCGCCAGCAGTTTCGCCGCGACCTGCCGTTTGTGATCATCCAGCTGGCCAATTTCGGCCCGCTCTCCAACAAACCGGACGATAACGCTTGGGCCAGGGTGCGCGAGGCGCAGCGTCAGGTTGCCGCCGCTGATCCACGCGCGGCCTTGGTGGTCACCATCGACGTGGGTGAGCGGCTGTTCATTCACCCGCCGCTCAAGCTGCCGGTCGCGCAGCGCAGCGCCCGCGCGCTGGCCAAACTTACCTGGAGCGACCCGCTCGACCTCGGACCAGAAGTCCGGTCCGCCCGCCAAGCGGGCAGCTTTGTTAACATCGCCGTCGCGGGCGGTACCGGCAGCCTGATGGCCGCGTCGTGGGGCCGCCCGGGTCCGTTCGCGCTGTGCAGCGAAGCGGCCGGCAATAACACCTGCGCCTTCGCCGACGCCGAGTTCGCCGATGGCGGCATCCGTGTCGCCGTGCCGGCGGGCATGACCCCGGACCGGGTCCGCTATTGCTATGCGGGTGCGCCGATCTGCAATATCTTCGACGGCGCCGGAATGCCGCTGGGGCCGTTCGACCTCGCCGTCAGGTAGGGGCAGAACCGCCGGCGATTATTCGCCGGTGCCTCCATAAGCGCCGATGTTGACCGTCCCGTCTGCCGGCAGCGGCGTGCCGAAGAAGTCTGTCTTCGCCGCGGCGCTGATCCCTGCGAAAATGCCCTTCCCCGCGGCCGGAAACGATGGTGGCGGAGGCGGTGTCCCGGCACCAATCGCGGGGCTGCCGCGCGCCAGCCGGTAGCCGGCCGGGGCGGTCAGACCGGCGGCCGTGAAGCGCGGATCGCCGGTCCGATTGCCGCTGCCCATTGCGGCAAAGGCCGAGTTAACGTGGCCTTGAAACAGGTTGTTACGTACGTCGAGCGTCCCCCCGCGCAGATCGAGCTTCATCTCTTCGCCGATCATCGCATCGTGCGAAACAGCGAAGATGTTGTTCCAGATCCTGGCATCGGCAACCGTGAATGACAGGTCGGGATAAAGGCCGGGGCGCAGGAACACCGTATTGTTGTAGATGAAGATACCGGTCGAGGGCGTGCGCCGGGGCGACCATGAACTGAACCATAGCGTGTTGCCTTCCTTTTCGCGATGGCCGTCGTTCACGCTGACGTTATATCGCCAGATTATATTGCGGTTGTTGCCCAGGATTTCGACGAAGCCGCCTTCGCTGTCTTCGGAATAGTTGTATTGGTACAGCACGTTGAGATTGCCGAAGTCGACGTGCATTCCGTAGGAGTCCTTGTACCCCCGGACATGGCGCGAACGGTTGCGCTGGGCCACGATATCGCGCGAATTGACCACCCAGGCGCCGCTGCCGCGCCCCACCATGCGATCCGGCCGCGCGCTGGATCCGCTGAAGTCGAAATCGTTGTTCTCGATCAGCGCATGACTGGCTCCGGCCAGCTGCACCGCCGAACCGCCGAGTTCGAAGAACCTGTTTCCGGCGATTACGATATCGCGGTTGAAGCCGGTTTCCGGATCGCGGCCGTGCGCATTGCCGTTGCCCGCGCCACGCGGGCCGGCATCGCCGATCTGCACACCGAACCGGCCGGTGTCGGCGATGCGGTTGCCGGTGATACGGATGCCGCGAAAATACGATGGCTGCGACCGGCTCTGCTTGTCGGTGGTGACGAAGCGGATGGCGCTCACCGTCACGCGGTTGAATTCATCCTCGGTTCGGTGGGCAATGGCCTTGGCGAACACGTCATGAACCGAAAGGTCGCTCAGCACGATATGCGACAGCACCCCGGCACCGTCGTCCACGAACAACAGCCCAGCCGCTGTATCGGCGGCTTGGCCGGGTCGCAGGACTTCGATCGCATTGGTAACTTCCAGCCCGCGAAACTCGATATCGTGCTGGTTCCTCACCAGGATCGCCGCTTCGTAAGCTCCGTCAGGGTCGCCCGCGCCATCGATCAGCGGCCTTGCCCCAGTGCCGTAGCTCGCCACCATCAGCGGCTGGCCGGGGTTTCCTGAGGATCTTAAGGAAAGCTGTCCTCGAAAGCGGTCGCCAGCCTTGAACAGGATCTGGTCGCCCGGTCGAAAATTCTCGCGATTGACGCGCGCTAGCGATTGCCAGGGACGCTCGGCGGACATGCCTGGCCACGCATCATTGCCCGCGCTTTCGCTGACGTAGAAAACCCGTCCGGTCGTCTCGGACCGAGCGGCATCGCGCGCGCCGATGCAAAGGGCCGCCACCGCCAGGAGGCCGGCCGCGCGCTTGCCGACAAGCGATCCTCGGCTGTACGGCAGTCCTAGATGTTGCATCGGATCCTCGGTTCGCTGGAAGGGCCTGATGGCCTTCGCACTCTAGTCCACGCGGAGCAGGGGCCAAGCCTTAAATGACTGCGCAGGTCAGACCCGCTCAAGCTCGGTGCGCCGCGTCGCAGCGCGTGCCTTGAGAAGATCATGGCGCGAGAGAATCCCCACCACCTGCACAGTAACCTCGTCGACGATCGGGATTTGGCCAATGTCGGTTGCGACCCTTTGGTCGGCGACTTCGCCAATAGGCGAATGTCGAAATGCGAACGGCTGCATCGGGTCGGACAGGGCGTCGGCGAGGAAAACGTCGTTCAGATCGCCGTCGATTTGCCAGCGTAGCGCGCCGGACCGCGATGCCAGGCCGTGGAGTCGTCCGGCCGCGTCGATAACCGGATAGCTGCGGTGCGCCGCTCCGCCGAAGAAGAAAATCACCGCGGCAAAAACGCTGATGCCGTACGCGCCCACAGATGTGGCCATCGTGGCTGGCAGCTTCAGCCGCTGTTGGTCGGTCTGCTCAGCAAACTCACCTGACACACCGGCCACATCGGGCGAGCGGCATCCGATAATCGAAGCCACCGGTTGGCTTCCACACACGATCCGCGCGGCGCTAACGGGGCTCCGGAAGAACGGCGCGGTCATCGAGCGTCTAAAGGTCAGCGATCAGACAACTTATTTCGCGCGGTGCTGAGATGGTGAGCACCCCGAGGCATGCGCGCGCCGAAGCCCGTATCGGGAAAGAACTTGCTCTGCTCGGGGACCTAGCGCCGGCCGAGCTGCGCTCGACATGGGAGGCACTTACGGGAACGGAGGTGCCGAGGATCGCCGCCGCGCTGCTCCGCCGGCTGCTTGCGCAGCGGCTTCAGGAAAAGCGCTTGGGCGGCCTGCCCGCGCTTGTCGTGCGCGAACTGGTCCGGAGCAGGACGCCGGTCGCGCTGCCGATCGTAACAAAGCCAAGCAGGAAGTTGGCACCCGGCGCCCGCCTAATCCGGGAATGGCAGGGACGCACGATCGCTGTCCTGACAACAGAGACGGGCTACTCCTGGGAGGGCCGTCATTACCGTTCACTCTCGAAAATCGCTCACGAGGTCACTGGCGCTCACTGGTCGGGACCGCGATTCTTCGGGCTGACGCGCCGTGGCTGATCGGACTTATCGCTGTGCGATCTATTCGCGCAAGTCGACCGAAGATGGTCTCGAACAGGAGTTCAACAGCCTCGATGCCCAGCACGCGGCATGCTCGGCCTACGCTCTTAGCCAGCAGCACGAGGGCTGGACGCTCAATGGCGAGCGGTACGACGATGGAGGTTTCTCGGGCGGTAACATGGAACGGCCCGCGCTCAAGCGCCTGCTGGCGGATGTCGCCGCGGGCAGGGTCGATATTATCCTGCTCTACAAGATCGACCGGCTGACCCGCAGCCTCGCCGACTTCGCCAAGATCGTCGAAGTGCTGGACGCCGCAGGTGCAAGCTTCGTGTCGATCACCCAGTCGTTTAACACCACCACGTCGATGGGGAGGCTCACGCTCAACATGTTGTTGAGCTTCGCGCAGTTCGAACGTGAGGTGACCAGCGAGCGCATTCGCGACAAGATTGCGGCATCAAGGCGCCGGGGCATCTGGATGGGTGGGCCGGTCCCGCTCGGTTACGATGTCAGGGATCGCAAGCTGATCGTCAACGACGCCGAGGCCGAGCTCGTCCGTCATATCATGCGGCGCTATATTGCCCTCGGTTCGGTCCCCGAACTCATCGACGAACTCGCGCGCGAAGGCCATCGCACGAAGGTGCAGTACAATGCCAGCGGACCCAAACGGGGTGGCTGCGCCTTCCGGCGCGGCACGCTGTATCATCTCCTCGCCAACCAGGTTTACCGCGGCAAGCTCATCCACAAGGGCGAGTATTTCGATGCCGAGCACGAAGCGATCGTGCCTGATGACTTATGGGCCGAGGTCCAGGCCGTCCTCGCCGCGCGGGCGCAGGGCCATGCCCGTCGGATAAAGGCCAAGCACCCCAGCTTGCTCGTGGGCAAAGTCAAAGATGGACGGGGACGGGCGATGACGTCCAGCCATACCTGCAAGGCTGGCGTCCGCTACCGGTATTACACCACGAGGAGCGATCAGTTTGACGGGGAGCCGGCATGGCGAGTGTCGGCCCATGATCTCGAGAAACTTGTTTGCGAGCGCATGGCCGAGTGGACCGTTGACCAGCGAGCAATTTGCGATTGGCTGGGACCATCGCAGGACGATGCGCATTTGACGCGCGCCGTTATTGCGGCCGGCGAAGCCATGGCTACGGTGCTTCGAAGCGGCAGGCTTGCCGCGCGGATCGAGTTGATCGGGCAGATTCTCAGCGAGGTGGAGCTTCGCGGAGAGGGCATCGGCATCCAGCTGGACGACGCAGGACTTCGATCAATGCTTGGCGTACCAGACGCCCCAACCGTGTTCTCTGGACCGGTGAGCTTATCTTGTCCCGCGACACGCGTGCGTCGCGGGCACCAGGTCCGCTTGGTCATTCCAGCGCCTGACCAACCTCCGGCTCCGACCCGCGACGAAAAACTCGTGTTGTTGATCGCGGAAGCTTGCGCGGCTGGTGAGGCACTCAAGGCGCATCCCGATCAATCAATCGCGGAGATCGCGAAGCGCGCCGGGAGTTGTCGGACCCGTCTGGCGCAGCTTGTTGCGCTGTCCTGTCTTGCGCCGGACATCGTCATAGCGATCCTGGAAGGACGCCAGCCACCTTCGCTGAAGGCGCGGGACTTGCTGGCGTGCGAGCTGCCTCTCGCCTGGAGTGAGCAGCGAGCGGCGCTCGGGTTCTACTGAGCTAAAATCAACTGCAGTAAGATTCCTAGCACCAGAGACGGCCGTCGGTTTAGCGGCTCGTGTCGCCGGCATGTGCCACGTCTCTGGCTGCACGTCTCGATAGGTCGACCATGAAAGCGCGCAGAACTGCGCCACTTGCCAAGGGAAGCGGGCCCGAGGGCAGGTTCTGCTATCGATTTAGGACTGTTTGGTGCGCGACGCAGTCTGTGGTGGACCAGTATCATCCGGCGTTTCCCTGTTTTGCGGCAATTAACAGGGAAATTCGCAAATTTTGGGCCGCAAGCAGGGCAAATTTGGTCTCGTTCACCATCTCTCTGACGAGATCTGTCTGCTTAATCAGTCGTTTGGGATGGTCGTATTCCCCTTTCCCTGTTCCTCGCCATAACAGGGATTTTTTGCCACAGAACAGGGAGCGTTATCAACATATCAGGGGCTGTTGTTCGTCAGAACAGGGGAATCTGCAGGTCGCCTTTACGGTCCGGCCATCATGCGATGACATCGGCTTCGGCAGGTGGAGGGGCTTGACAACCCGACCGAGTGATACCGGGTCAAGAGCGCCAGGCGGGCAAGCGTCTGTATTTCCCCACGTGCCCGCGGTTCCGGTCCCGCGCAGATTAATTCCTCGCGCGCAGCGCGATTTTGCGCTGGTGGCGGTACTTCAGTTGTACTGGAAAGTAACGGTGAAGTTGCCGCTATAAGCACCGAGAGCTGTTGTTGAAGTTATCGGGAATGAGCCCCCCACCGTCACGGTCTTACTGCCCGTGTTGCCGATAGTTCCGGTCAGCGTCTGGGCACCGGTGTTAATTGCTTGAGTTGTTACCGTCAGCGTGCTCGCCCCGTTTGCCATAGTGAAGCTGGACGGGACCGAGATAGTGAGAGCTTGTCCCCCCTCACCGTTGGCAGTCAAGATCGCCGATGAGGGCGCTGGACTCGCGATTGCCACGACTCCGTTTCCGGTGACAGCTACCGACGCCGCGCCTGCAGGCAGACTAACGGTGCCTGCCCCACTGAGGGGGCGGCTGATCCGTCCGAAAGAGAGCAGGGTCCCGTTTGTGATCGTCAGCGTGCGAAATACGGTTGCTGTCACAAGGCCCGTCGACGTCGTGGCGCCGCTGCCGCTGTTTGTAGTCACTGTGACAACGAAATTCGCGTTGGCCGGACCTGTCGCCGCTGGCGAGTTATCGCCCGAATAGGTCGCATCAAGCCCGACGTAGATCGTTCGGCTCAGTCCCTTAGGAATTGCCGCGAGCGTCGCAGTGATCGAATTGCCGGTACCAGGCTGCGTTACTATCGTTGCTGTGGCGCCAGTGACTGAGAGCGTAAAATTCGTGAGGGAGTTAGCGCGGTTGGTAGGGCTGCCGGTCGGCGCAATTGTAATCTTCGGGGTGTCATTACTGCAATTTCCGGGAGTATTGCAGCTGATCGTGATCAGCGACCGTGTCGTGGTGGCCGATATCCGTGCACCATTTCCCGACTTCTTAGTCACCACACCGGTTGATGCGTCTACGGTAAAAACAGTAGTGCCATTTGCTGCGGCGGCAATCGTGCCAAGATCGGTGTTGCTGACCGACGTGACCGTGTAGGTCTGTGCCGCCGCGCATGGCGTGAGAGTTAAAAACGCTCCGGCACAGGCAATCGCAACGATGTGTTTCGCCCTCACGGCTTGTCGCCTTCGAAAATAATGATTCCACTAGCCGAGACTTGCCCACTTTCCGAATTCACCGATACAGTTACGGACTTCGCAAGCCGCATCCCCAAGCGGCGCGACTGTTCTGGATCGAGCCGCAGTTCATATCGGCCGGGGCGAACATTTTCCAAGACCGCGGTACCGTCAAACTCGGTCGAGCCGTCCACGAGACCGCCATCCGGCGTCACCAGAACGAAACGCAAACTGCTGAGCCCGACGCGGGTCCCATCGGGCTGTTCAATCTGCAATCGAATGACGACCTCGCTGGTCGGGGTGAAGGGGTAGGGGACGCGCAGAACCTGTCCCGGCCTAGGCGCGAACGACACGTCCTGCGGCGGGGAGGTCAGAAACACGTCGTCAAGCGACGAACTGTCGACGCGGAACGCACCGGTCGGATTGCTGCCCAATCCGGTCACAAACGCCTCGCCTTTGGCATCGGTGACGACATTGCTGCCGATGCCTGTGATCTTTATGCCCTCCAGCCGTCGCTCGTCCGCGCCGGCTCGCCCGTCCGCGTCAGCATCGACAAATGCCAGCAGCGCGGCACTCGCGCCACCGGCCGGGCCGGGACGCGTCATTCTATAGCGGCGGGCGAACGGATCGAACGCGAGTCCAAAATTGAGCTGGATGCCAATTTGCCATCGCTTCTGTTCTGTCGAATACGCACCCGAGAAATTGGCATCGGCGAACGGCAACTGGGCGCTCACTCCCGCTTGTGCGGTCAAATCACGCACGATCCCAAAGGACTTGCCCAGCCCGAGACGCAGACCGAAGCGCTCACTGAGCGGCCGGTCCGCAGTCATGGCCAAGCTTCGAAGATCGAACCGGCGCTGCAAATCCAGATTGGCAGCGGCCCGAAGTTGCCAGTTGTCGAGGCGGCGCGTTGCGGCCAAGTCGCCGGTCCAGGTGCGAGTCGTGCTACTTCCCGCATCGTCCGATCGGTAATCGCTGCCAACAGCGAAAAGCGTATCAAATAAGCTGACGGTCGTGCGGCCTTGAACGTACAGGGTGGCGTCGCCATTGAGATATTCCGCGCGCAAGCCTCGAAGCGATACCGGAATTGCATTTCGAGAGAACAAGTGAACGACGGAGTCGATTTGCGCCTCGGTTGAACGGCGCAGCGGCCGCGTGATTTCTACAAGAGCGTTTGTCTCGTCGTTAAAGTCACCGCTATATTCGTTATTGCGGGCGAAGTAAGAAATCGGCCCGACGGAACCGGCCAGGCCCAACGCGTAGGATGAGCCGCGGCCGAAGTCGCGCGCGTAGTCAGCCTGCACGGCGACACCAAGCAACGACGTTCTAAGTCCTGTTGTGGCGGTGTTGCGAACTTGGCCGAAATCGTCCGAATAATGCACATAGCCACCGATCAGCGTCACGGTCGGAGTGAGGCCGTAAGCGAGCTGAATAACGCCGCGCGGATTACCCTTGCGACCGCTGGGCGGAAGAATGGCCTGCCTATCGAGTGTGAAGACGGGTCGGTCTTGCAGGACGAATCCCGCGTCCAGAGACAATTGCCCCGCCGCCACTTGGCCGCCACCGGCATTGATCACGCGCGTCTGCTCAGATCGTTCGCCGTGCGGCCCAAATGTCACCACGCGGATAACGTTTCGGCCGCGGACAAGTGGTACATCGACAAATTCGTACCGGCCCTGCACGCTCTTGTCCTGGGCGCCGCGAAGCACTTCGTTTACGTAAAGTTCGATATCGTAGCCGAGCGGCAATTCGCCACGTAAAGTTATACGCTGGAAAACGCTCGTCTCCGCAATCCGTGCGGTTGAAATCACAACGCCGGTACCGCCGACGCTGCGCGCCCCGATCGCTAGAGCTGGAGCGTAGACATCGCCTGCTGCGACGTACGTCGCGTGTAACGGGCCGAGGAGTGAGCCAGCGGCATCGCGTCGTTCGAGGCGGACCAACGCCGAACTGGGCCGGCCGGAATCATCGGTGCCAACATAGCCGCTGAAGGATGTCTTGAGGACATCAGCCGCTACACGTCCCTCAAAACGGCGTGTGAAGCCACCCCGTGCGTTATCTGAGCCCAGCGCCATGCCGATATCAAAAGCAGGGGCACCAAGCCAGGCATAGGGCGAAGCGATCGCGAGGGAATCGGGCAGATTGCTGTCAATTTCACCGACCAGAGCGCGATGGGCGAGACGGCTACTGCGCAGCTCGAAGGGAAGGGGTTCTGTGCCCGAAAGCGCGATACTCATGGCGTCGCTGTCTATGGTCAGGCGAATGGGCAGAAGCTTCTGTAGCGTGCTTGCACGTAGATAAATCTCGGTCGGCGTCGCATAGACATCGCCTTCGGCCAAAGTGATGCGGTTTGCGGCGAGGGCAGCGAAGTGCTGATTAGTGTCGAGTGTCAGGGGGCGGCGTGAGGCACCGATCCGCCCGCTTCCGACCCCGACGCCGGTAATGGCAAAGTCGAGCTCGAGAGTTCGCGTTAGTTCACCTATCGGCAGCAGGGGATCGGCGGGATCGCCGTATGCTTTAATGGCGTCAATCAGAGTCGCCTGGCCGAAATCGACTTCGAAGAGTAGCACGTCGCTGCGTGCGCTCATTTCAGCGGAGTGCCCCTGCACCGAAGTGTTATCCTGCGAGGTTGAAACTGCCGCCGTTGTTGCGGCCGACGCAGGTGCGCAGAGGAGCCCTGCAAACAGGACCGCGGACCCGGTGCCGGCCCACATGATCTATTTTACGACAAGTTCACCGCTCGCCAGCTTACCGTTCGATGTCGCACCTTCATCGTCGTAGTAAGTCACAGTGAGCGATTCGCCGTTCCGAGGGGCACGGCTCAAGGTTAAGCGCACGACACGCTGTTCGAGTTCGGTGTAGATCCCGACGCCGCGCGCCAAACCGATCACCTCGGCGCTTTTGCCCTTTACAGCTCGAACCTCGAGATTGCCGTAGACCGATTTGGTGCCCGTCCGATTGATGGGCACAATTAAGATCGGGACGTTGCCGCGCGCCGGAGCCTGAGCAGCTTCCTGTGTTAGCTGCAGGTCTCCGAACGAAACTTGCGCGACAGGCGCGCCATTGCGAACGATCACTGGGATGCTAAGCCCAAAAATCGTTTGAACATTAAATGACAACTCGCCGCGCTTTGCCGCGTCGGCAGCCTGTTCAGCGGTCAATCCGCTCGACGGCGGGGGTACAGTCGTAATCGTTAGGTGAGTGCGCGCCTCCGCGGGCGCCCCGGTCTCGGCAAGCGGTGCTTGGATGCGCACGGTTCTTCCCTTACCTGGAGCGAGCAACAAGCGACTGGGAGAAACAATCATGCCGGCGCGCGCTGAAGTGACCGCAGACGCGCGCGTGGCGGTAGCTCCACCGCGTTTTTTGGCCTCGGTCAGTGGCACGATTTCACCGCTTGGCAGCATGACATTATCGATCAGCGAGACATCGACCGTGATCGGTGTTGTCCCTTGATTGAACACGAACACAGCGTCGCTGCGCTTGCGCGGGGAGAGGATAACACGGCGCGGAGTTATGTTGATGTTCGGTATGTTGGCTGAGGGCACCGCATTCTGGCTGGCCTGGACCGGCTGGGCTGCGGCTATTTCGCCAGACGCGAACGAAAACGCGATGAGCACCAGCGCCAAGCCCTTTGCCATCCGGGCCTGTATCGAACTTGTTACCACATCAACCTCCGGCGAATCAGTTATATTGAGCCAGGATTAGGTTGTTGCCCCTTTCGCGCGAACGCGTCGAGCGATCACTCTGAATCCCGCTCGCTAAATCTGTAGCGCCGCTGTCTTCGAAGTTGTTGATACTGGCAACGAAAGCCGAATCCATAGCCCCCGTGCCGAGCGTGCTGGTTCGGCCCAAAGCAACCGGACGGCCCGGCTCGCCTTGCGGTGGCATGCCAGTCGTAAGCGAAAATTGCCCTAAAGCACTGTAAATTGCCGCCGTGCCAGCGCTGCCGACAATTTCCAGAGCGGCCTGTGTACGAGCGCTTTGCGCAACCGCGGCCCCAGACCACAGGCCCAGCGCGGCGGCAGCCATCGCTGCGGGAATAGCTCCCCGATAAAGCTGCCGCCCCACTACTAGGCTTCCTGCCCGCTCTATGCGCTTAATTATAAGCGGCTGAGACGGTGAACGAGCCGGTGTAGGCGCCCGTCGCTTGAGTCGCCGCCAACGTAAAGCTGCCGCCGACGTTGAGATTGATCGAGCTCGACGTTCCAAGCGTGCCGCCCAGCGACTGTGAACCGGTCTTGTCACTCGAAAGTGTCACGACAATGTCGGTGCCTGTTCCGGTCATAGTGAAGTTGGCTGGGATCGTCAGTGCGACTGTTTGCCCGCCCTCGCCGGCAACGGTGAACTTAGCGCGCGAAGTGGTGACGCCGGTCGTCGCAATCGGGACCGCGCTGCCGCCACTGGCCGTCACAGCATCACTGGCATTGGTAATCGATACGGTATCCGATCCAGTCGCGGGACGCACTACGCGTCCGAAGACCAAGTCAGCAGTCTTTGAGACCGTGACCGGCTGGATGATTGTGGTTGAACCAGTAGCGTTCGCGCTAGCCGATGCCTGTGCGAGTGCCGGATTCGACGAAAGAATGCCCAGCGCGAGCGCGCCGGCAATACCGAATTTGTTCATATAAAATTCCCGATCCTTAAATTCGCCGCAGCCTGAGCCAGACCCGCCTGAACCCTTAGCCTTCGCGATTTCCTTAGCCTACCAGCGCAATCCTTACAACAGAGTTAAGTAGAATCCCTTACCTTGTGATTGGGCTACGCTCTGCCGGCGGTCATCCGCGTTCAGCGGCCCTATTACCGACTTCCGCCAGCATTATGCGGACCTGGAGCTGCAAATACGGTGTCGCTATGCTGACGCGAACGTGCGTCCCGCTCGCAGATCTGTAGCTCGAATACGAAGGCTTGCCCCGGCAGCGAGTGCAATCGGCCCGGGAATTCTGCCCGCGATCCTTGGCGGTTCTCCATCAAGGAGATTTGCACGCCGGCTGAATGCTAGCAGAGATTGAGAGCACGCTGCCGACCTTCCGTATGGCCATCGCCTGCTTCCGCCGAAACATCGCGCGCGCGCTGTTCGGTGAAGGCAGATGTCTGTTCGCGATCCGGCTGCCAAATCGAGGATCGACCTCGTCGTTCCTAGTGTTGCTGCCCCCAACGAGCGATTGGGAAACCTAGCCGTTGGGCCATTGGCCTCAAAACGAGCGACCGGTCCATTGCGTAGACCCACGGCCAAACGGGCGGGAGCGGTTGGCGCCTATTTCCGAATTAGCCAACTTGCGCCCGACGTGGGCGCGGTCACTAGCCTGTCTTACGCAAACGGCTCAGAATATTATTTTGCGGGGCTTCGTCTGGGCTTTTGGGTCAACGCGCGCTCGACACTCCATCCTTGGCTTAGGCGCCCGCTGATACGCCGTTCCGGCACACCAAGCTTCTCGGACCACTGGCCAATCGATAGGCGCAAACCGTCATGCTCCAGCTCACGGACAGAACGCTGGCTTCTGGAAATCAAGCGCGCGTCTATCCACCGGCAGTTATCCGGGGAGTATGGTCCAGCCATGTCGATTCTGTTGAGCCGCGCGCTTTTAAATGGGCGATGGCCCATGTCTTTCACGAAGTTCTCAAATGAGCGCCATCTCTCGCACACCCAACCATCCAGAGCTTCGTGCTTCCCCCTTTCGCCGTACCTCGCCAACATCTTCGACCAAATCTGGTATTCAGCTAAGTATTTCAATGAAAGTCCGCCGGCGGTCCTCGATGCGTGCCCGCAGGAAGTCGAGATATTGCGACGCAAATTGTTACCAAGCACGATTTTTTCGACACCGCACGAACACCTACAGAGCCATTGCGCATGACGTCGATAGTTCGTGGGGCTGCGCGCCAACACGACCCAATCACCAAACTTTTGGCCGGAAAGGTCAATGGTGGAGGTCATCCTGGACATGGTCAGGTTCCGGTCAAAAGACGAAAACAGGCTCCCCTTATAACATCTGTAAGGCTACCTGCGAGCTAGGAGATTGAATGCCGTCCCCGGCGTCTAACGGAGATGATGTTGAATGAGCCCTCAGCATCGACGTGAGAAACGGTCGTCGCCCGCCCGAGGCGGCCATTCGCCTACACTGGCCAGAATTCGATCACCACTCTTGCTTCATTGATAATTGCCGAAACAGGACGCTTACACACGCTGTTGCGGTGCAGGCATTCTTGCAAATAACTGGGCGACGAGGCTGGCTCCGACTCTAGTTCAAGCCAAGCTTTCGTTTAGCGGTTGCGGCGATACCTTCATACCCATTGACAAGCCCAGCCTTACCGCTTCGGCCGTCGAACTTACTGCGAGTCTAGCCATCATATTGCACCGATGCACTTCGACAGTGCGGGTACTAATCGACAAGCGTAACCCAATGAGTTTGTTCGATAAGCCGTCAACGACACCTTGCAAGACGTCTTTTTCCCGCGGGGTCAAACGCGCGAACCTCGCTTGATGTGCCACGCGCTCCTCTTCATCCGCCACCGAGGCCTCCAAGCGCTCGAGTGCTGCGTTAATCACGTCCGTCAATTCGCGATCCGCGAAAGGCTTTTCCAGGAAGTCCGTCGCGCCCAACTTCATCGCCGCGACGGCGTCGGGAATATCCCCGTGGCCGGTTATGACGATGACCGGAAGACGCCTCAAGTTCTCGCCCATTTGCCGCAATACGTCGAGGCCATCGAGGTCGGGCATCCGCAAGTCGAGAAGGACGCAGCCCCGCGGCAGTTGAGGGGCGACCGCCAGAAAATCCTGTCCGGACCGAAACGACCATGGCGCATAACCGCTTGATTCCAAGGCATAAAACAGTGATTGCCGAACCATTGAATCGTCGTCGATGATGTATACAAAGCCAAGGGCCCTGCTGGCCTTTTGGACGTCCTCGCTCCACTGAGCGGCGCGCTGCAGATCAGCCAACATCTCGTCTGCTCCCAGGATCGAATGCGACCATGCGCGCTTCTCAGGCCAATGAGGTTGGCTGAGTGCGCTTTACCCCTACCTTAACGGTATCTTCTTCGTCTAGGAACTCGGCAAAACACCTAGTCGATGCGACAGAATTGGTCGCACGGGGCAGGGGAAATTATCCCGCGGGGGGCGCGGGATAATTGCTATCGGTAATTTGCGCGTGTGGCCTACAGGTATCGGCAAAAGGCACGGCTCGGAACCTCACGATGACGGATATCGATCGCAGACTTGGAGATAAGGGGATGCTGGACCGCGAGACATCGCCCGATTTGAGCTCCGTTAGCGAACTGGTACGGCAAATTCATAAGGTGGGACTCTGGGGTTATGACATCGACTCGGGTCGGGGCGTTTGGTCGGACGAGATGTTTCAGCTCCTCGGACTGCCGCCGGGTTCCGACCCTGCCGAACTCACCGAGGTGAGCGAAATTTTGGGCTCCAAACAGCCTGCGTTCGAGGCGAAAGTTCGGGAAGCGATCGAGACCGGACAATCGTTCAGCTTTGAATGCTGCCAAGAGGAACCGGACGGGGAGAAAAAATATCTCCAGGCTTCTGGGAGCATGGCGGAGATTGGCGGGCGCAAGCACTTGGTTGGGTCGCTGCGGGACGTAACCGCAGAAATGAGCGCGTACCGTACCGTAGTTGCCCAGGCTGCCGATCTTCACCGATTGGCGAGCGAACTTGACGCCGAAAACCTGCGCTTCAAAGAGATGTTTGATAAGGCGCCGGTTTTCGTCGCGATAGGGAGCGGGCCCGTTATCCGCTTCGAATACGCCAATAGCGCGTATCGCGAGCTGGTCGGTAACCGCGAACTCGTGGGGAAGACCGTCGAGGAGGCATTGCCCGAAATCGTTGCGCAAGGGATCCACGATGTACTGAAAACCGTCTTTGAAACGGGGCAGCCGTATGTCGCTATCGAAGAGCCCATGTTTCTTCACGATGGTTCAGCGGACGGACCGTCGATTAAATACCTTACGTATATTTATCAGCCGGTCCGCGGCCCTGACGACCTGGTCACCAACATTCTATGCATTGGGTATGATGTTACCGAGCAACGTTTAGCCCAAGATCAGGCCGACAAGCTGCGGGACGAATTGCTGCGATCTTCCCAGCTGGCGGCGATGGGAACGATGGCCGCGACGTTGGCGCACGAACTCAACCAGCCTCTGACATCGCTCGCCATGTTCGCGGATGGTTTGCGTCGACGCCTTCTGCATACATCCGATGTGGTTGTAACCGAAGCGCTGGAAGCGATTAAGGAAGAAGCTCTCCGCGCAAGTCAAATCATACGGCGGATGCGCGCGGTCGCCGCAGGCTCGCCGAATAATCAACACCCGGTCGAGTTGCGCGAGGTGATTGCGAAGGTCATGAAGAGCAAGGTCGCGGCTTGCGCCGGCGTGCTAATCGACTCAACCTGCGGGCATACCGGTGAGGTCCGCGGCGATGAGATCCAATTGCACCAAGTCATTACCAACATTGTCCGCAATGCATGCGAAGCCCTGGTCGGCCGTGAAACTAAGCAAATTCACATTGCGACCGAGGATCGGGGCGTCGAGGTCGTCGTACGCATTTCGGACACGGGAACCGGGTTCGACACCGCCACGCTGGCCCGCATTTTCGAGGCGACCACGTCCACCAAGGAGGGCGGGATGGGGATCGGTCTAGCGATATGCCGAACGATCGTAGAGGCGTCCGGCGGACGGATCGGGGCCCTGAACAATCCTGACGGTGGCGCAACTGTTTGGTTCGCTCTGCGCCGGTTGGAAAGGGTATCATAATTCCCAGGCCGAACGAGGCGTGTTCTGAAAACGCTTCGGATGCTCATCAGTCAGCAGCGAACAGGTTGAGCCGGGAGCCCGGGCTTCGCGGGGCGCGCGCGGCGATAACATCGGACGTCGTTTCCGGAGAACGACTTTCGCGGGTCTGACAGAGCCCCTCGTCGCATTAAGGGGCTGGCGCTCACGTTTAGCGTCAGCATTTTTTGTGCGATGCGCCCACTTTGATCTCTGAGCGACGGGCCCTCGGCCTTTGCCGCCCTCGATTCATTTTTAGGCCAAACGCTCAGCGGAAAGGGCGCTAACAAGGGCCGGCAAGACACCTTGAACTTGCCGCGAACCTTCGTTTAACGAAGGCGTTTAAGGCGTGAGCACGCACGGGCCGCATGAAAGGCTGAAACCGGTGAATTCAATGGCCGATGGAACCGAGCTTGCAAGGCTGACGTGCAAGCACCGCGAGGTGCTTGACCGTCTGCTCGATCACAAGACGACCAAGGAGATCGCGCGCGAACTTGGCGTCTCTCCCAACACCGTCGATCAGCGCCTCAATGCCGCCAAAAAGGTGTTGGGGACGAGCGCCCGATCGGAAACGGCGGTCGTTTATCGCTATCTGGTCGAGCTATGTGGAAAAACCACATACGAAGATTCACAGCTAACCAAGCATCCAAACCCGATCGATAACCGTCTCCGGAACGCCGACCCGGCGGTCTTCTCGTTGGCGGATGCGGGCTTTGCTCCGACGCCGCCATGGGCAGAACAAAGGGCACTCGTTCCCAGAGTGTTGGAAGGCCGGAACGGATCATATCTCCGCATCGCATATATTGTCGCCGCGGCGTTGGGATTACTACTCGTTCTTTTGGTGGGGCTGAGCGTTATGGAAACGCTTAATGGGCTCTTCCGGGCCTAGATACCTGCACTCATGGTCGAAGCACATCAATCCGGAGGGTCGCCCCCGGAATGGAGGACACGCATGCCCATGACTCTCCCTGCCGCCGAGGCTCGAATCCGCCGTGAAGTACCTGCCGCGGAAGCAGGGATCGACGATGCCTTGCTGCAAACGATCAATCTGATGGCTACCGTACTCGCCGCACGTCGTGACGTCGGTGCATCGGCCGATGCCGGCCAAGCCGTCCTGATGCGTTTAGCGAAAACGCAAAACAGTCTCATCGAGGCCCAGTGCGGAATCCTTCGGGCCCACTCCGAACTGCGCAAGGCCGGTGAGATTCACGGGATTGGAGATGACGGGACCTGCCCGCCTTCTGCCATCGATGGCTACAAGATCGCCGCCTGATAGTTGACGCCGCCGCCGCTTGCTGGAAACGCGGATGAATGATCCGAGTTCTCTTCCAGAACGCGGCGGCGCTGACTCTTTTCCTTTGGGCGATGAAGCGCTGCGGGGCGCCCGAGAAAATCCTTTCGAGTGCGCTGCTGGTGGCGCTGTGGACCAATCTAATCGCACGATGGCTGCTAGGCTATCAAACGCATTTCGCCACCTTCGACCCCATGTCCATGGCGATCGATGGCGCTCTGTTGGTTACGGCCGTCGGGCTTTCGCTCAGGAGCAACAGGACTTGGCCGCTCTGGTTCGCGGCGCTCCAACTCCTGGCGGTCTGCGCGCACATCTTGCGGCCGTTCGATGTGAACAAGGTTCACGCGCTTTCGTATGTGATTCTTTCCCGGATGCCGACGTATGCTCAACTGCTGGTGCTTTTGTGTGCCATGACAGCATTCGAGAATCGCCGCAGACACGGAATCCAGGCAACCGATTGGGAACACTGATCGGCGCACTCACGCGCCAGGGAATCCGCGCAAGCCGGCCGGTCAACGTTTTCGACTGTGATGATGACCGCTTCCGATGCTTCCTTCGACGCACGCTTTCGAAGCTGACGAAAGAGTACGTTTACGTCGCCTTCTTTGATGGTCGGCGCCACTACTTGGGCGACTATTACGTCGCCGGTTGTGAATCCGAGATCGTGATCCGTGGCCGCCAGCTGTTCACCCGAGCGCTGAACATAAACGCTGCGGCGGTCGTGCTTGCACATAATCATCCTTCCGGACGCGCATTGCCAAGTCCGGCGGATATCGAATCGACCCGGCGTCTCGCGCATGTCGGCGAGGCGCTAGAAATTGAACTGCTCGACCACTTGATCGTGGGCGGCGACAACATCTACAGCATGAAACAGGCTAGGATTGTATGACGATTGAGGCCGACAAGCCTATTTGGACGGCGCCGAGCGTCAACCCCATGCCGCCGGAAGTTGTCGTGACTATGCGCGATCGCTGTACGACGAAGGCGAACGAATTGCTGAAATTAGCTGAAAATTGCGACAACCATCTGCGCCGACTGGGCCGACCCGAAGCTCGCGCCCTCGTTCCGGATGCGCAGGTTGCGCTCACTCAGCATCTCGCCATGGCGCTCGCTCGGATGCGCTCTTCCCACACCGCAGACTTCAGTCATGAATACTTCCGCGTGCCGGGTTGGCATATGATGTTGGAGCTTTACGCAGCGGATGCTGTCAGGCCTATTTGGCGCAGCACTAAAGAGCTAATCGTCTATTCGGGCGCATCCGATGCGACTGCGCTTCGCTGGATTGCAATGCTCGTTGACGCCGGCATGATCGAACGAGGCAAATCGTCGTCGGACGATCGAGGCAGCGTCCTGCGAATGACCGCTCGGGGGGTGAAGGCGATGTATGATTTTCTTCTGGCATCCAGCAGCTGCTTTGATCAGGTCGCAATTGATCTGCAGCCCCTCGTTGCGGGCGCAAATTAAGCCGCTATGGCAAACCGCGGCAATCAAGACCCTGAGCGTCTTCGCCGGTTGTCGCGTGGGCGCGCGTGGAAACTAGCGATCCCCTGGGCTCTGGTCTCGGTCGTCAGCCCGCTTTCACAATGGCTCGCGCCGGACCCGGAACTGCTCTTGCTGCGCTCAATGGCCCTGTTGGTTTCACTCGCGGTTCTGACGGTCTTGGCGGCGCTCGCTGGTTGCGATGAACCTTGAAGCACACGCCGGGCCAAAAGAAGCCTTTCCCCTCCAGCCCCGGCGCAGTCGCAACCCGCTTGCCATGCTTTGATAAGTGATGCACGCCCATGCCCACGCAACCTCGTCGCCCCTGCGCGATGGCCATGAGAGTCAAAGAATAAGTAATCGCTAAATAAAACGTAATTTGCAATAATTATGCGCTATAAGTCGCTTTTTAATTTTCTAATAGAGCTTCGTGGTGTGTTGTAGACGCAGTAGTTGGGTTTGCGCCAAGGTTGTGGCACCCAAATTTCTGGTCAATGACCCATTGAGCGAGCTCTTCAAATGACAGCGAACGCACGAAGTTCAATCCCGCATACTCTCCTCGCGTCCAGCATACGGTAGCCCTGCGTTCTATTCCGCCTAAATCTACTTCAACTTCATCGCCAGGCCTGACGAAGGAAGAAAGTACCTTAGCGCCCCGCTGAGAGATGTCCTGCAGTCTGATCGAGAGGTTTCTGTCACCGATTTTAATGGTGCCGCCACACTCGATTTTAAGCCGTGGAGCCCTCGCAATTTTTCTTTTCCTTAGGCTCTTGTGCACATTTGATAAGACACTGGCGACGTCGATTGGATTTGCGAATTCGATTCCAATATGCCCATCCTCGGACCAAACGACCAAGCCACTTACAGTCACTTCCGTGCTGAACTGTACCATGATTGATTGGTTTGGAGCAAAACTAGCGTAAACCCGGCCCCTCATGCCACGGCTTGACAAATCTCGAACGAGACAAAAGCCTGAAAAATGCGAAGTCTCAATAAGAGCGGGCTTGTAAACTGTCGCTCGTCGGTCCTGAATGCGAACGTCGTTCATCTACGACGCCAGCTTTGCTTTTTTTTGTGACTCCACACCCATTGGCTCGTTCTCCACTTGTCATCTAGCCTTGACGCAAAGCTCAGGAGAGAACCCTAAAGCGAACAAGGTAAACGCTTGTTCTAAAAGGGCTTACGTAGTTCCTGCAATAATGATCAGTGATATCGGCCCGAGGCGAGGGGCTCTGCCGCCTAAGTCGCGGACGCCTGAAAGCAGCCACGAACAATGGTCCAACCGAACGACGGGAATTGGGCCAGTAACGGCCGGTCCGCTTCGGAGAGTGCAGTTGAGAAAGGCTGCCTGTCGAAACCGACCTTCTGACTTGCGCGCCGCAGCGCCGGATGGCGACTGGCGGCGCCCCACGCAGTAGAGGCCAAATGGACTCTTAGAACGCTCTGTCTGAGTTTAGGTAATCTTGCACGCCTTGAGTATCGTAGCCGCGTCGCGGTCTCCCTGCGCCGAGCCGCGCTCGGTATAGCCTGTATAATCCTTTGTCTGGAAACTGCGCCCCTCGCCTGCGGCAATCGAGCTCAGCTTGATGCCCGTGAAACCGCTGACGTTGATGCTGAGGCGTGAGACGCGGTACATACCAAAGGCGCCATTGTCGTCCTTCGTGCCGAAGATTGAGAGCTTGTCACCGTGGCTGTTCGCCCCTGATCCGCTGCGGACGGCGTACCAATAATTCTGTGTGCCCATGAAACGGTCGCTGGTTTCGTCAGCGACATAACCCAGCCGCTTTGCATAGTCAGCCGCGCACTTCCTCGCCGCCACCTGTTGCTTCTGGATCTTGTCAGCCATGTCGATGGCGGCGGGTGCGTAACCCTTGCGGCTTCCCTTCGCCAGCGCGCTCGCCACGGTCGCGAAATCATCGTCAGATAGCTGGTTTGATGCCTCAAGGGCCTTAGTCAGATGAGCAAGCGATTCGCCGTGACCCTGCTCGCCGGCCTCTGCATACCAATGCAACGCCCTAGAGTGTGCGTTAGGAAAGGTGGTCGCCGCGTCGTACATATGACCGAGCTGGTGCAGGGCCTCGGGATTGCGAAAGATTTGGACGGCCTCTTCGACCAAGGCGAACTTCTTAGCCTGCTCACCCTTCTTCTCCGCCACTGCCGCCTGCGCTAGCAAGGCCTTCGCTTTCTCCTGCTTAGCGAGATCGGCAGGGCTGGGTTGGGTCTGTGCTGCAGCAGCGGTGCTGGCGAGAAACAGGGCGGCGAGCGATAGCATAGTGCGCTTCATTGCTTCTGGATAACGAGCCGCTAGTTCCTCGACAATCCCCTCGCGCCCGCGCCAAGCTCGGCGACAGGATCAGCTGATGGGCCGGTTGCTGTCTTTGCACTTTGCGACACGCACCAACCAAACCGCCGTTCACCGATCGGACCACCCCGAATAAATGGACAGGACGGTCAGACCTCTTTCAGATCGTGGCCGACGATTGCTTCGCCCCTGAAATTCTCGCGAACGTCGCGCAGCCACATTTCGTCCGTTATGCCCGGAAATACCGGGA
Source organism: Parablastomonas sp. CN1-191 (assembly GCF_049354825.1). Classification (GTDB taxonomy): domain Bacteria; phylum Pseudomonadota; class Alphaproteobacteria; order Sphingomonadales; family Sphingomonadaceae; genus Novosphingobium. Next base: position 1,549,622 of record NZ_CP186480.1, on the reverse strand, counting down.
CGAGATGCGATAACACGAGCTTCCTCACACCGGCGCGCGCCGCGATCAGACCGACCTGCTCGGTGGGAGTGACTGCGCAGCAAGTGGTCCTTGAGCCTGTCGTTACCCGCGGCGAGCTGATCGACTCCGGGGAGGTACATCGCTTCATGAATGAGGAGGTCGGCACCTTTGGCGGGATTGACCAATCTGTCGCTGTAAGTGGTATCGCCAGAAATCACGACCGACCGGGTCGAAGTATCGAACCGGTACGCGAAGGCAGGCCTGACGGTATAATGGTCTACGAAAGCACTCGTCACTTTGACGCGAGCGTCTTCGTATACCACACCGCCATTCCTGGTTTCATGAACCTGCACAAGCGGCTTCAACGGCGGACGCCCTTCTTCACGCATTCTTGCAGCGGTGTCGAAATCCGAGGCCGCCACCGAGCGCGAAACGATCTGCTTAAGCGGAGGCGGTCCATGGAACCTGATCGGATGATCCAGGTCCGATCCCCAGGCCAGGACCGCCAGGCTCCCTGCATCGAGGACATGGTCCGAATGATCGTGCGTTACGAAGACTTGCGACAGCCGGTTCAACCGAAACCCGGCCTTGACCAGTTGGCCGGCAACGCCATTCGGACAATCAATGAGATACACAATGCCGTCGCTAGCAATCGCTACCGAAGCGGGCGAACGAAGCGCTGACGGAGTTGGCCCGCCTTTAGTCCCAAGCAGGACCACCCTCAACGGGGCAGGCGAAGAAACAGCTTGCAGTGGCGATGCCAGGGCCAGTGCGCTGCCGAGAAATGTTCTGCGCGCCAATGGAAACCGAGCGTTGCCGATGTCGCTACTTGGCACCGATTTGGCCCGCCGTCGAATGTCCTTAATTCCAGCCCGAACAGTTAGCGCTGGCCGCACTTAGGCTGATGCCGGAGAAAGGACCTAGGCCGTCATTGCAGCCAACGCTTCCCGAGATGGCAGGAGCCAACAACTAGCCGCCACCCCATTAAACGGCGCCGCCATCGCAAATCTCACCTGCCGCAGGAACGATTAGGTCCTTCGAGGGCTGTTGAAACATGGACCATTGCTCCATCGCCGCTTCGGCACTGCTGGTCGCCTTAGCGGGTTGCACCGAGCCTCACCGGTCGTCGTCAGAGCCTGCGGCGAACGTCGAGACCTCGGATCTTTTGCAAGCAGCGCCTGCATCGGCTGCGGCGCCGGCTCAAGCGACGCCTGCGGTTCCCGCCATCGCTTCGTCGAGCGCCGCGCCGCCGCGCCTCACCGTAGCGCCCGACGGCCTGCGGTGGTTTCTACAGCCGAACGGATCCTCCCACGCACTGCCATTTGGAAAGCCGAAGGACGAAGTCCTCGCGTCCTTGCAAAAGGTGCGCGGGATGGCTGCAAATAGCATCAATTCAGACTGCGGAGCGGGGCCGGCCGCGTTTGCCGGATGGCCCGATGGCCTGAGCTTGCTGTTTCAAGACGGCCGCTTCGTCGGTTGGGGGCTGGACAGGCGGTCCCAACGTGGGGTTCGCACGGCCGATGGCATAGGCATTGGTTCCACTCGCGCAGAGCTGGCCGGCGCAATTGGGCCATCCTTGCAGGTTCGTAAAACCACCTTGGGTACCGAGTTCACCGCCGGTGAATATCACGGGCTGTTCGATAACGGGCGCCCCGAGGCGCGGATTACGGACATGTGGGCTGGAGTGAGCTGCGTCGCGCGATGAGCGGGGCAATTTGTTCCAGGAGGCTCCGGCACCGGTGGCCTGCCCGGGCCTGGACCGAGGGACGATCACGCGCTTTAACACTCGCATGGATTCTGTCAGCCTAACGCGAACTTGTCGCCAATGAACGGAGCTCTCGCTACGGCAGTGTGAATTCAGGCCATGACCAGTTGCCACTCAGCCAGTGCGGCTGAGCGGCGCTGCTTGTAAGTCTGGCGGTCGACGAGGTGGCGCTCCTGGTTGAGGTGATTGTGGACGTTGGCGTGAACTGACGCGAACTTCTGGAGCGTCTTCATTCGCCTGAAGCGAGCATCGCTCGCTCTCGTCGTCGGGACGGCAGGTGCTGTTCTCGACGCGGTTGTTCGCCCAGCGGCCTACCTCCTGCTTCTCAGCGTTGCCCAGCTCATTCATCGCTGCGCGGTACGAGCGCAGGCCGTCGGTCGTGATTTTCTCCGGCGATCGGTGGCGCTTAAGCGCCTTCTTCATGAAGCGCAGTGCAGCTTCCTTGTCGCGGGTTCTGGTGATGTAGCTCTCGAGCTTTCGCATTCCTGGTCGACCGCCACAGGTAGACCATCTCGCCATTGAGGTTGGCTTCGCCGCCCTTCGGTTCACGTACATCTCGTCGAGATGCCAGCGCCAATGCCGGAAGCCGCGCATTCGGTTCACTCTCTGCCGGCCGATGTCGCTCGCGAACAACGGGCCAAACGGTTTCAACCACAGCCGCACCGTCTCGTGACAGATGTCGATGCCGCGCTCGAACAGCAGGTCTTCTACGTTGCGCAGCGACAGCGGGAAGCGAACGTACATCAGCACCACGAGGCGAATGACCTCAGGTGAGGAATTGAACCTGCGAAACGGGCTCCGCGGCTTGGCTCCCGACTTGCGCGGCATCAAGCGCCGCTAGCAGCTGCCCCGTTGGTCTGACAGAGCTCTCAATTTCAATTGCCAGCCACCTGGCGAGCTTGCGCCCCTTTGTCCGCTCAGCGCTTTCTGACAGTCCGAAGTAAGGCGGTAACGGCCGATCGGCTAGGCGGATCAGCCGTTACCGTCGGTGCGTCGATAGCATGCCGATCGACGATTTTGCCGATAGGACGAGTATTCAAATTGCAGCTGCCAAAAAGCTGACACTTGCGCCTGCTAAGGCACTCAACGATCAGCTCAACCGTTGATTAGGTTCTAGCAGCTCCGAATTGTCGGAGCGGCTAGTCTATCGGATAGGTTTTTCTAAATTTGACGCGCGGTCGTTGATGCGTAAACAGCATCTCCTTGCAAAGGAGCCAAGATGCCTGACACCGCGCCGGAAACGAACAATGTCGAACTCGCTACTGAACTCACGATTGCGTGGCTCTCCAATCCCAATACGCGCGCCTCGGCAGGCGACGTGCCTGGCTTTCTCCAGTCGATGCACGCAGCCGTGTCGGGTCTGTCGGCGGTGCAAACGGCTGAGCCGGCGTCCTCTGTGGACGAGCAGTTCACGCCCGCGGTCACCGCGCGCAAATCGCTGGCTTCCAAAGATCACATCATCTCGATGATCGACGGCAAGCCTTACAAGACGCTCAAGCGCCATTTGTCCGGCCATGGGCTTACCCCAGACCAGTACCGCGAGCGCTTTGGCCTCAGGCCCGATTACCCCATGGTATCCGAGGCCTACTCGCAGGCCCGCCGTGACATGGCGAAAAAGATCGGGCTGGGCCGCAGGCCCGGGCAGACTGTCGCTAAGGCGGGCGATCGTCCCGCCAATGCGCAAAGTCGGCGCAAGGCCAAGCCAGCCAACAGCTCGAAAAGCTAAAGGACGCGAGAGGGCCGCTCAGGCATGGGCCCACGCTGATTGAGGGACAAGAGAATGAAGGATTAGGTATCCTACGAGGAGGAAGCTGCTGAAAGGCGTCGCCGTCCCGCGCTTATCATCGGGACATCCTGGCAACTCTCCTGTCGGCTTTGGTTATAACACGATGTTCAGACCTTTATTCTAGAGAATCGCCAGAACCTCCAAGTGTATGACCGGCCAACAAGAGCAGCTGAACCACTTCAGCCGTGCTCTTGACCTTCAATTTTTTCAAAGCTGCTGCACGATGGACTTCAACAGTCCGGACGCTAATATGAAGATCTTCGCCGATCTGCTTATTTGACAATCCCGAGGCAAAGCCAAGAGTGACTTCTTTTTCCCGGCCGGTTAGAGTTGCGAACTTATCAGCCGCGTCTTGACGCTGTGCGACTGCCAGTGAGTCGCCTTCGGATTTCGCATGAGCGGTGGACAAAAGGTCCTCCAAATGCTCAATTTTGAAAGGCTTTTCGATAAAGTCGAGGGCACCGAGTTTCATCGCTGACACCGCTATGGAGATCTCGCCATGAGCAGTCATCATTATCACTGGCCATTCGATATCTCGTTCACGAATCAATTCTAAAAGCCTAACTCCGTCGATCTCTGGCATCCGCACATCGACAATTATCGGCGCCGGGGTAAGTCCATCCAATAAATCAAGAAAATCCTTGGGCCTTCCGAATGGCCACACAGTTATGCCGGAAGAACTCAAAGCAAAATGGAGAGACTTACGAATCTCAGCGTTATCATCAATGACATATACGATCCGTCCGTCCGGTATGGAGGATTCCAGGTTAACCGCATTGTCAGAATTCTTCTTTGTCATCAAAAGAATCCTCCTTCCACTTTCGTCGCGCTAATCTTGCTTGCCGCAGGCCGCGAGCGTAGCGCACCTCTTGGAGAGGTCAACGCACAGCGATGCGCGGACGCCGTCTTTCCTCTATGACGCTAATGGCTCGCCACCGGGCTAGCGGTGCATACCCAGGCCGAGCAACAGGTCGCGGAGGGAATGCGTTTGACTGAAGAGACGAAATTTTCTCGCTCGGCGACCTGGCCCACACCAAGGCTAGTTTGGCCCTTCATCATTGTAGCACTCGTCGTTGGGTGGGTCGCCGTCTGGGCAGAAATCGCGCTGGAACGCCGGGACGCGGAAAATGCGGCGATCAAACTGTCGCAAGATAGAGCTACCTCGCTCGCGCAACATGTCGATAAGATTTTACAGGTTGCCGAGCTTACATGCCTTCATCTGGGAACGAATTATCTGACAAGACCATCCCAACATGCATTTTCGTCGAGCAACCCCATCGCCCTCAACGATCCTTCGATCGACATAGCGGGTGTCGCGGGAGCCGCGATATTAGACGCCGCAGGCCAAACCGTCGCACGCACCGGCTTCCCGACATCCAGAGTTGACTGGCAAAAAATTACAAATTCAAAAAGAAACCGGACCGACAACTATCAGTTGTATATTAGCGATCCCCAACCCGTCGGCCCTGCGAAGCAAAATCTTATTCTTATCTCTAAAGACTTCTACGACGGTGGACGCCTCAAGGGTATTGTGGTCCTATTTTTAAAGCCTGACCAATTTTTGAATTTTCCAGCCCAAACGAAATTTTCGAGCACCGACCTGGTATCGGTCATCAATCTCGACGGAGTAACTATCGCGCGGCGCGACGGAAATACGTTTTCCAGTGGAGAAAATGTGCGATCGGGCCTCGTTATGCGAAAACAACGAGAAAACCCCAATGGAACTTACCTTGGACCGAGTTCTTTAGACGGCTTGGTTCGATATTTTACGCATCGCCGTTTAAAGAGCGCTCCAGTCTTTGTAACCGCTGGCATCTCTCACAGGGCAGCTATATTGTCCGCAAACCGCCGCGCGGCCGCGTACGTATTGCTAATTATGTTATTGAGCGCCTTCGGCCTTTTGGCGGTTCTGACTGATTTGCGAGAGCGCTCGTTCCGAAGGCAGAAAACTTTGGAATTATCGGAGTCGACCAGAAGGCTTCGCGAGGCGCAGAAAATTGGGAAGATAGGGGACTGGGAATACGACCCAGAAGAAGGAGTGGTCATATGGTCGGACCAGCTTTGCGAAATGTACGAGAGGGCTCCGAACGACGACAAACTTACATTTGAGGAATTTGCTGCGTATCTCAAACCTGAAGAGCGTGAGATATTTCGCCGCAATCTAGAAGTATTTTTGGCGAGCGGTGACTATCATTCGTCGGAATTCGAAGTGGTGCTAGCTAGTGGCGCGGTGTCCTATCGAAGGGCAATCGCCGTCGCTTCCAGAAAGCCGGACGGGCAAGTTGACCGGATTTACGGGACCGATCAAGATATCACATACCTGCACATCAACAGGGAGCTTGAAAAGCGTGTCGCACATCTAGATCAGCAAGGCGCGATGAGCATGATGGCTGCGACACTTGCCCACGAGCTTAATCAGCCACTCACAGCGGCATCCAACTACATAACGGGCACGATGCGGATCGTTCGTGCTGAATTTAGCAGCGCCGGCGAAGCTCTATCCGGATTAGCGGAAGCTTTGGGTCAAATTCACTACGCCGCTGAAATAATTCGCCGCGTACGGAAAATGGTTAAAACTGAGCCCGACCCGTCGAAGAGTGCATCGGTTAGTGAGGCCGTCGCAGGGGCCATCCATCTGCTGTCCGCCTCGGGCTTAATGGCTGCCGAAGAGATTGCGACCGACATCCCACCGGAACTTCCGGCAGTTTCAATTTCGCCTGTGCAGCTTCAGCAAATTTTGTTGAACATATTGAAAAACGCGCTGGAAGCTGTGCCTTCTGACCGAGGCCGGGTTTCCTTGGCCGCCAGCCATAAGTCTGATGGGACAGTGCGCTTAGAGGTGAAGGATAACGGACCTGGTTTTTCTATGTCGTCCGACGATCCATTTGTCGCTTTCGAGAGTACTAAAGAGGCTGGAATTGGTCTCGGCCTTTCTATAAGCCGAACTATAGCCGAATATTATGGTGGAAAACTTTTTATAGGAAAATCTAATCCGGGGGAAACGGTAGTAGTCATTCAACTTAATTTTTAGAACGTTACGCATTAGTTAGCAATGAGAGCTTTTTCTAGAATATCTATGGTTGTTCGAGTGTCTTAGGTTTTGTGATATACCAATCAGTGTTTTCCAAAGCTAAGACTGAGAAGGTTATACATAGCCCGTGCTTCGTTTAAGGAAATGCACTGGCGACCTGGCCTCCTGTCAGAACGGTCGGCGCTTCCACTCCCTCTCCTGTTCTCCCGGTTGGTTGATCGAACCTCCCATCCGATTACCGAAAGCAAGCCCTATCGACACATCCGCGAGGTTCACGGTTTGATTGGCGTATCAGAACCATCTCTCCAGCAGCGACGCACCCAAATTGTGCTGATGCACGATCTCGAGGACTTTGCGCGGATCGGTGAAGAGCGAGGCGTTGCATCCCCTTCCTCAAATTAACGTGGTTCAATAGCTCCTGGTGCTGCCGAAGTGCACCCTTCAACCCTTGCGCGCGCGACCTCTTAGCGGTCAGCGGCTTCGCAGTCTCTGCGGCTTCCTCTGCGAATTGCACGGTAGGGGCAGCCGGACTTAATCCGCTGGCTGATGCAGACAAGGATCGAATCTGCGCCCTTTTTTTTCCTGCTGTGGACCACTCATTAGAGCTCTTCAGAACCGATAGGTGAAGACAGCTTGGTGCGGCTATTCGCCCTGCCGCCACCCAACTGTTGGAAGCGTGAAACTCAAGCACGCACCCTTGCCAGCAAGGTTTTCGGCTCGAATTGTCCCTCCATGGGCCTCGATGATCGTTCGCGAGATCGACAGGCCGATGCCTAGTCCCTCTGACTTCGTTGAGTTGAAGGCCTCGAAGATCGACCCAATTCTCTCCTCAGCTATGCCAGGTCCCTCATCAACAACATACACTTCAATATGGGATTTGATGGACTTTGCGTAGAGGCAGATGCGGCAGGCTTCCCCGGCGCTCGCTTCGCAGGAATTGCGAACCAAGTTGATCACTACCTGCTGGATCTGGGTTGGGTCTGCAAAAACAACTAATGCGGGATCGATTTCACAAGTCACTGATATGCGTGGAAGACCTGCGGTTGCGAGGGCCAGTGCCTCCTTTACGAGCGACAAGAGTTGAACCTCCTGCTTTTTCCCCTCCCTCCCTGCCGTCATAGCACGGGCTGAACGGACGATGTTGGCTGCTCGATGTGAAGCTTGCAACGCGCCGTCGAGGCATTCATTAAAACCCGCATCGGCTCGCTCATGTGGAACCAATCTCCGAGCGGCGGCGAGATAGCCGGTGATAGCTGTCAGCGGTTGGTTGAGTTCGTGTGCGATCGTAGAAGTCATAGCGCCGATTGCACTTGCACGAGACAGGTGGATGAGCTCTGATTGAAGAAACTGCACCTGTTCCTGCGTTACTTTTTCGCCAGTTACATCCTGCTTGGTTCCGAATATGCGAACTGATGTGTCGGCCTCTCGCTCAACTGTCGCCGTAAGTCGAACCCAGCGAATTTCGCCGCTCGTTCTCTGGATTCGCACGTCAAGAGCGAACCCACCACCCGACTTTATCGCATTGGTCCGCAATCGCTCCATCTCTCGGCGAGAACCCGGTTCGTAAAGTTCAAGGGCCGTCGCGCGGTCAATCTGTGTGCCCCTACTTATTCCAAAAATGTCGTAGACCATGTCCGTCCAAGTCAATTTCTTGGATATCAGATCATATTCCCACACGCCGATTTTGGCTAAGGTTGAGACCCGATCGTACATCTTTTTGAAGTCAGCGGCCGGCTCCCCCCCTTTCATCCTCGGTCCTTTTGCTACACGTGGCTGCTCATTATAGGTACGCTCAGCTAACGCTTTTTTGATTCCCGGCATTAAGGCGGGGCTTTTGTATGGCAAAAGCAGGGAGGTCGCAAAGCTGAGATTCTCTGCCGCTGAACGACGTGGTGGTCGCATTCGAATTGTCTTGAGCCGCGCCTCTTCCGCGCGTGAAAGCCGCGGAGGGCGTTGGAGCTCCAAAGACAGCGATGTGTGCTGCCTGTTTTATGTGAACTGCTCTCTCCTCGATGCAGCCAGGGCTGGCCGACGCACACCTTACCACATGACCGATTGCCACTCAGCCTAGGCGCCTGAGCGGCGCGCTTCGTAAGTCTGTCGGTCGACGAGATGGCCCTCCTGGTTGAGATGGTTGTGGACGTCGGCGTGAGCCTGACCCGATAATGCATCTTTCCATTGATCGATGCGAGCGGCGGCATATCTTCAGCGGAGCCCCAGCTTTTGAGCGGCAAGGCGCACCACGATCGCGACGCGAGTAAAGATGAGCCCACCCACAACTATGAAGCGAAGGGCGCTTAAGCGAGAAGGTGGCGTCTCGCGCTCGGGACGCGCGAGTGGTTGATATCACTTGAGCGGGTTTGCCAGGCCCAAAGCTTCAACATCGCGCTGCGATCCATCAGAGCGGCGGTCATTATCGGTCAACCAAGACACCTTGGACTTTATGTGTTTTCGTCACGAACGCTTCGCCCGTCTCGTCCGAAGCATCAGCGGCCGAGCGCGCTTCGCAGTATGCCATCCTCGCGGAGTCGCGCTGATAGTTGTCATACATGATGCAATACTGCCAAGGGTTGCGTTTGGCTCCGTCCATCTTTCGCCTACGTATTCATCACATGACTTGCATCTCCGCTCGTTTAATCGCGATTGGCTAACACGGCGTCAAGCGGGCCGCAGTCTCGCGCGCCGGGTGGCCCCGCACCCCATCCATAAAGCCCGGCGCGCTACTTTTCCCAGCGGCAGCTTTCTCGATGGTCCGGCTCTGTTCCACTTGCGAGCATGAGCAGCAAGCGTCGCGATTTGCTCGCGGACTACCGCCGCGAGCTTCACGTACATGTCGTCGAGGTGTGGCCTGCAGTCGAAACGAAATGACTGATTGTGGGCCGGTTGCGGCCAGTCCGCTTTTATTCGAGAAGCGTGTGAAACCGCCACTGCGCCTTTCAGAGCGCCTGGGCGGTAGGCCGGAATATGATCTCGTTCACATCAACATCCTCCGGCTGGCCGATTACGAAGGCAACCATGCTGGCGAATGATTCAGGTGAAATGCCGACGCTGTCGACGAACTTTTGGTTCGCGCCTTGCACCGCTTCGTCCGTAATGTGATCGAGCAGTTCAGTTTTGACTGCGCCGGGCGATAGGATCGTGGTGCGGATGTTGTAGGCCTTCACCTCTTGGCGAAACCCTTCGCAGATCGCGCGCACCGCAAACTTGGTACCCGAATAGACGGCCGAAGCCGGAAAGATCAGGTGACCCGCAACCGAAGCTGTCGAGATCACGTGGCCCGACTTCTGCTCCTTCATGTATGGCAGGACCGCGGCGATGCCGTACAGGACGCCCTTGATATTGACGTCGATCATGCTGTCCCACTCGTCCACCTTCAGGCTTTCAAGGGCTGACAGGGGCATGATCCCCGCATTGTTGATCAGCACGTCGATGCAGCCATACGTTCGCACTGCACGGTCGATCAGATTGGCCACTTGCGCGCGGTCGGTGACATCCGTTGCGATTGCGAGCGCGTCCCCACCCGCTGCTTCGATTTCATCTACAAGCGCCTCCAGCCGGTCCGTTCTCCGCGCACCCAACACGACCTTGGCTCCGAGTGACGCAAGATGGCGCGCTGTCGACTCGCCCAGTCCGCTCGAAGCTCCGGTGATGACGACGACCTTGCCTTCGATATTCGTGATCATTTCGAATTCCTTATCGGGGCCCTTTCAACCGGCGTAGGGCGTGGGCTCGGGCTGACGCTTCTTCCCGAACACGGGGAACTTGCCTGCCTCGCCGTAGTCGGTGCCAGCGCCCGTTCCGCGCAGCGCGTTCATGTCCTCATCGGAAATCGTGAAATCGACAGCAGCGTTGTCCCGCATGTGCACCGGGTTGAGCGTTTTCGGCAGCGGCAGCAGATTCAGCTGCAGACAATAGCGGATGCAAAGCTGCGCCACGCTCACCCCGTAGCGCTCAGCCATGTCCTGCAACCCGGCATCCTTCAGCACCGCGCCATGCGCCACCGGCGAGTAGGCTTGGACCAGAATGTCTTTTGAGCGGCAGTATTCGATCAGGTCGAACGGTGTGTTGCCGACATGCGCCAGCACTTGGTTGACCATCGGAGCGAGGCGGCCGTTCGCCAGGAGGTTTTCGATGTCTTCCCGCTCAAAGTTGGACACCCCGACCGCGCGCAGCTTGCCGGCCTGATGGGCCTCTTCGAGCGCGCGCCAGGCGTCGGCATTGCCTTCGAAATAGCGATCGCCGGCCCGAAACTCCGACCACGGCTGTGGGCTGTGAATCAACATGAGATCGATGTGATCGAGCGCCAGCGCCTGAAGCGATCCGTCGATCAGTTGCTTTGCATCCAGGTAGCTTTTGCTTTCGGCAGCAAGCTTGGTGGTGACGAAAATTTGGTCGCGCGGAACGCCGCTGTTGCGCACGCCGTCCCCGACACCGCGTTCGTTGGCGTAAGCTTGCGCGGTGTCGATGTGGCGATAGCCGATTGCAATAGCGTCGCTTACGGCATGCGCTGCCTCGGCATCGGGGATCATCCACGTCCCGTAGCCCAGCTTGGGAATGCGCACCCCGTTCGACAGGGTGAAGTTCTCTTGCAGAATCATATTAGGAGTCTTTCGATTGTCGAGGTTGGCCAGGCCCGTAGCCGGGCTGCTTGGTGAGGGTGTCCCATCGGTTTTGAATATCCGGGCCGTAGACCTGGGTTGACCAATCGGCGGAGGACACTTCCTCGAAGCCGACCGAGACAGACTCGTCTCCATATCCAAGCGTTGCGGCCACATCCCGGACGATGGCGTCGGACAGAGCCTGTTTCTGCGCCTGCGATTTGCCCGGCCAGAGCTTTACGATCACATGGGGCACAGGCTTAGTTCTGGCCCATCGGAGCGAGATATTGTTCGTCGGTGACCTTCTCCATCCAAGTCACCGGCGAACCGTTTACCGATTCCTGGATGGCGATGTGGGTCATCGCCTCGTGCGGTGTCGCGCCGTGCCAGTGCTTGTGTTCCGCCGGGCACCACAGAACGTCGCCTGCATGGAACTCGAGCTTCGGCCCGCCCTCGATCTGGGTCCATCCGATCCCCTCAGTTACGATCAGCGTCTGGCCCGCGGGATGGGCATGCCAAGCGGTGCGCGCGCCAGGCTCGAAGTGGACGATGGCGCCGCCGACCCGCGAAGGGTCCGGCCGCTGGAACTGACCGGTGATGGTAACGTCGCCGGTGAAGTATTCTGACGGACCAGACACCGTCTTCATTTCTGACTTACGGGTGATTTCCATAGATCTGGCTCCTGGCTTGAGGTTTCTAGTTGGCTGTTCCGCAGCACCCGCCGTGGGACCAACGAGCGCGACGAGCATGAGTGCCGCTGCGTCGAGGGTATTTCTCGAACGCATAAGTTAGAGGCTCCGGCCGAAAAAATCGGCGAACCGGTCGAACGGGATGACGGCGGTCTTGTCGTAAAGGTCCGTGTGGTTCGCGCCTGGCACGATGACGAGCTCCTTGGGCTCGGCAGCCGCCGCGTACGCCGTCTCGCTGAAGTAACGCGAGTGCGCCTTCTCGCCGTGCACGAACAGGATCGGACGCGGCGAAATCTCCTTGATGTAGGTCAACAGCGGCATGTTCATGAACGACAGCGGGTTGGTGACGGTCCAGGAGCCGTTGGAGTTGACCGAGCGCGGATGGAACCCGCGCGGCGTCTTGTAATAGTCGTGGTAGTCCACGAGGAACTGAGCTTCACCGCCCTTCAGCTCGTTCATGGGCGGACCGTATTCCGGGGTGCCCGCTTCGGCGTCATTCCACCGCTGGCGGCTGAGCCGCTCGAGCGTCGCACTACGCTGCTCGAGGGTCATGCTGTCGTTGTAGCCCTTCGACATCACGCGGGTCATGTCATACATCGTGCTGACCGCGACCGCCTTTACCCGCTTGTCGACCGCGACCGCATTCAGCGCCATGCCGCCCCATCCGCAGATGCCGAGAATGCCGAGCCGCTCGCGATCTACCGAAGCGTGCCGGCCAAGGTAATCGATGGCGGCGCTGAAATCCTCGGTGTTTATGTCGGGCGAGGCGACGTTGCGCGGCGAACCGCCGCTTTCACCAGTGTATGAGGGATCGAAAGCCAGAGTAACAAACCCGCGCTCGGCCATCGTCTGGGCATAGAGACCTGACGACTGCTCCTTTACTGCGCCGAAGGGACCACCGACCGCAATGGCGGGCAGCCGCTGACCGCCGCGGTTTCTCGGCAAATAGAGATCGCCGACGAGAGTGATGCCGTAGCGATTGGTGAAGGTGACTTTCTGGTGATCGACCTTGTCACTCTTGGGGAAGACTTTGTCCCAGGTCTGGGTCAGCTGCATGGTGGCTCCGTTTGATTGGCTCTCGGCTGGTTCAGCGAGCGCGGGCTGCTCGGCGCCCAGGGAAAGCGCGGCGATCGCAACGAGCATGCCGCCCCCGAATTGCCGGCGGCTCGGCGTAGCGCGGATACGTGAAGCGTCGGGCATCGGTATTCTCCGGTTCAAAGTGTTGCCGTGGTGGCGTGAGTGTCGGCAGCTTGGTCAGAAGCGCGCGACGCGCGGGAAGCGAAGAAGGCAGCCAGGGCGGAGGCGACCAGCAGGACAGCACTGGCCAAGAAGGTGGCCTGATAGCCCGAGCCGTCGAACAGCATCCCGCCGATCGCAGCGCCGAGGGTAATCGCGAGCTGCACTACCGCTACCATCAACCCACCGCCGGCCTCGGCCTCGTCCGGCAATGCCTTGCTGACCCAGGTCCACCAGGCGACCGGAGCCGCGGTGCCGATCGCACCCCAAAGGATAAGCAGGATCGAAACGCTGAGCGGTGACTGACCGACCGCTACCAGCCCGGCTGCGATGGCGGCCATCGCCAGCGGCATCGCGACCAGCAGTCCATAGAGCGAACGTTTCAGAGCAATGCCGATGGCGTAGGTCCCCGCCAACCCGGCGACGCCGAGGCCGAGCAGCATGAGCGAGAGAGTCGTCACGTCCACCCCAGTCACCGTCTCAAGAAAAGGACGCAGGTAAGTGAACAGGGCAAACTGGCCCATGAAGAACAGGGCCACCGCGAGCATGCCAAGCGGCACTTGGCGGCGGCGCAGAACCTGGAAGGCCGCGGTCGCGCTAACGCGCTCGCGATTGGGCAGGTTCGGCAGCGTCGTGAACAGCCATACGAAGGTCACCGCGGCGAGCGGAACGACGAAGAAGAATGCGCCGCGCCAGCCGATATACTGGCCCAGATAGCTGCCAAGCGGTGCCGCAATCGTCGTCGCCAGCGCGTTGCCACCATTAAGCAGGGCGAGTGCACGCGGCACTGCATCCTCCGGCAGGAGCCGCATCACCGTTGCAGTAGACATCGACCAGAAGCCGCCGATCACCACGCCGAGAAGAGCCCGGCCGATCATGAAGACCAAATAAGTGGGAGCCAGCGCAACGACAGCGCCAGAGACGATCATCACTGTGGTGAGCCCAAGCAGAAGGATCCGACGATCGATCCCCCGGCTCGCCGATGCGATGAACAGACTCGTGATCACGGCGAAGATGCCGGACACCGCGATCCCTTGGCCGGCCTGGCCCTCAGTGATATGCAAGCCGGATGCGATCGGGGTGAGCAAGCTGACCGGCATGAACTCCGAAGCGATCAATGTCGCAACGCAGAGCGTCATGGCGAATACGGCCGGCCAGCCGCCGCTCCTCGCGGGTTTTTCCGATTGCCGGTTCGCGGCATTTCTAAGTTGAGCAAGTTCCATGCAGCCTATTTAGGCAATCAACATCCTGCCGATTACCCGCTATGATCGGCATGCGGCTGTGAGCAGGATTCAACGATGCATCGCGAAACCATGGCAGACCTGGTGGCGTTCCTCGCTGTGGCGAGAGAGCGCAGCTTCACCCGCGCAGCGGCCAAGCTAGGCGTCTCTCCATCGGCGCTCAGCCACACGATACGCAAGCTCGAGGAACGGCTTGGGGTCCGCCTCCTGACCCGCACCAGCCGAAGCGTTTCGACGACTGAGCCCGGAGAGCGGCTTCTGGAGCGGGTCGGGCCCCACTTCGACGAAGTCACCACCGAGCTCGAAAGTCTCACTGAGTTGCGCGAGAAGCCCGCCGGGACATTGCGCATCACCACAGGTGATCAGCCCGCGGAGAGCATCCTGCTACCCGCTTTGGCGAAGCTACTGCCCCAGTACCCAGACCTGTCAATCGAGCTGGTCGTGGACAACGGCTTCGTCGATATCGCTGCCGAGCGTTTCGATGCTGGAGTGCGCCTTGGCGAAACACTCGCTCAGGACATGATCGCCGTTCGCATAGGGCCGGACATGCAGATGGCGGTGGCTGGTTCGCCCGAGTATCTGAAGCGCGGCGTGCCGCAAACCCCCGATGATCTCGCCAAGCACAACTGCATCAACCTGCGCCACCAGGCCAAGGGCGGCATCTCGGTGTGGGACCTGGAACGGGACGGCCGGGTGGTCAACGTGCGGGTAGACGGTCAGTTGGTGGTGAACGACATCGCCGTAGTCAGGCAGGCAGCTGTCGACAGCCTTGGACTCTGTTACCTGCCTCGAGACTACCTGCAGGCGCATTTGACCGCAGGCGAGTTGGTACAAGTGTTGGAGGACTGGTGCCCCCCGTTCCCTGGCTACCACCTCTACTATCCCAGTCGCCGCCAACAATCGCCGGCGCTGGCCGCGTTTATTGCTGCCGTGCGCTACGTCGAATGAGGTCAATCTAATGTTGGCCCTGCTTAGGCGAACAACCGCGGTTGGCTTACCACTACGTTGGACGGAACGACCGACATTGTGCGCAATGCGCCTTAGGCTCGTTCTCAATTAATGGCGGCTTTTGGAGGAGTTTTGAGCGAACTCGGACGACAGGAATTAGGGCGCAAAGCGGACTTGGGCGCAGATGTTGGGAAAGCATTCGACTTCCGTGCTAGAAGGAGCACTGGTTGCCGAGCGAGCCGCGGATAGACGCCGCTCGCAAAGGCCACGCGGACTTGATCCTGCGGGGCTGTGCGTGGTGGGAGCAACATATGGCTGCACCCATCGGAGCACCGCCATGTTAAGCATTGAAAACAGCCCTACGTCGAAGCGGAACCGTCGAATGGCCCGTGCGCCCGAAGGCGGCGCGAGGGAGGGCGGTAACTACACTCCAGGAGATAGAAAGCCGACAAAGGCGAGTCTCATTCTCAAACTTATCTCCCGCTCCCAAGGCGCAACCATCGAGCAGATGATCGAAGCTACCGGTTGGCTTCCACATACGATCCGAGCGGCGCTTACAGGGCTTCGGAAACGCGGCGTGGTTATCGAGCGTCAGAAGGGCAGCGCTTTAACCACCTACATCCGGCGCTAGGATGGCTAGCACCGCGAGGCATGCGAGCGCCCAAGCCCGCATCAGCCAAGAACTTTGTCAGCTCGGGGATCTATCGCCGGCCGAACTACGCTCGAAATGGGAGGCACTTACCGATACAACGGTTCCGAGGGTCGGCGCTGCGTTGCTTCGCCGTCTGCTCGCCCAGCGACTTCAGGAAAAGCGATTGGGCGGTCTGCCCGCGCTAGTGGTGCGCGAACTAATCCGGAGTACGGCGTCTGTCCCGCTGTCGACCGTTACGAAGCAAACGACCAAGTTGACACCCGGCGCCCGTCTGATCCGGGAATGGCAGGGGCGCACGATCGCTGTCCTGACAACAGAGACGGGCTTTTCCTGGGAAGGTCGTCATTATCGTTCGCTCTCGAAAATCGCTCAAGAGGTCACCGGCGCTCACTGGTCGGGTCCGCGGTTCTTCGGGCTGACGCGCCGTGGCTGAGCGAACTTATCGCTGCGCGATCTATACCCGCAAGTCGACCGAGGACGGTCTCGAGCAAGAGTTCAACAGCCTTGATGCCCAACACGCGGCATGCGCGGCCTACGCTCTTAGCCAGCAGCACGAGGGTTGGACGCTCAGTGGCGAGCGGTACGACGACGGCGGTTTCTCGGGCGGAAATATGCAACGGCCAGGGCTCAAGCGCCTCCTTGCCGATGTCGCCGCGGGCAGGGTCGACATAATCCTGCTCTACAAGATTGACCGGCTTACCCGCAGCCTCGCCGACTTCGCTAAAATCGTCGAGGTGTTGGACGCCGCCAGTGCAAGCTTTGTGTCTATCACCCAGTCGTTCAACACCACTACGTCGATGGGAAGGCTCACCCTCAACATGTTGTTGAGCTTCGCGCAGTTCGAACGCGAGGTGACCGGCGAGCGCATTCGCGATAAGATTGCTGCATCGAAACGCAAAGGCATTTGGATGGGTGGTCCGGTCCCGCTTGGCTACGACGTCAGGGCGCGCAAGCTGGTCGTCAACGACTCCGAAGCCAAACTCGTCCGCCATATCATGCGGCGCTATCTCGCCCTCAGCTCCGTTCCTGAACTCGTCGACGAACTTGCGCGCGACGGTCATCGCACGAAGCTGCAGTACAATGCCAGCGGCCCCAAACGGGGTGGATGCGCCTTCCGGCGCGGCACACTCTACCATCTCCTCGCCAATCAAGTTTACCGCGGCAAGCTCACCCACAAGGGCGAGTATTTTGACGCCGAACACGAAGCGATCGTGTCAGAGGAATTGTGGGTCGATGTTCAAGCCGCGCTGACCGCGCGGGCGCAAGGCCACGCCCGCCGGATTAAGGCCAAGCATCCAAGCTTGCTCGTAGGCAAACTCAACGATGGACGGGGAAGGGCGATGTCCCCAAGCCATACGAATAAACTCGGTGTGCGGTACCGCTATTACGCCACCAGAAGCGATCAGCTTGACGGGGAGCCGGCGTGGCGAGTGTCGGCCCATGATCTTGAAGAGCTGGTTTTTACACGCATAGCCGAGTGGACCGATGACCAACGTGAACTTTGCGATTGGTTGGGCCCATCGCAGCACGATGCGCAGTTGGTGCGCGCCGTTATCGCAGCGGGCGCCGCCATGGCCTCGGTGCTTCGAAGTGGAGGACCCGCTGCGCGGATCGAATTAGTCGAAAAGGTTCTCCGCCAGGTAGACCTTTGCAAAGAGAGCATAGACATCGAACTGGACGGAGCGGGACTTCGGTCGATGCTTGGTGCAGAGCTCGCCCCAACCGCATGCTCGGGAGCGGTGAGCTTGTCTTGTCCTGCGATACGGGTGCGTCGCGGACACGAGGTCCGGCTGGTCATTCCAGCGCCTGACCAACCTCCGGTTCCGACCCGAAACGAGAAACTCGTGTCGTTGATCACGGATGCTCACACTGCGGGCGAAGGCGTCAAGGCGCATCCCGACAAATCAATTGCTGAGATCGCTAAGCAAGCAGGGATTTGCCGGACCCGGCTATCGCAGCTTGTTACGCTTTCCTGTCTTGCGCCGGACATCGTAATCGCGATTCTCGAAGGGCGCCAGCCGCCTTCGCTAACGGCTCGTTGCTTGCTGGCGTGCGAGTTGCCGCTCGCGTGGAGCGAGCAGCGACTGGCATTCGGGTTCTGCTGATCTAAAATGGCTGCAGTCAGAATTCTAGGAGCAGAGACGTTCGCCAGTTTCGGGGCGCTCGTGGCATGCCATGGCCAAGTCTCTGGCGTCATCTGGAGACAGGTCGGCCATGAAAGCGCCCAGAACTGCGCCATTTTGCGGCCGGATGCTCCCCGAATGCGGGTTGAGCCAAAGAATTAGGACTGTTTGGTGCGGTCGAGAAGACTCGAACTTCCACGGGCTTTCGCCCACAACGACCTCAACGTTGCGCGTCTACCAGTTCCGCCACGACCGCTAAATCATCGGAGCGAAATGGCCGCTCCGGGGGGGTAGGAGCGCGCCCTTAGCAAAGGCATCCGGGGGTCGCAAGCGATGGTTTCGCGCCCGCCGGGCGCGGCCGATCAGCCCGGTTTCCAGCCAAACTCGGCAAAGCGGGCCGAATCGGGAATGTCGGTCAGCGCCTCGGTCACCGAGACCGTTTCGCCCGGGGCCAGCGTGCGCTTGGGCGGGGTAATCTCGGCCGTGTAGACCACGCGGTTGCGGCCGTCGCGCAGCACCACCAGCACGGCCGGCACGCGGCGCGCGGTCTTGCCCAGATTGCTGATCGTGCCGTTGGCGCCGAAGAATTCGCTGCCGTCGGGCAGGCGGCGGCGATCCTGCCGCCCGGCCGGGAAATCGAGCGCCAGGCCGTCCTGCGGCTTGGCGAACGTCTGCGAGGACAGCGGCATCCAGTCGGGCAGCCCGAACCACGCCGTCGCGGCCACGAGGCCGAGCGCGACCACCGCGAACAGCGTCGCCGCGATCGTCCACATCCTCGCCCGGTTGCGGCGCGGCCGGAACGGCGGTTCATAGTCGAACTGCGAGGGGTCGGCGTTTTCGACGTCCTGCGCGGCGGGCTCGGCCGCGGCCGGAAGCGGCGCGGCACGGGAGACATCCTCGAACGGGGGCGGCTCGGCAGCGGGTTCCGGCGACGGTTCGGCGCCGGGTGCCGGCGGCGCCACGATCGGCGCGGCGCGCGGGGCCGGCGGCGGGGCGGGCGCCGCTTCGGGCGGTGCAGGAGCGGGCGGCGCAGGAGGAGGCGGCACTGAAGCTGGAGCACGCGGGGCAGCCTCTTCGCCACCTTCCTGGAACCACGAATGACGGCATTTGGCGCACCGCACGGTGCGGCCTTCCATCCCGACCGCCCGGTCGGGAACGACATAGCGCGTGGCGCAGGCGGGGCACGCAATGATCATCGTGACGCGGGTTAGACAGCGCCCCGCGCCGCGCGGCAAGACGCGCGCGTGCGGACAAGCCTCCAATCGCCCTTTTTTCCACATCGAATGGTGGTTAAGGGACGCGGACAAGGCCGTTCGCCGCCGCGGCGGGCCATATCGTCCGGGAGCGCCGCAGCACGATGCCGACCGACCCTGCCGGTCAAGTCGTCCAGTTCGAGAACGTCGGCCTGCGCTACGGGGCCGAGCGCGAGGTGCTGTCGGACGTCGCCTTCACGCTGTACCCCGGCGGCTTCTATTTCCTCACCGGCGCCAGCGGCGCGGGCAAGACATCGCTGCTCAAGCTGCTGTACCTCGCCCAGCGCCCGTCGCGCGGGATGATCCGCATGTTCGGGACCGACGCGATCACGATGCCGCGCGGCGACCTGCCGGTGCTCCGTCGGCGGCTGGGCGTGGTCTTCCAGGACTTCCGCCTCGTCCCGCACTTGTCAGCGTTCGACAACGTGGCGCTGCCGCTGCGCGTTGCCGGGGTGAGCGAGCGCGACCTGGCCCGCCCGGTTGCCGACATGCTTGACTGGGTCGGCCTGGCCGATCGCGCCCATGCCCGCCCGGCCACGCTGTCGGGCGGCGAGCAGCAGCGCGTCGCGATCGCCCGCGCGGTCATCGGCCGCCCCGAGCTGCTCATCGCCGACGAGCCGACCGGCAACGTCGACGCCGCGATGGCGGCCAAGCTGATGCAGCTGTTCGAAGCGCTCAACCGCCTCGGCACCACGGTCGTCGTCGCCACGCACGACCTCCAGCTGCTGCGGCGGGTGCCCGATTCGCTGATCATGCGGCTGGACCGGGGGCGGCTGTCCGACCCGACCGGGGCGCTGCGCTATCCGCCGCGCAGCGGGGCCGCCTTGCGGGACGCGCCGTGAACGGGGCGCTGTCGTCACTGACCGGGGCGCTGGCCGGGCCGATCATGGCGCGGGGCCAGCCGGCGCTGATCCCGCGGTCGCGGCTGGCCGGGCCGATCCTGTGGGTGGTCGCGATCATGGTCGCGCTGACCGTGCTGGCGGTTGCCGCCGGGCTTTCGCTGGCCCGGCTGACCGCCGCGGCGTCGAGCGACCTGGCCGGTGCGATCACCGTCCAGGTGCTGGAGCCCAATCCCGACCTGGCCCGCGCCGGGGCCGAGCGTGCCGCCGCGCTGCTGCGCGCGACGCCGGGCGTCAGCGACGTGCGCGTGGTCCCCCGCGCCGAGATCGACGCGCTGGTCCAGCCCTGGCTCGATGTGCCGGCAAGCGATGCCGATGCCCCGATTCCCTTGCCCGCGCTGGTCGAGGCGCGCCTCGCCGGCACGACAGGCGAAGCCACGGCCGGAGACACCGGGCGCGCGCTGGCGGAGCGGCTTGGCACGCTGCGGCGCGACATGCATGCCGCCGTCCCGGCGGCGCGGATCGACGCGCAATCGAGCTGGCTGACCCCGGTGTTCTCGGCGGTGGCATCGTTGCAATGGCTGGCCGCGGCACTGGTGGCGCTGCTGGGCGGCGCGACCGCGGCGGCGGTGCTGCTGGCGGTGCGCACGGCGCTGGGCACGCACCGCGAGACGATCGAGATCGTCCACTTGCTAGGCGGCACCGACAGCCAGATCGCCCGCATCTTCGAACGCGCGATCGGCGCCGACGCGGCGCTTGGCGGCCTGGCCGGGCTGGCGCTGGGGATCATCGGGGTTTTCGCGGTCGGCGGGCGCTTCGCGGCGCTGGGCGCCGGCCTGGTCGATGGCGGGCAGTTCGCCTGGTATGACTGGCTGGCGCTGTGCGCGGTGCCGGCTGCCGGGGTGGGGCTGGCGGTGGTGACCGCGCGGCTGGCGGTGCTGCGCGCGCTGGGGCGGATGACGTGATCGTGCGCCGCGTCCTGTCGGTGCTGCTGCTGGCGTGGGCCTTCGGGTTCATCTGGTTCGCGGTGTCGCTGCCGCGCCCGGCGGCCGCAACGCCCGCCGACGCGGTGGTGGTGCCGACCGGCGGCAAGGGCCGCATCGACCACGCCATCGCCCTGCTCCACGCGGGCGAGACCCGGCAGGTCTTCGTCTCGGGCGTCGACCGCGAGGTCCGCCCGGTCGAGTTCGCGCTTGAGTACGGGGTCGACAGCGCACACATGGCCTGCTGCGTCACGCTCGGCTTCGACGCGCTCGACACGCGCAGCAACGCGCGCGAGATCGCCGCCTGGGTGGCCAGGGAAAAGCCGCGCGGGCTGCGCCTTGTCACCAGCGACTGGCACATGCGCCGCGCCGCCTACGAACTGCGCCGCCGCCTGCCCCCTGGATTCCCCGTGACAGAGGATGCCGTGCCGACCAATCCCAGCTTCCGCATCCTGTTCCTGGAATACCACAAGCTGATCGCCGCACGGCTGGTCGGCCCGTTCGAGCCCGATTGATGGCGCGCCGCCCAACCATCGGCGAAGTGCTGCGCAGCATCGCCTTCTACGCGGTGTTCTACGGCGCCACGGTCTTCATCGTGCTGATGTCGGTAGCGACGCTGTTCCTTGCCAGCGAGGAACGCTTCCGCACCGTGATCCACTGGTGGGGCCGTTTTCACCGCTGGTGCGTCACCCGCATCCTGGCGATCCCCGTCATTATCGAGGGGACGCCGCCGCCGCTGGGCACGCTGGTCGCGCTCAAGCACGAGGCTTTCATGGAGGCCATCGAGCTGCCCCAGCTGATGCCGCTGCCGGTGGTCTTCGCCAAGGCGGAACTGATGCGGATCCCGCTGTGGGGCCTGGCCGGCAACCGCTACGGCCTGGTCTCGGTCGAGCGCGAGGAAGGCGCCGCGGCGCTGCGACGGATGCTGTCGGCCGCCAGGCGGCTGGGGCAGGGCGGGCGCCGGCTGGCGATCTTTCCGGAAGGCACGCGGGTCAGGCACGGCACCCGCCCGCCGCTGCAATCGGGTTTCGCCGCGCTGTACAAGCTGCTGGGCCGCCCGGTCATCCCGGTCGCGGTCAGGAGCGGGCCGGCCTATCACCACTGGATCAAGCGCCGCGTGCCCATCGTCGTACGCTATATGGACGCCATCCCGGCCGGCTTGCCGCGCGACGAGATCGAAGCCCGCGTCCACGCGGCGATCAACGCGTTGAACAGCGATCAGCCAGGCTGACCGCAGCTAGTGGTCGCTGCGGCCGAAGTCGGGCCTGGCATCATCCTGCCCTTCCTCGATGATGGAGCGGCGAATGGCGCGGGTGCGGGTGAAGTGCTCGAACAGCGCGTCGCCGTCGCTCAGCCGAATCGAGCGCTGCAGCGCGGTCAGGTCCTCGGTGAAGCGCTGGAGCATCTCCAGCACCGCTTCGCGGTTGGACAGGAAGACGTCGCGCCACATCGTCGGGTCGGACGCGGCGATGCGGGTGAAGTCGCGAAAGCCGCCGGCCGAATACTTGATGACTTCGCCCTGCGTCACGCCTTCCAGGTCGCTGGCGGTGCCGACGATGGTGTAGGCGATAAGGTGCGGCAGATGGCTGGTAACCGCCAGGACCAGGTCGTGGTGGGCGGCCTCCATGACCTCGACCCGCGCGCCGAGCGCTTCCCAGAACGCCCGCAGCGCATCGAGCTTCGCCGTGTCGACGCCCTCTGGCGGCGTGACGATGCACCAGCGCTGCTGGAACAGCGCGCCGAAGCCGGCGTCGGGTCCGCTGCGCTCGGTCCCGGCGACCGGGTGGGCGGGAATGATCGTCACGCCCGGCAAGGCCTCGGCCAGCGTGGCGGCAACCGCCGCCTTCGACGAGCCGACGTCGCTGACGACGACGCCGGGCTTGAGGTGCGGCGCGATCGCGCGCGCTGCCGCGCCCATCGCGCCGACCGGCACGCACAGGATGACAAGGTCCGCCTCCGCCACTGCCGCCGCCGCGGTTTCGCAGACGGTGCCGGTCAGCCCGCGCGCGGCGGCGCGGGCGCGCACCGCCGGGTCGGCGTCCCAGCCGGCGGTGGCGACGCCGGGAATGTGATCGCGCACGGCCAGCCCGATCGACCCGCCCAGCAGCCCCAGGCCCACGATCGCGACCCGCGCGAAGGTCATCGCGCCGCCTCGGCCATCTCGCCCAGGGCGGCGGCGATGGCGTCCATCTGCGGCGCCGTGCCGATGGTGATGCGCAGCGCGTGCGGCAGGCCCTGGTTGGGCAGCCAGCGCACGATGGTGCCGCGCTGCGCCAGCCCTTCGTAAGCGGCCTCGGCGCTCAGCGCGCCTTCGAACAGGACCAGCAGGAAATTGGCCTCGCTCGGCACCGCGCGCAGCCCGTGATTGCCCAGCGCATCGATCGCGGCGGCGAAGCGCGCGCGCTCGGCGCGGTTGTGGCGGCGCGATCGCTCGACGAAAGCGTCGTCGCCGACCGCCGCCAGCGCCATCGCCTGGCCGGTGGCGGTGACGTTGAAGGGGCCGCGGATGCGATTGAGCGTCGCCACCAGCCCGGGCGCGCCGGTCGCCCACCCGATCCGCTCACCGGCAAGGCCGTGGATCTTGGAAAAGGTCCGCGTCACCAGCACGTTGGCATGTGCGGCGGCAAGCGCGAGGCCGCCGTCATCGTCCGCCGCCTCGACATATTCGGCGTAGGCCTGGTCGATCACCAGCACGACGTCGGCCGGCAAACCCGCGTGAAGCCGCGCCAGCGCGGCACGGGGCAGGTAAGTGCCGGTCGGGTTGTTGGGATTGGCCAGGAACACGACCCGCGTTCGCGGCGTCACCGCCGCCAGCATGGCGTCGACGTCGGCGCCGTAGTCGCTATCGGGCACGACCACCGGCTCGGCGCCGCAGCGGCGCGCGGCGATGTCGTAGACGGCGAAGGAATAGCGCGCGAACAGCACCGCGTCGCCCGGCCCGGCATAGCCTTGCGCAACCAGGTTGAGCAGTTCGTCGGAGCCCGTGCCCATGACGATGCGCGCCGGGTCGATGCCGTGGCGCGTGCCCAGCGCCGCGCGCAGGGCGGTGCTGCCGGGATCGGGGTAAAGCGAGGCGTCCTGCGCCTGCGCACGGGCCGCCAATGCCGCCGCGCCGGTGCCGAGCGGATTCTCGTTGGCGGAAAGCTTGACCAGCGGGCGCCCGTCCGCGCCGGCCGACTTGCCGGGGACATAGGCCTCGATCGCGTCGATCCAGGGCTTGGGGACGGGGCCGGTCGAGGGGCCGTTTGCGGGGCCGGTTACTGGGCCAATTACTGGGGCGTCGTTCATCGCGGCGCGCCTTAGCAGGCTCGTGGGCGATTGACAGCCCGGCGGGCCGCGCCCCATGCGGCGCGCATGGCGACCGCGACCGCCCCTGCCAGCCTGGTGCTGGACCTGGCCGAACCGCTGCCGCTCGACGGCGGGCAGCGGCTGGGCGGCGTGCGCATCGCGTACGAGACGTACGGCACGCTGGCGGCGGACAAGGGCAATGCGGTGCTGGTCTGCCACGCCCTGACCGGCGACCAGCACCTGGCCAGCCCGCACCCGATCACCGGCAAGCCGGGATGGTGGGACCGCATGGTCGGCCCCGGCAAGCCGATCGACACCGCGCGGCATTTCGTGATCTGCGCCAACGTGCTGGGCAGCTGCATGGGCACGACCGGGCCGGCCAGCCCCGCGCCCGACGGGCAGCCCTATGCGATGCGGTTTCCGGTCATTACCATCCGCGACATGGTGCGCGGCCACATCGCGCTGCTGGACGCGCTGGGGATCGACCGGCTTCATGCCGTTGTCGGCGGTTCGATGGGCGGGATGCAGGCGCTCAGCCTTGCCGCCAACTGGCCGCAGCGGTCCGGGCGCGTCCTCGTGATCGCCAGCGCGGCGCGCCATTCGGCGCAGAACATCGCCTTCCACGAGGTCGGCCGCCAGGCGGTGATGGCCGACCCGGCCTGGGCGGGCGGCGCCTACTACGGCACCAGGGGCCCCGAGGCCGGCCTGGCGGTGGCGCGCATGGCCGCGCACATCACCTACCTGTCCGAGGAGGGCATGCACGACAAGTTCGGCCGCCGCCTGCAGGACCGTGAAGCGAAGACGTTCGGCTTCGACGCCGATTTCCAGGTCGAAAGCTACCTGCGCCACCAGGGCCTGGCCTTCACCGACCGGTTCGACGCCAATTCGTACCTCTATATCACCCGCGCGATGGACTACTTCGACCTGGCCGAAGAGCATGGCGGCCGTCTGGCCGACGCCTTTTCCGGCAGCACGGCGCGCTTCTGCCTGGTCAGCTTCGACAGCGACTGGCTGTACCCGACAGCGGAATCGCGCACGATCGCGCACGCGCTCAACGCCTCGGGTGCGGCGGTCAGTTTCGTCGAGTTGTCGGCACCGTTCGGACACGATTCCTTCCTGCTCGACGTGCCCGCGCTCGACCGGGTGGTCGCGGGGTTCCTGCGATGATGATCAGGCTGCGCCCCGACCTTGCGGTCATCGCCGCCAACGTTTCGCCCGGCAGCCGCGTGCTCGACGTGGGCTGCGGCGACGGTGCGCTGATGGCGGCGCTGATCGCCGATCGCGGCGCCGATGCGCGCGGGCTCGAGCTCGATGCCGGCAATGTCGCGGAGTGCGTCGCGCGCGGCCTGTCGGTCATGCAGGGCGATGCCGATCGCGACCTGGCCGACTATCCCGACGGCGCCTTCGACTATGCGATCCTCAGCCAGACGTTGCAGACGACGATGCGGCCCGACCTGGTCCTGGGGGAGCTGCTGCGGATCGGGCGGCGCGCTTTCGTGTCGTTTCCCAACTTCGCGCACTGGCGGGTCAGGTTGAACCTCTTGTGCGGCGGGCGCATGCCCGTGACGCGGCTGCTTCCCGTGGCCTGGTACGAGACGCCCAACATCCACCACGTCACCATCGACGATTTCCGCGCGCTGCTCCGCGCCCGCGGCATCACGGTGGAGCAGGCCTGGTTCCTCAGCGGCGACCGCGCCACCAGCGCCGCCGCCGCCAATCTCCGCGCCGAACACGCGGTGTTCTTGCTGCGCCGCTAGGGGCGCGCCCTACATGCGCTTGAGGGCGCAGAGCTTGTTGCCGTCGGGATCGCGCAGATAGGCCAGGTACAGCGTCATTCCGGCGCCGCTCCGAACCCCCGGCGGATCCTCGATCGCGGTGCCGCCGGCGGCGATCCCGGCGGCGTGCCAGGCATCGGCCTGCTCCTGCGACTCCATCGCGAAACCGATCGTGCAGCCGTTGCCGTGGCTCGCCGGCTCACCATCGATGGGCTTGGTGACCAGGAACGTGCCGCCGTTGTGCCTGTAGACCAGCCGGCCCTTGGGATCGACAATGCCCGGCTGGCCGCCGACCGCCGCAAAGGTGGCATCGTAGAATTTTTTCGAGCGATCGATGTCGTTCGATCCCACCATCATATGACTGTACATTTGGCCGCTCCTCCGGGTCCGCTTGGCGCGGCGACCTTATGATCCTGCCGGGTGCCGTCAAGCAGGGCTGCGGTTCAGCTTGATCCTGCTAAGCGTGGCGCCATGACCCCGCGAACGATCCTTGCCGTGCTAGCGCTGGCCGCCGCCCCAACCCTCGTCGGAGCCCAGGCCCCGGTCGCGCCGCCCGCAACGCCCGCGGCGGTGCCGGCGCTCAAGCCCGACCAGCAGGCCGCGTTGCACTGTTCCGCCGTGTTCGCCCGCATCGCGCACGAGCGTGCGGCCGGCGGAGCTGCCGCGGCGGCGCTGCCCGATCTCGGCACGCGCGGCCGCGAATACTTCGTGCGTATCTCGGCGCGGATCATCGACGATACCGGCGCCGGCCGGCCGCAAATCTCGGCGCTGTTCGCCGGGGCCCTGGCCGACGTCGACCGAACGCTGATGAACGCGCGCGATCCCGCCCCGGTTCTCAACGCCGCGCTGGCGCCCTGCCGCACCCTGCTGGACCTGGAAGTGCCGCAGGGCCGGCCCGAAACGTCGCCCGCCGGCTGACGACTACGTTTGTCGGCGGTTATCGGCCGCCGATCGATTGGCGCGCCTTTCTGCCGCCCACCTGCTGCATGACGGTCTCGGCCTGTCACGGCCGGGAGAGAACGATGTCGATGAAGTCAGGGCCAGCGGGCCGGGTTGCGGGAACGAGCGTGCTGGTGATCGCCGCCGTGCTGGTCGCCGCGCCGGCCGTGCGCGCAAAGGCAGCGACCGACCCGGCGCCGGCCGCAACGGCCGCCGCGGATGCCGCCGCCGCGGCCCGCCAGGTCTTCGCGCCGGATTACTTCGCCCGCTTCGCTCCGCGCACGGCCTGGGACATGGTCGTCCAGCTTCCCGGCTTCTCGGTCCGCGACAACGATCAGTCGCGCGGGATCGGCAATGCCACCGGCAACATCCTGATCAACGGGGAGCGCCCGACCAACAAGACGGACAGCTTCCAGACCCAATTGTCACGGATCCCCGCTTCCTCGGTGGTGCGGATCGAGGTGGTCGACGGAGCCACGCTCGCGCTGCCGGGCCTGTCCGGCCAGGTCGGCAACATCGTGGTCAACACCGGGGGCACCAAGGGCCAGTTTTCCTGGACGCCCGAGCTGCGCGCCCATTATTCCGATCCCATCGTGCTGCGCGGCGAGGTTTCGCTGTCGGGCAAGTCCGGCCGGCTCGACTGGACGACCGCCTTCGCGGTCGAAGGTGACCGGTCGGGCGCGGGCGGGCCCACCACGATTACGCTTGGCGATGGCGCGCTGCTGGAAACCCGCGACGACCGCTGGCGCAGCAACTGGGACCAGCCCAAGCTCAGCGGCCGGCTGGCCTACGACCTGGGCGGCGGAGCGAAGGCAAACCTCAATGCCAGCGTCCAGCGCGGCTGGAACGATTACCGCGAGGTCAGCGCCCGCCATCGTCCCGCCGGGATCGACCGCAACCGCCTGCTGACCGACGTCGAGGACACCTGGGGGTACGAGATCGCCGGCGACGTTACGGCGCCGGCGGCGGGTGGCACTCTCAAGCTGATCGGGCTGCGGCGCTTCGCCGATTCCAGGGACGTCAGCGCGGTCGTCACCCGGCTGGTCGACGGGTCGCCGCCGCTTGGCGATCTCTATCGCCAGCACACCGGCCTGGGCGAAACGATCGGCCGCGCCGAGTTCGGCTGGAAGATGCTGGGCGGCGACTGGCAGCTGTCGGGCGAGGGCGCCTTCAACCGCCTCTCCAGCATCGCCGCCACCGGAGACCTGCGCCCGGACGACACGTTCGTGGAAAGCCCGTTCGAGCCGGGCACCGGCAGGGTTGGAGAGAACCGCTACAACGCCTCGCTCAGCTACGGCACGGCGCTGTCTCCCAAGCTCAACCTGCAGGCGGTCGCGGAAGCGGAATATTCGACGATTTCGCAGGGCGGCGCGGGCGGTCTCAGCCGCAGCTTCTTCCGCCCCAAGGGCTCGCTGTCACTGGCGTGGAAGCCGCGGTCGGACTTCGACCTTTCCGGCAAGGTCATGCGCCGCGTCCTGCAGCTGTCGCTTTACGAATTCCTCGGCAAGCGTTTCCTCAACGATGGAAACGAGAACGCCGGCAATGCCGCACTGGTGCCGCAGCAGGACTGGTCGATCGAAATGGAAGCCAACAAGCGGCTGGGCCGCTGGGGCAGCAGCAAGCTGCGGCTGGTGACGCGGTTCGTGCAGGATCTGGTCGCCGTCGTGCCGCTTCCGGGGGGCGGCGAATCGACCGGCAACATCGCCAAGGCGCGCGCCTCCGCGATCGACTGGTCGGCGACGTTGAACCTCGATCCGATGGGGTTCAAAGGCGCCAAGGTGGACCTGCGGGCGCTGCTGCAGACCTCGTCGCTGGTCGACCCGCTGACGGGTGCCAGGCATCAGTACAACGGCTTCACGTCGCGCGTTTTCGACTTGTCGCTGCGGCACGACATTCCCGGCTCCGACTGGGCCTGGGGGACCTCGCTGGAATACTTCCACAACGAGCCCTCCTACCGGCTGCAGGAATCCGGCTCCCAGTTCGAAGGCCCGTTTTGGGGAGAGGTCTTCGTCGAGAACAAGGACGTGGCCGGGCTGACGGTAAAGGTGGCGGTCAACAATCTGTTCAACGCGCGCAGCCGGTGGGACCGGACGGTCTATTCCGGCCCGCGCGACGTTGCCCCGGTCGCCTTCTACGAAGATCGCAACCGGTTGATCGGGCCGATGTTCCGCTTTTCTGTGCGCGGCAACTTCTAGCGGCCGTTCAGCACGAGGTCAGGCGCGGCGGCCCAGATTTGCGCTTTCGTCATGCCGGAGAGTCGTCCGTGACCCGCAAGTTTGTCCTGATCGCGTCCGCCGCTGCCCTGCTGGCCCCGCTACCGTCTTTCGCCGCCGAGCAGCCGGCCGACAGGGACGCCGCCGACATGGCGCGCGTTGCCGAAACGATGCGCAATCCTGCCGCGCAGGCGGCAATGGGAGACGCGATGGCGGCGATGATGGGGGCGCTGCTCGACATGCCGGCAGCGCCGTTCCTGAAGGCGGCGCAAGCTGCCGACACTGCCGCCGGCAAACCGCGCAAGCCCGCGCCGCCCGTCAGGGACGGCGCGCGCCTCCGCGACCTGGCCGGCGCTGGTGCCGCGGATGCGCCGCGCCAGGTCGGCCGCGCGGTACCGGTGATGATGGGCGGTATGGCGGGCATGACCGAGGCGATGGGCAAGATGCTGCCTCAGCTTCGCGAAATGGGCGCCCGCATGGGCGAGGCGATGGGACAGGCGCAGGCCACGCCCGCTACGTCCGCTCCGCGCAATGCCCCGGCAGAGCCGGCCGCCGGAACCGCCGAGGCACCCGCCACCTGATCGCAGCCCGGCACGGCGCGGGGTTATGCACTGAAAAAGCGCCGCTCGCCCGGTGGACGCTGCGCCCGCCGCGGCGCTAGAGCGGGCCCATGTGGCAGCTCTACCAGTTCCCCCTGTGCCCCTTCAGCCGCAAGGTGCGCCTTGCCATGTCCGAGAAGGGCATTCCCTACGAACTCGTGCGTGAGAACCCGTGGGATCGGCGCGAAGGCTTCATGGACCTCAACCACGCGGGCCGCACACCTGTGCTCCATGATCCCGACAAGGGCCTGACCCTCTCGGACAGCCGCGCCATCTGCGAATACCTGGAAGAGACCGGCGACAAGAATCCCCTTATCGTCGGCACCGCCCCCGCACGCGCCGAGATTCGCCGCCTAGTCGCCATGTTCGACGAGGATTTCTACGCCAACGTCACCGCGCCGCTGCTGCATGAGCGGATGATGAAGCGCCTGGTCCTGCGCCAGTCGCCTGACAGCAAGGCGCTGCGCCAGGCGATGAAGCTGGCGCACGACTACCTCGATTATGTCGATCACCTGATCGATTACCGCGCCTGGCTGGGCGGCGTGACCATGAGCCTGGCCGACCTGGCGGCGGCAGCGCAGATCTCGGTCGCCGATTATCTCGGCGGGCTCGACTGGAACGGCCACGAGCAGGCGCAGGGCTGGTATTCGGTGTTCAAGAGCCGGCCGAGCTTCCGCCCGCTGCTGACCGAGCGGATGGACGTCATCCAGCCGCCTTCGCACTATGCCGACGTCAACGCCTAGCGCCGACTAGGCGGCCGGCGCGCGGCCCGCGAACCGGCCATGCGTGCGGTAGCGGGTCATCCAGCGATCAAGGAACAGCGACAGCGGCCGCGGCGTGACACCCAGCGCCGCAATGTCCTTCGTGCCGCCTGCGGCCACGTTGCCTGCCTGCAGCATCATCCACTGGTCGCTGCTCAACGGCGCAGCCGGCAGCCAGCCCGTGAGCTTGGCGAACAGGCCAGAAACGGTGTCGGGCACGTTCATGAACATCCGCTCGCGCCCCTGTGCCGCCGCGATGCGGTGATTGATCTCGCCCATCGTAATCACTTCGGGGCCGCCGATCTCGTAAATCTTGCCCCCGTGGTGCGCCGGATCGGCGAGCGCGTTGGCGATGGCTTCGGCGGCGTCGTCCACGAAAAGCGGCTGAAGCTGCGCCTTGGGACCGAACACCGGCAAGGCCGGCAGGCGCGCGATGAGGCCGGCGAACAGGTTGAGGAAGCCGTCGTCCTCGCCGAACAGGACTGACGGCCGAACGATCGTCGCGCCCGGAAAGGCGGCGCGCACGGCCGCTTCGCCCACACCCTTGGAATGCGCATAGCCGCTTCTGGACTCAGGGTCGGCCCCGATCGCGGAAACGTGGACGAACGCGCCCGCGCCCGCCGTCAGGGCCTGAGCGGCGACGCGCCCCGCGCCGCGGCCCTGCAGCGCGTCGAGGTCACCCGAAAAGGCGCCGACCAGGTTCACGACCGCGTCGGCACCCTGGAGAACGCGCGCCAGCGATTGCGTGTCCGTCACATCGCAGCGGGCGAATTGAACCTGGCCCAGGTTGGCCAGCGCGCGGATGCGGAAGGCCCGCTCGGGATGGCGGCTTGCCAGCCGCAGCCGCGCGCCGCGCGACAGCAGTTCCTGCGCCAGGTGTGCACCGACGAAGCCGCTGCCGCCGATCACCACCACCAGCTTGTCCCGCAATGCCGAGCCGCCTGCCATCGTTCGATTCCACCTGGAAAAATGCCTGACCGGCCCTTGGCACAGGACCCGGCGCCCAAGCAACCGTGCGCATTTCGCAAATCCGCCTCACCGCCGTTGACAACCGCCCCGACCCCCGTCTATCGGCCCGCTCCTACCCGGCGGAGACCAAGCAGTCCCCGCCCCGTGCCCAGATGGCGGAATTGGTAGACGCACCAGCTTCAGGTGCTGGCGCTCGCAAGGGCGTGGAGGTTCGAGTCCTCTTCTGGGCACCACCGCTTTCGAGGCGGGCTAGAGGAAGGCCGGGGGTTCGCGGCTTTTTGTGCGCGATGGCAGTTTCTTCGCGGATTCCCTGAGAACCGGCTTCTCGAGGGGCTCAGGCCTGGGGCCAACCCGCGAAGAACCGTGCGCGCATTTGCGGCCAGGACAGGGCGGGGCGCCATGACATGCCGATGTCTTCGTGGCGGGCGCCGGGGCCCTTCGCGTTCGTTTCCCAGAAGCGTGAGGTTTGCGGGGTGAAGATCGCTGTCTTCGTGCCGTCGCGCGCGGTTCCCTGCATGCTGGTCCAGTGTCTTGGCCCAATGTGGCGGTCCATCCAGCAATCGATGAAAAGCGCCTGCCCGACCGCCGCGGGATCGGCGTAACGGCCGTCGGCAAAGCGGCTGGTGGGGTGCCACGGGCGCGCCAGCGCTACGCTGGCATCGGGCACGCCGGCTTCCCGCGTCAGGCGCGAGCGATGAACGACGATGCCGAAGGGCTGGCTGAGCTGTGTCGAGGGTGCCAGCAGGAACGACTGGAATCCGTTGTCACGCTCGTCTTTCGCGCGGCGGCGCGTGCGCAGTTCGCTGTCCTCGATCAGCAACTGGCCATTCCCGAAAATGAAGTCGACGTTGCCGGCAATCAGGGCGTTGCGGATGTAGCCGCGCCTGCCGTTGGCAAACAGGGTGTCTTGGTACCCCAGCAGCGCAACATCTTCCATCAGCACTCGGTCGCTGTGAATGTCGAGCAGCACGGCGACCGCCTGGTGATTGGCGATCCGGCCCGGCGCGCCAGCGGCGAGCGCGTCGTTGGCGAGGTAATCGAAGGTGTTTTCGATCGTCAGTCCGCGCACCGTCACCCCGTCGGCATCGACGACGAGGGTGGCCGATCCGGGCGTCCCCCAGTGATCGCGGTGATACCGCCCCGCGGTCTCGGCAACCAGATCGTTGTAGATCCGCGTCGCGCCGCGACCGGCGCCGACCAGCGCAACATTGGCGCGCCGCACTTCGACCCGCTCCTTGAAGTTGCCGCGGCCGATCGCGATCGTGACCGGATCCGGGGTTGGAAACGTGCCGGCGGCATCGACCGCGGTCTGGACGGTTCCGAAGCACGCGGGCCGCGCGTGGCAGTCAGTACTGACCGCCAGACGGTGCGTGACAGTTGTCACGACTGGCGCTGTCGGCGCCAGCGTGCCAGCACAACCTGCCAGTAGCGACAGCGCGAGAACGGCGATGCACCGGGCGGTCATCTCATCGCTCTCGCGCGGCGCACGGCCGGGCCGCGGCGACGTCAGGCCGCCTCAAGAACGCATCGATCGCGGCCGATACCTGCGCGGCGTAAGGCTCGAACAGCCAGAAGGTGTGCGGCTGGCCGGGGAAATCGACAGTCTCACTGGCGATGCCAAGCTGTGACAGCTTGCCGCGCACGACCTCCCAACCGGCGGTAAAGCGCGGCGCATCGCCCCGAAGCACCAGCGTGGGCGGCGAAGCGCGGCTGACATGCGTGGCGGCGCTGGCTTCGCGCCAGCGCGCCGGCACATGCTCCCACGATCCACCAAGCCACCGGGCGGCGGACGAGGCGTCTCCGGCGCGATTTTCGTTCTCGAGGGCCAGCGGCGTGGTGAAATCGATCACCCCGTCGATATCGACCAGAGCGCTAACGGCCGGCGCGCGCACACCGTCAGGCGCGTAAAGGGCCTGGCCGCAGGTATAGGCCAGTAGCGCGGCCATCTGGCCGCCAGAGGATTCGCCGCCGATGGCGATGCGGGCGGGATCGATGCCGTATTGCCGGGCGTCGCCGCGAACGCGGGCGAGCGCCGCGTTGATGTCGAACAGGCCGGCCGGATATGGCGCCTCCGGCGCGAGGCGAAACTCCGGCAGGATCACCGCGTAACCCGCCTGCGACAAGTGATCGGCGATGGCATAAAAATTGGATTTTTGGCCCGATCGCCACGCGCCGCCATGAACCAGCAAGATAGCCTGGGCCGCGTGGGGCGCTGGCGCGGGCAGGAACACGTCGTAGTGGAGCTCGCGCGGACCGGCGGTGGCGTAGGCGCGCTCGAACAGCAGGCGGCGCCCGTTCGACAAGGCGACTTCGGGCAGGCGGTAGTCGGGGTGAGCGGGGCGGTTCTGCTCCCATCGGCTGGCGATCGTGTAACTGCGATCGGTCGGGATCAGGCCGGGTGCGGGCGCCGCGCCCGCGGCGCCGTGCTTCGCGGCGCAGCCCGAGACGGTGAGGGCGGCGAGGGCGAGGGTTGTCCACGCCTTTCCCATGCGGTGGCGGGCAGGAGAGGGGCGCTGCGGCCGCTTCGTCAGCACGTGCACCGACCTTTCATCATGGGTTCTCAGCGTGAACCGTATGCCCAGGGCCCACGGCGCGCCGGTCTGGCTGGATTCACCCAACACAGACCGATCGCGCTGTCCGGTGCCGTCTGCGGACATCAATCTTCCAACGCAGTGAAGCGGAAGTCGCGGAAGGTGGCGGCGCCCGGGCCGGCTGCGTAAAGCCCGGGCCGCAGCATCAGGAAGCCGCCGCGCACGTTGTGGTGATAGCCCGACACTTCCATGCCGCGATCGAAGCGCTGCCAGGTCCTGCCGCCATCGCCGCTGGTGTGAAAGGCGACGACGTGGCGCCGGTTGGTGACCCGCAGCCGCATCCGGGCGCCATGCGGATTCGCGGGGCGGCCACGCTCGATCCCGTACTGGTGCGTGACGAAGCGATCGCGGTCGAAGCCGAGCCCGCAGTAGAGCTTGTCGTCGTAGAACAGCACCAGGCCCGCGGTGCCGCCGGGCGCCAGTTCAATGTCGCATTCAAACCTGTAACTGGTGTCCCCTGCGGTCAGCAGCAGCGGCGAACCGGTCGAGGGCGCCAGGCCCTTGCCCGCCAGGCGCAAGGCGCCGCCCGACACGCTCACGCGCGCGGCCTCGTCCGCGGCGGGGCGAAAGAACGCCCACTTGCTGCCCAGCGCCAGCGGAGCGGAAAAATCGTCCGACAGCGGCATGCCGTGGGCGACGGCATTGCCGCCGCGCGGCTTGGGAAGCGGGCGCGCCAAGTCGCCCCCGGTCATGCGGAACCAGGCGTCGGGCGTCCATTCGACCGGGTCGAGCAGGCACTGCCGGCCCAGCGTCCAGAACCCTTTCTCGTAGCCGTGGTAGAGCGACCACCATGAACCGTCGGGAGCCTCTACCAGCGAGGCGTGCCCGCGCGACCACCACGCCTCGTCCTCGCTGACGGTGCGCACAAGCGGATTGCCGGGATGATGTTGCCAAGGTCCGTGCAGCGACCGGCTGCGCGCTGCGATGACCATGTGCCCGGTCGGCGGGCCGGCGGTGCCGCCCACCGCGGTCAGCATGTAGAACCAGTCCCCGCGGCGATGGATCTTCGGCCCCTCGGGGCTGAAGCCCTCGACGTCCCAATCGTCCGGGTAGCGCCATGGATCGTAGACGTGCTCGGGCTTTCCGATCACCGACAAACCGTCGTCCGCCAGCCGGACGCGGTCGCCGCCCGACAGGAACAGCCAGCGCGAGCCATCCTCGGCCACCGCGTGGCAGGGATCGATATGGTCGTGCAGGCCAAGCGCGACCGGGTCCGACCACGGCCCGTCGATGCCATCCGAATGGCTCACGTAGATGTCGTTGGGGGCCGCCTTGACCGGGATGTAGAGGAAATAGCGCCCGCCGTGCTTCTCAAGGCTGGGCGCCCAGACGGAGCCGATGTTGCGGGTCAGGGCAGGCCCGCGCGGCTGCCAGTTCACCAGGTCGCGGCTGTGCCAGATCGTCAGCCCCGGGTAGGCGTCGAAGCTCGAGAACGTCAGGTAATAGTCCTGGCCGTCCTTCAGGATTGCGGGGTCGGGATGATCGCCTGCCAGCACCGGGTTGAGGAAGCGTCCGTCGCCGAGGTCCGGTATGCGCTGATTGTCGAAGCCGCGCCGCCAGCGGGCGTCATCTTTGCCTTCGGCCGGCGCGCCCCCGGTGGTGGCAAGCGCTGGATTCGCGCCGAGGCCGATGGCGCCCAGGGCAGCGGCCCTGAGCGCGTCGCGGCGGTCGATGCCCATCAACCCAGCCCGACCGTTCCGGCCCAGGCACGCCAGAGTTCGGGCCAAGCCTCGACCGGCTTGCCCACGGTCTTGCGCAGCCCGAAACCGTGCCCGCCATTGGCGAACAGGTGCATCTCGACCGGCACCTTGCGCGCGCGCAATGCGGCATGAAGGCGCAGCGTGTTGTCGACCGGCACGACGTCGTCATCCTCGGCATGAAGCAGGAAATGCGGCGGCGCGTCGACCGGCACGTTGCGATCGGGCGAATGCGCGGCCTCGCCCTCTGCGCTGGGCGAGGCGCCGAGCAGCAGCGTGCGCGAGCCGGGATGGGCGATCGCCGGATCCATGCTGACCACCGGATAGACCGGCGCTGCGCTGTGCGGGCGGGCCGACAATTTGTCGGCGGCATCAACCGGCGCATAGACCGGCGCCGCGAAGCGCGCGGCCAGATCGGCGCAAACGTGTCCTCCCGCGGAAAAGCCCATCGCCGCGACCCGTTCCGGCGCGATGGCGAAATCGCGGGCGCGGTGGCGGATCAGGCGCATCGCGCGCTGCGCGTCGGCCAGCGGTGTATCGGGTCCGCTGGCCCATCCTTCGCCCGGCAGGCGGTAGAACAGGACGAAAGCGGTGAAGCCGCGCGCCGCCAGCCAGCGCGCCATCTCGTAGCCTTCCTTGTCGACCACGACCCACTTGTAGCCGCCCCCCGGCGTCAGCAGCACCGCCGCCCCGTTGGGACGGTCGGGCCGGAACACCGCCATGCGCGGACGCGTGATGCCGTAGACCGCACGGTCGGTCACCAGGCTGTCTGTCGACCGCTCGTCGACAGTTTCTGCCAGGGGCCTGGCCGGTTTGCCGGGGGCGCCCGCCGGCCACAAGTCGATCGTTTCAGTCGGCTGCGGCAGGCCCGGCGGCTGTGACTTGCCGGCAGCGACCGGTGGCGCGGTCTGCGCGCGGGCCCCGGCGGGCAAGGCAGCCCCGGCCGCCAGCACACCTGTGACGCCCGTGGCAAGCAGCGATCGGCGATCGATTGTCATGCCACGGGCCGCCCCCTCACAGCTTCAGTCGTGCGCCGAACAGGATGGTCCGGCCGAAGTGGTTGTTCTCGTAGTTCCGGTCGGCATCGAAGTCGGTGTAGCGATAGCGGTAGGTGTCGAGCAGGTTGTTGCCCTCTACCGACAGCTCCAGGAACTCGCTGACCTTGTAGCGCATCGAGGCATCGACGTTCCAGGTCGCGCCGTACCCCTCGAAGACGTTGCCGGTGCCCGAGTTGGCATCGATGTAGCGGCTGCGATAGCTGGCCGAGGCGCGCGCGCTGAATCGCCCGTCGTCATAGTACAGCGTGCCGTTGTAGGCGCTCTTCGAAACGCCGAACAGCGTGGCGGTCCGGGTCGTGTTGTTGAGCGGCCCCAGCGCGCCGGTGCTTGCCACGAAGGCCGATGTGATCGGCCCTTGCACGTTGTAGTTCGCGTCCGAGCTGATGAAGGTGGCGTTGGCCAGGATGCCGAAATTGCCCAGCACGCCGCCGACGAAGGTCTTGAACGGGATCTGCGCCGCCAGTTCGACGCCCTTGAGCGTGGCGCCCGAACCGTTGACGTTGGCGGTGATGGTGTATTGCTGGTTGGGATCGAAGTTGATGAACGCCGGCGAGGACGGCGGCAGCGCTTCCTTCGGCAGGCCGGTCGATGCGAACGAGGCGGTGAACGCCTGGCTGACCGGGAAGCTTTCGACCTTCTTCACGAAACCGGCGATGGACAGGATCGCCTGCGGCGCAAAGTACCACTCGATACCAAGGTCGAAATTGGTCGCGCGGTAGGGATCGAGCTGCGGATTGCCATAGCTGATGCGGTAGTTGAACCCGTCGATCGTACCGCCGGGCGTCAGGTTGCCCAGCGTCGGGCGGGTGATGACCTTGGCCACCGCGCCGCGCACGATCACGTCGTGCGCGGGGAATAGCGCGATGTTCATCGACGGCAGCCAGTCGTCGTAGCTGCGGTTGACGGTCACGGTCGAGCCGCTGAGCACGCCGGTGGAACGCTGGTCGGTCTTGACGTAGCGGATGCCGGCATTGGCCGCGTAGTCCAGCCCGCCAAGGCTGCCCTTGGCATCGAACTGCAGATAGCCGCCCTTGGTCGTTTCCTGGACCGCGCGGGTATTGCCGGTGTCGGGCGCGGCGGTCCGGCTGTAGAGCTGCGTGAAGGCGGTTGCCGCCGGAAGGTTGGGGATCAGCCACTGCGTGGTCGTGCCGGTCGGCTGGCCCGCCTTGCCCAGCGTGAACAGGTCGGCCAGCGATGCGGTGACCGGGAACCCGTAGACCGCGGTCGGCCCGAACACGCTGGTGGCGGAACAGGCGATCGTGCCCGACGTGCTGGTCACCAGGCTGGTGCCGCCGTTGCCGCACACCGTGGTGTCGCGCGTGAAGGCAACCGAATCAAAGTTGAACCGGCGCCACATCGCGCCTGCCCTGATCGTGAAGCCCTCGGCCGCGTCCCACTCGGTGCGCAGCTGCGCGGTCTTGAAGCGGTTGGTGACGTTCGAGGGACGGTCGCGGATTTCCGCCAGCTGGAAGTTGGCCGGATCGGTGACGCTGGTGCCGAAGGTGAGCAGCGGGCTCTTCATGTCGGTATAGTCGTACTTGTAGCCCTGTGCGTCGCGGTCGTCGAAGACCACCGTCGTCTCGACCGGGATGTCAGCATTGGATTTCGACGCGCCGCCCAGCAGGGTGAAGCGGAACGTATCGGTGACGTCCTGGTCCCAGGTGCCGCCGATCTGGTAGAAATCGGTCGAGCTCTTGCGCAGGTAATGCTCGGTGCGGACGTAAACGTCGTTGAGCGTCGCGGAAATGAGATTGTTGTTGCCGTCGTAGACCGGGTTCACCACGTCGATCGCGCGCTCGTTCGAACGCAGCAGCACCTCGCCCCACTTCTCCTCGCGGTCTTCCTTGAAGCGCGAGAACAGACCGTCGATGCTGATCTTGGTGGCGTCGGTCGGCGCGAACTGGATCGAGCCGGTGAGGCCCAGGCGGTCGCGGCGATGCTCGATCTCGCCGTAGCGCGGGATGCGCGGGTGGAAGGCCAGCGTGGCGGCATCGCAGGTTGCGCTCGGCTTGTACGTGCCGCCGCTGTTGGTGCGCGGGGTGGTGTAGACCAGGTTGCCGCCGGCAATGCTGCCGGTGGTGTTGTAGAAGCACGGCGTGCCGTTGACGCTGTCGAAACGCGCCTGCGCCCAGCGAACCGAGTTGTTGCCCAGCTCCAGCGTGTTGGTCTTCGAATAGGCCGCCGAAACCGCCACGCCCAGTGTGCCGGCATCGTTCTTCCAGCTCAGCAGGCCGGCCAGGCGCGGACCCAGGTCGCGCGACAGGTCGTTATAGCTGCCGATCGCAGACAGCGCGCCGTGCAGGCCGCTCTTGCCCGCCAGCGGATTGCCGGTGTTGAGATCCACCACCGCGCCGAGCGACCCTTCGTCGAGACTGGCCTCGGCAGTCTTGTGGACGACGATCGAGCTGAACAGCTCGGAGGCGAAGACGTTGAAGTCGAACGCGCGGTCACGGTTCGAGCTGGCCCCGTCGGTCGACGTGGCGACGGTTTCCAGCCCGTTCAGCCGCACGCGCGTGAACTGGGCGCCAAGCCCGCGCACGGTGATGGCGCGGCCCTCGCCAGCGTCGCGCTGGATCGAGATGCCGGGGATGCGCTGCAGCGATTCGGCCAGGTTCTGGTCGGGGAACTTGGCGATGTCCTCGGCGACGATGGCATCGACCGCGGCGACCGACTGCTTCTTGACGTTGAGTGCGGCCTGAAGGCTCTGGCGGAAACCGGTCACGACGATGGCGTCGGCCTGCGCGGCGGCGTCGTCGCTGGCTTGCGCCGTGGCGGCCGCGGGGGGGCTGGCGGCATCCTGCGCGTGGGCCGCCAGCGGCAGCAGCGCCGTCCCGGCTGCAAGGGCGATCCTGAATGCTGAGCGCGAACGAGTCTTGGCCATGGTTCCTCCCTCGGCGCCAACGGCGCCCGATTTGATACCGGTGTCAAAGATACGCGTAACCGTCCTGGGACCTGCCCCTCGCGCACCTCTTCTCCCGTCGGTCCGACGTTTCGGACCTTGCGGGCCGGCTCTTGCCGATCCGCTCCCCGATCTTTCCGCAGTAGCCGATTGGCGTCTGAGGTAACCGGTGTCATTTTTTATTGCCCGTCCAGCGCGGCTCTGTCAAGAACGGGAAAACGGGAGAGAAAACCATGGCCGCAACCGCCCGCGCACTCGCGCTTTGCCTTGCCCTTCAGATCGGCGTTGCCGCCGCGCCGGCGCCCGCCCGGGCGGCCGGCGTCGCGCCTGCTGCGGCAGAAGCCCACCCCGCCGATCCGACTCGCGGCGGCGCCGGCGGACGCATCATCAAGGTGACGACGCTGGCCAAGGACGGCCCCGGTTCGCTCAAGGCCGCGATCGATGCCAAGGGGCCACGCATCGTGGTGTTCGAAGTGGGCGGCGCGATCGACCTCGGCCGCGATACGCTGACCATTACCGAGCCCTATCTGACGATCGCCGGCCAGACCGCGCCATCGCCCGGGATCACGATCGTTCGCGGCGGGATCGACCTCAAGGGCCATGATGTCATCATGAGCCACTTGCGCGTGATGACCGGCGCCGACGGGCAGGGCCACTTCTCGGGCTGGGAGGCCGACGCCTTTTCCACCGTCGCGGCCTACAACGTCGTGGTCGAGCATTGCAGCTTCTTCTGGGCGCTGGACGAGAACATGAGCGCGTCGGGCCCCCGTTTCGATGGCGCCAACGTGACCGAGTGGCGCAAGCACACCAGCCACAACGTGATTTTCCGCGATAATATCGCGGCCGAGGGACTGGCCTTTGCCAGCCATCCGAAGGGCGAACATTCCAAGGGTTCGCTGATCCACGACAACACCACCGGGATCGTGTTCTACCGCAACCTGTTCGCCCACAACGTCGAGCGTTCGCCGCTGGTGAAGGGCGGCGCCCAGGTGCTGATGATCAACAA
Source organism: Parablastomonas sp. CN1-191 (assembly GCF_049354825.1). Taxonomy (GTDB): domain Bacteria; phylum Pseudomonadota; class Alphaproteobacteria; order Sphingomonadales; family Sphingomonadaceae; genus Novosphingobium. The sequence goes on along the minus strand of NZ_CP186480.1, from coordinate 1,508,683 downwards.
CCTGATCTACAACCCCGGCCACCGCGCGGTGCACTACAACCTGATGAACCTTGAGTGGACCGGCCATCCTTACGTGACCGGCCAGATCACCGCGGTGGGCAACATCATGCGCGGCGGCAACAACACCGATGCCGGTCTGCCCTTCCTGATGCTGGGCGGCGACGGCGACCTGGAATTCTACGGCCGCGACAACCGCGCGGTCGACCGCCACGGCAACCCGCTGCCCGAGTTCGGCCGCTATGGCGAGACGAAGGCCAGGCTGATCGCGGCCAAGGCGCCGCTGGCCAGCCTTGGCGGCTACGGCGTACTGCCTTCGCAGGACGTCGAGACTAGCGTGTTGCAGACCGCCGGCGCGCGCCCCTGGGATCGGTCCGCCGACGAGATTCGCGTCCTGTTCTTCGTCGCCGAAGGGCGCGGCGACATCATCGACGATGAGCACCAGGTCGGCCCGGGCTATCCCAAGATCGCCTCGACGCGCGCCGATTTCGACCCCGCCGCCTGGGACCTGGCGACGATGACGCCGAAATCGGGGGTCTATCCCGGCGACAAGACCGGACCGCAGGAGCATCTCAGCACCCGCGACGCCGCCATGCGCGAAAGCCCCAAGCCTTAGGCGCCGCTCAGGATCCCGGCTGGACGTACGGCGCGATCGACCACAATTCGCGTTCCCACCGGCGCGGATCGTCCACGACGCGGCTGACGTCGTCGACTACAAGGGTGGCGCGCGCGGGCAGCCGGTAAGGCGTCCAGCGTGCCAGCCCGGGGCGGCCCGCCTTGGCCAGGCCGGCAAAGGCGGGTTGCAGGGTATCGCGCGCGGCCCGCGCACCGGCAGCGGTGCCCGACTTGCTGCCGGGCGCGTCCAGCGTGCCGAATACGTAGGGAATATCGTCGGTATGTGCGGCACCGCGCAGCGGATCGAGCGGGCTCTTGCGGTCGAGCTGGTAGACCCAGGTCTTCACGGCCCCGGCGGCCGCGCGGGCGTCGGCTTCGATCACTTGTCCGGGCCAGGACCGCCCCGCCGTGGTCGCGGCATAGAAAACGCGCTCGGCGCTCCAGTCGGGATAGCGGGCGCGGTAGCGGTCAACCATCCAGCGCGGGTCTAGGTCGATCTTGATCTCGGGCGCGATGCGGGCGGGCAGGTTGTCCCATGTCAGCCCGGCAAGCTTGGGCCCCCGCGGATCGATGAAGGCACGCGTCTCATCGTGGACGTTGCCCAGGATCATGGGAATTGCCAGCGATTGCGGCGCCGCGTCCGGCCAGAAAGGGTGCCGCGGCAGGTTGATCATGTCGAGTACGGGGCCGAAATAGACCGGCCCGCCCTGGACCGGATCGGCCGCGCCAAGCGCATCGACCAGCGCTTCGGCCGGGAGCGCGCGCAGCGCCTCGACATCGCCCGGGGCCAGCTTCAGCGCGGCCATGAATGCCTGCGTTCGGGCCAGCGCGTGACCCGGCCCGCTGGCCACGACTTGCTGGCCGCTCATCGTCGCGGCGGCGTGGAACAGCCCCTTGGCCGCGGGCATCGCCATCAGGGTGGCGATCTTGGCGCCGCCGCCCGACTGGCCGAACACCATGATGCGCGCCGGGTCGCCGCCGAACAGCGCGATGTTGGCGCGGACCCACTGCAGTGCGGCGATGAGGTCGAGCTGGCCCAGGTTGCCGCTGTCGGCATAGCGGCTGCCGAAGGGCTTGAGCCAGGCATAGCCGAAGGCGTTGAGCCTGTGGTTGACCGTCACCACCACCACATTCTGGGCCGCCGCCAGCTTGCCGCCGTAGGTCAGCGGATCGAACGAGGTGCCGCCCGAATAGGCGCCGCCGTGAAAGTAGACCATGACCGCGCGGCGCGCGCGCGGATCGGCGCCCGGCGTCCACACCGCCAGCGTCTGGCAATCCTCGTCCTGGCGCGTGTCCGCCAGGCCGCGCTGTGGAGCTGCCGGGCCGAAGGCGCGGGCTGCGGTGCGCTGGGTGGGCAGCGGTTCGAGCACCGGCGGCGCGAAACGCGCCGCGCGGGCGTAGCGGATACCCTTGAAAGCAGCGACGCCGTCCTCGCGCAGACCGGTGAAGGGCCCGGCAACCGGATCGGCTTCGGGTATCCGCGCGAAGGCGGGGGTGGCCGCAATAACCGAGGCGGCCGCGCTGCCGCGCAGCAACGCGCGGCGTGTCAGCGCCTCAGCGCCGGACATCGCCGCCCAGCGCCGAGAACCCGTCGAGCGCGGCACGACCCGCCAGGCACATGTCGCCCGGGATCGTGTGCTTGAGCGCAGACAGGGCGAGCCCGTTTTCGGCCATGGCGCGCGCGTCACCGCCGCGGGCCCAGGCGTCTATCACACCGGCGGCAAAGGCATCGCCGGTTCCGATCCGCTCGACAATGCCGGTGATGGCGATCTCCTCGCTCTGGTACCCGCCCCCGCGCAGGTCGACCCGCGCCGCGACGCGGTGATGATCCGAGGTAACGAGATGGCGCGCGGTCGAGGCGATGACCTCAAGCCGCGAAAACGCCGCAAAGGCCGCCTCGGCCGCCTCGCGCCGGCGATCTTCGCCGTCGCCCGAAAAGGTCTTGCCCAGCAGCAGCGAGATGTCGCGGTGATTGCCGATCAGGATGGTGGCTCCGCCGACAAGCTCGGCCAGCACCGTGCGCGGGTCGCTGTTCCAGGCGCTCCACAACTGGCCGCGGTAATTGCCGTCGAAGCAGACCGGCACGCCGGCCGCCGCCGCCGCCGCCATCGCCGCGCGCGCCAGATCGATGCCGTTCGGGCCAAGTGCAGGGGTGATCCCGCCGCAATGCAGCAGCCGCGCGCCGTCTAGCGCGCCGGTGAAATCGATGCCGTCCGCCGCCGCCTCGGCAAAGGCGCTGCCGGCGCGGTCGTAAGTGATGTGCGACGGGCGCGGGCCCGATCCGGACTCCATGAAATAGAGCCCCATCCGGCCGGGCGCGCGGGCAAGGAAGTGGGTGTCGACCCCGGCGCCGCGCAGCGCGGCCACCGCCCGGTCACCCAGCGCATTATCCGCCACCAGTCCGGCAAAACGGACCGGGTGGCCAAGCGATGCCAGCGCCGCGGCGACGTTGGCTTCCGCGCCGCCGACCGCAAGGTCGAGCGTATCGGCCTGGACCATCAGTTGCGACGCCGGCGGGGTCAGCCGGAACAGCAGTTCGCCGAAGCAGACAATCGGCGCGCCCGTGATCGCGGAAGTCATCGCCGCTGGCTAGCGCGCCAGCCAGCCGCCGTCGACCGCCAAGATCTGGCCGGTAACGTAGTCGGCGGCGGGCGAGGACAAGTACACGGCGGTTCCGGCGATATCCTCGGGCCGGCCCCAGCGGCCGGCGGGAATACGCTCGAGAATCTGGCGGTTGCGGGTTTCGTCGCCCTGCAGCGCCGCGGTGTTGTTCGTGGCGATGTAGCCCGGAGCGATGGCGTTGACCTGGATGCCGCGGGCGGCAAGCTCGTTCGCCATCGCGCGGGTCACGCCCGCCACGCCCGACTTCGCGGCGGCGTAGCTTGGCACGCGGATGCCGCCCTGGAAGCTCAGAAGCGAGGCGATGTTGACGATCTTGCCGCGGCTCTGGTCCCCGTCCGCCGCCCGCGCTGCCATGTGGCGCGCGGCCGCCTGGCTGAGGAAGAACAGCGATTTCAGGTTCGTGTCGATGACCGCGTCCCAGTCCGCCTCGGTAAAGTCGAGGAGGTCGTCGCGGCGGATGATCCCGGCGTTGTTGACCAGGATGTCGAGCCGGCCGAGCCCGTCCACCGCCTCGTCGGTCACGCGCTGGACCGGCTGGATCGAGGACAGGTCGGCCGCGATGTTGACCACCTTGCGCCCGATCGCTTTCAGCGCGGCGAGCGTCTCGGTCGGCTCGCTGCGGCCGGCGACCGCGACATCGGCACCGGCCTGGGCCAGAGCAATGGCGATGGCCTGCCCGATGCCGGTGTTGGCGCCGGTGACGAGCGCGGCCTTGCCGATCAGGTCGAACGAGATGGCCACTATTTGAGCTGGCAGATGTCGAGGACGTTCATGTCGGTGTAGTCCAGGTTCTCGCCGCCCATCGCCCAGATGAAGGCATACTTCTTGGTGCCCGAACCCATGTGGATCGACCACGGCGGGCTGATCACCGCTTCCTCGTTGGCGATCACCAGGTGCCGCATCGAATCGGGCTCACCCATGTAGTGAAACACGCGGTCGTTCTCTTCGGGCAGGTCGAAGTAGAGATAGATCTCGCTGCGGCGGTCGTGGAGATGCGGCGGCATCGTGTTCCAGACGCTGCCTTCCTCCAGCACGGTCAGACCCAGCAGCAGCTGCGCGCTTTCGCACACGCCCGGGATCACCAGCTGGTAGATCGTGCGCTGGTTCGAATTGGCGAGATCGCCGCGGGCCAGCGGGTTGGCCTGGTCAAGCGTGATGTGCCTGACCGGGCAAACCTTGTGGGCGGGAACCGACGCCAGGTAGAAGCGCGCGCTTTCGCCCTCGAACGTGACGTCCTTCGATCCCATCGGGATATAAAGACATTCCTTGTTCTTCATCGCGAAGCGCTGGCCGTCGACGGTCACCGCGCCGTCACCGCCGATGTTGACCGCGGCCATCTCGCGCCGTTCCAGGAACGGGTGGCCCGCCGCGCTGGCCGGCACGGTCTGGTCGGGCAGGCGCAGCGCGCCCCCGGCGGGAACCGCGCCGCCGATCACGAAGCGTTCGTTGTGCGAATAGTTGAGCGTGACCTTGCCGCTCTCGAACATGCCGCCGACCAGGTAGCGGGCGCGCAGTTCATCGTTGGTGACGCTGTCCATCATGTCGGGATGGGTGGCGTGATAGGTTTTGGCGAACACGGGTCTGGCCTCTCCTGATGGGACGCCCGCGGATGTGCGCGGGCTGTTGTTGGCACCTGTGGTAACCGGTGTCATGACCTGTTTCAAGCCGCCGCTGCGAATTCCTTCACGGCCGCGGCGCGGCGCCGGCCGAAGCGCGGCGGATCAGGCTCGATTCGAAGAACGACGGCTGCTCGCCCGCCCTGGCCGGATCGATCACCTTGAGCGCGGCGGCGCGCGCCATTTCCACGATCGGCCATCGCACCGTCGTCAGCGGCGGCCACAAGTGCGCGGCGATGGCGGTATCGTCGAAGCCGACGATTGACAGGTCTTCGGGCACCGCGATGCCGCGTTCGCGCGCGGCGTGCAGGACGCCGGCGGCCATCTCGTCGTTGCTGGAGAAGATCGCCGTCGGGCGCGGCACCGCGTCGAGCAGCCGGGCGCCTGCCTCGTGCCCGGAATCGAAGGTGTAATTGCCGCCGGCCTTCAGCGCGTCGTCAGCGGGCAGGCCCAGCTTGGCGACCTGCTCGTCATAGCCCGCCTCGCGTTCCTGTGCCGAGCGGAACCCGCGCGGCCCCGTAACCAGCGCGATGCGCCGGTGGCCGAGCTGGTAGAGGTGCTGGACAGCCTCGCGCACGGCCTGGCTGTCGTTGGATTCGACCAGGTGCGTATCGTCGTCGAGCCGGGCCGAGCCCATCCGCACGTAGTTGACGCCAAGCTCGCGGCAAAGCGCGGGGATCGCGTCGTTTTCCGACAGCGGCGGCAGGATCAGCACGCCGTAGAGGCGTTGTTGTTCCAGGAATGCGCGCAAGTCCTCGATCAACGTCGGCGAATGCCGGTTGACCGGGCGAACCAGCAGCGCGAACTCGGTCCCCTGCATCGCCGCCAGCGCGCTTTCCTGAAAGCTCAGGACCATCTGGGCGTTGGGATTGTCGTGGATCAGCCCGATCAGGAAATTGCGCCGTAGCGCCAGCGCCCGCGCCTGCAGGTTGGGGACGTAGCCGATGTCGGCGATTACCGCCTCGACCTTCTTGCGGGTGGCCTGGTTGAGCAGGGGCGAGCGGTTGATGACGCGGCTGACGGTCTTCTTGGAAACGCCGGCGATCCGCGCGACGTCATTGATGGTCGGCTTGACCTCGCCCTGTCGTCTCACGTCCTGCCCCTCGCCATGCGCCACCCTTGCCTTTGCGACTGGGCGGAGGCAAGAGATAGCGGTGCCTGACACCGGTTACCATCCTCAAACGACGTACGCGCGGTGAGCGCCGCGGCGGCCCTGCGCGTTCACGGCGATGACGGTGTCGCGGTCGCCCTTCGCGACCTAGTCGCCGGCGAACGGGTGCTGGGCGTGACGGTCATGCAACCGGTGCCGCGCGGCCACAAGCTGGCGCTGACCGCGCACGGCGCCGGCGCCACGGTGACCAAGTATGGCCTGCCGATCGGCCGGGCGCTTACTGCCATCGCGCCGGGCGATCATGTCCACAGCCACAACCTGGTCACGGCGCTGGCAGGGGAACTGACCTACGAACCGTCTCTCTCGGCGGCAATGGGGCACACCGCGGCGCCGCCCCCGACCTGGCGCGGCTACCGGCGTGCCGATGGGCGCGGCGCGACCCGCAACGAGGTGTGGATTCTGCCCACGGTCGGCTGCGTCGGGCTGACCGCGGAACAGGTCGCGCGTGCGGCGATGGAGCGGCACGCCGGCCGCATCGATGGCGTCCACGCGTTTGCGCACCCGCACGGCTGTTCGCAGCTTGGCGACGACCTTGCCGGCACCCGGGCGGCGCTGGCCGGCCTGGCCGCAAATCCGAACGCGGCAGGGGTCCTGCTGCTGGGGCTGGGGTGCGAATCGAACCAGCTTGCCGATCTGCTCGCGGCCGTGCCCGCGGCGCTGCGTGGCAGGGTCAGGGCGCTTTCGTCGCAATCCGCGGGGGACGAGCTGGCCGAAGCGGGCGCGCTGGTCGATGCGATGGTCGAGGAGGCCGCGGCGGCCAGGCGCGAAGACCTGCCGCTGTCGGCGCTGACCGTCGGCCTCAAGTGCGGGGGTTCCGACGGGCTGTCCGGCCTGACCGCCAATCCGCTGCTGGGCCGCTTTGCCGAGCGGCTGGCAGCGGCTGGCGGCACGCCGATCCTGACCGAGATTCCCGAAATCTTCGGCGCCGAACAGGCATTGCTGGCCCGTGCCGAAAGCCCGGCGGTGTTTGCCGCGGGCGCGGCGCTGGTGAACCGTTTCAAGCGCTATTACCTCGACCAGGGCCTGCCGGTTTCTGAAAACCCGTCGCCCGGCAACCTTGCCGGCGGCATCACCACGCTTGAGGAAAAGTCGCTCGGCGCGGTGCAGAAGGCCGGCCAGGCGCCGCTCCACGCGGTCATCGACTATGGCGAAACCGCCCCGCCGGGCGGGCTGGCGCTGCTGGAAGCGCCCGGCAACGATGCCGTCTCGTCAACCGCGCTGGCCGCTGCCGGCGCTACGATGGTGCTGTTCACGACCGGGCGCGGGACGCCGCTGGGCTTCCCGGTGCCGACGCTGAAGGTGGCCTCGAATCACGTGCTCGCAGCGACCAAGCCGCACTGGATCGATTTCGATGCCGAGCGTGTGCTGGACGACGGGGCCGAGGCCGCGGACGCCGCCTTCCTGGCGACGATAATCGCCCACGCCGAAGGACTGCCAACCGCCGCCGAACGCGCCGGGCAGCGCGCGATCGCGATCTGGAAACGCGGTGTGACGTTGTGAGCGCGGCACGCGCGAACCGCGGCTTCTTGCCAATGACACCGGTTTCCATTACGGACACCCGCAACGGACAAAAGGGATGGGATTGAGGGTGAACGAACCCGCATCGACGGTGGCACAAGCGTTCGTGGCAGCGCGCCGGGAGGCCCGCGGCCTCAGCGCCTATCCGGGCGACAGGCCCGCCGACATGGACGCTGCCTATGCCATCCAGGGCCACGCGATTCGCCTCGACGGGCGGCGAGTGGCGGGCTGGAAGGTCGGGCGGATCAACCCGCCCGACGATGCCCGCCTGGGCAGCAACCGCCTGGCCGGACCGATCTTCGCAGACACCGTCGTGGACGCCGCACAACAGGTTCAACCTGCCATGCCGGTCTTCGCCGCCGGCTTCGCCGCGGCCGAGGCCGAGATCCTGCTCCATGTCGCGGCCGGTTTTTCCGGACCCGTGCCCCGCGACGACGCCGGCACCCGCGCCGTGATCGACGACGTGCGGCTGGGGATCGAAATCGCCAGCTCGCCTTATCCGCACATCAATGTCGACGGTCCGGCGGTGACCGCGTCCGACTTCGGCAACAACCACGGGCTGGTGATGGGGCCGGCGATCACGGGCTGGCAGGACGCCGATTTGTGCGCGATCCCCGTCACGATGGAAATCGACGGCCGCGTCGTGGGCAGTGGCAGCGCGGCGACGATGCTTGACGGGCCGTACGGCGCGGTGCGGTTCCTGCTGGCCAACCTGGCGGCGCGCGGGATCGACGCCAGCGGCGGGCTTTGGGTGTCGAGCGGGGCGATTACCGGTGTCCACCCGGTGGCGGCCGGCAGCAGGGTCGTGGCGTCGTTTGGAAGCCACGGCACGGTAAGCTGCACGATTTCCGCCGCGCAAACCCGGGCAGGCGGCTAGAAGACAAACCGGCGCCAACGAGCGCGAGAGAGGATGAGAGCCATGGACACCCCTGCGGCGCTGCAAAAGCCGGCCGGACGCTATCGCTGGACCATCGTCGCGCTGCTGTTCGCCGCGACCGCGATCAACTACATCGACCGCCAGATGATCGGCGTGCTCAAGCCGACCTTGTCGAAGGAGTTCGCCTGGAGCGAAAGCGACTATGCCACGATCGTGTTCTGGTTCCAGGTCGCCTACGCGATCGGTTACCTGGGTTTCGGCCGCGTGGTCGACCGGGTGGGCGCGCGGGTCGGCTATGCGCTGGCGATCGTGGTGTGGACGGTCAGCCACATGGCGCACGGACTCGCCACCGGGCTGACCTCGTTCGCGCTGGCCCGCTTCGGGCTGGGTATCGGCGAAAGCGGCAACTTCCCGGCCGGCATCCGCGCGGTGACCGACTGGTTCCCGCAGAAGGAGCGCGCCTTCGCCATCGGGCTGTTCAACGCCGGCGCCAACGTAGGCGCGATCATCACCCCGCTGCTGGTCCCGGCGCTGGTGCTGTGGTTCGACTGGCGGGTTGCCTTCTACGTCACCGGCATCTTCGGCGTCCTGTGGCTGATCGCGTGGTGGACGATCTATCGCCATCCGGCCCAGCACGCCCGCGTCACGCCCGAGGAGCTGGCCTGGATCCGCCAGGACCCGGCCGATCCGGCCGAGCCGATCGGCTGGGGCCGCCTGCTGCAAAAGCGCGAGACCTGGGCCTATGCGATCGGCAAGTTCCTGATCGACCCGATCTGGTGGTTCTTCCTGTTCTGGCTGCCGGGCTACCTGTTCGAACGCTACGACCTCGACCTCAAGAGCTTCGGCCTGCCGCTGGCGGCGATCTACCTGATCTCCGACGGCGGCAGCATCGCCGGCGGGTGGATGTCGTCGCGGCTGATCAAGGCGGGGCGCACCCCCAACTTCGCCCGCAAGGCCACGATGCTGTTCTGGGCGCTGTGCGTGCTGCCGATCTTCTTCGCGCAGAGCATCGCCAGCGTCTGGGGTGCGGTGCTGGTGATCGGGCTGGCGACCGCGGCCCACCAGGCATTCTCGGCCAACCTCTACACGCTGCCGTCGGACCTTTTTCCGCGCGCGGCGGTCGGCTCGGTCATCGGGATCGGCGGCACGGTGGGGGCGATCGGCGGCATGCTGATGGCCAAGTTCACCGGCTATATCCTGGATGCCACGCACAGCTACCAGCTGCTGTTCGCGATCTGCGCCAGCGCCTATCTGCTGGCGCTGCTGGCGGTGCACCTGCTGACGCCGCGGCTGGAACCGGTGCGGATCTGAGCGCAAGGCGCGGAACTGCGCGCGGTGCCGGCTGAGGGATTTGAACCCCCGACCTTCGGTTTACAAAACCGCTGCACTACCACTGTGCTAAGCCGGCCTGCGCGCGGATTGCGCATGGCTCAGCGCGCGCCGAACGTCCAGCCCTCGGTTGCGGCCAGTTCGGGGGTCAGCGCGGCGGGGCGCCACAGCGCCGCGTCGTCGGCGGCGCGGCGCAGCCAAGCCGCGGTCAGCACGGCGTCGCTGCGATGGTCGTCGATCGGTCCGGCGATTGCTGCCGGCCCCGACCCGAGCGCCGCCAGCGCGGCATCGAGTTCGCCGCCATCGCGGATCTTGCTGCGGCCAGCCGGGCGCCCGGCGGCCAGCGCCGCGATCGTGGTATAGATCTCGATCACGGCCGATCCCGCCGCGGGCAGCGGATCGAACGGCCAGACCGGCAATCGCCCGGCCAGCCGGTGCAGCAGCCGCATCCCGGTCAGGCTCGACTTGCCGACTTGCGCCGCGCCGACAAGGTTGAAGTTCGAATAGGGCCGGCAGCCGAGCGCCTCCTGCGCCCGTTCGGTGACGCGAAAGCGCCCGCGCCCGCCGCCGAAGCGGTCGCCCTCGCGCCCGCCGTGGCGGCGGTAATGGCGCGCCGCCTCCGGGTGGTCGACCAGCGAAGTGGCGGCCAGGTGCGGATCGCTGGCGCAGGTCCGCTCGACCAGCGCCCACAGCGCCCTGGCATCGCGCGGGCTTTCGTTCCAGCCGGGGAAGAACGCCCCGGCGTCGGCAAACGCCAGCGAGGCGCCGAGGTCGAGCCCGACCAGCGTATCGGCGGGAAGGTCGTTTACCAGCCAGTCGAGAACCTCGCCGCGCGACCAGCGGTGCCCGGGGCGAACGATCAGCGGGGCGGCGGTGCCCGTGCCGCAGATCGCCACGGCGATGCCGCGATGCCGCTCCCCGACGGCGCCCGACCAGTCGATCGCGGCGAAATGCGCAAAGCGGGCCACGCGTCCGCCTAGGCGCGGGGGCGGCGGCGTTCGTTCCACCACGCCAGGCGCTTGCGGACTTCGCGTTCGAACCCGCGCTCGACCGGCTGGTAATACGTCTGCGGGTCCATCTCCGCGGGCCAGTAGTCGGCGCCCGAAAACCCGTCGTCGGCATCGTGGTCGTAGGCGTAGCCCTGACCATAGCCGATGTCCTTCATCAGCTTGGTCGGGGCGTTCAGGATGTTGGCAGGCGGCATCAGGCTGCCGGTGTCGCGCGCCGATTTCCACGCCGCCTTCTGCGCCTTGTAGGCGGCGTTCGACTTGGGCGCGGTCGCGCAATAAAGACAGGCCTGGACGATCGCCAGTTCGCCTTCCGGGCTGCCGAGGAAATCGTAAGCGTCCCTGGCGGCCAGGCACTGCACCAGCGCCTGCGGATCGGCCAGCCCGATATCCTCGACCGCGGCGCGGACCAGGCGGCGCAGCACGAACAGCGGCTCTTCGCCCGCGGTGAGCATCCGCGCCATGTAATAGAGCGCGGCATCGGGGTCCGACCCGCGCAGCGCTTTGTGCCAGGCGGAGATGAGGTTGTAGTGCCCCTCGCGGTCCTTGTCGTAGACCGCGACGCGGCGCTGCAGGAACGCGCCCAGCGCCGCGGGATCGAGCGGCGCGGCGATGTTCGCGGCATACAGCGTCTCGGCCTGGTTGAGCAGGAAGCGCCCGTCGCCGTCGGCGGTGGCGACCAGCGCCGCGCGCGCTTCGGCCGTCAGGGGCAGGGGGCCCTCGAGGTCTTCCGCCCTGGCCAGCAGGCGCGACAGCGCGCCTTCGCCAAGCCGGTGCAGGATCAGCACTTGCGCGCGGCTGAGCAGCGCGGCGTTAAGCTCGAAACTGGGGTTCTCGGTCGTCGCGCCCACCAGCGTTACGGTGCCCCGCTCGACGAAGGGAAGAAAGCCGTCCTGCTGGGCGCGGTTGAAGCGGTGGATCTCGTCCACGAACAGCAGGGTGCGCTGCCCCGCGGCGGCGGCCTTGTCAGCCTCGGCAAAGGCCTTGCGCAAGTCCGCCACGCCGGAGAACACCGCGCTGACGGCGACGAAGCGCATGCCCACGGCATCGGCCAGGAGGCGCGCGATGCTGGTCTTGCCGGTGCCAGGCGGCCCCCACAGGATCATCGAGGCGAGCCGGCCGGCCGCCACCATCCGCCCGATCGCGCCTTCTGGCCCGGTCAGGTGTTCCTGCCCGACGACTTCGTCCAGCGCGCGCGGGCGCAGCCGCTCGGCCAGCGGCGCGTCCTCGCGCGGGGCCGTGTCGACGGGCGCGGGCAGGCTGTCGGGAAAGAGGTCGGCCATCCCCTCCTAGATAGGGCGCGGAAAAAATTTTGCAGCAAGCCTTGAACAAAGATCATTTCAAGATATATCTTAGAACATCTTGAAGAAGGACAGACTTATGCGTGATCATCATCACCGCCACCATGGCCGCCCTCATGGCAATCACGGCGGCTGGAAGAATCTATTTGCTGCCGGTTTCGGGCCCGACGGTCCGTTCGGTCCGGAGGGACCGTTCGGAAGCGGCGGGCCGTTCGGGGCCGACTTTCCGTTCGGCGGCGGTCGCGGAGCCGGCGGCCGGGGGCCGGGCGGACGCCGGGGGCGGATGTTCGCCGCGGGCGAACTGCGGCTCGTCCTGCTGAAGCTCGTCGCCGACCAGCCGCGTCACGGCTACGACCTGATCAAGGCGATCCAGGAGCTGACCGGCGGCGAATATGCCCCCAGCCCCGGCGTGGTCTATCCCACGCTGCAGATGATGCTCGACGAAGCCGTCGTCGCCGAACTGCCCGATGACAGCGCCCGCAAGGTGTTCTCGGCGACCGATGCCGGCCGCGCCGAGCTGGGGAAAGAGGCCGAAGCCGTGGACGCCATCGTCGCCCGCCTCTCTGGCCTGGGCGAGGAACGCCGCTCATCGCCGCACCGCCAGCTGCACCGCGCGATAAACAATCTGCGCGGCGCCGTTGGCCATCAGCGCGGCGCCGGGCTCGAGGCCGACAAGGTGGAGCGCATCGTCGACCTGATCGACGAGGCGGCGCGCAAGATCGAGCGGCTCTAGTCCGCTTGCTCCGGGCGGCCCTGCGGCGTAGCCTTGCGCCGGGTCGCCTGGAAGGGGAACGGGCATGAGCGAACTCGTCGTCACGCACGCGGACGTGCGGCCACGCACGCCGATCACGTACTGGGTGGTCGCGGTGGTGGGCGCGCTGTGGAACGCGCTGGGCGCGACCGATTACGTCATGACCCGGCTGCACGACCAGGCCTGGCTGGCCCGGGCCGGCGATCCCGCCGCCATCCTGGCCTGGATCGCCTCGATGCCGCTGTGGGTCCAGATCGGCTGGGGCTTCGGGGTCTGGGGCTCGGTCGCGGGCTCTTTACTGATGCTGGTGCGATCGCGCCAGGCGACCGGGGCTTTTCTGGTCTCGCTGGTCGGTGCGGTGGTCAGCATCGGCTACCAGGTTACGCACGCGATGCCGGCGGCGGTGGCGCGCACGGCCGACATGATGATGCCGCTGGTAATCGTCGCCATCGTTTTCGCGCTGTGGCGCTATTGCCGCCACGCCGGCAAGCGGGGCTGGCTGCGCTAGCGCGCGGGGCTGGCCGGCCTGGCCGGCGCGCGGGCGTGCGGCCGGCGGCGCAGCAGCCGCAGGTAGGTATCGACCACCGCGCCGTTGATCCGGTCCCAGGCGAAGTCGCGCGCGCGCAGTTCGCCGGCCTCGCCGTGAAGGCGGCGAATCTCGGGATCGGTGATGTACCGGCGCAGCGCCTCGGCGAATTGGCGCGTTCCGCCGGGCGGTACCAGCCGCCCGGAAATGCCGTTTTCGACCAGGCTGGTGCTGCCGGTGGAGACCGCTGCCACCACCGGCAGCGCGCAGGCCATCGCCTCGAGCGTGACATTGCCGAAGGTTTCCGTCGTCGACGGGTTGAACAGCACGTCCATGCTCGCCACCGCGCGGCCCAGGTCGTCACCCGCCTGGAAGCCGGCGAAGACCGCGTCGGGCAGCCGGTCCTCCAGCCATTCGCGCGCCGGGCCTTCGCCCACGACCAGCACGCGGTGCGCCACGTCGCGCGCGCGAAGCTCGTCGATGGCGGCGGCAAAGACGTCGAGGCCCTTTTCCATCACCAGCCGGCCCAGGAAGCCGACCACCACTTCGTCCGGGCCGATCCCCAGGCCCTGCCGCCAGGCCAGGTCGCGCCGGCCCGGATTGAAGCGCGTGCGATCGACCCCGCGCGACCAGATCGCGATGTCGTAGTTCATCCGCTGCGCGCGCAGCACTTGCGCAAAGCTTTCCGACGGCGCCAGCAGCGCGTCGCAGCGGCGGTAAAAACGGCGCAGTCCGGCGGTCACCAGCGGCTCGATCGCGCCCAGCCCGTAATAGCGCGGATACGTGTCGAAGCGGGTGTGAACCGACGCCAGCACCGGGATGCCGCGGCGGCGGCCCCAGCTGACCGCGCGGTGGGCAGCCGGATCGGGCGAGGAGACGTGGACGATGTTGGGCGCGAAGCGGGCCAGGTCGCGGCGCGCGCCCGGACCCAGCCCCAGCGGCACGCGATATTCGCTGCGCCCCGGGAACGCTACTGACGGCAGCGACACCAGGTCGCCGGTCGGCGGGAAGGCGGGATGCCGGACCGTCGGTGAATAGACGCGCACTTGCGCACCGCGGTCCAGCAGCGTCGCCACCAGGCGGTTGAGCGCGCCGTTGGCACCGTCACGCACGCAGTTGTAGTTGCCGCTCAGCAGCGCGATCCGCAGATCGGAACCGTCCATGTCGCGCAAAACCCCATTCGCTCGTCCGTACCCGCTTATCCGAACGCCCGCCGGCAGCCAGGGTTTCCTGCCGGGAGAATCCGCTGTGGCGCATATGTCGCACTGCAGCACGGACCGCCGCGAGCGCGAAATAGCGGGAACCACCGCCGGGTCAGAAGCGTCCTATCCCCCGAACGACCCGCATCGATTTCCAGGAGACTATCATGAAAACGACCCTTCTCGCCGCCGCGGCGGTTGCCGCCATGGCGATCCCGGGCGCCGCGTTCGCGCAGAGCGAGACCGCCGTCGACCTGTCGGGCTTCTACGTCGGCGTCGGCGTTGCCCTGTCCGAAGCGGACGACGGCATCAATGACCAGATCTACTTCGATCCGCAGCGCAACGGCACCTATACGCCGCAGCTTGCGACCGCGAGCGGCGCCAACGCGTTCTCGCCCGGGTTCTGCCAGGGCTACGGCACCGTGTCCCCCGCCAACGGCTGCAAGAACGAGAGCGCCAAGCGCGAGATCTCGGTACGCGCCGGTTATGACGGCATGGTCGGATCGAACATCGTTGCCGGCCTGCTGGGCGAATACGCGTTCCACGGCCCGACCGATGCCGTCACCGCGTTCTCGACCACGCCGGCCTCCTACACCATCGCCCGCAAGATGGACGGCGTTGCCGCCATGCGCGGCCGCCTTGGCTATTCGCCCAACGGCATGGGCGGCTTCTTCTACGTCACCGGCGGCGTCGCCTACGGCAAGATGAAGCACGCGTTCTCGACGAACAACACCGCCAACACGTTCACCCCCGTCGATGCCGACAAGTGGCAGCTGGGCGGCCAGGTCGGCGGCGGCGTCGAGATCATGCACCGCTCGGGCGTCGCGGTGAACCTGGAGTACCTGTACAACCGCTTCCGCGACAACGACTACTACGTCGCGGTCGGCCAGGGCTCGGCCCCGGCCACCAACCCCTTCGTGCTGGGCGGTGGTACCAACATGCGCATGAGCACCCAGAACTTCGACTACCACACCTTCAAGGTGGGCCTGTCGTACAAGTACTGAGGCAAGCACCGCGATGATATGCGAAGGGGCGGCCCGGCGGGCCGCCCCTTTTCACATCGGGCGATAGGAAACGATCTCGAACTCGATCCCGTCCCAGTCGAAGAAGTAGAACCGCCGGCCCGGTTCGTAATCGCCGTGTCCGAACGGTGACAGCCCGGCCGCGCGCACCGCCGCCTCGGCCGCGCCCAGGTCGTCGACCAGCAGCGCCAGGTGGTTGAGCGGCTGGCCCTTGGCAAACCGGCCTGGCGCATCGCCCATGCCGAACAGAGCGATGTACTGGTCGTCGCTGCCGCAGTGGATCGTGAAGCCGCTTCCGGCGGGACCGCGCCAGCGCTCGTGCCAGCCGCACAGGCGGGCCAGCAGGGCGGCGCTGCGATCGGGATCGCTGACGGTGATGTTGGCATGTTCAAGGCGTGCTGCGGCCATGGCCTTTCCTTTCGATAAGGGCTGCGCGCGAATCGCGCCTTGCATCCATGCAACCTCAAGCTAACTTCAGCTCAAGCAAATTATGACGCGGGGAGGCGAGGGGGCAGCGATGAAGGCCGATGACCTTATTCCGATCGGAACCCTGGCGCGGCGGACCGGGCTGGCGGTGTCGGCGATCCGCTATTACGAGGGCAGGGGCCTGCTGCAGTCGCTGCGGACTGCGGGCAACCAGCGCCGTTTCCTGCGGTCCGACATCCGCCGGCTGAGCTTCATCCGCATCGCCCAGAACCTGGGGCTGGGCCTGGCCGAGATCGAGGGCGAACTGGCCCGCTTGCCGCAAGGCCGCACCCCGACCGCGCAGGACTGGCAGCGCATCAGCCGGTCCCTGCGCGGCGCCATCGATGAACGCATCCGCGTGCTGGAGCGGACGCGCACCAAGCTGGACGAGTGCATCGGCTGCGGCTGCCTGAGCCTGGCACGGTGCCGCCTCTACAACCCGGGCGACCGCGTCGGCGCGTTCGGCAGCGGGCCGCGCTTCGTCCTCGGCTAGCGGCTTGCATCGGGCCGGTTGCGCGGTAGGCTGTGCGGGTCCTCCCCACCGACGAAGGGTCCTTCCATGCGAGCCACGCTTGCCGCTTCCGCTGCCGTCTTCCTTGCCATCGCCGCGCCGCTGGCCGCCGCCCAGCCCGCCGCGCCCGCCGCTGCCCGCGCCGCCACCCCCGCCGCACGCGCCAGCGAGGATGCGCGCCTGACCGCGTTTCTCGACCAGGCGTTCACGGCCGAACTGGCCCTGCGCCCGCAACTGGCGACGCGCCTTGGCCTCAAGGACGGGCAGGACCGCTGGGACGACAACAGCGATGCCGGGGTGCTGCGCCGCATCGCGCTGCGCCGCGCCAGCGTGGCGGCGATGAAAGCGCGCTTCAACCGCGCCGCGCTTTCGCCCGCCGGGCAGATCAATTACGATATCTGGGCCTCGGACCTCGACCGGATGGAGCTGCAGTACAAGTACCGCCGCTTCCAGCCGCCGTTCTACTCGTCGCTCTACGCCACGCCGTCGGAGCTGCCCAATTTCCTGATCAACACGCACACGGTCGAAAGCATGGCCGACATGCGCGCCTGGATCGCGCGGCTTGGCAAGATGCCGCAGGTCCTCGACCTCGCGCTGGCGCAGACGCGCGCGTCGGAGGCGGCAGGCGTGCGGGTGCCGCGCTTCCAGGTCGAACGGCTGATGGCGTCGGCGCGGACGCTGACCGGCGGGGCACCGTTCGGCACCGGGGCGGATGCGCCGCTGATGGCGGACGCGCGGGCCAAGGTCGGCAAGCTGGTCAGCGCGGGCAAAGTCAGCCCGGCCGAAGGCGACACGCTGCTGGCGCAGGCGCGCACGGCGTTGCTGGCCACCGCGCCGGCCTATGGCCGCGTGATCGCCTGGGGCCAGGGGGCGCTCAAGACCGCGCCTTCGGGCCGGGTCGGCGCGGTGTCGCTGCCGGGGGGCAAGGACTGGTACGCCGCGGCACTGCGGCTCAACACCACGCTGCCGCTGAGCGCGGCGCAGATCCACGCCACCGGCCTGGCCGAGGTCAAGCGGATCGAGGCCGAGCAGGACGCGCTGGCGCGGCAAGCCGGGCTGGCCGATCGCAATGCCTTTTACGCCGACCGGGAAAAGCGCTTCCCGTCGGTGCCCTACACCGACGAGACGCGGGCGGCGTATCTCAAGGCCGCCAACGACGCGGTGGCGCGCAATCGCGCCGCGCTGGGCTCGCAGTTCACGATCCTGCCCAAGTACCGCGCCGAAGTGGTGCGCGAACCCTCGTTCACGGAGCTGGCCGGCGGCGCCGCGCACGCCGGCGGCCCAAGCCCGGACGGCGTACGCCCGGGCCGGGTCTACGTCCACCTGGTGGGCAACACGCTCGACCCCGCCAAGACACAGGACCTGATGTGCCACGAAGGCATCCCCGGCCATGTCATGGCGGGCGACATCGCGGTGCGCCAGCAGGGCGTGCCCAGGTTCCGCCAGTCGACCGGCTATGTCGCCTACAGCGAAGGCTGGGCGCTCTATGCCGAGAAGCTGTGCAAGGACATGGGCGTCTACCCCGATATCGCGTCTGACTTCATGCGCCTGGATGCCGAACTGTTCCGCGCCGCGCGCCTTGTCACCGATACCGGCATCCACGACCTTGGCTGGACCGAGGACCAGGCGGTCCGCTACATGACCGACACCGGCCGCCTGCCGCCGCAGCAGGCGCGCAGCGAGGTGCGCCGCTACATCACGTTGCCCGGCCAGGCGACCGGCTACAAGATCGGCATGCTCAAGATCATGGAACTGCGCGCGCGGGCGGAAAAGGCGCTTGGATCGAGGTTCGACGTGCGCGCCTTCAACGACCTGATCGTGGGCGGCGGTTCGATGCCGCTGCCGGTGCTGGAGACGCGCGTGAACGAATGGATCGCGGCCCGAAAGGCCTGATCATTCGGTCCTGATCACTTGGCCCTGATCATTCGGCGGCAACCAGCTCGCTCGCAGCTTCGAGATCGACGCTGACGAGCCGGCTGACACCGCGCTCGACCATCGTCACGCCGAACAGGCGGTGCATCCGGCTCATCGTCACGGCGTTGTGCGTGACGATCAGGTAGCGCGTGTCGGTTTCCTGCGTCATTGCCTCGAGCAGGTCGCAGAACCGCTCGATATTGGCGTCGTCAAGCGGGGCGTCGACTTCGTCGAGCACGCAGATCGGCGCCGGGTTGGTGAGGAACAGCGCGAAAATCAGCGCCACCGCGGTCAGCGCCTGCTCGCCGCCAGACAGCAGCGTCAGCGATTGCAGCCGCTTGCCCGGCGGCTGGGCGAAAATCTCGAGCCCGGCCTCGAGCGGATCGTCCGAATCGACCAGCGCCAGGTGCGCCTGGCCGCCCCCATCTCCACCGGCATCGAACAGGCGCGTGAACAGGCGGCGGAAATGGCCGTCGACCGCTTCGAACGCGGCGCGCAGACGCTCCCGCCCTTCGCGGTTGAGGTTGCCGATCGAGCCGCGCAGGCGGTGAACCGCCTCGGTCAGTTCGGCCTGCTCGGCCCGGGTCGCGCCCTGCTTCGCCTCAGCCTCGGCCAGTTCGTCGGCGGCAACCAGGTTGACCGGGCCGATCCGCTCGCGCTCCGCGGAGAGGCGGTCCATCGCGGCGGATTCCTCGGCAGAGGTCGCGACGTCGGCGGGCTCGAACGCGAACTTGCCCGGCAGCAGCGGCGGCGGGCACTGGAACCGTTCGCCGGAGACGGCGGCCATCTCGGCGCGGCGGGCTTCCTCGTTGTCGGCGCGCGCGGCGGCGCCGGCGCGGGCCTCGCGCGCGGTTGCCAGCGTTTCGGCCAGGCCAGCCAGGGCGGCGTCGGCGGCCGCAGCGGAGGCGGTGGCCGCGGCCAGCTTCGCCTCCGCGGTCTCGAGCTCGGTGCCGAGCCGCCGGCGAACCTCGTCGCCGGCCTCGATCTCGGCGCTCAGCGCGGGTGCCCTGGCGGCGGCGACGGCGCGCTCGGCGGCGATCTCCTGCAGCCGCTGCGCGGTCGCCGCCAGGCGGCGCGCGGCATCGCCGGCGCGGGCCTGCCAGCCCGTCCGGTCGGCCTGCTGGGCGGCGGTCCGCTCGCGCGCGACGGCCAGCGCCTGCTCGTGCGCAGCCAGCGCCGCGCTGGCCGCCTGGAGCCCTTGACGCGCCGCATCGTTGCGCGCGCGCGCGGCATCGAGGCGGGCGCGCCCGGTGGTGGGATCGGGCAGGGCGGCGCGGCGCTCCTCGGCGTCCCGGCGCTCACCTTCGGCTTCGGCGCGCTGCGCGGCAAGGTCCTGGGTCGCCGCGGCCAGCTCGGCGCGGCGGGCGGCGCGACGGGCCAGCGCCGCCTCGGCCTGGTCGAGTACGCGCAGCGCCGCACGTTCGGCATCGGCGGTGGCGGCCAGCGCCCGCTCCGCCGCGATCGCCTCGCCCTGAACGGCGGACAGGTCCGCCTGGACCCTGGCTGCGTCCGCCTCGCTTGCGCTGACGGCGCCGCGCAGCGCCGGCAGCTGTTCGCCCAGCGCGGCGAAGCGGTTTTCCGCCTCGAGCCGGGCGGCGTCGGCGGCGCCTTCGCCGCGCGCCACGAACCCGTCCCAGCGCCGCAGCGCGCCCGCGCGCGTCACCAGCCAGTGCCCGGGCGCCAGCGCGCGCCCGTCGTCGGCATCGGCGACGACGATCAGCGCCAGCCGCGCCGCAAGTTCGGGCGGGCAGTCGCGGACGTGTTCGAGCAGCGCGCCGCCAACCGGGGTCACGGCCTCGGCGCCGGTCCAGTACCGGCCGTCGCCCGCGGCACGCCCCAGCAGCGCCTTGCCGTCGCGGCCCAGTGCCGCGGCAAGCGCGCGCTCATAGCCGGGCTCGGCGCGGATGCGGTCGAGCGCGGCAGGCAGGCCCTGGCCGCCCCGGGCCTGCCGCGCCCGCGCCTCGCGGTCGCGGGCAAGCGCGGCATGTTCGCGCTCGACCCCGGTCAGTTCGGCACGGGCGGCGGACAGCGCCGCGGCGGCGGCATCGCGGTCCTGCTGCAAGGCGCGGCGCTTGTCCTGCAGTCCCTCCAGCGCGCTGCGCGCGTCAGCCAGCGCGGCGGTGGCAGCGTCGCGGCGGGCGGCGGCGGCGGCCAGGCGGTCTTCGCCGGCTTCCTCGGCATCGAGCGCGGCCAGCGCCTCGGCCTGGCGGCGGGTTTCGCGGTCGAGCCGATCGAGGCGTTGACCGGCAGCGGCCAGCGCCGCCTCGGCGATACGCCACTCGGCCTCGGCCCCGGCTTGTTCGGCGGTCGCCTGCGCCAGCGCCAGTTCGGCACCGCGGGCGGCCCGGTCAGCGTCTTCGAGCGCGCCGGCCAGCGCGGGCCGGGCCGCCTCGTCGCGGGCGAGCGCGGCTTCGCCGGCGGCGACATCGTGCTCCAGCTTCGCCAGCGCGGCGGCGGCATCGCGGGTCAGGCGATCGGCATCGCCGCGATCCTCGTCGAGGCGGCGCTGCTGGCGGTCAAGGTCGGCCAGCTTGTCCTCGGCCGCTTCGAGCTGGCTTGCCAGCGTGGCCATGCGGTGCGCGTGGGCGGTGGCATCGTCGCGCCGGTCGGCCAGTTCGTCGCGCGCCTCGGCCAGCGCCCCGGCGGCGGCGTGCTGGAGCGCCTGCGCGCCTTGCGTCTCGGCCTGCGCGGCGGCGACCCGCGCTTCGGCCGCGACCGCGTCGTTGCGCGCCGCCGCGGCAGCGGCGGCGGCATCGCGCCAGCGCGCGAACACCAGCCGCGCCTCGGCCAGGCGGATCCTGTCGCTGACAGCCTTGTAGCGTTCGGCGGCGCGGGCCTGGCGGCGCAGCGTGCCGATCTGCGCGTCGAGCTGCGCGGTCAGGTCGTCGAGCCGGGCGAGGTTGGCCTCGGTCGCGCGGAGCTTCTGTTCGGCATCCTTGCGGCGCACGTGAAGGCCCGCGATGCCGGCCGCTTCCTCCAGCATCTCGCGGCGGGCGGCGGGCTTGGCGGCGATTACCGCGGCGATGCGGCCCTGGCTGACCAGCGCCGGGCTGTGCGCGCCGGTGGCGGCATCGGCGAAGACCAGCGCCACGTCCTTGGCGCGCACGTCGCGGCCGTTGACGCGGTAGGCGCTGCCGGCGCCGCGCTCGATCCGGCGCACCACTTCCAGTTCGCGGTCGTTGGCCCCGCTACCGCCGGCGCTGTCGTCGCCGCTGATCTCGGCGGTCAGGACCACTTCGGCAAAATCGCGCGGTGGCCGCTGGGCGGTGCCGGCGAAGATCACGTCCTCCATGCCGCCGCCGCGCAGCGACTTGGCGCTGGCTTCGCCCATGACCCAGCGGATCGCCTCGAGCAGGTTGGACTTGCCGCAGCCGTTAGGGCCGACCACCCCGGTCAGGCCGGGCTCGATGCGCAGTTCAGCCGGCTCGACGAAGCTCTTGAAACCGCTGAGCTTGAGCCGGCTGATCTTCATGGCATGGCGCCCCCGCGCGCGGCCTCAGCGCGCGCCGGCGCGCTCCAGCTCGGCCTTGATGCCGGGCCAGGTGTTGGCCTCGATCTTCGAACCGTTGAGCAGGAAGGTGGGCGTGCCCTGGATGTCGTAAGTGGCCGCATCCTTTTCGGTGGCGTCGGCGAACGCCTGCGCCTTGGCCACGTTGGACAGGCAGGCTTCGGCCTGTGGCTTGGCCAGCCCGCGCGCCGAGAAGAAGTCGGTCAGCCCGGCCAGGTTGGCATAGCCGATGAAGCGCTGCGCCGGCGGGCCCTCGCCGATCGCCTTCTGCGCCGCTTCGCCCGCGGCCTGGATCTTGTCGTACATGGCCGACTGGTTGGCGAAGACCTGGTCGGTCAGCGCGAAGAAGCTTTCCGGCGGTGCGCATTGCACCAGCATCGTCGCGGTAATGTCGAGCGGGTCACGCACGAAGTTGCGGAATTCATAGGAAACGCGGCCGCTGGCAACATACTTGTCGCGGATGTCGGCGGCGCCCAGCTCGGTGAACTCGGCACAGTGCGGGCAGGTCAGCGATCCGAACTCGACCAGCTTGATCGGCGCGTCGGGGTTGCCCATCCGGTAGCCGCCCTCGGGCGTCTTGACGATCATGTCGGCCCAGGCCTTGCCTGCGGGTGGCGCGATCGGGGCGGTCTGCGCGCCGCCGGGCGCGCCGGTGGCGGCGGGCCCGTCCTGCTTGCACGCGGAAATCAGCGCGACGGCGAGGAGAAGGGGGGCGATGAGGAACTTGGTGGGCATGGAATCGCGCGCTCCAGTCAGGGACGGGTCATGGCCGGCAGGCTAGCCGGTCCTGCGGGGATATTGAAGGGCCTGCGCGCGCGCAGGTGCGACGGTCCACAGCTTGCTGCCGGGGACAGTGCGCTCAGAACCGCGCGGCGAGCTGTGGCGCCAGCAAGTCCCAGCTGTGGGTGCCGACCAGCACCTCTTCATCGATGGCGAAGCTGGGGGTGGAATCGATGCCGGCGGCATCGGCCGCGTCGGTCTGCGCGGCCAGGCGCGCTTCCAGCGCCTTGTCGGTCAGGCAGCGGTCCATCGTCTGGCGGTCGTAGCCGCGCGTCGCCATGATCTCGAAGATCTTGAAGTCGGCGGCGATGGCGCGGTTGCGCTGCGCCAGGTCGGGGTTGCGCCAGCGGACCGATTGCGCCTCGGTGGCGGTGGTCATCGGCTTGCTCCACACCTTCTGGCTGCCGAAGATGGCGGCATTGTTGAGAAAGAATTTCTCCTTCGGCCCGCAGTTGGCCGCCATCGCCCAGGCCAGGTCGACCGGATCGCGGACATAGTTGCGGATTTCCCACCGCATCTTGCCCGGATACACGTAAGCGAGCCGCAGCGCGCCGCCGGCCTCGCGCTCGAAATCGGCGCAATGCGGGCAGGTGTAGCTGGCATATTCGGTCAGCAGCACCTTGGCCGCGGGATTGCCAAGGATGTTCGCGCCGGTGGGCGTGCGCGCCACCACGGTGTTCCAGTTGGCGGCCGGTCCGGCGGCGAGCGAGAAGGCCGCCACCAGGGCCAGCGCGGCAAATCGGATCGGCTTCATCGTTCGTCTTCCCCTTCGGCGGCCACGCCCATGCTGCGCGCCAGCGATTCCAGCACCGTGCGCAATTCCGGGTCGCCGATATCGCGCAGGCTTTCGCCCAGTTCCATCGGGATCGGGCGCAGCGACGGCGGCGCGGCCGGCCTTCCTCCACCCGGGCCAGAAGCAGGCGGCGCCTTAACCGCGCCTTGCCGGATCTTGACCCGCGAAACCGCGCGGTAGCCGAAGAAGCGGTTCACGCGCTCGATGATCTCGGGAACGACGTGCGCGATCAGCGGCGCGTGCGCCGGCAGCACAACCAGGTCCAGGATGCCCTCGGCCTTTTCGCCGGGGGGAAAGCGGATCGCCTCGGGCTGGCAGGCGCGGGCATGACGCTCGCCGACGATTTCGCTCCACCGCGTCACCACGCTGGACTGGACGAATCCGAAACGGCGAAAGGCGGTGCGGCCGACGTCGGGCATAAGCTCGCCGATGGAGCGCGGCGCGCCGCCGCGCGGCCGCTCGTAAGGGCGTGCGGCGGCGCCCTTCTTCGGCTTGCCCTTGGGGGTGGTGCGATCCCGTTCCATTGCCGGCGGGGCAATGCCATAGCGGCGCGATGGACGCCAGCAGCCAGACCGTCGCTTTCGCCAACGTGACCGCGACGCTGCTGGCCTGGTACGATTGCCACGCACGCGTCCTGCCGTGGCGCAGCCCGCCCGGCGCGCCGCCGCCCGATCCCTACCGCGTCTGGCTGTCGGAAGTGATGCTGCAGCAGACCACGGTGGCGGCGGTGATTCCCTATTTCGAGCGCTTCACCGCCCGCTGGCCGACGGTGGCCGCGCTGGCGAGTGCGGACGAGGCCGACGTCATGGCGGCGTGGGCGGGGCTGGGTTACTATTCGCGCGCCCGCAACCTGGTGGCGGCAGCGCGCGTGGTCGGGGCGCTCGGCGCCTTTCCGCGTACCGAGGCGGAACTGCGCGCGCTGCCCGGCCTGGGCGCCTATACCGCCGCCGCGGTCGCGGCGATCGCGTTCGGCGAGCCGGCCGCCGTGCTCGACGCCAATGTCGAGCGTGTCGCCGCGCGGCTTTACGCCGTTGCCGCGCCGCTGCCCGGCGCTCGCACGCTGCTGCGCCGGCACGTGGCGGACCTGACCCCGGCGGATCGGCCGGGCGATTTCGCGCAGGCGATGATGGACCTTGGCAGCGCGATCTGCACCCCGCGCGCGCCAAAGTGCCTGCTGTGCCCGCTGGCCGCCCCCTGCGCGGCGCGCGCCGCGGGCGAGCAGGAGCGCTATCCGGTCAAGGCGCCGAAACGCATCCGCCCCGAACGGCGCGGTACCGCCTGGTGGCTGACGCGCGGGGACAGCGTCCTGCTGGTCACGCGGCCGCCGCGCGGGCTGCTGGGCGGCATGCGCGCCTTGCCCGACGATGGCTGGTCTGCGCGCGCAGACGGTACCGGACAGCCGCCCGCGGCGGCGCGCTGGCGCGATGCCGGCAGCGTCAGCCACGGCTTCACCCATTTCGACCTGGTGCTGGCGGTCAGGACTGCCGACGGCATCGCCGATCCCCCGGCCGGCGAATGGTGGCCGATCGCGCGGCTGGCCGAGGCCGGACTGCCGACGCTGTTCGCCCGCGCCGCGCAGCGGGCGCTGGCGGAAAGCGGCCAGCCCTAGAAGATGCCGTGGCCCAGCATCAGCCGAAGCACCGCCAGCGCCAGCACGACCAGGCAGAAATTGCGTCCGCCGTTGGAGCGCGACAGCGCGCCGATCCCGGCGCCCGCCAGCGCCACGGGCAGCACGAACCAGTTGCCCCAGCCAAGGAACGGGATGACCGAGGGGATCGCCAGCAGCAGCGCGAAAAGACCGATCAGGATCGAGAGCAGGTTGAGCATGTGCGTTATATGGATAACACACGCGGCGGCTGCAAGGTGGCCGCGATTGACCGCCCGCCGGCCATCGCCCATCCTGCACTGAAACGGGTTTGGAGAGGGTCATGATCGCAATCGAGACTACCGCGCTGTCGCGCCGCCGGCTGCTGGGCGCGGGCCTGCTCGGCGCGGGGATGATGGCGGCGCCGCGCTGGGCGCTGGCCGCCCCGGCGCCCTCCTTTCCCGCCATCGAAAAAATGCTGACCGACTATGTCGACGGCGGCAAGCTGGCCGGCGCAGTTGCCTCGGTCGGCTTTGGCCAGGCGCCGCCGACCTTCCTGGCGCGCGGCCGCCAGTCGCTCGACGCGCCGACCCCGATCGGGGCCGACAGCCTGTTCCGCATCTATTCGATGACCAAGCCGATCACCGGCATGGCGGCGATGATCCTGGTCGACGAAGGCAAGCTCAGGCTCGACCAGCCGCTCAGCGACATCCTGCCAAAGTTCAAGGCGATGCAGGTGCTCAAGGACGCCGGCGGCCCGCTTGATCAGGTCGAGGCGGCAAAAACGCCGATCACGATCCGCAACCTGCTGACCCACACCGCCGGGCTGGGCTACCACATCATCCAGAAGGGCCCGATCCAGCAGGCCTACATGGCGGCCGGGCTGGTCCCGGCGGCGGCCACGCGGCTGCCGATACCGGGCCTGTCGGGCGGCAAGGTCCTGCCCAGCCTGGCCGCCTTCGCCGACGCGCTGGCGGCGATGCCGCTGGTCTACCAGCCGGGGACGAAGTGGTCCTACTCGGTCGGGCTCGACCTGATGGGCCGCGTGATCGAGGTGGTCTCGGGCATGCCGTTCGACCGCTTCGTGATGGAGCGGATCGTCGGTCCCTGCGGCATGGGCGAGACCGGGTTCGCGGTGGCGCCCGCGCTGAAGGACCGGTTGACCAGCAATTACGGCGTGCTGGACGGCGCGTTGCTGCCGCTCGACCCGGCGCGAAATTCGATCTTCCTCGACCCGCCGCCTTATCCGTTCGGCGGCGCGGGGCTGGTATCAAGCCCGCGCGACTACGACCGCTTCCTGCAGATGCTGGTCGGCTTCGGCAAACTCGGCACGCGCCGGGTGATGAGCGAAAGCGCGGTCAGGATGGGCACGTCCAACCTCCTGCCGGCGGGCGTGCCCGGTCCCGACGGATCGGGCTTCGGGGCCGGTGGGCGCGTCGGCCTGGGCGAAAGCGCCGGCGTCTACGGGTGGGGCGGCGCGGCCGGCACGATTGCCTTTGCCGACCTCAAGCGGGGCATCCGCGCCGGCTTCTACACCCAGTACATGCCGTCCGACGCCTACCCGATCCACGCTGCGTTCCCGGTTGCCGTGCGGTCCGACCTGGCGGCGATGGCGGGCAAGCTGGCCGCGTGACGATCGCCTTTGCCGGCGGCGGGCTGGACCGCGCCGATCCCGTCCGCTCCGATCCCGCCCGGCTTGCCGTGCTGACCGACCACCGCGCGCGGTTGCTGCGGATGGACGGGCTGGACCCCGTCCTGGGCGCAGACGGCGGGCTCGAATGGGGCACCCTGGCAGAGGCGGGCGACGCCGACGAACTGGTGTTCCTGGGCCTGGATGCGGACGCCAACGAGCATGAGCGCGGCTGCTTTGCCGCGGTGCCGCCCGAACTTGCGGGCAGCGTCGCCCCGCCGTCACCGCGGCTGTGGGGCGCGATGGCGGCAATGGCGGCGCGCGACCTGGCGACTTATGCGGGCGCGCGCAGCCTGGTCGACTGGCACGCCCGCCACCGCTTTTGCGCGCGCAGCGGCCACCCGACGCGGATCGCCAAGGGCGGCTGGCAGCGCACCTGCACCGATCCCGCCTGCGCCGCCGAGCATTTCCCCCGCGTCGATCCGGTCACCATCATGCTGGTCGAGAACGGCGGCCGCCTGCTGCTGGGCCGCCAGCCGCGCTACCCGGCGCGGCGCTTTTCCGCCCTCGCCGGCTTCATCGAGCCGGGCGAGGGGATCGAGGACGCGGTCGCGCGCGAAGTGCTGGAGGAAGCCGGCGTACGGGTCCGCGACGTCACGTATGTCGCCAGCCAGCCGTGGCCGTTCCCGGCATCGCTGATGATCGGCTGCCACGCCCAGACCGACGACGAGGCGATCGTCATCGACACGACCGAGCTCGACGATGCGCGCTGGTTCAGCCGCGAAGAGGTCGCCCATGCGATGACCGGCGCGGACGACGGCGCGTTCCTGGCCCCGCCGCCCTACGCGGTGGCGCATCACCTGCTGGACTGGTGGCTGTCACGCTGACTTACTGAAGCAGGATGCGCAGGCCCGACAGCGTCAGCACCGCGGCCAGCGCCGGGCGCAGCCACTTGTCGGGGGCGCGGCTCGACACCAGGCTGCCCACGATTACGCCCGGTATCGACCCGATCAGCAGGTTGCCCAGCAGCACGAAGTCGACGTCGCCCAGCAGCCAGTGGCCGGCTCCGGCCAGGAAGGCCAGAGGCACCGCGTGGGCGATGTCGGTGCCGACGATGCGGCTGACCGGCAGGTAGCGGTACATCATCAGCAGCACGGTGACGCCGATCGCGCCCGCGCCGACCGAGGTGATCGTCACCAGCACACCCAGCAGCGCGCCCAGCGCCACGGTGGGAAGGTAGTTATGACGCGGATCGATCGGTTCGTAGCGCTTGCCGTAATCGAGCAGGCGGTCCTGGAACAGCACGCCCGCGGCGGTGACCAGAAGCAGGCAGCCCAGCACCATCAGGATCACGTGGCTGGCGTTCTTGCCGATGTGAATGAACGTGTTGAGCGCGATCAGCGTCAGCACCGCGGCGGGCAGAGAGCCGGTGGCGAGCCGGCGCATGACCTTCCAGTCGACCGAGTTGCGAAAGCCGTGCACGCCCATGCCCACCGACTTGGTGGTGGCGGCATAAAGCAGGTCGGTCCCGACCGCGGTGGCCGGCGCCACGCCGAACATCAGCACCAGCAGCGGCGTCATCAGCGACCCGCCGCCGACCCCTGTGATGCCGACCAGCAGGCCGACCAGCAGCCCGGCCAGCGCGTGCAGCGCATCGAAATGTTCGGCCGGGTTCATGCCCCGATCCCTGCCAGCGGTACACCGCGCTGCCAACCAAGCGTTGATCGCGCGCCGTCAAGCGCCGCTTCGGCCCAGCGGTTCATACCAGCCCCAGCCGCGCCAGTTCGCCCGCGACGCGCGGCGGCAGGACCTCGCCCACTTCCTCCCCGTCGACGAGATCGCGCGGGGCGTCCGCTTCGGCCAGGTAGCGCCAGCCCTGGTGGGCGCGGCGCGGCACCGGACGCACCAGCCGCACCCGCGGGTCGATCAGGATATGCGTGCGCCCGTCGGGCGCGTCCTCGAAGCCGAGGATCTCGGTCCGCGCCACCAGCTGGTGCTTGAAGATCCAGAACAGCGATCCGTTGCCGCCCGGATCGGCCGCCCCCGTCACGATCTCGGCATGGCGCTTGGGCAGGTAGCGCGTGGTCAGCCGGGCCACCGGGCCGCGCGCGGAGAACCAGCCGGTGATCTCCTCGAGCGACAGCGCACCGTAAGCGACCTTGGTCAGGCTCAGCGCCATCAGTGCACGCCCGTCAGCGCGGCGAGGCCGAGGAACGAGAAGAAGCCCATCACGTCGGTCGCCGTGGTCACGAACACCGCCGACGAAACCGCCGGATCGATCTTCAGCCGGTCCAAAGTGACCGGCACGGCGATGCCGGCAAGGCCCGCGGTCAGGTTGTTGATCACCATCGCCGCGGCGATCACGCCGCCCAGCAGCGGGTTGTGGAACACCAGCGCGGTGGCGGAGCCGATCAGGATCCCCAGCGACACGCCGTTGACCGCGGCGATGCGAAGTTCGCGCAGGATCATGCGGACGGTATTGGAACTGGTCAGCTGGTTGGTGGCCAGCGCGCGCACCACCACCGCCAGCGTCTGGGTGCCGGCATTGCCGCCCATGCCCGACACGATCGGCATCAGCACCGCCAGCACCGCGAACTTGGCGATGATGCCCTGGAACGCTCCGACCACCGAGGCCGCCAGCAGCGCCGTGCCAAGGTTGACGACCAGCCACGACAGCCGCGTCCGCACCGTCAGCGCGAAGGGCTCGTTGATGTCGCCGTCGCCCGCGCCGGACAGCCGCAGGAAGTCCTCGCCGGCCTCTTCCTGGATGATGTGGACCACGTCGTCGACGGTGATCTGGCCGACCAGGCGGCCCGATTCGTCGACCACGGCGGCGGAGATCAGCGCGTATTTCTGGAACCGCAGCGCGACCTCTTCCTGGTCCATCGTCACCGGCACCAGCGTCTGGTCGCGCTTCATCACGTCGGTCAGCGCGATGTGGCGCGGGCTGGTGAGCACCCATGACAGCTGGCAGGTGCCGACCGGCATGAAACGCGCGTCGACGATGAAGACTTCCCAGAACTCGGTTGCCAGGTCGTGATCGTCGCGCAAGTAGTCGATCAGCATGCCGACGGTCATGTGCTCGGGCACCGCGACGAAGTCGCGGCTCATCAGGCGGCCGGCGGATTCCTCCGGATAGGCCAGCGCGCTTTCGATCGCGGCGCGGTCTTCCGGCTCCATCTCGGCAAGGACCGCTTCCTGGTCCTCGCGGTCGAGATCCTCGAGCATCGCCACAGCGTCGTCGGTGTCGAGCTGCTCGGCGATGTCGGCGACCGCCTCGGCCGGCAGGCTCTCGACCAGCTCCTCGCGGACGTGGTCGTTGAGCTCGGCGATCACCTCGCCGCCCATCAGGTCGCTGATGGCGTCGACGAAGGCGGCACGCTCGTCGCTGTCGAGCAGCTCGATCAGGTCGGCGATGTCGGCGGGGTGAAGCGGCTCGACCAGGTCGTAGACCGCCTCGTGCTCGCCTGCCTCCACCGCCTCGCGCACGCGGCGCACGTAGTCCGGCTTGAGGCGGTTCTCGGCATCGAGGCTTTCGTCGGAGCGGGCGTCGGAGCGGGCGTCGGTTCGGGCGTCCCCCCGTGCCTCGTCGCGCACGTCCGCCGCGGCCGGCGCGGGCGCCTTCTCGAGCAGCGGATCGGACGGTTCGGCGGCCATTGCCTGCGGTCTAGGGGGCGATGCGGCAAATGCAACCGTGCGCCGCGCGAGCGGGTGACATTCGCGCGGTGCGCCCTATATCGGCGGCCGCATTCCAGGAGATGACCCATGGCCGACGAATACCTGACCCTTACCCTCGACACCGGCGACGGCACGCCCAAGGACGTCAAGATCAAGCTGCGCCCCGACCTGGCCCCCGGCCATGTCGAGCGGATCAAGGAACTGGCGAGCGAGGGCTTCTACGACGGGGTCAAGTTCCACCGCGTGATCCCCGGCTTCATGGCGCAGGGCGGCTGCCCCAACGGCACCGGCATGGGCGGCTCGTCCAAGCCCGATCTCAAGGCCGAATTCAGCGCCGAGCCGCACGTGCGCGGCACCGCCTCGATGGCCCGCACCAGCGCGCCGAACTCGGCCAACAGCCAGTTTTTCATCTGCTTCGACGATGCCCGCTTCCTCGACAACCAGTACACCGTCTGGGGCAACGTGGTCGAAGGCATGGAAAACGTCGACGCGCTGCCCAAGGGTGAACCCCCGCGCGAGCCGGGCAAGATCGTCAAGGCCAGCGTCAGCGAAGGCTGAGCGCCAAGCCATTTGAGCGGACAGGGGGGCGGAGAAATCCGCCCCCCTTTTTCGTGTGCGATGCTTGAAGCGGTGAGTCTGCAAACGACCCCACAGCCGACAGTGAGACGCCGCCCGATTGCAGGCATCAGCGCTTCTGTTAGCGTCAGCCAAGGACCGGAGTATGTATGCATATCCATTTGCCTAAACCACTGCACGGCTGGCGTGAGTTTTTGGGCGAGGTGGGAATAATCGTCATGGGCGTGATAATCGCGCTGGGCTTAGAGGCGTGGGTGTCTGACGTAGAATGGCAGTCGAAGGTCGCTGAGGCTCGAACGCAATTGCGGCATGAAGTGGGTAACAACCTCGCACTGATGGATGACAGAATTTCCATTCGGAAGTGCGTGGACGCCCGACTCAACGAGTTGTCTTTGATCGTAACGCAAGCCACGAAATCGGGGCGCATTCCGTCGCTCGGCCCGATCGGGGGACCGCCGTCCTACACATTTCCGACAGCTGTCTGGGACAGTCAGGTGGCAGCCGAGACCGTGACCCATTTCCCCGCCGAGCAGATTGCCGCCATCAGCCGCGCTTACCGGTTCATCGACTCATTTCGTGCGAACAACGCGGTCGAAAGGGCTGCATGGTTGAAGCTGAGCACGATGGTTGGCCCGGGTAGGCCAGTCGACCCGGCATCGTTGAGCGAGTTGATCGAAGCTCTTAAATCGGCCCAAGGGGCAAATGCAGGTTTGCAATTCAGAAAAGAACCAATTTTTCGCGTCTTAGAGAAGGGCGGACTGGGTGACGATTTCCCTCAACTCGATCCGAACAACCCTCCGGTCTTGTCGACTGATACGCCGATCATCTGCGAACCCATTGGGAGGCCTGCCAAGTCATACTAACGCATGTTGCCATGTCCGCTTCCCACACAACATCGCGACATATCGCTATTCGATGAACGCGCCTAAAAGCCGCCGCTAAAGCCCCGCCTTGACGATCCAGTCGTGGAAGATCCGCACGCTGCGCAGGTCCAGCGCGTGGGGGCGGCAGACGAACCAGTAGGAATAGGGGCTGGCCACTTCGATATCGAACAGGCGGACGATGCGGTTGTCGTGGGCGCGGCGGAAATGGTCGTCGTGCATGATCGCGATGCCCATGCCGTTGGCGGCGGCCTCGAGGATCATCTGCCCCGAATCGTAGTGATCGACCGCGGCGGGTTCGAGGTCCGGCAGGCCGACAGCTTCCTTCCAGGCGATGAAGCTGTCGGGCAGTTCGGTGTGGATCAGGAAGGTCTGGCGCGACAGGATCGCGGCATCGGGCACCGGGCCGATTTCGCCCGCCAGGGCATGGTTGGTGATCGCATAGACCCGGTTCTGGTCGAGCTGGACCGAATGGAACGTCGCATCGGGCTGGCGCGCCAGCACGATCGCGGCGTCCAGCGTATCGCCGACGCGGGTTTCCAGGTGGGCCCCGGTATCGATGTCGATATGCAGGCGCGGGTGCGCCTTCCTCAGTTCGGGCAGGCGCGGGAACAGCCGCTGCGTCCCGAACAGCGGCAGCACGCCAAGGTGCAGGCGCAGGACGCGGCTGTCCTCGACCTGGCCTTCGACCGCGGCGGCCAGCTCGTCGAACTTGGGGCCGACCGCGGCGTAGAACGAATTGCCGTCGTCGGTCAGCTTCATCGCCTGGTGCTGGCGCGTGAACAGCCGCTTGCCGATGAATTCCTCCAGCGCGGTGATCCGACGCGACAGCGCGCTGGGGCTGAGGCCCAGCTCGTCGGCGGCGGCACGCGCCGAACCCAGGCGGACGATGCGCACGAAGGCCTCGATCGCGCGCAGTGGGGGCAGGCGCCGGATCGCCATCAGGCTTCGGCTTCGGCTGGGGCGGGGGGATGCAGGCGCAGGCGGGTGAGGTGCGTCTCGGTGCCGGCGGTCACCTCGATCGTCCAGCCGCTGGGGTGCGCCAGCATCGCGCCGACGCCGGGCACCTGTTCGGCCAGCATCACCGCCAGGCCGCCCAGCGTGTCGACCGCTTCCTCGGTCTCGGCCAGTGCGGGATCGACCTGCTCGCCGACCTCGTCGAGTTCGACCCGCGCGTCGGCGTCCCACAGCCCGTCGCCCAGCGGGACAAGCAGCGCGGTCGGTGCGTCGTCGTGCTCGTCCTCGATCTCGCCGACGATCTCCTCGACCAGGTCCTCGATCGTGATGATGCCGTCGGTGCCGGAATATTCGTCCACCACCACCGCCAGGTGGATGCGGCTGGCGCGCATGTCGGCCAGCACGTCGAGTGCGCCGCGCGCCTGCGGCACGAACAGCGGCTGGCGCATCAGCGGCGCCCAGTCCTTCGGCGGCTTGCCTTCGGCCAGGAACGGGAAGACGTCCTTGATCAGCACCATGCCGACGATTTCGTCGAGGGTCTCGCCGTGGACCGGCAGGCGCGAATGGCCATGCTCGGCAAAGGCGGCGATCAGTTCGTCCCAGGTGGCACTGGCGGGGATGGCGATGATCTCGCCGCGGGGAATGGCGACGTCGTCGGCGTCGTGCTCGCTGAAATGGAGCAGGTTCTTGAGCATCTGGCGCTCGGTCGCCGACAAGTCGTCGGGCGACGGCGGCCCGTCCTCGCGGTGCTCGTCGATCGCATCCTCGAGCTGGGCGCGCAGCCCGCGCTCGGCATCCTCGCCCGCAAGCACGCGTTTGACCGCGCGCCACAGCCAGCGCTTACTGTCCGCGTCTCCGTTATTTTCGGCCATTATTGTAACCAGAAGCCCCGTTCCGCCCGCGCGTCAGGCGCCCGGTCGGTCGTCATATGGGTCGGCAAGGCCCATCCGCGCAAGCGCCTTTATCTCCAGCCCCTCCATCGCCGCGGCATCGGCCTCGCCGGTCTCGTGGTCGTAGCCGGCCAGGTGGAGAAGCCCGTGGACCATCAGGTGGGCGGCGTGATCGGCCAGCGGCACGCCCTTTTCGGCAGCCTCGCGCGTGCAGGTTTCCAGCGCCAGCGCCAGGTCGCCCAGCATCTCCTCGGGGCCGTCGGCGGCCAGCGATAGCAGTTGGGCGCGCTCCAGCATCGGGAACGACAGGACGTTGGTCGGCTTGTCCTTGGCGCGCCACTCGCGGTTCAGCGCGTGGACCGCGTCGTCGCCGGTCAGCAGCACGCTGGCGGACAGCCGCGCCGGCGCCAGCTCGGGCGCCACCGCGGCGGCGGCTTCGCCGCAGCGAAAGGCCAGCTCAGCCCAGTCGGTATCGCCCGGCCAGCCGGTCTCGATCTCGACGTCGAGGTCCATCGGCTCAGCCGTCCTCGCCCGCCTCGCCGCCCTCGTAAGCCTCGACAATGCGGCCCACGATCGGGTGGCGAACGACATCGGCGGCGCTGAAACGCGTCACCGCGATGCCGTCGATGCCTTCCAGCCGGCCGACCGCGTCGTTAAGGCCGCTCATCCTCGGCCCGCCGGGAATGTCCACCTGCCTGGGATCGCCGCAGACGACCATGCGGCTGTTCTGGCCGAAGCGGGTCAGGAACATCTTCATCTGTTCCTTCGTCGTGTTCTGCGCCTCGTCCAGAATGATGAAGCTGTCCGCCAGCGTGCGGCCGCGCATGAAGGCGATCGGCGCAATCTCGATCTCGCCCGAGGCCAGCCGCCGCTCCACCTGCTCGGGCGGCATGCAGTCATACAGCGCGTCGTAAAGCGGGCGCAGGTACGGATCGACCTTGTCCTTCATGTCGCCGGGCAGGAAGCCCAGCCGCTCGCCCGCCTCGACCGCCGGGCGCGACAGGACCAGGCGCTGGACGCTGCCGGTCATCAACTGGCTGACCGCCTGGGCAACCGCGA
Organism: Parablastomonas sp. CN1-191; assembly: GCF_049354825.1. Taxonomy (GTDB): domain Bacteria; phylum Pseudomonadota; class Alphaproteobacteria; order Sphingomonadales; family Sphingomonadaceae; genus Novosphingobium. Next base: position 1,473,905 of record NZ_CP186480.1, on the reverse strand, counting down.
CATAGGTCTTGCCGGTGCCGGCGGGCCCCAGCGCGAAGATCACGTCGCGGCTGGCCAGCGCGCGCATGTATTCGATCTGCGTCGCGCTGCGCGGCACGATCGTTTTCTTGCGCGTGCGGATCATGATCGGCGGTGCGTCGCCGCTGCCGGTGATGATGCCGTCGAGCGTGGGCTCGGCGCTCATCGAAATAAGCGCCTCGACCGCGCCGGTATCCAGGTCCTGCCCTTGCAGCAGCCGCTGGTGCAGGCCCTTGAGCACTTCGCGCGCGCGGGCAACACCTTCTTCGGGCCCTTCGATCTGCACCCGGTTGCCGCGCGCGCCGATGAACACGCCCAGACGGTTTTCGATCTGCACCAGGTTGGCATCGAACTGGCCAAACAGGGCCCCCAGGACGGCGGGTTCGTCGAACACCAGTTCGGTGCGGGCGCGGCGGCGGCCTTCGGCAAGCGGGGCGGCCTGGACATGCGCCTCGTCATAGGCGCGGGCGGGTTTGCGGGCCATGAAGCGGGTATGGTGCTCCTTTCGGCGGCGGCGCGGGAAAAGGCCGCAGCGCCGGCACCGACCGAGATAGGGCGCGCATCGCGCCGCGCAATGGCGCTGCGCCGCACCGTGGTGGAAAACGGACGTGGAACGCGCGCTGGCGGCGCCCGCCGGACGCGGCTAAACACCTGCCGATGAAGCGAATCCTTTCCGCCGCCCTGGCCGCCCTGCTGCTCGGCGCCCCCGCCTGGCAGGCGCTGCACGCCCAGGACGATGCCATCGTCGTCACCGGCGAGCGCGAGAAGGCACGCCTGCGTGCCGCCAGCCTGGCCAAGGCGATTACGAGTCCGCCGCCGGCGGGAACGCCGCTGGCGCGCCAGTACCAGCCGCTGTGCCTGCGCGTGTTCGGCATCCAGGCCGACGTTGCCGCCATCATTGCCGACCGGATAGCCGACAATGCACGCAGCGCCGGGGTGATCATCGCCAAGCCGGGGTGCCAGGCCAACGCATTCCTGGGCGTATTTCGCGGCGGCCGCGGCGCGGTAGAGCGGCTGCGCAAGGAACAGCCCTGGCTGTTCGAGACGATGCTGCGTTACGAGGTCGACCGCGTCTTCGCCGGCACCTCGCCGGTCTATGCCTGGCACGCCACCGAGGTGCGCAGCGTGGATGGGCGGCCGCTTCCCACCGGCGAAATCGACATCGGCGGACGCAAGGCCGAAGTGAAGATGAACAACCAGTACGCCGGCGGGCGGCTGGTGTCGCCGATCCGCGCCGATGTCACCGGGTCGATCGTGCTGATCGAAGGCGCGGCGACGCAGGGCAAGACCGCGGGGCAGATCGCCGACTACGCCTCGATGCGGCTGCTGGCGCCGCTGCGCGACGCGCCGGCCGACCGCCACGGGGTCGAAACGATCCTGTCGCTGTTCGACGCCGATGCCAGCCCGCCGGCCGAACTGACCACGTTCGACCGCGCCTATCTGCGCGGGTTCTACCGGCTTGGCCCGGGGGCCGGCGCAGCGGCGATGCACGATGCCACGATGAAGGCCTATGCCGACGCCGAAAAGGCGGTCGCGGCCGACCCGCCGGCCGGCTAGACGGGGCGCGCCGCCAGCGAATTCGGACCCGCTTCCACCAGGTCGACCTCGACCAGGTCGCCGATCGCGGCATCGGCGAAAAAATGGGCCGATTGCAGCCACGGCGTCTTGCCCAGCCACTGGCCCGGCAGCTTGCCTTTTCGCTCCACCAGGACGTGGCAGCGCTTGCCGACGCTGGCGGCGTTGAAAGCATGCTGGTGGCGGCCCAGCGCGGCCTGGAGGCGCTGCAGGCGCTCGTCCATGACCGCGGGCGCGACCTGGGCCGCCATCGTCGCCGCCGGGGTGCCGGGGCGGGGTGAATACTTGAAGCTGAACGCCTGCGCATAGCCGACCGCGTCCACCAGCTTCAGCGTCTCGGCGAACTCGGCCTCGGTTTCGCCCGGGAAGCCGACGATGAAGTCGCCCGACAGCGCGATATCGGGGCGTACGGCGCGAAACCGGTCGAGCAGCGCCAGGTAGCCGGCGGCATCGTGGCTGCGGTTCATCGCCTTCAGCACCCGGTCGCTGCCCGATTGAACCGGCAGGTGCAGGAACGGCATCAGCTTGGGGTTCTGGCCATGCGCGGCAATCAGCGCCTTGCCGGCGGCGGTGTCCATGTCGGCGGGATGGCTGGTGGTGTAGCGGATCCGGGCGAGCCCGGCGATGTCCGACAGCGCGTCGATCAGCCCGGCCAGGCCGACCGCGCGGCCCTTTTCGTCCTCGCCGCTCCAGGCGTTGACGTTCTGGCCCAGCAACGTGATCTCGCGCGCGCCGGCCTCGACCAGGCGCTGCGCCTCGGCCACCAGGTCGGCATATGGCCGCGAGATTTCGGCGCCGCGGGTATATGGCACCACGCAGTAGGTGCAGAACTTGTCGCACCCTTCCTGCACGGTCAGGAAGGCGCTGGGCGCCACCTTGCGCCGGGCGGGCAGGGCGGCGAACTTGGCCTGCGGCGGCATCTCGGTATCGACCGCGCGGCGGCCCTCGACCGCCTCGCGCAGCAGCGCCGGCAGGCGGTGATAGGCCTGCGGGCCGACCACCAGGCCGACGGCCGGCGCGCGCGCCATGATCTCCTCGCCCTCGGCCTGGGCGACGCAGCCGGCAACCGCGATCAGCGGCGCGCTGCCATCGGCGCGGCGACCCCGTTTGCTCAGGTGCCCGATGTTCGAATAGACCCGCTCGGCCGCGCGTTCGCGGATGTGGCAGGTGTTGAGCACGACGAGGTCGGCATTCTCGCCCTCGGCCGCTTCCTCCAGCCCTTGCGAGCCGAGCAGCTCGGCCATGCGCTCGCCGTCGTAGACGTTCATCTGGCAGCCGAAGCTCGTGACGCGAAAGGTGCGGGGCGGGGCGATCGGTTGGGCAGCGTCGGACATGGGGGCTGCGCCCCTAGCGCAGCGGCGCCGGGTTGGGAAGCGCGCGGGCGGCGCCGCAGGCATCGCGGACCGCGGCTTCGGCGGCAGCGGCGATGGTCTTGCGGTTCGTCAGCGCCTCGCCCGCCAGCGGCGGCAGGAAGTGGATGGTCAGCCGGGTCGGGCCGGGGCGGCCCAGGATCTTGAAGAAGTTCGCCGGGCCCGGCTCACTGCCCAGCCACGCAACGTCGGCGGCCCCGGGCCCGTAGTCGAGCAGGACCGGCTGGATGGCGACGCCGGGCGGCGGCGGATCGATGGCGGACAGCAGCGATGACTTGAACGGCAGGAAGTGCGTGCCATCGCTGGTCGTGCCCTCGGGAAAGATCGTCAGCGGCTTGGCGTCCGCCATCGCGGCGCGCACCTGCCCGACCTGCTCGCTGACCGATGCGCGGTCATGCCGGGCGATGAAGACGGTGCGGTTCATGTCGCACAGGGCCTTCAGCGCGCCGTGACCGGCCAGGCCCGAATGGGCGACGAAAGCGGTGTCGGTGCGCCCGGCGAGCGCAAGAATGTCGATCCAGCTGGCGTGGTTTGCCAGGAACAGCGCGCGCCGCGCCGGGGTTCCGATCGCGGTCACCTCGACCCCGGCCAGCTTCGCCATCGCGCCCAGGAAATTCTGCGGCCAAGGATTGCGCCCCGGAAGCAGGCGCCAGAGGTAATACAGCGCCACGCAGCCGATCAGCAGGACCAGCATCGCCGCCAGGCGGCCGGCGATGCGCAGATGCATCATTGGCCGCGTTCGAGGCGGACCCCGTAAAGCTCCATGCGGTGGTCGACCAGGCGGTAGCCCAGCTTTTCCGCGATCTGGCGCTGGAGCGCCTCCAGCTCGGGATCGACGAATTCGATCACCTTGCCGCTTTCGACGTCGATCAGGTGATCGTGGTGCGCCTCGGGTGCGGCCTCGTAGCGGGCGCGGCCGTCGCCGAAATCATGGCGGTCGAGGATGCCGGCTTCCTCGAACAGGCGGACCGTGCGGTAGACCGTGGCGATCGAGATCTTGGGATCGATGGCGGCGGCACGCTCATGCAGTTTCTCGACGTCGGGGTGATCGTCGCTGTCCGACAGCACCCGCGCGATGACGCGGCGCTGCTCGGTGATGCGAAGCCCACGCTGCGCACACAGCGCTTCGATATCGATCTTTTGCTGCAAGGATAAAATCCGACTGGAAGCCCGAAAAAAAGAACGCCTCGCCGGATAGTAACCCGGCGAGGCGAATCTTCAACCGCGATGGGAGCCGCTTATGCCTTGGGCTTGCGGCCGCGCTTCTGGCCCGGCTTGCGGCCAAGGCCGATCTTCACCGCCAGGTCGCGGCGCTTCTCGGCATAGTTGGGCGCGACCATCGGATAGTCGGCGGGCAGGTTCCAGCGCGCGCGGTATTCATCGGGCGTCATCCCGTGATACGTCGACAAGTGGCGCTTGAGCATGTTGAGCTTCTTGCCGTCTTCCAGGCAGACGATGTGGTCGGGCTTGACCGAGGAGCGGATCGAGACGGCCGGTTCAGGCATCTTTTCCGGCTCCGGCGCGGCATTGCCCAGGCCGGCGAGCGCACCGTAGACGGTGGTGATCAGCGTCGGCACGTCTTCGACCGCGACGTTGTTGTTGCTGACGTGGGCGGCGACGATGTCGGACGTGAGCGTAATCAGCATCTCGGCCGTGTCGGCTTGAATGTCATCCATTGTTGGTAATCCTTGAAGCAGAAGCGAACCCGTTAAAGCGCGGCCATCGTCTTTACGATTTGAATGAACGCGCTGTATTCGCGGACTATACGAATTTTCGCTTGCGGGGACAAGCGCGACAGTGCCGATTCCGATTCTTTGAGTATTCGAAAGATTATCGCCGACGAAATCAATCCAGTTCGCGCGCATAAGTCCTCGCGTCGATGCGACTTCCCTCGCCGCCGCGGTAATACGCGGGCCGCGTCCCGACATGCACGAAGCCGTGCCGGTGATAGAGCGCCTCTGCCGGGTTGCCGGCGCGCATCTCCAGCAGCAGGCGCTTCGCACCGCGTTCGCGCGCCTGCGCCGCGAACCGGTGCATCAGCGCGTCACCAAGGCCGCGGCGGCGCTGCGCCGGGTCGACCGCCAGCAACAGCAGTTCGCACTCGTCGGCGGCATGGCGCGAGAGGAAAAACCCGGCCGCGAGTGCTTCGCCCTGCGGCGAAGCGCCATCGGCGCCGACCAGGGCGTAGTCGCACGATCCCAGCAGCAGCGCGTCCTCGATCTGGCGGCGGGTCCAGGCCTCCCCGTAAGCGGGATCGAACGCGGCGGTCATCACCGCCATCAGCTTGTCGATGTCGTCGCTCATGCCGGCAGTCGCGCGTCGGGCCCGCGGCCGTAGATCGGCGACAGGTCGGCGCCCAGACGGCCGGCCCCAAGCAACAGCACGTCGCGCGCCAGCGGGTGGAGCGGCAGCGCGGTGCCGGTGCCGCGCAGCGCCACCAATGCCGCGGCCTGGGTTCCGGCGATCAGCGGCGCGCGGCTGGCGGCGGCGGCAGCTTCGGGCGAAAGCGATGCGATTCCGCCCAGCGGCGTGCCGTCGGCGGCAAAAGACGCGAAGAACCACTCGCCGTGGCCGGCGGTCATCGCCACGTCGACCGGGCCATCATGGCCCGCCAGCGCCTGCGCCGCGACGAGTGCCAGCGTGGCATAACCCAGGAGCTGCGCACCCCAGGCCAGTTGCAGCGCCCGGGCCGCGGCCAGGCCGATCCGCACGCCGGTAAAGCTGCCCGGCCCGCGCGCGACCAGGATCCGATCGGCCCGGCCCCTGCCCGGCAGCGCCGCGATCATCGGCACCAGCGCTTCGGCATGGCCGCGGCCCAGCAGCGCCGCGTCGTCGGCAATCAGCGCGCCATCATCGAACAGCGCGACCGAGCACATCTCGGTCGCGCAATCGATTGCCAGCGTCCGCATCGCCCGCGTGTCAGGCGATGGTGTTGAACAGGTCGAAGTCGGGGCGGGGCAGGCGGCCGAAGATCGTGGCCGGATCGCCGTAACCCAGCGTCGAGATGAAGTTGGACTTCACCCGCGGGGTATCGGCAAAGAACGCCGCGTCCACCGCCGCGTTGTCGAACCCGCTCATCGGCCCGGTGTCGAGGCCCAGCGCGCGCGCCGCCAGGATGAAGTAGCCGCCCTGGAGCGACGAATTGCGCATCGCGGTGGTCTGGCGCACGGTCTCGTCGGCGAACCACGGGCGGGCATCGACGTGGGGGAACAGCGTCGGCAGGTGATCGGGAAATTCCAGGTCCATCGCGATGATGGCGGTGACCGGCGCGCTTTCGATCTTGGGCTTGTTGGCATCGCTGGCGCAGGCGGCCAGCCGGGCCTTGGCCGCGTCGCTGACGCACCAGACGATGCGCGAAGGCAGCACGTTGGCGCTGGTCGGCCCGAACTTCACCAGGTCCCAGATGGCGCGGAGTTGATCGGCCGACACCGGCTTGTCGAGGTAGCCGTTATAGCTGCGCGCGGTGCGGAACAGCTGGTCGAGCGCGGTATCGCTGAGCGGTTCGGACATCGTCAGGCGGCCCTTACTTCGGCGACTTCGGGGACATAGTGCTTGAGCAGGCTCTCGATGCCGTGCTTGAGCGTGGCGGTCGACGACGGGCAGCCCGAACAGGCGCCCTGCATCGCCAGGTAGACGACGCCTTCGCGAAAGCCCTTGTAGATGATGTCGCCGCCGTCGTTGGCCACCGCGGGGCGCACCCGGGTCTCGATCAGGTCCTTGATCTGGGCGATGACGTCGGGATCGGCATCGGCATCGTCATAGGCGGCCTCGTCGACTTCGGCGGGAACGGCGAAATCGGCGCTGCCCGACGCGAACAGCGGCGCCTTGCTGACGAAATGGTCGAGCAGGACCGACACCACCAGCGGCTTGAGGTCGCTCCAAGAAACGCCCGGCGCGGCGGTGACCGCCACGAAGTCGCGGCCAAACAGCACGCCCGACACGTCGCCCAGCGCGAACAGCATCTCGGCCAGCGGGCTCGCCTCGGCCGCCTCGGGGCTGGTGAATTCGCGCGTGCCGGCGGCCATCACGGTTTCGCCGGGCAGGAACTTGAGCACCTGCGGGTTCGGGGTCGTCTCGGTCTCTATGAACATGCCTTGCCATGTAGGCGCCGCGGGGGCGGGGTCAAGCAAACGGCAGGCAAGGAATCGCACGGCGGCGGCAAGTGCCGCTATTTCAGTGGCGTAGGCGGCCCGCCGCGCTTAAGGCGCGGCGATGAGCCTTGCCATCCTCGCCGCGCTCGCGGCCGCCGCCACCCCGTCGGACATCATTCCGCTTCCCCTTCAGCCGGTCGTCCCGGCCGCGCAGCGCACTTGCCCGGCCCGGACCGCGACCGGGCTCGGCGTAAAGCCGCTGCGCCCCGGCAGCGGCGCCAGCCCGGTGGCCGACGACGTCGTGCTGATCAACTACATCGGCTACCTGGCGTCGACCGGGCAGGTCTTCGACCAGGGCATGCAGCAGCCGCTCGCCGTCAGCGAGGTCATCCCCGGCTTCACCCAGGGCCTGCTGACGCTGAAGCGCGGCGCCATCAGCCGCTTCTGCATTCCCGCCGCGCTGGGCTACAAGGACCAGGCCGCCGGGCCGATCCCCGCCAATTCCGACCTCGTCTTCCAGGTCGAGCTGGTGGAGTTCAAGACCCGCGCCGAGATCGAGGCGATGCGGGCCGCCGCCGCCGAGCAGGGCGCCCAGCAGGCTGCCCCGGCGCCCGCCACCCCCGCCAAGCCCTGACAGGATTGCCGCATACCGGCGCCGGGGTGACGGGCGGCCTATTCACTGGCCCTTCACCTCGGCGCTTCCTATAGCGGGGGCATGCCATCGCTTACCCGCGCCGCCCGGCGCATCGCCCTTACGCTTCCCCTCCTGTTCGTTGCCGCGCCGGTCCTGGCGCAAAGCGGCCCGCAGTCCGTGGCCGCCGCGCCGGTGGTGGCCGGCACCGGGGCCGACGTGCCGTGGCTCTACCGCGGCAGCGACATTCCCCAGGACCCGGAGTGGGTGTTCGGCGAACTGCCCAACGGCGTACGCTACGCTGTGCGCAAGAACGGCGTGCCGCCAGGCCAGGTCTCGATCCGCGTCCGTATCGACGCCGGATCGCTGTATGAGCGCGACAGCGAGCGCGGCTATGCCCACCTGCTGGAGCATGCGGTGTTCCGGCAGTCGCGCTACCTTGGCGACGGGCAGGCAATCGCGGCGTTCCAGCGCCTTGGCGCCACGTTCGGCAGCGACACCAATGCCGAAACGACGCCCACCGGCACGACCTTCAAGCTGGACCTGCCCAGCGCCACACCGGCGACCCTGGACGAGGCGATGAAGCTGGTCTCTGGCATGGTCGAAGCGCCGGCGCTGTCGGCCTCGGGCCTCAAGGCCGACGTGCCGATCGTCCTGTCCGAAAAGCGCGAGCGCGGCGGCACCGCCGAGCGGATCCAGAACGCCCAATACGGCACCTTCTTCGCCGGCCAGCCGCTGGCCGACCGCACCCCGATCGGCACGACCGAGGCGCTCGAGGCGGCGACCCCGGCCAGCGTGCGCGCCTTTTACGAGCGCTGGTACCGGCCCGAGAACGCGCTTGTGGTAGCGGTCGGCGATGCCGAACCGGAAGTGCTGGCGGCCACGATCCGCAAGTATTTCGCCGACTGGAAGGGCACCGGCCCGGCCGCCAGGGCGCCCTCGTTCGGCGTTCCCGCCGCGCCGGCCGGCGCCAGCGCCGCCAACCCGGTGGGCGAGACCAAGGTGCTGGTCGAACCCGAAGTGCCCCGCTCGCTGACATATGCCGTGGTCCGGCCGTGGAACCAGGTGACCGACAACATCGCCTACAACCAGGGCCTGATGCTCGACCAGATTGCCCAGGCGATCATCAACCGCCGGCTCGAAGCGCGGGCCCGCGCCGGCGGCTCGTTCCTGACCGCCAGCGTCTCGGGCGACAAGCTCAGCCGGTCGGTCGACATGACCTCGGTCCAGGTAACGCCGCTGGGCGCGGACTGGAAGAAGGCGCTGGCGGACGTTCGCGGCGTGATCGCCGACGCGCGCAGCGCCGCGCCGACCCAGGCCGAGATCGACCGCGAATATGCGGAAATCAACGTCGCCTACGAAAGCTCGGTCGAGCAGCGCCGCCTGCAGCCCGGGTCCAAGCTGGCCGACGACATGGTCCAGGCGGTCGATATCCGCGAAACCGTCGCCAACCCCGAAACGGTGCTGGCGATCTACCAGCGCTCGAAGCCGCTGATGACCCCGCAAGCGGTGCTGGCGCATACCCGCACGCTGTTCGCCGGGCCGGTCATCCGGGCGTTCTACATCACCCCGCAGGCGGGCGAGGCGACCGACGCCAGCCTGCGCGCGGCGCTGCTGGCGCCGGTGCGCGCCGACGCCACCGCGCGGGTCAGCGCCAAGCCGGTTTCGTTCGCGTCGCTTCCCGCCATCGGGCCGACCACCGCGCCGGCGCAGACGATCCAGACCGGCCTGCTCGGGATCGAGCAGCTCAACTACGCCAACGGCGTGCGCGTGATGCTGTGGCCGCAGGTCGACGAGCCGGGCCGCGTCACGGTCAAGGTGCGCTTCGGCGCCGGCTGGCAGGAGCTGCGCCCGCAGGACGCGGTCTATGGCCGCCTCGGCGACATGGCGCTGGTCGGATCGGGGGTCGGCTCGCTGGGACAGGAGCAGCTCGACGCGATCTCCACCGGGCGCAAGATGGGCTTCAATTTCACGATCGAGGACGGCGACTTCAACTTCTCCGCCGACACCCGCCCGGCGGACCTGGCCGACCAGCTGTACCTGTTCGCCGCCAAGTTCGCGACGCCGCGCTGGGACCCCAATCCCGTCAACCGCGCCAAGGCGGCGCTGAACCTGGCCTACGACGGCTATCGCACCAGCCCGCGCGGCGTGCTCGACCGCGACCTGGCCTACTACCAGCATGGCAAGGATCCGCGGTACGCGATCCCGACACCCGCGCAGGTCGATGCCGCCACCCCGGCGGGCTTCAAGGCCGCGTGGGCCCCGATCCTGGCCAGCGGCCCGATCGAGGTCCAGGTGTTCGGCGACTTCAAGCGCGAGGATGCGGTCGCCGCGCTCAACCGCTCGTTCGGGGCGCTGGCGCCGCGCGGTCCGCTGCCGCTGGGCGAACCGCCGTTCGCCAGCGGCGCCCCGGCGCCGTCGCAGACGCCGGTCACGCTGACGCACAACGGCGACCCGTCGCAAGCCGCGGCGCTGATCGCCTGGCCGACCGGCGGCGGCGTCGGACCGGCGGGTGAGGGCGCGCGGATTTCGCGCAACCTCGAGGTGCTGAGCCAGGTGTTCTCCAACCGCCTGCTCGATTCGCTGCGCGAGAAGCTCGGCGCGTCCTATGCGCCGCAAGTGTTCTCGAGCTGGCCGAACGAACTGACGCAGGGCGGCGCGATCACCGCCCTTGCGCAGATCGACCCGAAAAGCGTGCCGGTGTTCTACCAGACCGCGCAGGAGATAGCGGCCGACCTGGCCGCCAAGCCGCCCAGTGCCGACGAACTGGCCCGCGTTACCGAACCGCTCAAGCAGTTGCTCAACCGCGCCGCGACCTCGAGCGCGTTCTTCATGGGCCAGGTCGAGGGCGGCACCCGCGATCCGGTCCGCTATGCCGCGGTCGGTTCGCTGCTGCGCGACTATACCCAGGTCACGCCGCAGCAGATCCAGGCCCTGGCGGCGCGGTTCCTCAAGCCGGGTGACAGCTGGCGCCTACAGGTGATGCCGGCGGCGGGCAAAAGCGGCGCTGCCAGCCGCTGAAGGCGCGCTTCTTTGCATCGCGGGCCGCCCGGCGCTATGGGCGGCCGCGAAGCAAGGAGCGCGGCGTGGCAAGCAACTGGACCCCGGACAGCTGGAAAGCCAAGGAAGCCCGGCATCTGCCAAGCTATCCCGACGCCGCCGCGCTGGGCCGGGTGACGCACCAGCTGGAAAGCTTCCCGCCGCTGGTGTTCGCCGGCGAGGCGCGCGCGCTCAAGCGCGACCTGGCCGAAGTCGCCGCCGGCAAGGGCTTCCTGCTCCAGGGCGGCGACTGCGCCGAGAGCTTCGCCGAATTTCATCCCAACAACATCCGCGACACCTTCCGCGTGCTGCTGCAGATGGCCGTGGTGATGACCTTTGCCAGCAAGCAGCCGGTTGTGAAGGTCGGACGCATGGCGGGTCAGTTCGCCAAGCCGCGGTCGAGCCCGGTCGAGGTCCAGGACGGCATCGAGCTGCCCAGCTACCTGGGCGACAACATCAACGGGATCGACTTCACGCCGGAATCGCGAATCCCCGATCCCGAGCGGCTGATGCGCGCCTACAGCCAGTCGGCGGCGACGTTGAACCTTTTGCGTGCCTTCGCCAACGGCGGTTACGCCAACTTGCGCCAGGTGCACCAATGGACGCTGGACTTCATGGGGCGCAGCCCGTGGGCTGCCCGCTTTGCCGAGGTTTCGACCCGCATCGGCGAGGCGCTCGATTTCATGGAGGCCTGCGGGATCGATCCCGCGACCGTGCCACAGTTGCAGGGCACCAGCTTCTTCACCAGCCACGAGGCGCTGCACCTGCCGTACGAGCAGGTGATGACCCGCCGCGATTCGTTGACCGGCGACTGGTACGATACCAGTGCGCACATGCTGTGGATCGGCGATCGCACCCGCTTCGAAGGGTCCGCCCATGTCGAGTTCCTGCGCGGGGTCGGCAACCCGATCGGCTTCAAATGCGGGCCCAGCCTCAAGCCCGAGGAACTGTTGCGCCAGCTCGACGTGCTCAACCCGGGGCGCGAGGCCGGACGGATCACGCTGATCGCGCGGTTCGGGGATGACAAGGTCGAGGCCGGGCTTCCGCCGCTCGTCCGGGCGGTGACCCGCGAAGGCCACCCGGTGGTTTGGAGCTGCGATCCGATGCACGGCAACGTCGTCAAGGCCGAGAGCGGCTTCAAGACCCGTCCCTTCGACCGCATTCTCAGGGAAGTGCGCGGCTTCTTTGCCGTCCACCGCGCCGAGGGTACACACGCCGGCGGCATTCATATCGAAATGACCGGCCAGGACGTGACCGAGTGCGTCGGCGGTGCCGTTGCCATTTCGGACAGCGCGTTGGCCGATCGCTACCACACCCACTGCGACCCGCGCCTCAACGCCGCACAGAGCCTGGAACTCGCATTCCTGCTGGCGGAGATGCTCAACCTGGAGGCGCAGGACCGCGGCAAGGCCGCGGCCTGACCGCCGTCAGGGCAGCAGCAAGGTCGATCCGCTCGTCATGCGCGCTTCCAGGTCGCGGTGCGCCTGTGCCGCCTGCTCGAGCGGATAGGTCTGCCCGATCGCGACCTTGACCTTGCCGCCGGCGATCATGTTCCACAGCTTGTCGGCGCCGGCGGTTCGATCGGCGGGATCGCGATAGTAATCGAACAAGGTCGGGCGGCTGACGAACAGCGACCCGGCCTGCGCCAGCGATCCGAGCGACACGCCTGTCACCGGGCCGCTGGCGTTGCCGAAACTCGCGATGATGCCGCGCCGCCCGGTCGCCCGCAGCGAGTGCTGCCAGGTCACCTTGCCAACCCCGTCATAGCTGGCCCGCGCGCCTTCGCCGCCGGTCAGGGCGCGGGCCTGGTCGCCAAGGTCCGCAGCGTCGGCGGGGATGGCCGCGTCTGCGCCCAGTCGGCGGACCAGTTCCAGCTTCTCGTCGCTGCCGGCGGTGGCGATCACGCGCACGCCGCGCGCCTTCAGCCATTGCAGCAGGATCTGCCCGACCCCGCCGGCTGCGGCATGGACCAGGGCCCATTCGCCTGCCGCGACCGGGGCGACGCGCTCCGCCAGCATTTCCGCTGTCAGCCCCTTGAGAATCGCGACAGCAGCGGTGCGCGTGTCTATCGCGTCCGGCAACTTGAACAGCTCATCCGCCGGAACGATGCGCGCACTGGCGTAGGCGCCGCGCCGCGGTCCGATCGTTGCGACGCAGTCGCCCACCGCAAAGCCCTCGGTGCCGCTGCCGACCGCTTCGACGACCCCGGCGCCCTCGCTCCCCAGCGGTGCGGGCAGATCGACCGGATAGACCCCGGAGCGGTGGTAAACGTCGATGAAATTGAGGCCGACCGCTTCCTGGCGCACGAGGACCTGCCCCGGTCCGGGAGCTCCTAGGTCGACGTCGCGCCACCGGATCACCTCGGGTCCGCCCGTCGTCTCGATGAAAGCCTGCCGTGCGCGCATGATTGTTTCCTCGATCGACCGCCGATGTCGGCGCGCGCGGCACTGCATGCAACCCGGCTTGACGGGAACAAACGCACGGCTCACCGTTTTGGGACGTATGGGGAGCCCGTCACCGCAGCCTGCCGCGCGCCCGGCAGCGGACCTTGCGCAGCGTTTCCGCGCTACCCGTGCGCGCAGCCTGGCCCTCGGCGCTCCGCTCAGCGACGCTGACGCTACTATCCAGTCGATGCCCGATGCCTCGCCTGCCAAGTGGCACCTGGCGCATACGACCTGGTTCTGGGAAACCTTCCTGCTGCGCGATCACGTGCAGGGCCATCGCCCGTTCGACGACCGTTTCGGCTACTTGTTCAACTCCTACTACGAAGCCGAAGGGCCGCGCCACGCCCGCGGCGCGCGCGGCTTGCTTTCGCGTCCCGCGCTCGGCCGCATTGCCGACTGGCGCCATGCCGTCGACGCGGCGATGGAGCCTTTGCTCGTGCGCGAGGAACTCGCCGGCCTGATCGCGCTTGGCATCGCGCACGAGGAGCAGCACCAGGAATTGCTGCTGACCGACATCAAGCACGCCTTTGCACAGAACCCGTTGGGCGATGGGGTGTGGCCGGAGCCTGCCGACGATCGCAATGCTTCGGCGCCGGTGCCCACGCCCGGCTGGACTGAGCATCCCGGCGGCATCGCCCGTGTCGGCCATGAGGGCAGCGGCTTTGCCTTCGACAACGAAGGTCCCGCACACCGCGTCCTGCTCGAACCGTTCGCGCTGTCCGACCGGTTGGTGTCGAACGCCGACTGGGCGCAGTTCGTCGCCGAGGGCGGCTACGCCGCGCCGTCGCTGTGGCTGGCCGACGGCTGGGCCTGGGTTCAAGCGGAAGCGATCACGGCGCCACTCTACTGGCGCGGTGACGAGCAGTTCACTCTGTCCGGGTGGCAGCCGCGGCGGCCTGACGCGCCGGTCACGCACATCTCGTTTTTCGAAGCGGACGCCTTCGCCACCTGGGCCGGCGCCCGCCTGCCGACCGAGTTCGAATGGGAAGTCGCCGCGCAAGGAAGCGATCCGGCGGGCGGCAACCAGCTTGACGATGCCGGGCCCGTGCACCCGCTCGGTTCGGCCGGGCTGTTCGGGGACTGCTGGCAATGGACCCGCTCGGCCTACTTGCCGTACCCGCGCTTCCAGGCGCCCAAGGGCGCGGTGGGCGAATACAACGGCAAGTTCATGTCGGGCCAGGCCGTGCTGCGCGGTGCCAGCTGCGCCACTGTGCGCGGGCACAGCCGGGCCAGCTATCGCAACTTCTTCTACCCCCACCAGCGCTGGCAATTCACCGGCCTGCGGCTTGCCAAGGACATGACATGAACGCCGATGCCGGAATCGCCCAGGGCCTGGCGCTCGTCAGCCGCGACGAAGACGGGGTCGACATCGCCTTTCGCGCCCAGGTCCTCGCCGGTCTCGGCCAGCGGCAAAAGGCGATCCCCGCGCGCTGGTTCTATGACGAAGCCGGTTCGCAGCTGTTCGAGGCGATAACAGAATTGCCCGAATACTACCCGACCCGCACCGAAGTCCACATCCTGGAGGCCCATTGCGCCGACATGGGAAGCGCCATCGGGCCCGGCCGCGCGGTGGTCGAATTCGGTTCGGGAAGCTCGATGAAGACGCCGCTGGTGCTGCGCTGCATTGATCCCGCGGCCTATGTGCCGATCGACATCTCGGGCGATTTCCTGCGCGCCTCGGCAGCGGCGCTGGCGGCCGATTTTCCCGGCCTCGCGGTCGTGCCGGTGGAGGCCGACTTTACCCGCCCGGTGCTGCTTCCGCCAGGCGTTTCGGACCTGCCCAAGCTTGGGTTCTTTCCCGGTTCCACCATCGGCAACATGGTCCCGCCCAGCGCGGTCGACCTGCTGCGCTCGATGCGCGGCACGCTTGGTCACGACGCGATGCTGCTGATCGGCATGGACCGGATCAAGGATCCCGCAGTGCTGGTCGCCGCTTATGACGACGCTGCCGGCACTACCGGCGCGTTCAACCTCAACCTTGCAAGCCGCATCAACCGCGAGCTTGGCGGCACCATACCGGTCGACGCGCTGCACCACGAAGCGCGCTGGAATGATACGCTGGCCCGGATCGAGATGCACCTGGTCGCGGCGCGCGACATCGCATTCACGGTCGCCGGCAAGGATTTCACGATGGCGACGGGCGAGAGCATCCATACCGAGAACAGCCACAAGTTCGATGCCCGCAGCGCCGCCACGCTGCTTTTGGCCGGCGGCTGGAGTCCGCGCGAAACCTGGACCGACGTCGATGGCCTGTTCAGCGTCATCCTGGCCGACGCCAGCGAAGCGCGCATGGCCCCTTGAGGCCTTCCCAAGCGCGACCGCGCCGCTATAGGGGCGCGGTCTGCTGGGGCGTCGCCAAGTGGTAAGGCACCGGTTTTTGGTACCGGCATTCGCAGGTTCGAATCCTGCCGCCCCAGCCAATCTCCAAAAACTGCGGTTTTCTGCGGGTTTTGGAAGTGCGATGTAGCAGCGGATTGTAGCACTTGATGTAGCAACCCTGTCGCTCGCTGCCGTGCCTCCCCCAATCCTCCGAGAGTGATTCTTCGAGTGAGACGACAAAAAGTCGACGCGACTTTGGAACTGGTTCTTCGCGATCCCCAGATCGAGCGCGAGGAAAAAGTTCTGCGAAAACTGATGGATACCTACCGCGCTGGGATGATCCCGCGCAACCGCCGGCGCCCCCTATTATCGGGTAGTCTCCTATATATACGTTACAGGAGAGGCGGATTACCTCTTCTAACCAAGAACAATCGAAAGCTGCCTCAATGGAGGTCCCTGTCTCCATGGATGAAGGCTCAGTTGGCAGGTCTGGCTTTAGCGGAGCGTCCACACCTTCAGCTGCGGCTCCGACTGCATGATGAGTTACGATTGCATCTGGAATCCCAAGGGGCAGACTTGAAGGTCTACCTTCGCGACCGTCTTACGCGCAGCCTAAGTGAGTTCCCTCAAACCCCTTGGTATCTGTTCGTTATGGAGGATTTGGATGCCAGCGGGGAAAACCAAGTCAGGCCACACGCACATGGCATGATCGAGGTGCCTCGCGTCTCACTCGACAGCATTACGGACGGTAGATCGCGTAAACCCTTCGAGCGCCTGCGAGATAAGACAGACTTGCTTACAGCGGAAATCGCGGCTGGTCGGAAGCATTTGCGAAAGGTGCTCCGGCGAGCGTCCGGTCATACGAGACGTGCTAACGTGTTCAACGGCATCGATCAGCGACCCAACGTCTGGACGCGAGAGTCCTACAACCCGCTCTTCAATCATGAAGCGATCAGTTATGCGTTCAAGAATGCCGATGCGCCAACATCTGCGCTGCCGGACAACCGTCTCGCAACATCACAAGCACTGCGAACAGAGGCTCGCCGCCTTTGGGAGCTAGTTCGATCAGGTGAGGCAGCGATGGACCAGTGGGCGTCGTAGGCGCGCGATATACCCCCGGTGGATCATCCGAAGTCGAACGTGGGTGCGTGCTCCGTTGCTGGCGGTTTACGTTCTCGATCGCTGGGAGTGGGCAAGCTCTCGGAGTCAACCAGCGGACCATCACATATGCGAGTTAGAAGGTCGCTCGCGAGCGGTTGCAGGTCGAGGGTTCTCGTAAGCACCCGAACCAAATCGAGTAGCTCATCATTCCATTCATCCGGCCAATCGCTTGGTCGCATGCGGTCTAATGCGCTGCTGGAGGTTGAAGCTCGCCCTGGGGGAGCAGAAGTCCGGTAACCCAACCATTTCTGGATAACTTGCATTCCTGTAACGCTGAAATCCCAGACGTCCGACCGGACGCCAGAAATCAACCCGTCGCCGACCCGCAACTCTTGTGCGTCTGGGTCATAGACGATTGCAGTTGGGTCAGCCGGAATAGTCGTAACTGGTTGTGCCCACTCAACACCTTCCACTTGGGGAACATGAGTGCCCTGATTGCGAGACGGGTCTTGGAAGCGCTCGGCGTAGGTATGGAGCCAAAGTAGCTGGCCTCCGAGATCAACTGCCTCCTGCCAAAGGTCGGCGTCTGTCGTGATTGGCAGCCTGAGTCCGGGCGTCTCAAGTGCCCCGGCAAACCGCTCTTGGTAAGCCAGCGAACTCAGGATCGCGTAAGCATACGATGCCATATCTTCAGGAGACGGGGACGGAATGCCTATCTCTGTGGCGAGCGCGTCTAGAAACCCTGCTGTGATATTTGGAACTCTCGCGGAGGCGTCGCGATATAGCGGGATCACGTCCTTGCCCCCATAGCTTCCACGATAGAAGTGAAGGTCTGGGACGTGTGCGGACACTGTCAGTGCCGGTCCGGACGAAATGCGGCCCGTGAGTAACGAGCACATGAAGATTTGTTGGTTTGATACACTCTGCCAGAGAGATGGCCGTTCGAGGTTGGTCAACCGCGGGTCTTGAAACGCCCACTGCCGATCGAAGCTACGATAACCGTAGCGGGAGATTGGCTGATGCTCCGTTTCAGCATCTGTATCGGCGAGGCGACCTAACCGACCAACTGAGGTGTGGATGTTTCGGCCAGAACTGGCCGTGAAGAAGAGGTCGGGCTTGTCCGAGATGGGCGCCGCGGCGAATGAGCGCCACCTCGCCTCTAGCATCTCAATCGTAGGAGCAATCGGCCATGTGCGGCCGAACTTGCACCCCGGTTGCTGCCAAGGAAAGATGTCTGACAGCAATGGCAACGCCGCCCACTGCGCATCGCCAGTAGAAGGAACAAATGGCGCAAACCAATCAGTTGCTGGCTCGATCCATTCGCCAGTCAAGGGAGACTCAGAGTCCGCTAACTCACGCATCGCTGTGAGCTTTTGTTCCGTAGTGCCCCGGATACGCCGGTAATGAATCTGTGCCGGCCTGCTCCGGTCGGTCGCACCGTCGCGAACCAATATGACCACAGCCACAGGGGTTTCGATTGCGAACACATTCTCTTCAGGGTGGGCGCCCCGATTATCCCCGCCCAGATCGAGAACCCAAGCCTCATCACAAAGCTCGCGCACCAGTTGACGCAACCCGATAAATCCTGGCCCAGTCAACCAACTTGAGCCCGTTATGAAGGCGACTACTCCTGGGCCGTCGCCATGAGCTTCGAACGCCTTCCACAGCGCCCATCGCCAAAAATAGACGTAGAGGTTGTAGAGGTTGGCGATGTGACTGAAGATCGTGTTGGCATTTGCAACGTCGTAGATGTCAGCAAAGAGGCTCCGCTCATCGGTGCGCCCCGGCACGCGACCGTCAACCACCCATCCGCCCGTGCCTCGTCCCTCGGACTGCCGTTCTACTCGCCGATATGGGGGATTACCGATAACGACGGTCACATGCTGGTCCAACTTGACTTGACGCGCGCGCTCTTGCTCCTGTGCCAGCGTCTCAGCGTCGCCAAAAAACTCGTGTTGGTCGGATCCGCCCAGCGGTGACTCAAGAGTATCTGTTAAGACAACACGGGCCGCACCTATCTCACCGCTCGACAGCGCTCGCAGCCTTTGGGTGATACGTAGATGAGCGACCGAGTATGGACCTGGTAGCAGTTCAAATGCGTGAAGATTGCGGCTCAGATTGGCTGCAGCTTGAGGCTCACCGGCTGGTCCCCTTGCTTGGACAGCTCGCCTGACAGCGCTCTCGATGACTGCCAATGGGAACGTCCCAGTTCCAGTCGCTGGGTCGAGGGTCACCACTTGAGGATCGGCGAAGCCAAGGCGTCTGCCGAAGCGTTCAACAAGAATCTGATCTGTCATCCGCGTCATTGCGCGGACGACGTCAATCGGAGTGAAATACACCCCCGCCTGTCGACGCTCCTCAGGGTCATAGACGGTCAGGAAATCTTCGTAGAAATAGAGCCAAGGATCGCCACGCCGATCAGCGCTACGGTTCACCCGCTGCGCATCGACCGCGCTTATAAGAGTCTCTAGAGCACCGAGCTCCACTTGAACTGCGTCGGCGAGCACGGGTCGATCGATGAGAGGCGCAAATGCCGCCGCTAAGACCGGGCTTGAAACGCGGATAGCAGCACGTGCCTCGGCAACCGTTATTAATCCGTCGTCATCATGGTCTACGTGATCCGCGGAAAGTGCGGCGAGGGTCATCCCATACGCGATGACCTGTGAGATCCCGTCTGCGAAATCCCGCTCGCTCGCATGAGCATAAACATGGCGGCGCCACGCTCGCAGACTCCCCTGAGCAAGCCGCCCAGCTTCGTCCTGTTGTTGAAGCAGCCAAAGTAGTCGGTCTCGCAGGTCAGCAGTGCGGACCGCAAGCCGCCGCGAGAGCGAGGCTACGTCCACGACTGGCGTGGGCGTCATATCAATGAACCTGCGCAGGAGCGCTACTAGTGAAGCAGGCTCCCATGAACCCGGCGAGCTATAGGGTAAGTGAGCTAGGTCACCCGACGGCTGCCCATCACGATAGAGTTGTGCTGATACACCGTTGCAGACGATCAGTATCTCAGCGTCAACACGCATCCGTTCCCATTGACGCGCGTTCCGACCTGTCCACGTTGCCGTGTCGACCGACACCGATGGCGCCTTGAGTTCTACGAAACCCTTTTGTTGAGTTCTAGGCCCATTGGATAGGACTGCGGCGAAGTCGGGTCGGGTCTGTTCGAGCCGAGTTTCTCGCACAAACCTTAGATTTCCCAGACCTGCTTCAGCTGCCACTCCGGACAACAAGACGCTGACCGGAGTTGTAAGCTGTGCTTCCTCTTCGGCGTCAACCGAAGCTCTCGCGGCGATCCGCACGGCTGTGGCATATTCTTCAGCGAGTTCTTGAAAGGACACGATTGCAGACCCCCGATGGTCTCATCTTACATCGAGGTTTGAGTGTGTCGATACGCCAACCTTTCGCCACCCACACCCAATGCTGTCTCACACGGTATGCCCCAGCGAGGCAGTTCGCTGAGACAAGAAGTATCAGTCGCGTTTTGCCGCCCGCTGGATTGCAGCACGGCTGACGCCATACTGCTTTGCGAGCATCCCGAGTGAGACGCCCTCAGCTCTTCTGGCACGCACCGTAGCCAGCTGTTCCGGCGACAGTGACGATGGACGTCCGAGCACCTTTCCCTGTGCCTTAGCTCGTAACAGCCCAGCTTGAGTGCGCTCGATCAGTAGGTCACGTTCGAACTCCGCCACGGCCCCGATGATACCCATCGTCATCTTCCCCGCCGCGCTGGTCAGGTCAACGCCCCCAAGCGCAAGGCAATGCACTCGGACTCCCTCACGAGTGAGTTTCTCAACGGTCGCCCTGACGTCCATGGCGTTGCGCCCTAAGCGATCGAGCTTCGTGACTATCAGCACGTCTCCGCTCTCCAACCTGTCCACGAGTCGAGCGAAGCCCTTGCGCTCCATTGCCGCGATAGAGCCGGATATGGTTTCAGAAATGACCCGGCTGGTTTCCACTAGGAAGCCCGCAGACGCGATCTCTCGCACTTGGTTGTCGGTGGTTTGCTCGGCGGTCGAAACGCGGCAGTATGCAAAGACGCGAGACATTGCTCGTCTCCTGTATCGAATAGGTGCATCGATACCTTGGGTGTATCGCAATACGGGTCAAGCGATATTCCGATACACGAACTGCCGCTGCATCGCATTCGACCATTTTCGATACAGCGCCGCACAGCCTCCACCTCAACGGTCAGCTTACCAAAAAAGAGCTTACTCACATTGGTAAGCCAGTTCGATGCAAGATGGTCGTTGCGTGCAGCTCCGCACCCAACTTCGTCCCGGTCAAGAAGAAGTCCTAGCACGCCGGGCAAGCTATGACCCGGATGGTGCCGATTAGCCGGTGCCGCCGGATTGCAGCCATCCACAGGCTAAAGCGTCTTGAACGCGAGGGCGCTAATTCATCCTTGGAGAACGCAATGGACCGAGGGTTGCAGGTCGAACGGAGCACCGGCAAACATCACGCCCAGGTGCCCGCGGTGATCCTGAAGGTCGACTCGATAAGGTGGTTGGCTAAACGCGCGCCTAGTGTTGGTTACTCGAAGAAGTAGGAGGCGATATTGGCCAGCACTGAAACCGAAAACGAGAGGCAGGAGCGGCATCGACAAGCCGAGCCCCTGATCGCCAAGTATTTTGCTGGTATGGTCGGCAGTATGGACGGCGTGGCGTTCCGCGATGAAACTAAGCTGCCATTCCCGAAAGCGACCATTCTCTACGCGGTGCTTAACACCATCGCCAATTGTCCCGACAGAGCAGAAGCAGAAGCCTTTTGTTTCCTTGCTGGAGCGCTTGGCCGGTTCCAGCCTGGCATCGGCGACGACATGCTGGTGCGAGAACCGGGGTTGGCCGGGCAACTTACGCCTGACGAGATGCAACGAGACATTGAGCTGACGGCCAAGATGTTAAAGGATTCTCGTTTCGCAAAAGAGTGCTGTCTCGCCGCTCTTGCGATGAACGATCGACTGAACCCACCGCGCGTAGGGTTCTGGAAGCGGCTGACAGGGAGGGACACATCGTCTGGCTTCGTCGATGCCGCTAAGGCCATTCTCGGCCCGGCGTGAAATTCGGCGGCGTGTAGCCAACACTAGGGTGAGACACAGCGGTCCAGCAGTCTCGATGCCTGTGGTAGGGTCGGTGTTAATTGTGGTTAGTTAGGGTTTTGTCGAGTGTTTTCGCGCTTTTTTTTGCCCCCCCAATACGGCAGTCGAGGAAGACAAACGCTGATCAAATCGTTTTTGCCCTACACCTAGGTAGGGTGAAACCACCCAAACCCGTCAATGTTAAGGGACGCGGTCTGTTGTGTGGGCCAACTAGTTTCGCCTTCCTGGCCAAAGCGTCGAAGTCCTAGCAAGACTCTGCTTACTCCAACTCGATGCTGCCAATTCGGGCGCGTTGAGAATACCCGAAGCCTTGCACCAACATCATCGAACCCGCGAGCAAAAGGCGCGTTTGTGATGCCATGCAACCGTTCACGCTAATTCGGCTTGCACAAACTCAGCAGCCCAGCTCCCTCGTGTCTCAAGCCGGGATGGGAAGGTTTAATCCCGGGTAACTGATTAGCTCGATTATCTCTGACTTGCGCGCGAGTGCGATCCCGTCGGGATTGTAGACCCGATATGTGAAGCCGCGCTCATGCCCAAATACCTGCGCCCATTCGTTTTCGGGAACGCCTGCGCGCTCCATGATGCGTGTCACGTTTTTCCGAAAAGAATGGAACGTCTTTTGGCGATCGCCGCCGAACCCTCGCTGGGCTTTGAAGCGAGAGAACTCTCTACTGGCATCGGCGCCGGGTTTTTTGCCGGGACCCTCTAAATTGAACGTCGACCAGACCCGATCCTCCGCCCTACCGCGTTCGCGCTTGAGCAGCCACTCTAGCGCTCGATGCACTGGAACCTGCCGAACACCCGCCGCTGTCTTCGAATCATCAATCTGAAAGTAGTAGACCCCGGCTTCCGAGCGAAGCTGCTTCCACGTCAGGGAGGCGATCTCATTCAGGCGCATGCCGGTGAACAGTCCGACGAGCATTACCTCCGTTAAATCGACGCGCTTGGGTGGCGGGTTGAAGAGGCATGCGAGCTCAACATTTTCCCAAGCTCGGTATGACTGAGCATTTCGGCCGTCCCTGATCTTGCGGTGGAAGCCAGCAAAGGGGTTGTCACCAGAGCAGTGGCCGCGCTTCCGTGCCCAGTCCCATAACTTCTGCAACGTCGCCATGTGGCGGTTCATCGTGCTATCCGAGAGCCCGGTCGGATGGTTTCCGTAGCTCGACGATAGAGATTCCCATGTTCCGCCGCGGGCTGACGGGGATCGACACCAATTCGGGTCCAGCAATTTAACCGCGTCCCGAAATTCGGCGGCATTCTTTACGGTAATTTGGCCGATCGGCACGTCTCCGCAGAACCCAGCGAACAACCTGAAGGTGGCCCGCTTCTGCTGCTCGGTGTTGGTTTGCTTCTCTCCAGACCTGTCCGCATTCCATAGCTTGAGAAACTGCTCCACCAGCAGCGTAAAGGGGAGTTCTGCGTGTCCGCTGTCGTTTCCCTCAGCAACTACCTGCGCGCGATCGAGCACTGCGCTGTTTGGCCTCGCTGCAAGCTCGCCTCGATCACGTCGGTTTTCAACATCAATGGCTGAGACGGTCGCCTCAGCCAGCATTCTTGTAAACCGACGGAAGGTTTCATCATCCCGGTCGACTTCGAAACCTCGGCCTTGGAGAATGCGAATTGCGGCGTCCTCCCAACGATCCGTTCGACCGCTGACTATGTCGCGAACAAGGCCGCCTTGAGCGCTTTCCTGCTTCGCGACATATTTACTGTATGCAGAAGGACCCTCATTGCGCACCGCCTCTCGCTTTGCGACCGCTATCGCTTGCGAGCGCTTGAAAGCATCCCAAGTGATACCGAGCAGGTCAGACTCGGTCGGCGTCGCAGCGTGAAGCCGAGCAGCCTCACTCGCTCGGAGCGCGGCCCATTTTTGGTTTAGTTCAGCAATGATTGGGAGAGCCTTGGCGGCAGCTTTGGTGCGATCGGTTTCGCGCATTGAGCGGGTGAACTGGTCGGTCCCGAAGGCAGCCACCACGTCCTTTGGCACTGGGACGCGCAACTGCCATTGCCTCGAGCTTTTCCGCTTGAAAAGATACCTATCCAGCATTATCCCGGAAACCGATTGTAGCATCTACTGTAGCATTCAGATGTAACATATACGCCGGCTGGTCAATAACTTACGGTAATCTGCGGCAGTTTGCTTGAGAAGGGTTCGACTCCTGCCGCCCCAGCCAGTCTCGCAACGCCCGCGCCTATTCACATCCCGTTTGCAATCCGCAATCCGGCCCGGCAAGCAGGCGCGGCGCGGACGACCTGCGCCCCAGGACGCGGATTGCATGGCCCGAAGATCGTCTCGCTGGCGCCGCGGCGCCACCTGGCTGGCGGCGCTCGCTGCTTCGATCGCCGCGCTGCTCGCCTGGTCCGGCTATTTCAACGCGGACGCGATTTCCATCTATCCGGCCGGCACCCGGCACGGCAGCAATCTCGCCGCGGTCTATCTTTCAAGCGATGTGGGCTTGCGGCTCGGGGCCGGGCAACCGACCATCGCCGCGCTGACGAGCCGGGGCATTCCCGTCGTCGCGATCAATTCGCTGACGTTTTTTCGCCGCCACCGCCAGCCGGCTGAGATCGCCGCGCTGCTCGATCGGGCGATCGCGCGCGCGCAGGCGCTGGCGCCGGGACGCCACGTGGTCGTCATCGGTCATTCGCTGGGCGCCGACGCCGCGCAAGTCGGACTGGCAGGCCTTTCGCCAGCCCGGCGCGAAGCCGTGCGCGGCGCCGTCCTGATCGTGCCGACTCGCGCGCTCTATTTCGAGGTTTCGTTGCGCGAAATGCTTGAATGGGGGCGCCCCGACGAGGCGGCGATGGATACGCTGCGCGATCTGACGTGGCTTCCGCTCACCTGCATTTCGGGGCGTGACGAGGCGGCATCGCCGTGCGGCGAGTTCGGCGGGGTGCGCGTCCGCCACGTCGTTTTGCCCGGCGGCCACTTGCTGCGCTTCGATAACGCGGCGATCAATGCCGCGGTCGTGCAGGCAATCGGCGTGAGCATCAGCTTGCGTTAAGCTTTGCGGGCGCAGCGGCGAGGGCTGCCGTTCTGGCCTGCCCGAGGCGCCGATGTCCAGGTTTGCGCGTTTTCCCCTGTGCCTTGCCGCCGCCCTCGCGCTGGCCGCGACGGGGCAGCCCGCGTACGCAAGCCCGCCGCCCGGCATCGACGGAATGATCTGGATCAACCCGTTCAACAGCGTGAAGGTCCGCACCGAACAGTGCGGCGAAAGTCTGTGCGGCCGCGTGGTCTGGGCAACGCCCGGCGCCGAGGAGGAAGCCCGCGAGGGCGGCACCGCCCGGCTGGTCGGCACCGAATTGCTTCAGGACTATCGGCCGTCGGGCCCGGGCCGGTGGTCGGGCCACGTTTTCGTGCCCGATATGGGCCACCGCTTTTCGTCGACGCTCGAACTGCAGGGCGGCGGCAAACTGAAGGTCAGCGGCTGCATCCTTGCCGGGCTGGTCTGCAAGTCGCAGATCTGGCGCCGGGCCTGACGCCCCCCCGGTGGTCCCCATCGCGCTTTCGGCGTCGGCCCGGCGGCTTGTGGCGCTGGGCGCGGTGGTGGTCCTGGCGGGGCTGGGGCTGTTCGCGGTCGACCGCCTGCTCGGCGAAGTCAGCATGCGCGATATCCGCGCGGCCTGGCACGGGGTCAGCGCGGCGCGGTTGGCGCTCGCGGTTCTGTTCACCGCCGGCAGCTATCTGGCGCTGACGCTTTACGACGCGATGGCGCTGCGCGTGATCGGCCGGCCGCTGCGCTGGCGGACAGCGGCGCTGGCCTCCTTCGTCAGCTACACGCTCAGCCACAACCTGGGCCTGTCGCTGCTGACCGGTGGCTCGGCGCGCTACCGGCTCTACACCGGGCACGGCATCGGCGGGGGCGACATCGGGCGCATCATGGCGCTGGCAGGCGCGTTTTTCTACGGCGGCCTGGTCATCGCGGGCGGGCTGGCGACCGCGCTGAGGCAGGCGCCGTTCCCGCTGGGTCCGCTGACGGTCGCACCTGCCGCGCAGCCGATCATCCTGGCTCTCGTAGTGGCAGCGCTGGCCGGGCTGATGCCCGTGCTCGGCCGCCGGCGCCGCTCCATCGCGCTGCTGCGCTGGCAGATGCCGCTGCCAACCGCGCGGCAGGGCGCGGGCGCGCTGGCCATCGCGACCTGCGACGTGACGCTGGCCTGCGCGGTCCTGTTCGTGCTGCTGCCCGGCGCGGGATCGGCGTTGTTTCCGGCGGTTCTGTCGGCCTACTGCGCGGCGCTGCTGATCGCCACGCTGACACACGTTCCGGGTGGGTTGGGGGTGTTCGAGGCGGCGATGATCGCGGCGCTGCCCGGGATCGACCGGCCCGAACTGGCCGCCGCGCTGATCGCCTATCGGCTGATCTATTATCTCGCCCCGCTCGGCGTCGCGGGCATCGTACTGGCCCTTTACGAGCTGCGCGCCTGGCGGCGCCCGGTAACCGCGGCGCTGGGCGTATCGCAATCGATCGCGGTGGCGCTGGCGCCGCCGCTGCTGGCAGCGCTGACCTTCACCGGCGGCCTGATCCTGCTCGTTTCTGGGTCGCTTCCCGCCATCCCCGCGCGCCTGCAGGCGCTGCGGCTGGTCGTGCCCCTGCCATTCGTGGAGGCGTCCCACATCGCTGCCAGCCTGGTCGGCACCGCGCTGCTGCTGCTGGCGCCGGGGCTGTTCCGCCGCCTCGATGCTGCCTTCCACCTGACGCGGCTGCTGCTGTTCGCGGGGGCGGCGTTCTCGCTCGCCAAGGGCTTCGATTACGAGGAAGCCGCCATCCTGCTGGCCATCGCCGCGGTGCTGGGGTGGTCGCGGCGGGCGTTCTACCGGCGCACCGCCTTTACGCTCGACGTCTTCTCGGGCGGCTGGCTGGCCGCCTGCACGATCGCGGTCGCGCTGTCGGCGTGGATCGCATTCTTCGCGCACAAGCACGTCGCCTACAGCAACGACTTGTGGTGGCAGTTCGCCTGGCATTCGGGCGCGTCGCGCGCGCTAAGGGCCAGCCTGGCGGCGTCGGTCATGCTGATCGCGGCGACGGTGGCATGGCTGTTCAGCGCGGCGCGTCCGCGCAGCGGCGAGGACGTCCGCGATCCGGGCGACATCGCGCGCCTGGTCGCCGACGTCGAAAGGGCAGATGCCAAGCTGGCGCTGGTCGGCGACAAGCGCATCCTGACGTCGAGCGACGGGACAGCCTTCGTACTTTATCAGATCCAGGGCGCCAGCTGGATCGTGCTGGGCGATCCCGCCGGGCCGCAGGACCGCTGGTCCGGCCTGTTATGGGAACTGCGAGAGCGTGCCGACGCGGCGCAGGGACGGCTTCTGCTGTACCAGGTTTCGCCCGCCGTGCTGCCCTTCGCCATCGACCTGGGCCTGCAGATCATCAAATACGGCGAGGAAGCCCACGTCCAGCTGGCAACCTTTTCGCTGGAGGGCCCGGCCTTTCGCAACTTGCGCCATTCGGAACGCCGCGCGCTGCGCGCGGGCGCGACGGTCGAATTCGTTCCCGCCGCCAACGTTCCCGCGATCCTGCCCGTGCTTGAGCGGATTTCCGCCAGCTGGCTTGCGGCCAAGGGGCAGGGCGAAAAGGCCTTCAGCATTGGGCGGTTCGACCCTTCCTACCTCGTCCAATGCGACTTCGCGATCTTGCGGGTCGACGATCGGATCGTCGCCTTCGCCAACTTGCTGCAGGCGCGGCGCGGAGGCGAACTCTCGATCGACCTGATGCGCCACGATGCCGCGATGCCGCCGGGCGGAATGGACCTGCTGCTGGTCGAGATCATGCGCTGGGGCCACGCGCAGGGCTATGCCACCTTCAACCTTGGCCTCGCGCCCTTGTCGGGACTTGCGGCGCGGCGGCTGGCGACCGTGTGGGCGCGGGCGGGAGCGTTCCTTTATCGCCACGGCGGCAGCATCTACGGCTTCGCGGGCCTGCGCGCCTTCAAGGCCAAGTTCGGGCCGACCTGGCACCCGCGTTACATCGCCGCCGTACCCGGCATCGGGCTGGCGCGCGCGCTATACGACCTGCAGGTTCTGGTCGGCGGGTCGCGCGCCAGCGCGTCGCGGGCACGGCACCCGGTGACGGACCGGGTCCGCACCGGCGCGCCGCCCCGTCCCGCCAACGATCGGCCCGCCGAACGGGTTCAGATGACGCCGGGTTCCAGCGCCTTGAAGTCCTCGGCCGAGTGACGTTCCTTCAGATAGCGGCCTTCGCCCGCTGAGGCGCGGCCGACCACGCGGCCCCGGCGCAGGCCCGGCCGCGCGGTCAGCTCATCGACCCAGCGCTGGACGTTGACGTATTCGTGGACCGACAGAAATGTCGCGGCGTTGCCGTAGGCGAGCCCCTTGGCGATCGCGCCCAGCCAGCCGTAGGCCGCCATGTCGGCGATGGTGTAGTCGTCGCCGGCCAAGTAGCGCGCTTCGCCCAGCCGCTTGTCGGCGACGTCGAACAGGCGCTTGGTCTCCATCGCGTAGCGGTCGATGGCGTATTCGATCTTGGCCGGGGCGTAGTGGTAGAAATGCCCGAAGCCGCCGCCGATGAACGGGGCGCTGCCCATCTGCCACATCAGCCATGACAGGCATTCGGCCCGGCCCTTGGCATCGGTAGGAATGAAGGCGCCGAACTTTTCCGCAAGGTGCAGCAGGATCGCGCCGCTTTCGAAAACGCGGAACGGTTCGGACCCCGACTTGTCGAGCAGGGCGGGAATCTTGGAATTGGGATTGAGCGCGACGAAACCGCTGGTGAACTGCTCACCATCGCCGATGTTGATCAGCCAGGCGTCGTACTCGGCATCGCTGAAGCCGGCCTCGAGCAGCTCCTCGAACAGGATCGTCACCTTCTGCCCGTTGGGCGTGCCCAGCGAATAGAGCTGGAACGGATGCTCTCCTTCGGGCAGCGCCTTGTCGACCTGGGCGCCGCTGGTGGGACGGTTGATCGCCGCGAAGGCGCCGCCGTTGCCGGGCTCCCAGGTCCAGACTTCGGGGGGCGTATAGTCGTCGGCCATCGGGTGCTCCTTCGCTTGCGTTCCGGGCAGAGGTAGCGACCCGGCCGCCCCCTGCAAGGGCGCCGGCGGACAAGAATAGCTTTCACCCCGCGCTGGATCGGCTAGTCCTTTGCGCCATGCACAAATATCTTCTCGCGGCTGCCGTCGCCGCGCTCACCGTGCCCGCTGTTGCACAGGATCGACCCGCCGCCGTCCCGATCGACACGGCGCGCCTGACCGAGACTGTCCGCACGCTGGCAAGCGACACGTTCGAGGGGCGCGCACCCGGCACGCGGGGCGAGGATCGCACGATCGGCTACCTGATCGCGCGGTTGCAAGGGCTGGGATTGGAACCCGGCGGCAAGGACGGCGCCTGGGTGCAGTCGGTGCCGCTGCTGCATACCCGGCTTGGCACTCCCGCCACGCTGGCGGCACAAACGCGCGCCGGGCCGCTGCCGCTGGCGTTCAAGCAGGACATCTATGTCTCGACCGTGCGCGATGCGGACCGCGCCGCGATCGCGGCCGCGCCGCTGGTCTTCGTCGGCTACGGCGTCAGCGCGCCCGAGCGCAAGTGGGACGATTTCAAGGGCATGGACCTCAAGGGCAAGGTCGCCGTGTTCCTGGTCAACGACCCCGATTTCGAAGCCACCAAGGGCGACAAGGTCGCCGGCACGTTCGGCGGTAAGCGGATGACCTATTACGGGCGCTGGACCTACAAGTTCGAGGAAGCGGCCCGGCGCGGCGCGGTGGGTGCGCTGATCGTGCACGATACGCCGGGCGCGGGCTATGGCTGGAATGTGGTCATCAGCCCCAACGGCGAGAACTATGCGCTGGCGGGCGAGGACACGCCGCTGCAGCTCCAGGGCTGGCTGTCGGGCGACGCGGCGAGCAGGCTGTTCGCGGGCGCGGGGATGGACCTGGCGAAGCTGCGTGTCGCAGCGCGGTCCGCCGCGTTCAAGGCGGTGGCCATGAACGGCGCCACCTTCACCGCCGACGTGCCGGTCACGCGCGAGACGGTGACCAGCCACAACGTGCTCGCGAAGATCCCAGGCACCGCCGCCGCTGACGAGGCGGTGATGTTTGGTGCCCACTGGGATGCTTACGGCGCCGGCCCGGCCGATGCGCAGGGGCGGATCTATCGCGCCGGTGCGAACGACGATGCACTGGGCGTCGCCGGACTGCTGGAAATCGCCCGCCGCTTTAAAGCCGCGCCCGCGCCGCGCCGCAGCGTCCTGTTCGGGTTCTGGACCGCGGAGGAACGCGGTCTGCTCGGCTCCGAGTTCTATGCCCGCAACCCGACGTTCCCACTCGACAAGACCGTCGCCAACCTGACGCTCGACATCTTGCAGACCGCCGGCCCCGCGCGCGACACGATCCTGGTTGGCGAAGGCCAGTCCAGCCTAGAGGAGGACATGGCGAAAGCCGCCGCGGCGCAGGGCCGCACGGTGACACCCGAAAACCTGCCCGAGCGCGGGCTGTTCTACCGCGCCGATCATTTCAGCTTCGCCAAGCGCGGCGTGCCCGTTCTGCTGCAGATGGGGATAGCCGGGGCCAGCGACCTGGTGACGGGCGGCCGGCCCGCCGGGCAGGCCTGGATCGATGCCTACACCGGCAAGTGCTACCACCAGGCCTGCGACGCCTGGGATCCGAGCTGGAACCTAGACGGGGCGGCGATGGACATCGACCTGCTGGCCCGTGTCGGCGCCGGATTGGCGGACGGTGCTGCCTGGCCGACGTGGAAGGCGGGCAGCGAGTTCAGGACACTGCGGCCCAACCCGGGAAAATGATCAGTCCAGCCTGACGACCCAGCCGTGTGGATCGGGCGCTTCGCCGCGCTGGATAGCCACCAGGCGGCTGCGCAGCTTCTGGGTCAGCTGGCCCGGCGTGCCTGCCCCGATCGTGAATTCGCCGTCGTGGCCGGCCACCTTGCCTACCGCAGTTACGACAGCGGCCGTGCCGCACGCGAACGTCTCCACCAAGGCGCCCGATGCGGCGTCGGCGCGCCACTGGTCGATGCCATAGCGCTCCTCGCGCACGGTCAGCCCCTCGTCGTGCATCAGGTCGATCAGGCTGTCGCGGGTGATGCCGGGCAGGATCGTGCCGCCCAGCGGGGGCGTGATCACGCTGCCGTCGGCCATGACGAAGAACAGGTTCATGCCGCCAAGTTCCTCGATCCAGCGATGCTCCGCCGCGTCAAGGAAGACCACCTGGTCATGTCCGCGCGCGATAGCCTCGGCCTGGGGCACCAGGCTGGCGGCATAGTTGCCGCCGCACTTGGCAGCGCCGGTGCCGCCAGGCGCGGCGCGGGTGTAGTCGCTGCTGACCCAGATCGACACCGCCGGCGCGCCCGACTTGAAATAATTGCCCGCGGGGCTGGCGATGACGACGAACTTGTATTCCCTGGCCGGGCGCACGCCAAGGAACGCCTCGGACGCGAACATGAACGGGCGAAGGTAAAGCGACCCGCCGTCGACCGGGGGAAACCACTCGCGGTCGGTTGCGACCAGTTCCTTGATCGCGCCGATGAACAGCGCCTCGGGCAGGTCCGGCATCGCCAGGCGCGCGGCCGAGCGGTTGAAGCGCGCGGCGTTTGCCTGCGGACGAAACAGCGCGGTGCCTCCGTCGGCGGTGCGATAGGCCTTGAGCCCCTCGAAGATCTCCTGCGCATAGTGCAGCACCGCAGCGGCCGGATCGAGCGCGATCGGACCGCGCGGGCCGATCGTTGCATTGTGCCAGCCCTTCGCTTCGGACCAGTCGATAACGACCATGTGGTCGGAGAATATCTTGCCGAAACCGGGATCGCGCAGCGCTTCGACGCGGGTGGCGCCGGGGACGGGAGCGGGGTGTGGCTGGCGGGCAAAGGCGGGATCGGCGAGCGTCGCCATGGCAGGTTCTCCTCGCGCGGCGCGTGAACGAAACGTGCCGGGAAATCAAGTTTTGTGAAATATTCGCCAAGCGGCGTAAATGAGAAGGGCGGCCCCGCCGTGGCAGGTACCGCCCTTCGCATGGTCAGCGGCCGAAAGAGAGCCGCTCACGAAGCCTCTATCGCGACGTCAGCGATAATGCTCCATGGCGCGGATTTCCGACCTCCCTGCTGAACCATGAGACATCGGTCACCTCCTTTCGCGCTGTTGAGCCAGGAGCTTCCGATCAGGGAAGCCCGGGGCCACCGGCGAGCCCGGTGGGCCTTGCCGAATGTGTGAATCATTCGGCCGCGCACAACAAGTCTTGAGTAATTTTTTTTTGGCGTCAGAATCCGCGACTTCGCGCGGCTTTTCCACAGCGGCTTCAGCGGCAATCCTCGATCACGCGACTGACCTCGGGCCAGCTCGGGACCAGCATCGCCTCGCTGCCGCCTGCCTCGACCATGAAACGCCCGCGTGAATAGGCCATCGCGTCGAGTAGCGGGTCGCGCGCCGGGAGCGCCACCGCGATGGCGCCGGCGCCGACCGTTCCGTCCAGCATCCGCCGCTGCGCGGTGGTCGTGACCACCACCGGCACGCGCGCAGCGGTGGCGGGGGCGAAGCGTGTCAGCGTGACCGTGCCGGGTGTCTCGCACGCCAGCCGCAGGGCGGGCTGCCCGGCCAGGCCGAAATCGGCGCGGGTATGCCCGCCCGCCAACGTCAGCGTCCAGGTGCCCGGGCTCTGCGCGCGGTCGCGCCAATCGGCGACTGGCGGCGGCGCGGGGGCGGGCCGCGGCGCCGGGCGCGGCGGCGGCGGCGGGGCGGGCCGCGGCGTCGCGCAGGCGGCCACCGCCACGGTCAGCATGGCGGCGGCAAGGGTGCGAGCGACGGGAATTGCCTTCATGCTCCCCCTATGGAAGGAGGCGGCTTCGCTAACAACCCGCAAGCCCTCGATGACCCGATCCGATCCGCCCAGCCGTGCCAAAAAGGCGCGCGTCGACCAGTTGCTGGTCGAACGCGGGCTGGTGGAAAGCCGCACCCGCGCCTCGGCGCTGGTCCTTGCCGGGCTGGTCTATTCTGGGGAAACCAGGATCGCCAAGCCGGGGCAGCCGCTCGCCGGCGACGCGGCGCTGGAGGTGCGCGGCCGCGACCATCCGTGGGTCAGCCGTGGCGGCATCAAGCTGGCCCACGCGATAGAGCATTTCGGCCTCGACCCGGCGGGCGCCACGGCGATGGATATCGGCAGTTCCACCGGCGGCTTCACCGATGTGCTGCTGCAAAAGGGCGCGGCGCACGTTTTCGCGGTCGATTCGGGCACCAACCAGCTGGCCTGGAAATTGCGCCAGGACCCGCGCGTGACCGTCCTGGAACAGACCAGCGCGCGGATCCTGACGAGCGCGCAGATCGACCGGCCGTGCGACTGGGTGGTATGCGATGCCAGCTTCATCGGGCTGGCAAAGGTGCTGGAGGTTCCGCTGGTTCTGGCGGCGCCCGCGTGCCGCCTGGTCGCGCTGATCAAGCCCCAGTTCGAAGTCGGCCGGGGCGAAGTCGGCAAGGGCGGGGTGGTGCGCGATCCCGCGCTGCACGCCCGCGTCTGCGACGAGGTGCGCGGCTGGCTGGAAGGCACCGGCTGGCGCGTCGACGGGATCGAGCGTAGCCCGATCACCGGGCCGGAAGGCAACGTCGAGTTCCTGCTGTCCGCCGCCCGGGGTTGAGCAGCAGGCGCAGGCAGGCCACAACCGCCGCCGAATCGAACGATCCGGGGTCCTGACTGCCATGACCATGCTCGCCTCTCGCGCCCAGCTGCGCGGTTTGTTTCTGCGTCGTGCGCTGTTCATCGTGCCCGCGGTGCTGCTGCTGGGTTTCCTGTCTGGGCGGCTGGCGAACAGCGGCCCGGGCAACGACTGGTTCGCTGCGCTGGTCAAGCCGTCGATCTACCCCCCGCCGGCGGCCTTCGGGATCGTTTGGTCCATCCTTTACGTCCTGATCGGCCTTGCCGCGGCGATGGTCGCGGCCGCTTACGGGGCGCGCGGGCGCAGCGGCGCTCTGGTGCTGTTCGTTGTCCAGCTGGCGGTCAATCTTGCCTGGACGCCGGTGTTCTTCGGGCTGCACCGGATGACCTGGGCGCTGGGCGTGATCGCGCTGCTCGACGTGCTGGTGATCGTCACCACGATCGCGTTCTGGCGGGTGCGCTGGCTCGCGGGGGCGCTGCTGCTACCCTACCTGGCGTGGATCCTGTTCGCGACCGCGCTCAATTACCAGTTCCTTGCCGCCAATCCGGGCGCCGACGGGGTCGACAGCTCGGGCGCGGCGGCGCGGCTTGCCATCTAGCGCGGCGCATCCCACATAACGGCCATGCAAAGCGAAAACCCCATGATCGCCGACTTCGTCAAGCTGCTTAACAGCGCCGCCGGCACGATGGCCGGGATGGGCCGCGAGGCGCGCGATGCCGCGCGCGAGCGGATGAAGGAAGCGATGGGCGGTCTGGACTTCGTCAGCCGTGAAGAGTTCGACGCGGTCAAGGCGATGGCCGCCGCCGCTGCCGACAAGGCGGACGCGCTGGAAAAGCGGCTGGCTGCGCTGGAAGCCAAGCCCACCTCCTGATCCGGCTGAACGCGGCCGCTTTATTCGCGGCGGCAGGGAACACCCGATGCTGCCAGTCGTCTTCCTGGGACAGCAGGAGAGACGACGACCATGGCCAAGGCCCCCAGCAAAACCACTGCTTTCGATACCGCTGCCGGCGACGGCGGTGAA
The DNA here is from genome assembly GCF_049354825.1 of Parablastomonas sp. CN1-191. GTDB lineage: Bacteria > Pseudomonadota > Alphaproteobacteria > Sphingomonadales > Sphingomonadaceae > Novosphingobium. Next base: position 1,439,596 of record NZ_CP186480.1, on the reverse strand, counting down.
ACGCACCAGCAGGCCGCCAAGGGCGCCGACGATACCGCCTTCCTGACCACGAACCAGGGCATCCGCGTTTCCGACAACCAGAACAGCCTCAAGAGCGGCGCCCGCGGGCCGACGCTGCTCGAGGACTTCGTGCTGCGCGAGAAGATCTTCCACTTCGATCACGAGCGCATTCCCGAGCGGATCGTCCATGCCCGCGGTTCGGCGGCACACGGCGTGTTCGAATGCACGAAGGCCATTCCCGAACTGACGCGGGCGGCGCCGTTCCAGGCCAAGGGCAAACAGACCGAAGTGTTCACCCGTATCTCTACGGTGGCGGGCGGAGCCGGGAGTGTCGACACCCCGCGCGACGTACGCGGCTTTGCGGTCAAGTTCTATACCGACGAAGGCAACTGGGACCTGGTCGGCAACAACATCCCGGTGTTCTTCATCCAGGATGCGATCAAGTTCCCCGACCTGATCCACAGCGTGAAAATGGAGGCCGACAAGGGCTATCCGCAGGCCGCCTCTGCGCACGACACCTTCTGGGACTTCATCGGGCTGATGCCTGAATCGATGCACATGATCATGTGGGCGATGAGCGACCGCGCCATCCCGCGCAGCCTGCGCATGATCGAAGGCTTCGGCATTCACACCTTCCGCCTGGTGAACGCCGCGGGCGAATCGACCTTCTGCAAGTTCCACTGGAAGCCCGTGCTGGGCCTTCAGTCGACCACGTGGGACGAAGCGGTAAAGATCGCCGGCGCCGATCCCGATTACCATCGCCGCGATCTGTTCGAGGCGATCGAGGCGGGCGATTTTCCCGCCTGGGACCTGGGCCTGCAGATATTCGACGAGGATTTCGCCAAGGCCCAGCCCTACGACGTGCTCGATTCCACGAAGCTGATTCCGGAAGAGGACCTCCCGGTCCAGATCGTCGGGCGCATGACGCTCAACCGCAATCCGGACAATTTCTTTGCCGAAACCGAACAGGCGGCGTACTGTCCGGGCAACGTCGTGCCGGGCATCGACTTCACTGCCGATCCGCTGCTGCAAGGGCGGCTGTTTTCCTACCTCGACACGCAGAAATCGCGGCTGGGGACCACTAACTTCCACCAGATCCCGATCAACGCGCCGCGTTGCCCGATGCACAACTTCAACCGCGATGGGTTGATGCAGACGCAAGTGCCCAAGGGCCGCGCCAATTACGAGCCCAACAGCCTGGGCGATGCGGGCGAGGACGGCGGCCCGCGCGAAAGCCCGGCGACGGGCTTCACGAGCTTCGCCGCCAGCGACACCGGCAGCGAAAGCGGCGAACGGTTGCGCGTGCGGCCGGAACTGTTCGCCGATCACTATAGCCAGGCGCGGCTGTTCTACCGCTCGCAGCAGCCGATCGAGCAGGCGCACATCGCCTCGGCGATCGTGTTCGAGCTGTCGAAATGCCTGTTGCCGCAAGTGCCGCAGCGCATTCTCAGCCGCCTGCGCAACATCGACGAGGATCTCGCCAAGCGGGTTGCCGCGGGCCTGGCGATGGATTTGCCCGATGCGGCCGAGGCAGCGCGCGAACCGGTCGACATGAAGCCTTCGCCGGCTCTCTCGATCCTCGAGCATGGCCAGCCGCCGATGAAAGGCCGCAAGGTCGCGATCCTGTTCGACGAAGGCTCCAGCCTCGAGGCGATCAACGGCATCAAGACGGCGGTCGAAAAGGACGGCGGCAGCGTCTTTCTTGTCGCCCCGAAGATCGGCGAACTCAAGGTCAAGGGCGGCACGCTCAAGGCCGACGGCCAGCTGGCCGGGTCGCCCTCGGTCCTGTTCGACGCGGTCGCCTGCGCGATCATGCCCGACAACGCCAAGAAGCTGGCGATGGATTCGGCCGCGCTGGGCTGGTTCATGGACGCCTACAGCCACTGCAAGACCATCGGTTATTGCCCGGCCACCAAGGAATTCATCCTCGACAAGCTGGGGATCGAACCGGACGAGGGCGTCATCCCGAACGACAAGTTCGCGGGCGTTGCACCGGCGCGGCACTGGGCCCGCGAGCCCAAGGTTCGCATGCTGGCGTAAAGCGCGAACCGAGGTGCGCATGACCAATTGATGCAGTAGGGGCGGAGCGATGCGTCTCTCCGCCCCCGCGATCGTCGTTGCTGCCCGCGCGCACGGTGAAACCGGCGTCATCGCGCGGTTGCTGACGGCGGAAAACGGCCTCATCGCCGCTTACGTCGCCGGCGGACGTGGGCGGCAGATGCGCCCCGTCCTGATCCCCGGCAACCTGGTGGCGGCGGACATTTCTGCGCGGTCGGACAGCCAGCTGCCGTTCGCGAAAGTCGAACTTCTTGCAAGCCGCGGACCGTTCCTGGCCGAACCGCTGCCCGCCGCTGCCATAACCTGGGCAACCGCATTGGCGGCAACGGCCCTGCCTGAACGTCATGCCTATCCGGCGATCCACGCTGCGCTGGGCGGATTGCTCGACGCGGTGTGCGGGGCCCCGTCGGCGCGCGGCTGGGTGCCGGGCCTGGTCGCCTACGAAGGCCTCGTGCTGCGCGAACTGGGCTATGGCAACACGCCGCGGCCCGCGCCCGGCGAATGGGAGGCCAACCTTGCCGCGCTCGACGCGCTCGCTCCGCTGGTGGAGCGCTACCTGCTTGCCGATCGCCGCGGCGATGTTATGGGCGCGCGGCACCTGCTGCGAGAGCGGCTGGCGCGGATCGGCTAGGCGGGGTCTTTGATGAAAGTAGCGCTGTTTCCCGGCGACGGCATCGGGCCCGAGGTCATCGGCGAAGCTGTCCGCGTGCTCGAGGCGCTGGCGCTTCCCGGCCTGACCCTGGTCGAGGGCGACGTCGGCGGGATCGCCTGCAAGCGCCACGGCCACCCGCTTCCGCCCGAAACGCTGCAGGTCGCTCATGCTGCAGGCGCGGTGCTGTTCGGCGCGGTCGGTGATCCTGCCTGCGATGGGCTCGATCGCGCCCTACGCCCCGAACAAGCGATCCTGGGCCTGCGCAAGGCGCTGGGCCTGTTCGCCAACCTGCGCCCGGCGACGATGTTTGCCGGGCTCGAGGATGCCAGCGCACTACGCCCCGAAGTGGCGCGCGCGATCAACCTCTTGATCGTCCGCGAATTGAACGGCGACGTTTACTTCGGCGACAAGGGCATCGACACCCTGACCGACGGAAGCCGCCGCGGCTGGGACATGATGAGCTACACCGAGGCCGAGGTCGCGCGCATCGCCCACGTCGGCTTCAAGGCCGCTCGCGGACGCGGCGGCCGCCTCTGCTCGGTCGACAAGGCCAACGTCCTTGAAACCAGCCAGGTGTGGCGCGACACCGTCACCGCGATCGCCGGCGAGTACACTGACGTCGAATTGACTCACATGTACGTCGACAATGCAGCGATGCAGCTGGTTCGCAATCCCGGCCAGTTCGACGTCATCGTTACCGGCAACCTGTTCGGCGACATCCTGTCGGACCAGGCGTCGATGTGCGTGGGCTCGATCGGTCTGCTGGCATCGGCCGCGCTGGGCAATGGCACGGTCGGCCTTTACGAGCCGATTCACGGGAGCGCCCCCGATATCGCCGGCAAGGACGTGGCAAATCCCATGGCGACGATCCTGTCCGCAGCGATGATGCTGCGCCACTCGTTCGGTCTGGAAGCCGACGCTGCGCGGGTCGAGGCGGCGGTCGCTGCGGCGCTGGCGGCGGGGATTCGCGGGGCGGACCTTGGCGGCAGCCACGGGACTCGCGCGATCGGCGATGCGGTCGTAGAGCGGTTGGCCTGAATGAAAACGACAATGCCGGAACCGATGACCTCTTCGCTTCACCTCCCTCCGTTGCAACTCGCCGTCGTGCTGCCGACGCTCAACGAGCGCGGTAACCTGCGCGCGCTGGTCGAACGCCTGTCCACCGCGCTGGAAGGCATCGCCTGGGAAGCGATCATCGTCGACGACAACAGCGCCGACGGCACTGCCGACGAGGCGCGGGCCATTTCGCTGGCCGACCCGCGCATCCGCGTGATCCAGCGCATCGGCCGGCGCGGGCTGGCTTCCGCAGCGATCGAAGGGATGTGCGCCACCGCCGCGCCTTGCGCCGCGGTGATGGACGCCGATCACCAGCATGATCCGGCGCTGTTGCCTGGCATGCTGAAGGCGGTGGCCGAGGACGGCTTCGACCTTGCCTACGCCAGCCGGTTCGCCGAGGGCGCCAGCACCGAGGCCTGGGGCCGCCCCGACCGCGTCAAGGCGAGCGGCATGGCCAACAAGCTGGCCCGCAAGGTCACCGGGGTAACGCTGACCGACCCGATGAGCGGTTACTTCCTGCTCCGCACCGAAGTGCTCAGGAAGGATGCGCACCGGCTGTCGGGCGTCGGTTTCAAGATCCTGCTCGACATTCTCGCCACCGTCGAAGCGCCGCTCAAGGTCAAGGAATTCCCGCTCGCCTTCGCCGCCCGCGCCGAAGGCGAATCGAAGCTGGACCGGACCGTCGTGTTCGAATTCCTGGTCGGTCTCTACGACAAGTGGCTGGGCCGGATCATCCCGACCCGCTTCGCGCTGTTCGGCACGATCGGCGCGCTGGGTGTGGTCATCCACATGGCGATCCTGGCCACGTTCATGCGCATCTTCGGCGGCACGCTGATGGGCACGATCGTCACCCCGTTCGAAGTCGGCCAGACGGTCGCCGCGGTCGTGGCGATGACGTTCAACTTCATCCTCAACAACGCGTTGACCTATGCCGACAAGCGCCTGGTCGGTTTCGTCGCGCTGGCGCGGGGCTGGGCCAAGTTCGCGCTGACCTGCTCGGTCGGGCTGCTTGCCAACGTCGGCGTTGCCGCGGTTCTCGTGCGTTTCGGAATGCACGAGTACCCCGCCGCGCTGTCGGGCATCGTAGTCGGCTCGGTGTGGAATTTCGCGCTCAGCAGCAAGTTCGTCTGGGGCAAGTACTAGCGCCGGTCATCCACCCGCGCTTAATGGGGGACGACGCCCATTTCGACGCCGGTCTTGTCGTGCAGCGCGAAGCGGTCGACGATATCGGCGCTGGCCCGGTTATAGCCCACCACGTCGACCACGCGCCCGTCACGGCGCAGCCTCGCGACGATCTTGTCGAGTGCGGCGACGCCCGAAATATCCCAGAAATGCGCCGCGGTCATGTCGATCAGGACATGCCGCGCCGTCTCCGGCCCGTTCATCGCGGTAACGAACCGCCCGACCGAGGCGAAGAAGATTTGCCCCGACACGCGGTAGGTCGCGCGCTCCCCGTTGTCGGACAGCGTGCGCTCGACCGCGAACATCCGCTGGACTTTGCCGGCGAAAAAGATCCCCGACAGCAAAACTCCTGCCAGGACACCCAGTGACAGGTCGTGCGTGCCCACCACCACGAACACGGTCGTCAGCATTACGACCGACGAAGGCCAGGGATGATGGCGCAAGTTGGGAATCGAATTCCAGCTGAACGTTCCGATCGAGACCATGATCATCACCGCCACCAGCGCCGGCATCGGAATGCGGCCCACGAACGGACCCAGCACGGTCAGCAGAAACAGCAGGAACGCGCCCGCGGTCAGCGTCGACAGCCGGCCGCGCCCGCCCGAGGTGACGTTGATTACCGACTGGCCGATCATCGCGCAGCCGCCCATCCCGCCCACGAGCGCGGCAGCGATATTGGCAATCCCCTGGCCGCCGCATTCGCGGCGCTTGTCACTTTCAGTGTCGGTCATGTCGTCGACGATCTGCGCGGTCAGCAGAGATTCCAGCAGGCCGACGGCCGCCATCGCAAGCGCGTAGGGAGCGATGATCTGGAAGGTCTGCCAAGTCAGCGGCACCTGCGGCAGCGCCAGGCTGGGCAGGCCGTCGGGCAGGGTGCCCATGTCGTCCACCGTGTTGACCGGCGCGCCAGTGTAGATGCCGATGCCCGCCAGCACCAGGATGGCCGCCAATGGCGACGGTACCGCCCTGGTCAGGCGCGGCAGCAGGTAGATGATGGCCAGACCACCAGCGATCATCGCATAGGCCTGCCAGGTCACCCCGGTCAGCTGCGGCAGCTGCGCCATGAAGATCAGGATGGCCAGCGCGTTGACGAACCCGGTGATGACCGATCGCGACACGAACTGCATCAGCAGGTCCAGCCGCAGCAGCCCCGCGGCGATCTGGAACAGCCCCATCAGGATCGTGGCCGCGAATAGGTAGTCGACCCCGTGATCGCGCACCAGCGGTCCAACCAGCACGGCCACCGCGGCGGTGGCTGCCGAAATCATGCCCGGCCGGCCGCCGGTGAACGCGATCACCATCGCGATCGCGACCGATGCGTAGAGCCCGACCCTTGGATCCACCCCGGCGATCACGGAAAACCCGATCGCCTCCGGGATCAGCGCCAGCGCGACGACGATGCCGGCGAGCACGTCGGCGCGCGGGCGGGACAGCCAATCGCGGCGAAGCGTGGCAAGTGCGGTCATGTCAAAATCCGAATGATGATCAACGGCACGCAAAAGGTGCCGGATTGTCCCGGGGATAGGCGCCGGGCCGAGCCACTCGCAAGCGAGTCCGTCGAAGGCGCCGCCTATGCCGCCCTTCCTCTCGCGGGACAACCCCCGAGCCGACCGGCAGGTTGGTAGGCGGCCATCGGCCGTCCATCGATGCGGTGCTTGCCCCGCGGCGCGCGCGCGCTAGGCTGCGGCAACGTCATGCTTCTCAAAGGACTTCCATGCGCCCCATCCTTGCCGCGCTACTTGCCAGCGCCGTTGCCGTTCCCGTGACCGCTGACGCCCAGGCCGCAGCCCCCACCTCGCCCGCAGCCGCAACCACCGCGCCCGCCGCAGAAGGCTCCGATCCGTACCAGTGGCTGGAGGAATGGACCACGCCGCGGGTGATGGAATGGGTAAACGCGCATAACGCCGTTACCGAGAAGCGGCTCGAGGCCGACCCGCGCTACCAGCAGCTATACGACCAGGCCCTCGCCATCGCCGGCGCCCGCGACCGGATTCCCGCGCCCAGTTTCCTCAACGGCGAGATATACAATTTCTGGCAGGATGCGGAACACTTGCGCGGGATTTGGCGCAAGACCACGCTGGCGAGCTATCGCACCGCCAATCCCGAGTGGAAGACCGTTCTCGACATCGACGCGCTAGGCAAGGCCGAGGGCAAGTCGTGGGTCTACAAGGGGGCCGACTGCCTGCGCCCGGCCGAGCGGCTGTGCCTGGTGGCGCTGTCCGACGGCGGCGCCGACGCGGTGGAAGTGCGCGAGTTCGATCTCCAGACCGGCCAGTTCGTGGCGGGTGGCTTTCACTTGCCCGACGGCAAGCACGACTTCACCTGGGAGGACAAGGACCACATCCTGGTCGCGACCGACTGGGACAAGGACAGCCTGACCGCGTCGGGCTATCCGTTCATCGTCAAGCGGCTGGCGCGCGGCGCGCCGCTGGCATCCGCGACCGAGGTGTTCCGCGGCACCAAAAGCGATGTCGGTGCCGGCCCGCGCGTGCTTCGCGACGGGCAGGGGCACCAGCTGACGCTGGTCACCCGCAATGTTGACTTCTTCACCAGCCAGCAATTCGTGCTGACGTCGGCGGGCGCCCGGCAACTGGCCATCCCGGGCAAGGTCACGATCGAAGACCTTGTGAACGGGCGGCTGATCCTGAACCTCAAGGAAGCGTGGGCGGGCTTTGCCGCGGGGTCACTGGTTTCCGTCCCGCTCGCGCAGGTCATGGCCGATCCGGCGAAGCTGACCCCGTCGCTGGTGTGGAAGCCGACCGCGACCCAGTCCCTCGACGGTGTCAGCTCGACGAAGAACCGGCTGCTGCTGTCGGTGCTCGACAACGTCAACGGGACACTATTGTCGCTGACCCCGACCGCGGCGGGCTGGACCACCAGCGCCGTTCCGCTGCCAAAGGGTCTGGCGCTGAATGTCGGGTCGACCGACGACCACAGCGACGCAGCCTTCGCCTACGCCGCCGGCTTCACCACCCCCTCGACGCTCTATTATCTCGACGGGGCCGGACAGCCGGCCGCGCTCAAGAGCCTGCCGGCCAAGTTCGACGCGTCCAACCTGGCGGTCGAGCAGAAGTTCGCGACATCGTCCGACGGCACCCGCGTTCCCTACTTCGTCGTCCATCGCAAGGACGTGCAGATGGACGGCAGCACCCCGACGCTGCTCAACGCCTATGGCGGGTTCGAAGCCAGCAGCACGCCCAGCTATTCGGGCACGATCGGCAAGCTGTGGCTGGAACGCGGCGGCGCCTTCGTGCTTGCCAATATCCGCGGCGGCGGCGAATTCGGCCCGGCCTGGCACGATGCCGGCCTCGGCATCAAGCGGCAGGTGATCTACGATGATTTCTCGGCCGTGGGCAGAGACCTCGTCACCAGCGGGCTGACCTCGCCGCGCCGGCTCGGCATCATCGGCGGCTCGAACGGCGGGCTGCTGATGGGCGTGGAGATGACCAAGCATCCCGAGCAGTGGAACGCGGTCGTGATCCAGGTACCGCTGCTGGACATGCTGCGCATCTCCAAGATCGCGGCGGGCGCCTCGTGGCAGGGCGAATACGGCGACGTGAACGCCGATCCCGCGGTGCGCGCGTTCTGGGAGAAGTGGTCGCCCTATCATGCGCTGCAAGCGGGCGTGAAATATCCCGAGCCATTCATCTTCACCACGACCAAGGATGATCGCGTCGGCCCGCAGCACGCGCGCAAGTTCGCCGCCAGGATGGAAGCCATGGGGCTGCCGTTCTACTTCTACGAAAACACCGAAGGCGGTCACGGATCGGGCGCCGACATCAAGCAGAGCGCCAAGACCAACGCGCTGACCTACACTTACCTGATCCAGAAGCTGATGGACTGAAGCGCGAGTGGGGGCGCCGCCTTAGCGTCCCCCCTTCGTCCGCGCGCCTAGCGCCAGCTTTTCAGCCACATCCAGTCGGCATAGGCCTGTGGGCCCTTGACCAGTTCGGCGGCCGAAATGATCGGATAGAACCACCCGAAAGCAAGCAGGATCGCGGCCAGAACCAGCGGCGCGGCCCAGAACCACCAGTCCTCCCGCTTCAGAAGGGGCTCGATCGTCAGTGCCAGGCAGCCCATCAGGAACGTGCCGGGCAGCAGGTAATGGTAGTAGAACTGGATCGGCTTGCCCGACAGCGGCCACATCGCCAGCGACAGGAGGTAAAGCGCGGACATCGCCCCCATGTCCCAGCGCCGCCAGCGCCAGGTTGCAAACAGGCACCACAACACGGCCGGCAGGCCCAGGATCATCGACACCGGGTTACCGATCAGCACGACGCCGCGCTGCGCCCCGTCGACCCGCTCGTACAGATACCAGATGGACCGCCAGTCCCCCATCCATTGATACCACACCGAACGGTAGGGGTGGAGTTTGACCACACTATCCTGCAGCCCCAGCATGTAACGGTGCCAGCCGATCGGGTCGCTCCAAGGGATGGCGCCCTTGGTCCACAGGAACCCCGGCCAGAAGGTCAGCCAATAGACGGCCAGCGGCAGTGCGCCGAGCCATAGCGCCGCCTCCCACAAGGCCACGCCGGGAACCGGGCCGCCGCCGCGCGCCCATGCGAAACGGGCGCGGCAGTCCCACGCCTTCCAGCCGGCGAATACCAGCCCCGGGAACGCCCCCGCGGGCACTACCGACCACTTGCTTGCGACCGCCAGCCCCAGCGCAACACCGGCGCCCGCCAGCCGCGGCCGCGCCTGGTCGGGCAGCCGCATCGCGCTTGCCGCCAGCCACAGTCCGATCATGCCCAAGGCGGCCATCGTCATGTCGAGCATCGCGATCCGGCTCTGGATGAACCACGCGAAGTCGGTCGCCACCAGCACGATGGCCAGCAAGGCCGCGAGCCCGCGGCCCGAGACGAACCACACCAAGCGCCCGAACGCGAACAGCCCCGCAGCGCCCAGCAGCGCCGACGGTACGCGCCAGGCCTGCGGATAGTCGCCCAGAAGGCGGATCGCCGCGGCCAGCACTTCCTTCGCGAACATCGGGTGCTCGGGATTGGCGCGCACCCCGGCCAGCAGCTTGCGCGCGGCGGGCACGTAGTGAACCTCGTCGAAATAGATCTTGTGCGGGATTCCCAGCCGGTGCCAGACCAGCGCCAGGAACAGCCCCGCCAGCAGCGCGCACCACCACAGCGGATCGCGCTCCTCGGTCCAGGTCGTGGCGGGGGCGGCGCGAAGCATCGCGGGGACGGCTAGCGAGGTGCGACCCGCGCCGCAATGCCGGACTTGCCAGCGGCCGGCCGGGCTTGCAAAGGCAGCGGCCATGAAACGCACCACCGGACAGGACCGCGCGGTCACCCGCAACTGGCGCCCGGCCACTCGCGCGGTGCGCGGCGGCACTTGGCGCAGCGAACACGGCGAGACCAGCGAGGCGCTGTTCGTGACTTCGGGCTACACCTATCCCGATGCCGAGACCGTCGCCGCGCGCTTTGCCGGCGACGCCGAGGGCATGACCTATTCGCGCCTCCAGAACCCTACCGTGGCGATGCTTGAAGAGCGGATCGCGCTAATGGAAGGCGCCGAGGCATGCCGCGCCCAGGCGACCGGCATGGCGGCGATGACAACCGCGCTGCTGTGCCAGCTGTCCGCCGGTGATCACGTCGTCGCCGCACGGGCTGCCTTCGGATCGTGCCGCTGGCTGGTCGATTCGCTGTTCCCGCGCTTCGGCATCACGTCGACCACGATCGACGCGCGCGACAACGCTGCGTGGGAAGGCGCGGTCCGCCCCAACACCAAGGTGTTTTTCTTCGAAACGCCGGCCAACCCAACGATGGACGTCGTCGACCTGGGGTTTGTCTGCGGGCTGGCGAGATCGCGCGGGATCACCACCGTGGTCGACAACGCCTTCGCCACCGCCGCCCTGCAGCGGCCGATGGAATTCGGCGCCGACGTAGTTGCCTATTCGGCGACCAAACTGATGGATGGGCAGGGCCGGGTGCTGGCAGGCGCGGTTTGCGGCAGCGAAGCCTTCATCAACGATGTGCTGTTGCCGTTCCAGCGCAATACCGGACCGAACCTGTCGCCGTTCAACGCCTGGGTCGTGCTGAAGGGCCTGGAAACGTTGCCGCTGCGGGTCGCGCAGCATAACGCCAACGCCCTCAAGGTCGGCGCCTTCCTCGAAGGGCGGGTGCCGCGGATGCTGCACCCGGGGCTGGCCAGCCATCCCCGGCACGCGCTGGCGATGAAGCAGATGGACGGGCCCGGTGCGATCTTCGCTTTCGAAGTAGCAGGCCGCGAACAGGCTTTTGCGCTGCTCGACGCGCTTGAGCTCATCGACATCTCCAATAACATCGGCGACGCGCGCAGCCTGATGTGCCACTCCGCTTCGAGCACGCACGCGGGGCTGAGCGCCGAAGCCCGCGCCGAGATGGGCGTGACCGAAGGGTTGCTGCGCATCAACGTGGGGCTGGAAGATGCGGACGACCTCATCGAAGACCTCGACCGGGCGCTGATCCGGGCCGGCCTGTAGCACGGCGGCACGGCTGCTCGGCGCAGAGCGGACAGGGACTTGCCAGCGGCGTAACCATCGCTCATTGGACCCGCGGGGGGAGAGCACTGGTTATCGAAGGTCCGATGGATCCTGCTGCTCTCAACGCCGCGATCGTGGAATCAAGCGACGCGGCGATCATTGCGAAGTCCCTGGACGGTACCGTCATCGCCTGGAATGCGAGCGCGGAGGCACTGTTCGGATGGTCGGCGGCCGAGATGATCGGCCGTTCGGTGCGGACGATCGTGCCCGCCGACCGCCAGGACGAGGAAGACGCCATCCTGGCCCGAATCGCCGCGGGTGAACGCGTCGACACCTTCACGACGGTGCGCCTGTACAAGGGCGGCGGACAGGTTCCGGTGGAAGTGCTGGTTTCGCCGGTGCGCGACGCTGACGGCACGATCGTCGGCGCGGCATCGATGGCGCGGTCGAACATGTATGAGCCTGCCAGGCGCCGGCTGCGATCGCGCAACGAGGATCGCGTTCGCCTGATGGGCGACAACCTGCCCGTCATGGCCTGGGTGGGTGACCGCGACGGGGTGCTGCGATGGGGCAATCGCCAGTTTCGCGACTTCTTCGGCCTGACCGAAAGCGAAGTCGACGGATTCGACTGGAGCGCAGCGATGCCTGCCAGCGAACGCGAGGACATGCTCCGCCGCGTCACCGATGCGGTCGACGACAGCGGCGGATGGGAGGCGACGATGCCCCTGAGGCGCAGGTCGGACGGAGAAACACGGTGGATGCTGGCGCGCTCGGTGCCGATGCTCGACATTCACGGAAAGCTGTACCTCCGGTTCGGCACCGCCACCGACATTACCGATCAGCGCCGGGCGGACGACCGGGTCCGGCTGCTGCTCAAGGAAGTCAATCACCGCACGCGCAACATGATGGCGGTCATCCAGTCGATGGCCAAGCGCACCGCGGCGTCAGGCGCCGACTACATGCCGCGGCTCGAGTGCCGGATCGCCGGGCTGGCGGCCACTCAGGACATCCTGGTGCGCCATGACTGGGCGGGCGTTCCGGTGGCCGATCTGATTGCCGCGCAAGTGGCAGTCGCTGGGCAGGACCCGGCGCGCTTCGACCTTTCCGGCCCTGATTTGGGTCTATCGTCGGGCGCGGCCGAATCGATCGGGATGGCGATAAACGAGCTGGCGATCAACGCCGCCGAGTACGGCGCGCTTAGCGTGCCGGCCGGCCGGGTCGAGATCGACTGGGGCCTGGTGCCCACCGGCGGCGAGGACGATTTCGCCATAGCCTGGCACGAAACGGGCGGCCCGCCGGTCCAGCCGCCGCGGATTACGGGCTTCGGATCACGCATTATCGAGGATGTTCCCCGCGGCAAGCTGTGTGGCGCTGTCGACATGGCCTATGCCGAGGCCGGCCTGCGCTGGCGCCTGGTCTGCCCTGCGCGCCTGGCCCTGGCGAGCGATGAGGATGAGATCTGATCGGCCGCCATCCCGCCGGCGCGGCGCGGAACCGTAGCCGCCGCACTTTTTGCGGGCACAACTGTTGAAGCCTCGCCCCCCGGCCGCTAGGCTGCCGGTCATGGACGCCCTGTTCCACCACGCCGCCATGTCACACGGGATCACCGTGCGGGTAGCGGTCAATTTCCTGCCCGAACAATCGCGGATCGAGGCTGGCAAGTGGTTCTGGGTCTATCATATCCGGATCGAGAACCACTCGAACAGCACGGTCAAGTTGCTGACGCGGCACTGGCGCATCACCGACGGCCACGGTGCGGTGAATCTGATCGAGGGCGAAGGCGTGGTGGGAGAGCAACCGGTGCTCGCCCCCGGCAAGAGCCACGATTATGTATCGGGCTGCCCGCTGACGACGCCGCACGGCCACATGGAAGGGTTTTATACGTTCGCGCGCGCCGATGGTTCGCGGTTCGAGGCGGCGATCCCTCCCTTTCCGCTCGCCGCACCGGCGACGGCAGGCTGACCGCATTGGCAAATCCGCGCCTGCCCGGTAGAGGCGGCGCGCGATGAAGCGGACTCACCTGCCCCTCAACGCCTTGCGCGTTTTCGATGCCGCTGCCCGGCATCTGTCCTTCACGCGCGCCGCGGATGAACTGGCGGTCACCCCCGCAGCGGTCGGCCAGCAGATTCGCGCGCTCGAGGACGTGCTCGGCGTCGTCCTGTTCCGCCGTACGCCCAAAGGTCTTGAACTGACCGACGAGGCATCCGCCGGTCTCGACCCGCTGCGCGCCGGGTTTCTTCAGATCGAGGACGCGGTCCAGGCGATGCAGGCCGGCCAGTCCAGCCAGGTCTTCACGATCGCCTGCCCGCCCGACCTGTTCGCGGTCTGGCTGGCGCCGCGGCTGGCGGCGTTCCGCGCGAACAATCCCGACGTGCGGTTTGTCTTGGCCGGCGCCGAAGCCGATTTTACCGAGGCAAACCTCGACTTGGCGATGCGCTGGGCGGAAGGGCCGGGCGAGCTTGAGGGCGTGGCGGTGGGCGAAGCCGCCCGCGTGACTGTTGGCGACGGGCCGTGGATCGCCTGGCCGGGCGATCCCGAACCGGCCGGAGCGGGTGAACCGGCGCCGCTCGCCAACGTCGCGGATGCGGGCCAGGCACTGGCGGCGGCGCGCGCCGGGATGGGCCGTGCGCGGGTCCCGGCATTGCTCGCGGGGGGGCAGGGCGCGACTGCCGAACCGTGCCGGCGTGGTTACTGGCTGGTCGCGCCGGCGCCGCAGTGGCGCCAGAAAAAGGTCCGCGCGCTGGTTTCCTTCCTGACCGCTGACTAGCCGCGGCGCGCAATTTAGCGCGCTCCGCGAAGGTTTACCGCCCGTTTACTCCTGCTCCGGTATGTTCGCTGGATGGATGGGGCAAAGCTTCGGCGGGAACGCAGCACACGCGGCGGTCCGTGGCGATCGGCTGCTCGCGCCGTGGCATTGGCCCAGGCGCGTTGGCGGCCGCGTCGCGGCGCCCATTTCACGCTCGCCTATTCCGAGACCCTGTCGCGCCGCGTTCCGCTGCTCTACGCCACGGTGATCCTTGCGGTCGTGACCGCGGCCTGGACCTTTCGCGACGTCGCGCCCGCGTCGCTGACCTTGTGGGTGCCGGCGGTAATGATCGCCACGATGGCGCTGCGCGCGTCGGCGTGGCTGCCACACCACGTTGCGCACTATTCGCTCCCGGAGCGTGAGCGCGACATCGCCATCATGAGCCGGATCGGCCCGTTGCTTTCTGCCGCACTCGGGTTCTGGGCGATGGCGCTCTACGGCTACGGCGACGAAGCGCGGCAGAGCATGATCCACTTCGCGGTCGCGCTGACCGGCTGCAGCTGCATCCTTATCCTCAGTCACAACCCGCTGGCGGCCTTGCGGCTGGGTGCGGTGCTGCTGATTCCGACGGCGGCGTGGTATTTGTGGAAGGGGCACCCCAACGCGGTGGGCGTTGCCGCGCTGCAGGTCGGCCTCGGCGGTATGATGGCGGCCATCGTCACCGGCCACCACCGCGACTTTGTCCGTCTCGAGTTGTCGCGCCGCAAGCTCGCCGCTCGGGAGCGCGAAGCCCAGGTCCTGGCCGAGGCCAACCGCCGCCACGCCGTGCTCGATCCCCTGACCGGGCTGGCCAACCGCCGCTCGCTGCTGGCCACGCTTGAGCGGCTGGTCGCGCCCCAGCGGACCGCGCCGTGGATCGCGCTGATAGACCTCGACGGATTCAAGCCGATCAATGACACTTACGGCCACCGCGCCGGCGACGAGGTCCTCTGCGCCGTCGCCGCGCGCATTGCCGCCCATCCGCTCGGGGTCGCCTGCGGGCGCCTGGGCGGCGACGAGTTCGCCATCGTGCTGCCTGGAACCTTCGACCTGGCGCAGGCGCGCGCCAGCATGGAAGATTTGATCGCGGCGCTGCGCCAGCCGATCCGTTCGGGTGAGGACCGCCTGCGGGTGTCGTGCTCGATCGGCTGCTATCGCCCGATGCCGGGCGAATCGATCCTCGATACGCTGGAACGCGCCGACGCGGCGCTTTACAAGGCCAAGGAACGCGGCGGCACGGTCGAGGCGTTCAGCCTCGACGACGAACGCGCGCTGGACGAGCGCCGCGCCATCACGCGCATCTTCCATTCCACCGACCTGGGCGAGCAGGTCAACCTCGCCTACCAGCCGATCGTCGACACCGAGACCGGCGCGATCGTCTGCTTCGAGGCGCTGGCCCGCTGGTCGCCCGACGGGCGGCGCTGGCTGATGCCTGGCAACTTCGTGCACGTTGCCGAGGCGACAGGCCGCATTGCCGAGCTGACCGAGGTGGTCATGGCCCGCGCGCTGACCGAGTGCCCGGCGTGGAAACACGGCGTGCGCATGGCGATCAACTTGTCGGCCCGCGACCTTCTGCGCGAAAACGCGCCCGCCTGGCTCGCCGGCATCGCTCGCAAATGCCACACTCCGGCCGATCACATCGTCCTGGAAGTGACCGAGACGGCGCTGCTGTCCGACTACGACCGCGCCCGCGCGCACGTCGCTGCGCTGCGCGAACATGGCTTCCAGGTCGCGCTGGACGATTTCGGCACCGGCCAGTCCAGCCTCAGCCACGTGCACCGCCTGCCGCTCGACTATATCAAGATCGACCAGACCTTCGCGCACGAGCTGGCCGGGGATCACACCGCCCGTGCCATCGTCGCCACGATGGCCGCGCTGGCCCGCCAGATCGGGCTGCACTGCGCGATCGAGGGCATCGAGACCGAGGAACAGCGCGCGACCGCCGCCGCGCTCGGCCTCAGGCTGATGCAGGGCTACCTGTTCGGCCACCCCGAAAGCGCCCGCACCGCGCTCGGCCTGCTACGGAACGCCGCTTAGGCCGCCGCTGCCCGACCGTTGGATAGACCAATGGCGGCGCAAGGCGCAGCGGCAAGAAAGGCCGAAACGCGCGGCCTGGATCCGGAAAAAACGCAACTTCGGGACAAAACGAGGGCTGCGGCAACCGACAACGCGGCAATGGCCAATGTCGCGCCACAGCGTCTTCATTACAAAAAGCCCCCCGGTTTCCCGGAGGGCTCATCGCGGCTGCATGGTCCGGGCAAATCGCCCGGGGCTGAGGTTACCGCACGCGGCCGCGGCGGATCAGGTTGAGGATCGCCAGCAGGATGATTGCGCCGACCAGGCTGACGAGGAAGGAATTGAGATCGAGCGGATTGTCGTTGATCGTCCCGCGGTGAAAGATCAGGCCCGCCAGGAAGGCGCCGACGATGCCGACCACGATGTTGACGATGATGCCGCCGCCATCGCGCATCACCAGGCCGGCGAGCCAGCCGCAGACGCCGCCGATGACCAGCCAGATCAGGAGCTGAGTAAGGTCCATGCTATGCGTACTCCCTGTGTGTCGTTGTGAACGAAGGGCACAAGTCATGAACGGGCGGGCGGTTCCGGACGGTGCCGCTGCCGTAACCTGACGGT
This sequence comes from Parablastomonas sp. CN1-191, assembly GCF_049354825.1. Taxonomy (GTDB): domain Bacteria; phylum Pseudomonadota; class Alphaproteobacteria; order Sphingomonadales; family Sphingomonadaceae; genus Novosphingobium. The sequence goes on along the minus strand of NZ_CP186480.1, from coordinate 1,422,754 downwards.
GCGATCAGACCGGGGTGCGGGCCTGGCGCGGGTCGATCGGCGCCGCGAAGATGATGCCGCAGCGGTTGGGGCGCACCCAGGCGACCTGTCCGTCGACCCAGCCCTTGTTGCGCACGTTCACGGTAATGCGCTGACCGGGGACGAGGTTGATCTGCCCCTCGATCATGGCGCCGTCTTCGGACAGATTGCGCAGCCGCACCGCCTGTTCGCGGCCCAGGGCGCGGACCTGCGCGGCGATGAACACGCTGTCGCGCGAACCGCGGCGCTGGCTGGCCTCGACCCGGTCGGGCGCGGCGCTGAAATCTGCGAAGGTGCTGCGGGCATTCATGCGAAAAGTCCTTGGGTCCGATGGCTGGTGGCTGGTGCCCGCCGCCGCCCTATCAGCGGGCACGCATGGTTCCAACGCCGTTAACCGTCATTCGTGAACCGCGGACGGGCGCGGCGAACCGCGGTCGGCCTTGACCGCCCCTGCGAATCCCCCTAGGGGCCGGCGCTTCCGGAAAGGCGGTTCCGTCCGCGTCCGGTCGAGCTGAACATTGGCGGTTTGTGCGGGAGCGATCCTGTCTGCCGTCAAAGTAACCCGGCCACGGCCTGGTGGAGCGTTTCGGTTCTCGCTGCCATGTCCCTCCGGCCAGTCCGGCGGTGCGGCGCGCGGGCTCCTTTCCTTCACCGGCCCGGTCAAACCAAGGTGAAGCCTTTAATGCCGACGATCAACCAGCTGGTCCGCAAGGGCCGCGTTCCGCAGAAGACCAAGTCGAAGGTCCCTGCGATGGAGCAGAACCCGCAGAAGCGCGGCGTCTGCACCCGCGTCTACACGACGACCCCGAAGAAGCCGAACTCGGCGCTGCGCAAGGTCGCCAAGATCCGCCTGACGAACCAGCGCGAGGTCATTTCCTACATCCCCGGCGAAGGCCACAACCTGCAGGAGCACAGCGTCGTGCTGATCCGCGGCGGCCGCGTTCGCGACCTTCCGGGCGTGCGCTACCACGTCCTGCGCGGCGTGCTGGATACGCAGGGCGTCAAGGACCGCAAGCAGAGCCGCTCGAAGTACGGCGCCAAGCGTCCGAAGTAAGCCTCTCCGGCTGCCAGTTTCAGCAGGCCGGCGCGGCGTTCGCCCCCGGCCCGGTATAAGGAATACACGAGATGTCTCGTCGTCGTCGTCCCGAGAAGCGGGAAATCCTGCCCGATCCCAAGTTCAAGGATCAGGTCCTGTCGAAGTTCATGAACAACCTCATGCTCGATGGTAAGAAGTCTGTTGCCGAAAGCATCGTCTACGGTGCCATGGACACCATGGAAACGCGCGCCAAGAGCGATCCGATCCAGCTGTTCCATGATGCGCTCAACAACGTGAAGCCGCAGATCGAGGTCCGCAGCCGCCGCGTCGGCGGTGCGACGTACCAGGTCCCGGTCGAGGTTCGCCCCGAGCGTGCCCAGGCGCTGGCCATCCGCTGGCTGATCAACGCCGCCCGCGGCCGCAGCGAAACCACGATGAGCGCGCGCCTCTCGGCCGAACTGCTCGACGCTGCCAACAACCGCGGCAACGCGGTCAAGAAGCGTGAAGACACCCACCGCATGGCCGACGCCAACCGCGCGTTCAGCCACTACCGCTGGTAGGCCTTAAAACGGTAACGTTCGTAATTATATGAATGGGGAAGGCGCCAGCGCCTTCCCCCTCAGCACCCCAAGGAATTCGAAATGGCCCGCAGCCATCCGCTCGAGAAATATCGCAATATCGGTATCATGGCGCACATCGACGCCGGCAAGACCACGACGACCGAGCGTATCCTCTATTACACCGGCAAGTCCTACAAGATCGGCGAAGTCCATGACGGCGCCGCGACGATGGACTGGATGGAGCAGGAGCAGGAGCGCGGGATCACGATCACCAGCGCCGCGACGACCTGTTTCTGGAAGGCCGACAGCGGCAAGGGCGACGAGTATCGGATCAACATCATCGATACCCCGGGCCACGTCGATTTCACCATCGAGGTCGAGCGTTCGCTGCGCGTGCTCGACGGCGCGGTCGCGTGCTTCGACGGTGTCGCGGGCGTTGAGCCGCAGTCGGAAACGGTGTGGCGCCAGGCGGACAAGTACAAGGTTCCGCGGATGTGCTTCATCAACAAGCTCGATCGCACCGGCGCCAACTTCAAGTACTGCGTCCAGTCGATCATCGATCGCCTCGGTGCCAAGCCGGCCGTCCTCTACATCCCGATCGGCCTCGAAGCCGATCTCAAGGGCCTGGTCGACCTGGTCGAGAACCGCGCCATCATCTGGAAGGACGAAAGCCTGGGCGCCGAGTTCTTCTACGAGGACATCCCGGCCGAGCTGGCCGACGAAGCCGCGCAGTATCGCAGCGAACTGATCGAGCTTGCCGTCGAGCAGGACGACGATGCGATGGAAGCGTACCTGGAAGGCAACGAGCCCGACGTCGCGACCCTCAAGGCGCTGATCCGCAAGGGCACGCTGGGTCATGCTTTCGTACCGGTGGTCTGCGGCTCGGCGTTCAAGAACAAGGGCGTCCAGCCCCTGCTCGACGCGGTGGTCGATTACCTGCCGTCGCCGCTCGACATCGAGGACGTCCAGGGCGTCAAGATGGACAGCGACGAAAAGGACAGCCGTCCGCCCCGGGATGACGCGCCGTTCAGCGCGCTCGCCTTCAAGGTGATGAACGATCCCTTCGTCGGCAGCCTCACCTTCATCCGCATCTATTCGGGTACGCTCACCAAGGGCACGTACCTGAACTCGGTGAAGGACAAGAAGGAGAAGGTCGGCCGCATCCTCGAAATGCACGCCAATGACCGCAAGGACATCGACGAATCGTTCGCGGGCGACATCGTCGCGCTGGCCGGCATGAAGGAAACCACCACGGGCGACACGCTCTGCGCCGAACGGTCGCCGATCGTGCTAGAACGCATGGAGTTCCCCGAGCCGGTCATCGAGCTGTCGGTCGAACCCAAGACCAAGGCGGACCAGGAAAAGATGGGCGTCGCGCTCAATCGCCTGTCGGCCGAGGATCCCTCGTTCCGCGTCTCGACCGATCACGAATCGGGCCAGACGATCATCAAGGGCATGGGCGAACTGCACCTCGACATCATCGTCGATCGCATGCGCCGCGAATTCAAGGTCGAGGCCAACGTCGGCGCGCCACAGGTGGCTTATCGTGAGTATCTCGCGAAGCCGGTGGACATCGATTACACCCACAAGAAGCAGTCGGGTGGTTCGGGCCAGTTCGCGCGCGTGAAGTTCAAGCTGACGCCGGGTGAACGCGGCAGCGGCATCGTCTTCAGCGACAACATCAAGGGCGGCAACATCCCGAAGGAATACATTCCTTCGATCGAGAAGGGCATGCGCGAATCGGCGGCCTCCGGCAGCCTCGTCGGCTTCCCGATCATCGACTTCGGGATCGACGTCTATGACGGCGCCTACCACGACGTCGACTCGTCGGCGCTGGCGTTCGAGATCGCGGGCCGTGCCTCGATGCGTGAAGCCGCGCAGAAGGCCGGCATCAAGCTGCTCGAGCCGATCATGAAGGTCGAGGTCGTCACCCCGGACGAGTTCATGGGCGACGTCATCGGCGATCTGAACAGCCGTCGCGGCCAGATCCAGGGCACCGACAGCCGGGGCAACGCCCAGGTGGTCGAGGCCATGGTCCCGCTGGCGAACATGTTCGGCTATGTGAACCAGCTGCGCTCGTTCACGCAGGGCCGCGCCAACTACTCGATGTTCTTCTCGCACTACGACGAAGTGCCGGCGAACGTCGCGGCGGAAGTTAAGGAGAAGCTTGCCTAAGGGCAGGCTGTGTTCTAGGGGCGGCGCCTGATTCCGGGGGCCGCCTCCCGAAGGCCGGACGACCGGCCGGTATCAATCATTACGAACAGAAGGTTTGGACAATGGCTAAGGCTAAGTTTGAGCGGAACAAGCCGCACTGCAACATCGGCACGATCGGTCACGTCGACCACGGCAAGACGACGCTGACGGCCGCGATCACCAAGGTGATGGCTGAAGAGAACGGCGGCACCGCGGTCGACTTCGCCAACATCGACAAGGCGCCGGAAGAGCGTGAGCGCGGGATCACCATCTCGACCGCCCACGTCGAGTACGAGACCGCCGCGCGCCACTACGCGCACGTCGATTGCCCGGGCCACGCCGACTACGTGAAGAACATGATCACCGGTGCCGCCCAGATGGACGGCGCGATCCTGGTCGTGAACGCCGCCGACGGCCCGATGCCGCAGACCCGCGAGCACATCCTGCTCGCCCGTCAGGTCGGCGTGCCGTCGCTGGTCGTCTACATGAACAAGGTCGACCAGGTCGACGACGAGGAAATCCTCGAGCTGGTCGAGCTGGAAGTCCGCGAGCTGCTGAGCTCGTACGACTTCCCGGGCGACGATATCCCGATCATCAAGGGTTCGGCTCTGGCCGCGCTCGAAGGTCGCGATGACAACATCGGCAAGGAATCGATCAAGGCCCTGATGGACGCGGTCGACAGCTACATCCCGCAGCCGCCGCGTCCGACCGACAAGCCCTTCCTGATGCCCGTCGAGGACGTGTTCTCGATCTCGGGCCGCGGTACGGTCGTCACCGGCCGCGTCGAGACCGGCATCATCAAGGTCGGCGAGGAAGTCGAAGTCGTCGGCCTCAAGGACACGCAGAAGACCACGGTCACCGGCGTCGAAATGTTCCGCAAGCTGCTCGACCAGGGTGAAGCCGGCGACAACATCGGCGCGCTGGTCCGCGGCCTGAAGCGCGAAGACGTCGAGCGTGGCCAGGTCCTGGCCAAGCCGGGCACCGTCAACCCGCACACCGATTTCGCCGCCGAAGTCTACGTGCTGTCAAAGGACGAAGGTGGCCGTCACACGCCGTTCTTCGCCAACTACCGCCCGCAGTTCTACTTCCGCACCACCGACGTGACCGGTGAAGTCGTCCTCCCCGAGGGCACCGAGATGGTCATGCCGGGCGACAACATCGCCCTGTCGGTCAAGCTGATCGCGCCGATCGCGATGGACGAAGGCCTGCGCTTCGCCATCCGCGAAGGCGGCCGCACCGTCGGCTCGGGCGTCGTGTCGAAGATCACGAAGTAAGCTTCGCGTCTTCGGGGCAACCCGCAAGCGAAAGGCCCGGCTTCCGAAAGGAGGCCGGGCTTTTTCGTTGCGGTCGGCGCCGCCGGACGGCACGGCGGTACGATGGCACGCAAGTATGGCAAGCACGGCGTTCGTGACGATCGCCACGGCATCGACGAGGTCAATGGCGAAGCGGCCGCGCCGCCGCCCGGCTGCTGGCTGTGCGAGCGGCCTTGCGGAGAGACTGTGGTCTGGCACCACCCGGTGCCCAGGAGCCGCGGCGGGCGCGACACCGTGCCGATGCACCCGATCTGCCAGAACATGCTGATCACGACCTTCAGCAATGCCGAGCTGCAGCGATACGGCCTCGACGCCGGGCTGTTGCGGATCGATCCGCGAGTCGAGAAATTCGTTGCCTGGGTCGCAAACAAGGGTCCGGACTTCAACGCCGCGCTGGGACGCAAGAAGCAGCGTTGAGCTTTCATCCGTGGCAGGGGGATTCGATTGCGCGGGGCCGCAATGGTACGAACGATCATTGCGTTACGTGCTCCCGTTCATGGGGATGGCCGAATTCCGCGATATTTACGGCAGATCGCCCCTTGCGCTCCTGACGGGCCGCGTGTAGGGGCGCCCTTCAATTCGTTCGGAACCGCAAGGTTCCACCCGCTCTTTCTCATCGGTAGTTGGACATGGAAGCTCAAAACATTCGCATCCGCCTGAAGGCATTCGATCATCGCGTGCTTGACCAGGCGACCGGCGAAATCGCGGAAACCGCCCGCCGTACCGGCGCGCTGATCCGGGGCCCCATTCCGCTTCCGACGAGGATCGAGAAGTTCACCGTGAACCGCGGCCCGCACGTCGACAAGAAGTCGCGCGAGCAGTTCGAGGTGCGCACCTACAAGCGGCTGCTCGACATCGTGCAGCCGAACGCCACGACCGTGGACGCGCTGATGAAGCTCGACCTCGCCGCCGGTGTCAACGTCGAGATCAAGCTGGCGTAAGCCGGCCTCGACACCAGGTTTCGGACTTCGGTCCGCCATCCTTTCCGGGCCTCGGCCCGGCTTGAAACGGGATCACCCAACGCGATTGGGCCCGTGACGAGACAGAGCCCCCGCATCGGCGGGGGACACAAGGGATACCTCCGGGGCTTGCTCCGGGAATGCGTCCCCCGTCTCGCTTCCGCCGTCCTTCGGGACGGGCAGGGGGCACCCAGCCCGGACGGGGCTCGCATCGATCAGGGCTGGACACGCCTGTGGGGATGGTCCCCTCAGGCCTCTGTGGGAGTTTGATCATGCGCACAGGCGTGATCGCCAAGAAGGTGGGGATGACCCGCCTGTTCCAGGAGGACGGTCGGCACGTGCCGGTTACCGTCCTGGCGCTGGAAAATTGCCAGGTCGTCTCGGTCCGCGATGCGGACAAGGATGGCTATACCGCCGTTCAGCTCGGTGCCGGTTCGGCCAAGCAGAAGAACGTCGCCAAGCCGCAGCGCGAACATTTCGCCAAGGCCGACGTCGGCCTGAAGGCCCGCGTGGCCGAGTTCCGCGTCGCCGACGATGCGCTGCTCGAAGTCGGCAGCACGATCGCCGCTTCGCACTTCGCGGTTGGCCAGATGGTCGACGTTGCCGGCCACACGCAGGGCAAGGGTTTCCAGGGCGCGATGAAGCGCTGGGGCTTCGGCGGCATGCGCGCGACGCACGGCGTCTCGATCAGCCACCGTGCCCACGGTTCGACCGGTAACCGCCAGGATCCGGGTCGCGTCTTCAAGAACAAGAAGATGGCCGGCCATATGGGCGATCGCCAGCGCACCCAGCAGAACCTCGAAGTCGTCCGCGTGGACGATGAGCGCGGCCTGATCTTCGTCAAGGGTTCGGTCCCGGGTTCGAAGAATGCCTGGCTGACGGTCAAGGACTCGGTGAAGGTCGCGCGCCACGCCGAAGCGCCGTATCCGGCCGGCCTCAAGGGCGCCAACACCAATACATCGGACGCTGCCGACACCCCCGCGGAGAACACCGCGGCCGTCGAAGCGACCGAAGGCCAGGAGGGCTAAGTCGTGAAGGTGAAGCTTTCCAAGCTCGATGGTACCGCCGGCAAGGGCGATATCGAACTCGACGACACCGTCTTCGGCGTCGAACCGCGTGCGGATATCCTGCACCGTGTCGTCACCTGGCAGCTCGAGAACCGCCGCGGCATCGCCCGCGCCGCTCGCGAGCGCTCGGACGTTGCCCGCACCGGCAAGAAGTTCGGCCGCCAGAAGGGTGGCGGTACTGCCCGTCACGGCGATCGCAAGGCGCCGATCTTCATCGGCGGCGGCAAGGCCATGGGTCCGCGCCGGCGTGAATTCGACGTGTCGCTGAACAAGAAGATTCGCGCCCTGGGCCTGCGCATGGCGCTGTCCACCAAGGCGAAGGACGGTCTGATCGTGGTCGACACGCTCGACGTCACCGACGCCAAGACCAAGGCCCTGTCGGCTCAGTTGGCAAAGGCGGGCTGGGGCAAGAAGGTTCTGGTAATCGACGGCGAGACGGTGAACGAGGGCTTTGCCCGCGCCGCCGGCAACCTGGTCGGGGTCAACGTGCTCCCGGCGGTCGGTGCCAACGTCTACGACATCCTGAAGCATGACACGCTGGTGCTGACCCGCGCCGCTGTCGACAAGCTGGAGGCGCGTTTCGCCCCCACGGGAGTGAAGAGCAATGGCTAAGGCCCCCACCAAGGCTGCCGGCACCGATACGCGTCACTACGACGTGATCGTCGCGCCGCACATCACCGAGAAGTCGACCCTTCTCTCCGAGCACAACGCGGTTGTGTTCAAGGTTGCCGACAAGGCCACCAAGCCGGAGATCAAGGCGGCCGTGGAAGCGCTCTTCGACGTCAAGGTCGTCGGCGTGAACACGCTCACCCAGAAGGGCAAGACCAAGCGCTGGAAGGGCAAGCCCTACAAGCGTTCGGACGTCAAGAAGGCCGTCGTGACCCTGGCCGCGGGCCAGTCCATCGACGTCACCAGCGGGATCTGAGGCGATGGCACTCAAGAACTACAACCCGACCAGCCCCGCGCGCCGCGGCCTGGTCCTCGTCGACAAGTCGTCGCTGTGGAAGGGCAAGCCGGTCAAGGCGCTCGTCGAAGGCAAGCGCAAGACCGGTGGCCGCAACAACAAGGGCCATGTCACCTCGCGTGGTATCGCCGGCGGTCACAAGCAGAAGTACCGCTACATCGACTTCAAGCGTCGCAAGTGGGACGCCCCCGCGATCGTCGAGCGTCTCGAGTACGATCCCAACCGCACGGCCTTCATCGCGCTGGTCAAGTACGAGGACGGCGAACTCGCCTACATCCTCGCGCCGCAGCGCCTCGCCGTCGGTGACAGTGTCGTTGCCGGTGAAAAGACCGACGTGAAGCCGGGCAATGCGATGCTTCTGTCGCAGATGCCGGTCGGCACGATCTGCCACAACGTCGAAATGAAGCCGGGCAAGGGTGGCCAGATCGCCCGTTCGGCCGGCACTTACGTGCAGGTCGTGGGCCGCGACCGCGGCATGGTGATCGTCCGCCTCAACTCGGGCGAGCAGCGTTACCTGCGCGGCGATTGCATGGGCACGGTTGGCGCGGTCTCGAACCCCGACAACCAGAACCAGAACCTGGGCAAGGCCGGCCGCAACCGCTGGCTGGGCAAGCGTCCGCTGACCCGCGGCGTCGCCAAGAACCCGGTCGACCACCCGCATGGCGGTGGTGAAGGCCGGACCTCGGGCGGCCGTCACCCGGTTACCCCTTGGGGCAAGCCGACCAAGGGTGCCCGCACCCGTCACAACAAGCGCACGGACAAGATGATCATCCGTTCGCGTCACGCCAAGAAGAAGAGGTAAGCGCGCATGGCTCGCTCCGTATGGAAAGGCCCCTTCGTCGACCTGCACCTTCTCAAGAAGGCTGAAGGCGCGCAGGAGCAGTCGGGCCGCGGCGGTCCGATCAAGACCTGGTCGCGTCGTTCGACGATCCTGCCGCAGTTCGTCGGTCTGACGTTCAGCGTGCACAACGGCCACAAGTTCATCCCGGTCTCGGTCAACGAGGACATGGTCGGCCACAAGCTCGGTGAATTTGCGCCCACGCGCACCTTCCCCGGTCACGCTGCCGACAAGAAGGGCAAGCGCTGATGAGCAAGGACAAGGCACCCCGCCGCGTCGCCGATAATGAGGCGCTCTCGGTCGGAACGCAGATCCGCGGTTCGGCCCAGAAGCTGAACCTGGTCGCGGGTCTGATCCGCGGCAAGCGCGCGGAAGACGCGATGAACATCCTCGCCTTCTCGAAGAAGGCCATGGCCGTCGAAGCCCGCAAGGTTCTCGCCAGCGCCATCGCCAACGCCGAGAACAACCACAACCTCGACGTCGACGCGCTCGTCGTTGCCGAGGCGTCGGTCGGCAAGTCGATCACGATGAAGCGGTTCCACACGCGCGGCCGCGGCAAGTCCACGCGCATCCTCAAGCCGTTCAGCCGGCTGCGGATCGTCGTGCGCGAAACCTCTGAAGACGGGGAGGCCTGATCATGGGTCATAAATCGAACCCGATCGGTCTGCGCCTGCAGATCAACCGTACCTGGGACAGCCGCTGGTACGCCGAAGGCAAGAATTATGCGTCGATGCTTGAGGAAGACCTCAAGATGCGCAAGTTCATCATGGACACGCTGCCGCAGGCCGCGATCTCCAAGGTCGTCATCGAGCGTCCGGCCAAGCTGTGCCGCGTGTCGATCTATGCCGCCCGTCCGGGCGTCATCATCGGCAAGAAGGGCGCCGACATCGAGAAGCTGCGCTCGCAGCTGGCCAAGCTGACCGGCAGCGACGTGAAGCTCAACATCGTCGAGATCCGCAAGCCCGAGATCGACGCCAAGCTCGTCGCCCAGGGCATCGCCGACCAGCTGATCCGCCGTGTGGCGTTCCGCCGGGCGATGAAGCGCGCGATGCAGTCGGCCATGCGTCTGGGTGCCGAAGGCATCAAGATCATGTGCGGCGGCCGCCTCGGCGGTGCCGAGATCGCCCGTGTCGAGCAGTACCGTGAAGGCCGCGTGCCGCTTCACACGCTGCGCGCCAACGTCGACTACGCCGATGCCGAGGCGCTGACCGCCTATGGCATCATCGGCATCAAGGTCTGGGTCTTCAAGGGCGAGATTCTCGGCCATGATCCTATGGCCCAGGACCGGCTGATGATGGAGGCCCAGACCTCCGGCGTCCGTCCGGCCTCCGACCGGCGCTAAGGTAGAGTAAGCACCATGCTGCAACCGAAGAAAACCAAGTTCCGCAAGGCCTTCAAGGGCCGGATCAAGGGCGCCGCCAAGGGCGGTACCGAGCTGAACTTCGGCTCGTACGGCCTCAAGGCGATGGAGCCGGAGCGCGTCACCGCCCGCCAGATCGAGGCTGCGCGCCGTGCGATCACGCGCCACATCAAGCGCCAGGGGCGCCTGTGGATCCGCGTGTTCCCGGACGTGCCGGTGTCGAAGAAGCCTGCTGAAGTCCGCCAGGGCAAGGGCAAAGGCGCGATCGAATACTGGGCCGCGCGCGTGAAGCCGGGCCGGATCCTGTTCGAACTCGACGGCGTTGCCGGTCCGCTGGCCGCCGAGGCGTTCAGCCGCGCGGCGATGAAGCTGCCGATCAAGACCAAGGTCGTTGCCCGGTTGGGCGACACCAGCCACCTGGGAGCCGAATGATGGCTAAAAGCCCCAAGAAAGCTGCCGCGACCAAGGGTTCGAACAAGGTCACCGACATGCGCACCAAGACTGACGACCAGCTTACCGGCGACCTCGCCGACCTGAAGAAGGAGGCCTTCAATCTCCGCTTCCAGGCCGCGACGAACCAGCTGGAGCGTCCGGCGCGCATCAAGGAAGTGCGCCGCGACATCGCCCGCATCAAGACCCTGCAGACCGAGCGCACCCGCTCGGCCGCGAAGTAAGGAGATCACGATGCCCAAGCGTATCCTGATCGGGACCGTGGTGTCCGACAAGACCGACAAGACCGTCGTCGTGAAGGTCGAGCGCAAGGTGAAGCACCCGCTCTACGGGAAGATCATCCGTCGCTCGAAGAAGTACCATGCCCATGACGAGGACAACTCGTTCAAGGCCGGTGAAGTGGTCCGCATCGAGGAGACGGCTCCCGTCTCCAAGCTCAAGACCTGGAAGGTCGTCGACCGCGTCCAGGCCGGGAAGACCGCCGCCGTCGAAGCTGATGTTTGAAGGCTGACGCCTCCAGGCCGACGTCTGATTTAGTTTTGGAACTGCCGGGCAATCGTCCCGGCAAGCCAGGAAGAAGGAACCGGATCAATGATCCAGATGCAATCCCAGCTTGAGGTCGCTGACAACAGCGGCGCCAAGCGCGTCCAGTGCATCAAGGTGCTGGGCGGATCGAAGCGCCGGACCGCCGGCGTCGGCGACGTCATCGTCGTCTCGGTCAAGGAAGCCCAGCCGCGCACCCGCGTGAAGAAGGGCGACGTTCACCGCGCGGTGATCGTACGCACCCGCAAGGACGTGCGCCGTGCCGACGGCAGCGTGATCCGCTTCGACACGAATGCGGCCGTGCTGATCAACAAGAACGAGGAGCCGATCGGCACTCGTATCTTCGGACCCGTGGTTCGCGAACTGCGGGGCCGCGGCTTCATGAAGATCATCAGCCTTGCTCCGGAGGTGCTGTGATGGCTGCCGCAAAGATCAAGAAGGGTGACAGCGTCGTCGTGCTGTCCGGCAAGGACAAGGGCCGCACCGGCACCGTCCAGGCCGTGATGCCGAAGGACGGCAAGGTGATCGTGGAAGGCGTCAACGTCGCCGCCCGCCATCGCAAGCCGACCCAGGCGAACCCGCAGGGCGGCATCGACCGCCGCGAGGCGCCGATGCACATTTCCAAGGTTGCGATTGCCGGCAAGGACGGCAAGCCGACCCGCGTCCGTTTCGAGACCAAGGACGGCCAGAAGGTCCGTGTTGCGGTCCGCGGCGGGGAGACGATCGATGGCTGATTCCAAGTACACCCCCCGGATGAAGAGCCGCTACGACGAGGTCATCGCCAAGCAGATGACCGAGCGTTTCGGTTACAAGAACGCCATGGAAGTTCCGCGGATCGAGAAGATCACGCTGAACATGGGCGTCGGCGAAGGCAGCCAGGACAAGAAGAAGGTCACGGTCGCCGCCGCCGAGATGGAGCTGATTTCCGGTCAGAAGCCGGTCATCACCAAGGCGAAGAAGTCGATCGCGCAGTTCAAGCTGCGTGAAGGCATGCCGATCGGTTGCAAGGTGACCTTGCGCCGGGAACGCATGTACGAATTCCTCGACCGCCTGATCACCGTGGCGATGCCCCGCATCCGCGACTTCCGCGGTCTCAACCCGAAGAGCTTCGACGGGCGCGGCAACTACGCGATGGGTCTCAAGGAGCAGATCATCTTCCCCGAGATCAGCTATGACCAGATCGAGAAGGTGCGCGGGATGGACATCATCGTCACCACCACCGCCAAGACCGACGACGAGGCGCGCGAGCTGCTGCGCCTGTTCGGTTTCCCGTTCCCGCAGGATGCTGACGCTGATGCGCAGCAGGCCGCGTGATTAAGAAGAGAGCTTAAGTCCATGGCGAAACTGAGTTCCGTGAACAAGAACGAGCGGCGCAAGAAGCTCGTTAAGCAGTATGCCGGCAAGTTTGCCGCGCTCAAGGCCAAGGCCGACGACAAGTCGCTCGACGAAACCGAGCGCTTGATCGCCCGCCTGAAGATGGCCGAACTGCCGCGCAACGCGAACCCCACCCGGGTCCGCAACCGCTGCGCAACCACCGGCCGCCCGCGCGGCTACTACCGCAAGTTCGGCCTGTGCCGCATCGAGCTGCGCGACCTGGGCAACAAGGGGATGATCCCCGGCCTGACCAAGTCGAGCTGGTGAGGGTTTAGACAATGGCAATGACCGATCCCCTGGGTGATATGCTCACCCGCATCCGCAACGGCCAGCAGGCGAAGAAGGACTCGGTCCTTTCGCCGGCCTCGAAGCTGCGCGCCCGCGTGCTCGAGGTTCTGCAGCGCGAAGGTTACATCCGCGGCTATGCCGAGGACGCCACCGGCGTGCACCCGCAGCTGCGCATCGAACTGAAGTATTTCGAAGGCGAGCCGGCGATCAAGCACGTCGCCCGCGTCTCGAAGCCGGGCCGCCGCGTCTATTCGGGCTCCAAGGAGCTTCCGGTGGTGCGCAACGGCCTTGGCATCACGATCGTCTCGACGCCGCGCGGCGTGCTCTCGGATGCCGAGGCGCGTGCGCAGAACGTCGGCGGCGAAGTCCTGGCGGAGGTGTTCTGATGAGCCGCATCGGCAAGAAGCCGGTGACGATCCCGAGCGGCGTCACCGCCCAGATCGAGGACCGCACCCTCAGCGTGAAGGGCCCCAAGGGCACCTTGACCCTGCCGCTGCGCGACGAGATCAGCTACACCGTCGATGGCGATGCCATCCTGGTGAAGCCGGCGAACGAGACCAAGGCGGCGCGTGCCTTCTGGGGCATGCAGCGCACGCTGGTCGAGAACCTGATCACCGGTGTGACCGAAGGTTTCACCAAGGTGCTCGAGATCACCGGTGTCGGCTACCGCGCTACGGCCCAGGGCAAGACCCTGCGCCTGCAGCTCGGCTACAGCCACGACGTCAACTTCCCGGTGCCCGAGGGTATCGAGGTCAAGACGCCTGACAACACCACCGTCGAGATCACCGGTATCGACAAGCAGAAGGTCGGCCAGGTCGCGGCCGAGATTCGCCGCTGGCGCAAGCCCGAGCCGTACAAGGGCAAGGGCATCAAGTACCGCGGCGAGTACATCTTCCGCAAGGAAGGGAAGAAGAAGTAATGGCCAAGCTCACGCTTTTCGACCGCCGCAAGCGGCGCGTTCGCACCACCATCAAGGCGCGTGCCGCTGGCCGTCCGCGGCTGAGCGTCCACCGCTCGGGCCGCCACATCTACGCCCAGATCATCGACGATGCCGCCGGCCGCACGGTCGCCGCGGCCTCGACGCTGGGCGTTGCGGGGGACAAGTCTGGCGCGACGGCAGCCGCTGCCGCCGAAGTCGGCAAGGCCCTGGCCGAAGCAGCCAAGAAGGCCGGTGTGACCTCCGTCGTGTTCGATCGCGGCGGCTTCCTCTTCCATGGTCGCGTCAAGGCGCTGGCCGATGCCGCGCGTGAAGGCGGGCTGGAGTTCTGATGATGCCAGATACCCCTAACACTGAAACCAACACCACCGAGGTTCCGACCCCGGACGCGCCGATCGCGGCCGAACACCCGCAGGCGGCCGATGCCGCTCCCGTCGAAGCTCCGCGCGAAGCGCGTGGCGGCGATCGCGGTGGCAACCGTGGCGGCAATCGCGGCGGCGGCAATCGTGGCGGCAACGACCGTGGCGGCAATCGCGGCGGGCGTCGTGACGATCGCCGTGGCGGCCGGGGCGGCGACGACGACGGTGGCGAGGAGCTGATCGAGAAGCTCGTGCACATCAACCGCGTGTCCAAGACGGTGAAGGGCGGCAAGCGCTTCGGCTTTGCAGCGCTGGTCGTAGTGGGCGACGGCAAGGGCCGCGTCGGTTTCGGTCATGGCAAGGCGCGCGAAGTGCCTGAGGCCATCACCAAGGCGACGGCCTCGGCCAAGAAGAAGATGGTCCGCGTTCCGCTGAAGGAAGGCCGCACCTTGCACCATGACGGCAAGGGCCGGTTCGGCGCCGGCAAGGTCAATGTCCGGTCGGCCCCGGCCGGTACCGGCATCATCGCCGGCGGCCCGATGCGCGCCGTTTTCGAGAGCCTGGGCGTCCATGACGTCGTGACCAAGTCGGTCGGGACCTCGAACCCCTACAACATGATCCGCGCCACGTTCGACGCGCTGACCGACCAGACTTCGCCGAAGTCGGTTGCCCAGCGTCGCGGCAAGAAGGTCGCCGACCTGCTGGGTCGCGGCGGTGCGAGCGCTGCGGAGGCCGAAGTGGCCGCCGAAGCGATCACGGAGTAAGCACGATGGCCAAAATCAAGCTCAAGCAGATCGGCAGCCCGATCCGCAGGCCCGAAAGCCAGAAGAAGATCCTGATCGGTCTTGGCCTCGGCAAGATGCACCGCATCGTGGAGCTCGAAGACACCGCCGAAGTGCGCGGTGCCATCGCCAAGCTTCCGCACATGGTCGCGGTGATCGACTGACACCTGCCGATCCTTCGGCACCGCATGAAAAGGCCCCGGCACCCGCCGGGGCCTTTTTCATTGCCGCGGCGCCGCGCCGGCATGGACTTCGCGGGGGTTCTTTGTCACCAGCGGGCATGGATCCGGCCGCCGCAGTTCACGAACCGACGCCCGCGCCCCCCGACGTCATCGTCAACCTGCAATTGCTGCGGGGCATCGCCGCCGCGATGATCGTGGTATTGCACGTCCTGCGCCAGTTCTGGGGCAAGCCGGCGGTGGTCGCCAGCCTGTTCGCCGGGGTCGACATCTTCTTCGTCATTTCCGGCTTCATCATGGTCTTCGTGACCGAGCGCAGGCTGCAGAGCCCGTCCGCCTTCCTGGTCGACCGCGCCATCCGCATCATTCCGATCTACTGGACCTTCACCTTGCTGCTGGCGGCGGCGCAGTCGACCCTGCCGGGGCTGAACACCGCCGCGCCGACCGGCGCCGAGCTCGTGAAGTCGCTGCTGTTCGTTCCGTACGGGGCGCCGCCCAACTATCCCCCGATCCTTTTCGTCGGGTGGAGCCTCAACGCCGAAGTCGTCTTCTACCTGCTTTTCGCGCTCAGCCTGGCCGTCGCGCCCGGCAACGCGCGTCGCTGGCTCGTGACAGCGGCCGGGGTCGCCGCGGTCTACCTGCTTGCCCACCTGGCGCCGCAGGGTTCGGGGCTGCGCTTCTACGGGCAGTCGATCGTGCTGGAGTTCATCCTCGGCATGGCGCTTGCCTATTGGCGCTCCGCCGTAAGGCGGATCCCCGCACCGCTGGCCCTGGCGCTCGTGATCGCCGGCGCCGCCGCGATCGCGGCGCTCCCGGCCTTTGTCCGCGCCGAAAGCACGTTCCTGCTGTTCGGCGTGCCGGGCGCCGCCATCGTCGCCGGCCTGATCGCGCTCGAAGCGCATGGCCGCGTCGCGCCCAGGGCGCTGGCAGTGTGGGGCGGGGCGATCTCGTACATACTGTACCTGACGCATCCGCTGGTCATTTCCGCCTTCGGTGCCGTGCAGGCGCACATCGCGCTTCTGAAGACGCCGGGCGGCACCGTCGCGACGGCACTTTCCGCGCTGGCAGCGGCGTTCGTGTTTGCACGCTTGCCAACCGCGTGTTCGAAATCCCGCTGTCACGCTGGCTGAAGCGGCGCTGCAAGCGGTTTCAGGGTGACAAGCGAGCCCCGATCCCCTAAGGGCGCCGCTTCCCATCAAGCGCGATTCAAAGCGAAAGCGAGTGCTCCGACATGAAACTGAACGAAATCAAGGATAACGAAGGCGCCCGTCACCGCAAGATGCGGGTCGGTCGCGGTATCGGCTCGGGCAAGGGCAAGACCGCCGGTCGCGGCCAGAAGGGCGCCAAGGCGCGTTCGGGCGTCAGCGTCAACGGCTTCGAGGGCGGCCAGATGCCGCTCCACATGCGGATCCCGAAGCGCGGCTTCAACAACATCTTCGCCAAGGATTTCGCCGAAGTGAACCTGGGCCTGATCCAGAAGGCGCTCGACGCCGGCAAGCTCGATGGCAAGAAGGTCATCGACCATGCCGCGCTGAGGGCAGCGGGCCTGGCCCGCGGCGGCAAGGACGGCGTGCGCGTCCTCGCCAAGGGCGATTTCTCGGCCAAGGCCAGCTTCAGCGTCGCCGGCGTATCGAAGGGCGCGCGCGAGGCTATCGAGAAGGCCGGCGGTTCGATCGAACTGCCCGAGGCCAAGGAGCCGACCACCGGCAAGATGCCGAAAAAGGCCGCCAGCGCCGACAAGGGCGACGCCAAGGCGAGCGCCCGGTCCAAGCGGGCCGCCAAGGCCTGACGAAAAGTGACGGGCGGGGATGTTGCATCCCCGCCCGCGCACTATATGGCTTCCTGACGAACAACCGGGGAGCGGGTCAGAGCGCCTGTCGAAACGTCGACTGCGCCGGCCCCAGCAAGGCATAGCGATCTCATGGCATCACGCGCCGATAATCCTGCGAGCAATTTCAGCCTCGCCAACTTCTCCAAGGCGACCGAACTCAAGAATCGGATCTGGTTCACCATCAGTGCGCTGATCGTGTTCCGATTCCTGACCTTCGTGCCGCTGCCGGGCATCAACCCGGTCGCGCTGAAGCAGTTCATGGATCGCAACGCCGGCGGCATCCTCGATTTCTTCAACATGTTCTCGGGCGGTGCGATTTCGCACTACTCGCTGATCAGCCTGGGCGTGGTGCCCTACATCACCGCCTCGATCGTGGTGCAGCTGGCCGCCTCGCTTCATCCGTCGCTGGCGGCACTGAAGAAGGAAGGCGAAAGCGGGCGCAAGAAGCTCAACCAGTATTCGCGCTACGGCGCCGTGCTGCTCAGCCTGATGCAGGGCTTCGCCATTGTCCGCAATGCCGAAGCGCAAGGCTTCGCGATCGATCCGGGCACGCTGTTCTACGTCGCCGGGATTACCTCGCTCGTGGGCGGGACGATGTTCCTGCTGTGGCTGGGTGAGCAGATCACCAGCCGCGGCATCGGCAACGGTACGTCGCTGATCATCATGGCGGGCATCGTCGCACAGATGCCGACCTTCATCGCCAACCTCTTCGAAGGCGGGCGCAGCGGCTCCATCAGCGGGTTCTCGATCGCGGCGATCATCATCGTGCTGATCGCGATGATCCTGTTCATCTGCTTCATGGAACGCGCCACCCGGCGCCTGCTGATCCAGTATCCCAAGCGCACCAGCCAGCGCGGCGCGATGCAGGCCGATCGCAGCCACCTGCCGCTCAAGATCAACACCGCCGGTGTCATTCCGCCGATCTTCGCCAGCTCGCTGCTGCTGCTGCCGCTGACGATCACGCAATTCGCGGGCAGCTCGCTGTCGCCCGACAGCAAGATTGGCGGCGTGATGGTCACGCTCAACCAGTACCTGGCCCACGGCAAGCCGCTCTACATGGCGCTCTATGCGATGGGCATCGTGTTCTTCGCGTTCTTCTACACCGCGGTCGTCTTCAATCCGGAGGAAACCTCGGACAACCTGAAGCGCAATGGCGGGTTCATTCCCGGCATTCGCCCGGGCAAGAACACCGCGACTTACCTCGACTACGTTCTGACCCGCATCACCGTGATCGGCGCGGCCTACCTGACCGTCGTCTGCGTCGTGCCCGAATGGGTCATGGCCTCGACCGGGCAGCGGCTGATGTTCGCGGGCGGCACGTCGTTGCTGATCGTCGTCAACGTCACGGTCGACACGATCACGCAGATCCAGTCGCACTTGCTGGCGCACCAGTACGGTGATCTGATCAAGAAGGCGAAGTTGAAGGGACGTCTGCGCTAACGCAGTCCCGGGCTCAACGGCCGCCTGCGCTGATACCAAGGGGAAGCCGAGTGAACATCATCCTGTTGGGGCCGCCGGGGGCGGGCAAGGGCACCCAGGCCCAGCGCCTCGTCGATCGGCACGGGATGCGCCAGCTCTCGACCGGAGACATGCTGCGCGGGGCGATCAAGGCCGGTACGCCGGTCGGCCTCGAGGCGAAGGCCGTGATGGAACGTGGTGAGCTGGTCTCCGACGCGATCGTCTCGGCTCTGATCGGCGACGAGCTCGACGCGATGGGCCCGGATACGGGCGCGATCTTCGATGGCTACCCGCGCACCGCCGCACAGGCGGATTCGCTCGACGAGCTGCTGGCTGCACGCGGCCGCAAGCTTGATCACGTGATCGAGCTCGAGGTCGACGAGGACGCGCTGGTCGAGCGTATCGTCGGGCGCTTCACCTGCGCCACTTGCGGCAAGGGCTACCATGACCGGTTCGACCCACCCAAGGTCGAAGGCACCTGCGACAAGTGCGGCGGCCACGAATTCAAGCGCCGGCCCGACGACAACGAGGAAACGGTGCGCACCCGCATGGCCGAATACCGCGCCAAGACCGCGCCGATCCTGCCCGGCTACGAAGCGCGCGGCCTGGTTGCCCGGGTCGATGGAATGGCCGACATCGAAGCGGTCAGCGCCGCGATCGAGGCAATCGTAGCACCCTGAAGCAAGGGCTGCGGGCTGCGCCGAAGCCGGCGTGCGCCAAGTGGTTTTGACGGCGCCGTCGCGATCCGGTAAATGACTGGAGAGACGGGCTTCGACCCGCCCCGCGGCCGCGCAATTGCGCGTGTGCCCGCGTTGACAGCGCGCACGAATCGTCCTAAGCGCGCCTCTCATTCGACACCACGGGCATGTCCGGCAGGCATCCGCGCCATCGGCGGCGCGCGCCATCCGGGCTTTTTGCCGTTGATTCGGATGCAATCGCGATGAGATGGGGCGCCGGCTGTCCGGACCCTGTGGAGCATGGAGAAGTTAAGTGGCTCGTATTGCCGGGGTCAATATCCCCACCAACAAGCGCGTGATCGTTGCGCTCACCTACATTCACGGTATCGGCCCGAAGACGGCGAAGGACATCGCCGCCAAGATCGGGATCGACGAAAGCCGCCGCGTCCAGGACCTGACCGATCAGGAAGTCCTGCAGATCCGCGAGGCGATCGACGCCGACCATACCGTCGAGGGTGATCTTCGCCGCACCACCGCGATGAACATCAAGCGCCTCATGGACCTGGCCTGCTATCGCGGCCTGCGTCATCGCAAGGGCCTGCCGGTCCGCGGTCAGCGCACGCACACCAATGCGCGCACCCGCAAGGGCAAGGCCAAGCCGATCGCGGGCAAGAAGAAGTAATCTTCTCCGCCTTCCGGCTGCCGCCCCAGAGAGATCCGGCGCGCGGCTTCCTTCGAATTCAGGACTAGGACCGAAAAAATGGCACGCGAACCCCAGCGCATCAAGCGGCGCGAGCGCAAGAACATCACCAGCGGCGTGGCGCACGTCAACGCCAGCTTCAACAATACCATGGTCACGATCACCGATGCCCAGGGCAACGCGATCTCGTGGTCGTCCGCCGGCATGATGGGCTTCAAGGGCAGCCGCAAGTCGACGCCCTACGCCGCCCAGGTCGCCGCCGACGATGCCGGCCGCAAGGCTGCCGAGCACGGCGTCCGCACCCTCGAGGTCGAGGTCAAGGGCCCCGGCTCGGGCCGCGAAAGCGCGCTGCGCGCCCTTCAGGCGGTCGGCTTCACGATCACCTCGATCCGCGACGTTACCCCGATCCCGCATAACGGGGTCCGGCCTTCCAAGCGCCGCCGCGTCTGATCGAACCTGCGGGCGGCGTTTCGCCCGCGACCCATTCGGATCGGCCGCGGCTTGCATTTGCAGGCGCGGCCGTTCCTGCTGAAATTGAACCCTAGGGGAAGTCCATGACTGTCAACATCAAGAACTGGCAGGAACTGAAGAAGCCCAACAACCTGGAAATCAAGTCCGGGACCGACCCCAAGCGCCGCGCCACTTTCGTCGCCGAACCGCTCGAACGCGGCTTCGGTCTGACGCTCGGCAATGCGCTGCGCCGCGTGCTTCTGTCCTCGCTCCAGGGTGCGGCGATCACCTCGATCAAGATCGAGAACGTCCTGCACGAATTCTCGTCGCTTGCCGGCGTGCGCGAAGACGTTACCGACATCGTCCTGAACGTGAAGCAGATCGCCATCCGCATGCAGGGCGAAGGCCCGAAGCGGCTGCAACTGTCCGCGACCGGTCCGGCCGAAGTCAAGGCGGGCGACATCGCCGTCTCGGGTGACATCGAGGTCCTCAACAAGGACCTGGTGATCTGCCACCTGGACGAGGGTGCGACGCTGAACATGGAACTGACCGCCGACAGCGGCAAGGGCTACGTTCCGGCCGTTGGCAACCGCCCGGTCGACGCGCCGATCGGCCTGATCCCGATCGATTCGCTGTACTCGCCGGTCCGCCAGGTCTCGTACAAGGTCGACAATGCCCGCATCGGGCAGGAGCTCGACTTCGACAAGCTGAACCTGACCGTCGAGACAGACGGCACGGTCACCCCGGAAGACGCCGTGGCCTATGCCGCGCGCATCCTCCAGGACCAGCTGGCGCTGTTCGTCCACTTCGAGGACGCCGTGCCGATGGGCTCGTCGCCGATGATCGGCATGGCCGCTTCGGCCCCCGCCGACGAGGGCGACACCAACCAGCTCAACCGTTACCTGCTCAAGAAGGTGGACGAGCTTGAACTGTCGGTGCGTTCGGCCAATTGCCTCAAGAACGACAACATCATCTACATCGGCGACCTGGTCCAGAAGACCGAGGCCGAGATGCTCCGCACGCCGAACTTCGGCCGCAAGTCGCTCAACGAGATCAAGGAAGTCCTGAGCTCGATGGGCCTGCGCCTCGGCATGGACATCCCCGGCTGGCCGCCGGAGAACATCGAAGAGATGGCCAAGAAGCTCGAGCAGGAACTGCTCGGCTGACAAACGGCTGGGGCGGCCGCCGCAAGCGCCGCCGGCTACGGGCTACCTCGGACGGGCCCATAACGAACGAAGGAAAGAACCATGCGTCACAAGGTCGGACATCGTAAGCTCCAGCGCACCAGCTCGCACCGCGCGGCGCTGCTGCGCAACATGGCAGCCGCGCTGATCAAGCACGAGCAGATCACCACCACGCTGTCGAAGGCGCGCGAACTGCGTCCTTACACCGAAAAGCTGATCACGCTGGCCAAGCGCGGCGGCCTGTCGAACCGCCGCCTGGCCCACGCCCGCCTGCTGGACGACGCACAGCTGACGAAGCTGTTCGACACCCTGGCGGAACGCTACGCCGGGCGCGACGGCGGCTATACCCGCGTCATCAAGGCCGGCATCCGCGCCTCGGACGCCGCCCCGATCGCCGTGATCGAGCTGGTCGACCGTGACGTCGATGCCAAGGGCCAGGACTCCGGTCCCGTCATGGGCGCCGGCGAGGACGCCTACGAAGCCGCCTGATCGGTTTCGCGGACAGACACGAAAGGGCCGCGGGTGCAGATCGCACCCGCGGCCCTTTTCGTATCAGGCGGCCGACGTTTCGGGCGCCGGCGCGGCGTCCATCCGCACGGGCCACAGCGCCACGTCCGCCAGCGAGGTCGGCGCCGACGCCAGCCCGCTCGGCGGCCAGCCATCGGGCCGGCGGTACGTGCCGATAAGCACGTCGAAGACCGGAAACAGCGCCGCGAAATTGGTGTCGTAATGTTCGGGCAGCGAGGAGTGATGGCGGCGGTGATAGGCCGGCGAATTGACCAGCCACGACCAGGGCCCGAAATCGACCCTCAGGTTGGCGTGGACGAAATAGTGCCAGGTGCCGATCAGGCCGTAGGCGGCCAGGATCGCGGGCGTGGGCGTGACGATCATCGCGGGGACGGCCCACACGGTGACCTGCTTGACCAGCTGGTCGCCCCAGAAGTGGCGGTTCGCGGTCAGCGCGCACATGTCGGGATCGGAATGATGCAGGGCGTGCATCCGCCACAGCAGCGGCACCTTGTGCTGAGCGACATGGTAGGCGAACTCGCCCGCGTCGCGCAGGGCGACGAACACGATCAGCCCCAGCCAGAACGGCAGCGCCCCCGCGTCGAGCAGCACCGGACCGTGCCAGCCCTGGACCAGAGGCAGGACGGCAAAGCCGACCGCCAGCGACAGCGCCCACGCGGCCAGGTTGCGGACCGCCTCGCCGCTGCGGCGGCCGCGCCGCGTTTCCATTGCGGTCAGGATCGCCATCGCGGCCAGCGCGGGGCCGAAGAAGTGCAGCCAGTTCATGGGCGTCTGGCTAAGGCGGCAAGGTTAAGACGCTCTTTACGCGCGCCGAGGTGTTCAGGTTGCAAGCGGCCAACATGAACGGCTTCTGTCGTCCGAATTCAGCTTCGCCTCACGCTGCGATTCGTAAGAGTGCCGGGTAACCGGGCTATCGGGCCCGGCACTTGCGAAGGATCACTAGCCATGAGGACACCCTTTTCCTCTCTCGCCAAGGGCAGCCTCGCCACTCTCGCCGTCGGCGCGATGGCCTTGTCCGCTGCCACCCCGGCCGTTGCCCGCGATTACCGCAACGGCGGCATCAGCACCGGTGATGTCATCGCCGGCGCGCTGATCATCGGCGGCATCGCCGCGGCGGCTTCGGGCCGCAATGGCGGCTACGATTACGGCGATCGCTACGACAACCGCTATGGTGGCAATTACGGCTATCGCGGCGATCCGCGCGCCGCGGTCGAGCAGTGCGTTGGCGTCGCGCGCCAGCAGGCAAGCCGCTACGGCCGCGCCGAGGTCACCCGCATCACGCAGGTCAAGGACAAGGACCGCGGCTGGGAAGTGAAGGGCCAGATCACTGTCGGCGGCAATGGCTGGAACGGCCGCGGCTACGGTGGCCGCTACGACAACCGCTACGACAGCCGCTGGGGCAATCGCAGCGGTTACGCCGATAGCGGCAGCTTCAAGTGCCGCATCGATCGCGGCCGCGTCGTCGACCTCGACTTCAGCGGACTGCGCGGACTGTAAATGGACAAGGGCGGCCCGGGTAGATCCCGGGCCGCTTCCTGTCAGTCGTCGGCGCGGTAGGCCGGCAGCGCGAGTTGCCAGCGGATCGCGGCGCCGCGCAAGGCAAAGCCCGCAGCCGCCGCGATCACCCAGGCCGCGGCCATGGGAACGCCCAGCAGCGGCAGGACCGCGCAGAGCCCCGCGGCCAGCGCCGCCGCGGTCACGTAAAGTTCGGGCCGCATCAGGATCGACGGGCGGCCGGCCAGCACGTCGCGGATGATGCCGCCGACGCAGCCAGTAATCACTCCCATCAGCACTGCCGGGATCGGCGTCAGCCCATAGGCGACCGCCTTGGCAGTGCCCAGCACCGCGTAGCCGCCCAGGCCCGCGGCGTCCGCCCATTCCAGTCCCTTGCCGTCCCACCAGCGGTGCGGCGTGAACCACGCCAGCAGCGCCACCGCCAGGCATACCGGTGCCACCCAGGGGTCGCGTACCCAGAACACCGGCGCGCCGATCAGCAGGTCGCGCACCGATCCGCCGCCCACCCCGGTGATGAGCGCGAAGAACGCGCACGTGACGAAAGTCTGCCCCAGTCGCGCCGCGAGGAGCGCCCCGGTCAGCGCGAAGACCGCGGTGCCGAGCAGGTCGAGCCAGGGCGGCATGACCGGGATCACGCGCGCCGCCCGGTTGCCGTGCGCCGCCGCCGGAACAGCAGCGCCGCGCCCAGCAGCGCCATTGCCAACGCCAGCGTGCCGAACAGCCACAGGAACGCGTTGCTGCTGTCCTCGCGCGTTTGCAGGTCCATGATGTGCAGGCCCCAGGCAAGGTCGTAGGCGCGCCACCAGCGGGTGCGGACCGCCAGCACGGCACCGCTGTCGGCATCGATGTAGAGGTGCGCGCCATCGGCGAAGGTCGCCTGCCAACTGGGCCGTGACTGGCGCAGATCGCCCGGCGGGGCATCGCGGGGGAAACGGCGCAGCGCGCTCAACGCCGCGGTGCCGTTCCATGCTGCCGCCACCAGTTCGCGCGCCTCCGCCGCGCCAACCGGGCCGAGCGGGAGACCGTCGCGGGCGGAATAGCGGCCGGTGGCCCCGTCCGCATCGGTCACGATCCAGGTCGGTCGGCCGCGTTGATCGACCAGCGCCAGCTTCGTCGCGACAACCGGCTCGCGCGGGAGGACCAGACCGGACAGGGGCATCGGCACCGCCGCCCGCCGCAGCGCCTCGCCGCGTACCTCCTCGATCGGGCGGGCGGCCATGAACAGGCCGCTTCCCAGCCAGATCAGCAGCGGCACCGCCGCCAGCCAGCCCAGCCAGATGTGCCAGCGGGCCAGCTTGCGCATTGCCGCGCCGCTGCCCATTCAGGCGGTTTCCGAGGCCGGCTCGCCCGGCGGGACTTGCGCCGGGTCGCGGCGCAGGGCCACGCCGCCGATGCGGCGCTTGATCAGCCGGTCGGCGGGCTGTTCGTACAGCCGGTGGATCAGCCAGGCGACGACTTGCGCCGCCACGACCAGCAGCGCGAACAGCGCGACCGGGCCGATCGCGGGCCCGACGCCGCTGGCGGCGGCCAGCTTTTCCATCGCGATGACCACGAACGGGTGGCTGAGATAGAGTGCGTAGCTGGTCGCGCCGAGCAGGAGCAGGAACGGCGAACGGACCGCCCAGCCCATCCGTTCCAGCCAGGCTGCCGCCAGGATCACGAAAAAGGCCGGAATGCCGATGAATATGCCGCGTTCCTCGAACGAGGCGTAGGCGCCGTGGAACACCAGGTAGAGGCCGACCACGACGACGGCCAGCGCGAAGGGGCGCCAGGCCGGCCCTTGCGGCAGATGCGCGACGATCAGCCCGGCCAGCATCCCGAACACGAATTCCAGCGTAATGAGCCCGGTGTAGAACTGGAACACCGGCCCGCCGGTAAACAGTCGCCCGGCTGCGATCAGCACCATCAGGAAGGCGGTGACCGCACCGAAGCGCGCCCACGGCCGCTTCAGCACCATGGCCGCGGCGAACAGCACGTAAAACAGCATTTCGAAGTTAAGGGTCCAGCCCTGGAACAGCACCGGCTTGACCTGGCCGTTCGACTTTTCGAAGGCGATGAACAACAGCGACTTGGCCAGCTCGACCAGGTCGGGACGGGTGGCCTTGACCAGCGCCGGTGCCAGCAGCGCGATCAGGAAGACGCCCAGCGTCGCCGCCCAGTACAGCGGAACGATGCGGATCAGGCGCTTTTCCATGAACTGCCACGGTGTCAGCGACCTGTTCATCGTCGATACCATCATCACGAAACCGCTGATGACGAAGAACAAGTCGACGCCGTAGAGCCCGTGAACGTCGGGCCCCAGGACTTGCGGCGCGTTGGTGATGTGGACGATCACCACCATCAGCGCGGCGATCGCGCGGAGGACCTGGATGTTATTGAAAACGGTCAAATCGGCCCCCTTGCGCGGGCGGTTTGACAGAGATGCCAGGGCCTGTCCACGCCGCCCAAGCCGGGCGCCGGCGTGGACCGCGATCAGATGTGGATCGCCTTGCCGGTCACTGCCATCGCCGCTTCCTTGATCGCTTCCGAATGGGTTGGGTGGGCGTGGCAAGTATAGGCGATATCCTCGCTGGTGGCGCCAAATTCCATCGCCAGCGCGGCTTCGGCGATCATCGTGCCGGCGACGGTAGCGATGCACCACACGCCCAGCACGCGGTCGGTCTTGGCATCGGCGATGATCTTCACGAAACCGTCGGGTTCGTGGTTGGTCTTGGCGCGGCTGTTGGCCAGCATCGGGAACTTGCCGACCTTGATCGCGGCCTTGTCGCCGCCGGCCTGTTCGAGCGCTTGCTCCTCGGTCAGGCCGACGCCGGCGAATTCGGGCAGGGTATAGACCACGCCCGGGATCACCGCGTGATTGACGATGCCCGTCAGCCCGGCGATGTTCTCGGCCACGGCGATGCCTTCGTCCTCGGCCTTGTGCGCCAGCATCGGGCCCGGGATCACGTCGCCGATCGCCCACACGCCGCCCTCGTCAGTGGCGACCTTGGTGCGGAAATCGTGGTCGGTTTCGATCTGGCCGCGCTTGTTCACCTCCAGCCCGATCGCTTCGAGGCCCAGCCCGTCGGTGTTGGGCTTGCGCCCGATCGAGACGAGC
Source organism: Parablastomonas sp. CN1-191 (assembly GCF_049354825.1). Lineage (GTDB taxonomy): Bacteria > Pseudomonadota > Alphaproteobacteria > Sphingomonadales > Sphingomonadaceae > Novosphingobium. The sequence goes on along the minus strand of NZ_CP186480.1, from coordinate 1,396,094 downwards.
ACGCAGTCCGCTTCGAGCGTGGTTCGCGCGCCGCCGGCAGCCGGTTCGACTGAAACGCTGGCCGAAGCGCCGTTGACGGCGACGCCGGTCACCTTGGTGCCAAGCATCAGGGCCATGCCCTGCTTCTTGAAGATCTTGGCGGCCTCCTTTCGCACGTCCATGTCCATGCCCGGCAGCAGCTGGTCGAGGAATTCGACCACGGTGACCTCTGCGCCCAGGCGGCGCCAGACGCTGCCCAGTTCAAGCCCGATCACGCCGCCGCCGATCACGATCATCTTCTTGGGCACGGCTTGCAGTTCGAGCGCGCCGGTAGACGATACGACAACCTTCTCGTCGATCGTCACGCCCGGAAGCGGGGTGACCGACGAGCCGGTGGCGATCACGATGTTGCGTGCGGTGACCGTCTTGCCGGCAACGTCGACGCTGTGCGCGTCCTTGAACGTGGCGTGGCCCTTCAGCCAGTCGACCTTGTTCTTCTTGAACAGGAACGCGATGCCGCTGGTCAGCTGCTTGACCGCGTCGAGCCGCTGCGCGTGCATCGTCGGCAGGTCCAGCTCGGGCGTGACCTTGACGCCCATCTTGGCCATGGTGCCATTGGCGGCCGCGTCGAAGTATTCGGATGCGTGCAGCATCGCCTTCGACGGGATGCAGCCGACGTTGAGGCAGGTCCCGCCCAGTGTTTCGCGGCTTTCGACGCACGCCGTCTTGAGCCCGAGCTGGCCGGCGCGAATGGCGGCGACATAGCCGCCCGGGCCGGATCCGATGATCAGGACGTCGTAATCGTAGTCAGCCATGGTCTTGTCCTCAAAGGTCGATCAGCAGGCGGGTCGGGTTCTCGATCGCTTCCTTGATCGTCTTCAGCGCGGTCACCGCCTCGCGCCCGTCGATCAGGCGGTGGTCGTAGGACAGCGCCAGGTACATCATCGGGCGGATCACGATCTGGCCGTCGCGCACGACCGGGCGGTCTTCGATGCGGTGCAGGCCCAGCACCGCCGACTGCGGCGGATTGATGATCGGGGTGGACATCAGGCCGCCGAAAATGCCGCCGTTGGAAATCGTGAAGGTGCCGCCCTTCATGTCGTCCATCGTCAGCGCGCCGTCCTTGGCCTTCTTGCCCAGCGCGGCGATCGCCTTTTCGATTTCGGCGAAAGACAGCGCGTCGACGTTGCGGACCACGGGGACCACCAGGCCGTTGGGCGCGCTGACCGCGACGGACAGGTCGACGTAGGGGTGATAGACGATCTCCTCGCCGTCGATCTGGGCGTTGACCGCGGGGATGTCCTTCAGGGCCAGGCAGGCGGCCTTGGCAAAGAAGCTCATGAAGCCGAGCTTGACGCCGTGCTTCTTCTCGAAGGCTTCCTTGAACTGCTCGCGCGCGGCGATCACCGCGCTCATGTCGCAATCGTTGAAGGTGGTCAGCAGCGCGGCGGTGTCCTGCGCGCTTTTCAGGCGCTTGGCGATCGTCTGGCGCAGGCGCGTCATCCTGACGCGCTCCTCGCCGCGGTCGCCCGCAGGGGCGGCGGGGGCGGAGGCCGGCGCGGCGACGGCGGGCGCCGGCGCGGCCTTGGCCATTTCCTGCTTCGTCGCCGCGGCGGCGACGACGTCTTCCTTGGTCAGGCGGCCGTCCTTGCCGGTACCCTTGACCGTGGCGGGGTCGATCCCGTGTTCCAGCACGGCACGGCGCACCGCGGGGGACAGCGCGGCCGCGTCGGCGGCTGCCTCGGGCGCCTGGGCGGAAGCGGCGGCAGGATTGGCGGCCGGAGCCGGTGCCGCGGCCGGTGTGGCGGGGGCGGGGTCCTTGCGCTCGGCAACCGGTTCGGCGCCGGCGGCCGGGGTGCCGTCCTCGATCGTGGCGATCACCGCGTCGACGTTGACGTTGTCGCCCACCTTGGCGAGCTGCGCGCCCATCGTGCCCGCCACCGGCGAGGTCACCTCGATGGCGACCTTGTCGGTCTCGAGGCTGGCGATCGGCTCGTCGATGGCGACGGCGTCGCCCGGCTGCTTGAGCCATTCGCCGATGGTGGCTTCGGCAACGGATTCGCCCAGCGTGGGGACTTTGACTTCAGTGGACATGATGACTCCCGAGCTGGCCGGTTCAGGCCTTCTGCTTGCGGCGGATTTCGGACCGGACCGACAGCGCCAGCGCATCGGCAACCAGCGCGGTCTGTTCGGCGGCGTGGCGCTTGGCAAGGCCGGTCGCGGGCGAGGCGGCGGCGGTGCGGCCGGCATAGCGGGCCCGCGCGACACCGGCCTTTGCAGCGGCAAGCGCCTCTTCCACCATCGGCTCGACGAAGAACCAGGCACCGTTGTTCTTCGGCTCTTCCTGGCACCAGACCACGTCTTCCAGGTTCGGCATCTTCGACAGGCGCAGCGCCAGCGGTTCGCCGGGGAAGGGGTAGATCTGCTCGATCCGGATGATCTGCGTGTCGGTGACCCCGGCGCCGTCGCGCGCTTCCATCAGGTCGTAGGCAACCTTGCCCGAGCACAGCACGACGCGCTTCGTCTCGGCATCGGCGGCGCCGTTGCGGTCCGACAGGATCCGCTTGAAGTGCGCCTCGCCGACGAACTCCGACGCTTCGCTGCGGGCCAGCGGATGGCGCAGCAGGCTCTTGGGCGTCATGATGATCAGCGGCTTGCGGAACGGCCGGTGCATCTGCCGGCGCAGGACGTGGAAGTAATTGGCCGGGCTGGTGATGTTGCAGACCTGCATGTTGTCCTGCGCGCACAGCTGCAGGTACCGTTCCAGCCGCGCCGACGAATGCTCCGGCCCCTGGCCTTCGTAACCGTGCGGCAGAAGCAGCACCAGGCCGTTGGCGCGCAGCCACTTCGCTTCCGATGCGGCGATGTACTGGTCGATCACGATCTGCGCGCCGTTGGCGAAATCGCCGAACTGCGCTTCCCACAGCACCAGGCTTTTCGGCTCGGCACTGGCGTAGCCGTATTCAAAGCCCAGCACGCCGTATTCGCTGAGCGGGCTGTCGTGGACCTCGAACGTGCCGTGCGGAACGGTGGACAGCGGCACGTACTTGGCCTCGGTCGTCTGGTCGACCCAGACGGCGTGGCGCTGGCTGAACGTGCCGCGCCCCGAATCCTGGCCCGACAGGCGCACGCCGTACCCTTCGGACAGCAGGCTGCCGAATGCGAGCGCCTCGGCCGTCGCCCAGTCGAAACCGCTGCCGCCCTTGAACATCTCGCGCTTGGCGTCGAGCACGCGGCCCAGCGTCTTGTGGATCGTCACGCCGTCGGGAACCGTGGTCAGAGTACGGCCCAGGCTGTCGAACAGCTTCTGCTCGATGCCGGTGGAAACATTGCGGCGCGCGGTCTCCGGGTCGGCGGGGGCGTGCAGGCCGGTCCAGCGGCCGCCGAACCAGTCGGCAGCATTGGCCTTGTAGCTCTTGGAGGCTTCGAATTCCTCTTCCAGCGTGGCGGTGAACTGCGCTTCCAGTGTCGCGGCGTCGCCCTTGGCGATCACGCCCTGCTGTTCCAGCCGCGCGGCATAGAGCGCGCTGACGGCGGGATGCTGACGGATCTGCTGGTACATCAGCGGCTGGGTGAAACTGGGCTCGTCGCCCTCGTTATGGCCGAAGCGGCGATAGCACCACATGTCGATCACGATGTCGCGCCCGAACGTCTGGCGGTAATCGATCGCCAGCTTGCAGGCGAAGGTCACCGCCTCGGGATCGTCGCCGTTGACGTGGAGGATCGGCGCCATCACGCCCTTGGCCACGTCCGACGGGTACGGCGACCCGCGGCTGAACTGGGGGCTGGTGGTGAAGCCGATCTGGTTGTTGATGACGAAGTGGATGCAGCCGCCGGTGTTGTAGCCCTTCACGCCGGAAAAGCCGAAGCACTCCCAGACGATGCCCTGGCCCGCAAAGGCCGCGTCGCCGTGGATCAGCACCGGCAGGACCTGCTTGTGCTTGCCTTCGCCGATATCGTCGCGGACCGACTGGTTGGCGCGGGTCTTGCCCAGCACGACCGGGTCGACCGTCTCGAGGTGGCTGGGGTTGGGCACCAGGCTCATGTGAACCTTGATGCCGTCGAATTCGCGGTCGCCGCTGGTGCCGAGGTGATACTTGACGTCGCCCGACCCGCCGACGTCCTCGGGATTGGCGGTGCCGCCCGAGAATTCGTGGAAGATCACCTTGTAGGGCTTGGCCAGCACGTTCGCCAGCACGTTGAGCCGGCCGCGGTGCGCCATGCCGTAGACGATCTCGCGCACGCCCAGCTGGCCGCCGTACTTGATCACGGCTTCCAGCGCGGGAATCATCGATTCCCCGCCGTCGAGGCCGAACCGCTTGGTGCCGACGTACTTCTTGCCGAGGAACTTCTCGTACTGCTCACCGCGGATCACCGCGGCCAGGATCGCCTTCTTGCCGGTGGCGGTGAAGTCGATCGACTTGTCGCCGCCCTCGATCCGGTCCTGGATGAAGCGGCGTTCCTCGACATCGGCGATGTGCATGTATTCGAAGCCGACCTTGCCGCAGTAATTGGCCTTGAGGACGGCTTCGAGCTCGCGCACGGTTGCCCAGGTCATTCCGAATGCGCCGCCCAGGTAAACCTTGCGGTCCATCGCCGCGGTGTCGAAGCCGTGCCACGCGGCGGAAAGATCCGCGGGCAGCTCCTGCTTGGACAGCCCCAGCGGATCGAGATCGGCGGCCAGGTGCCCGCGCACCCGGTACGTGCGGATCAGCATCATCGCGCGGATCGAATCCATGCACGCCTGTTCCAGCGCCGCGCCGTCCAGGGCGGGCGCGCCGTCCTTCTTCGCCGCCGCCTTGACCGCGCCGGTCAGCGTCGTCGGGTCAAGCGCCTGGGTCAGGTCGTCCTCGGCGGCGCCGCCCACCGCGGGCCAGCCGGCGCGCTGCCAGCTTGGCCCCGGCTGCGGATCGTCGGGAAGGAAATCGTGCAGTTCGTTGCCCATCGTCAGGGCTCCTTATGACCTGGCGGTCGCGCTCCCGTCAGGAAGCGCGCAGCCGTCAGGCAAGTTCCTTGAGGACCGCGTCGAGCGTGGTGCCAAGCTCGCTGGGGGAGGCGGCAACACGGATGCCGGCCTCTTCCATCGCCGCGATCTTGCCTTCCGCGCCGCCTTCGCCGCCCGAAACGATCGCGCCGGCATGGCCCATGCGGCGGCCCGGCGGGGCGGTCAGCCCGGCGATGAAGCCGGCCATCGGCTTCTTGCGGCCGCGCCTGGCCTCGTCCTTGAGGAACTGGGCGGCTTCTTCCTCGGCCGATCCGCCGATCTCGCCGATCATGATGATCGACTTGGTCTCATCGTCGGCCAGGAACAGTTCGAGCATGTCGATGAAGTTCGTCCCGTTCACCGGGTCGCCGCCGATGCCCACCGCGGTGGTCTGGCCAAGGCCGATCTGGCTGGTCTGGAACACGGCTTCGTACGTCAGCGTGCCCGAACGGCTGACGACGCCGACGCTGCCCTTCTTGAAAATGGAGCCCGGCATGATGCCGATCTTGCATTCGTTGGGGGTCAGCACGCCGGGGCAGTTGGGTCCGATCAGGCGCGACTTCGAACCGGTCAGCGCGCGCTTGACGCGGACCATGTCCATTACCGGGATACCCTCGGTGATGCAGACGATCAGCTCGACCTGGGCGTCGATCGCCTCGAGGATGGAATCGGCGGCGAACGGCGGCGGCACGTAGATGCAGCTGGCGGTGGCGCCGGTCATCGCCTTGGCCTCGGCCACCGTGTCGTAGATCGGCAGGCCCAGCAGGCTTTCGCCGCCCTTGCCCGGCGTCACGCCCGCGACCATCTGCGTGCCGTAAGCCAGCGCCTGTTCGGTGTGGAACTTGCCGGTGTTGCCGGTCATCCCCTGGGTGATGACCTTGGTGTTCTTGTCGACGAGAATGCTCATCGGAATATCCTTCCTGATCCGGAAAAAGGGAAGCTCAGGCGAGCGAGCCGTCGAGGTTTCGGCAGGCGACCAGCAGTTCCTCGACCGCCTCGGTGGAGACCTTGAGATTGGCCTTTTCCTCGTCCGAGAGGGCGATCTCGACCACTTCCTCGATGCCGCCGGCGCCGATCACCGCGGGCACGCCGACGTACAGGCCGTTCAGACCGTACTTTCCGTCGACATGCGCGGCGACGGGCAGGATGCGCTTCTGGTCATAGAGATAGGCCTCGGCCATCGCGATGCCGCTGGTGGCCGGGGCGTAGAAGGCGCTGCCGGTCTTGAGCAGGCCGACGATCTCGCCGCCGCCGCCGCGGGTGCGCTTGACGATCTCGTCGAGCTTGGCGGCATCGACGCCCTTGATCTTGGCAAGGTCATGGACCGGGATGCCGCTGATCGTGGAATAGGACAGCACCGGGACCATCGTGTCGCCGTGGCCGCCCAGCACGAAGGCGTTCACGTCCTTGACCGAGACGCCGAACTCCCACGCCAGGAAGGTGGCGAAGCGTGCCGAATCCAGCACGCCGGCCATGCCGACGACCTTGTTGTGCGGCAGGCCGGAAAATTCGCGCAGCGCCCAGACCATCGCGTCGAGCGGGTTGGTGATGCAGATCACGAAGGCGTCGGGCGCATTGGCGGCGATGCCTTCGCCCACGGCCTTCATCACTTTCAGGTTGATGCCCAGCAGGTCATCGCGGCTCATGCCCGGCTTGCGGGCAACGCCGGCGGTGACGATGATCACGTCGGCCCCGGCAATGTCGGCATAGTCGTTGGTGCCGGTGATCTTCGCGTCGAAGCCTTCGACCGGGCCGCATTGCGACAGGTCGAGCGCCTTGCCCTGGGGCACGCCTTCCACCACGTCGAACAGGACGATATCGCCAAGGCCCTTTAGCGCGGCGAGGTGGGCGAGCGTGCCACCGATGTTGCCCGCGCCGATAAGCGCGATCTTGCGGCGCGCAGTCGCTGTAGCAGCCATAGTCCGTTCGTTCCTTCCCGAATTCGCGGGGGTCGGCGATCGGCTGGCCGGCAAAGTCCCGCGAACACGCAAGCGGCCAGCCCGGTGACGGCCCGCCCTAGGCCCACCACATGGCGATGGCAAGCGCGGAATCAAGCCATTTTGTGCGAATAGTTCGCATTAGCAACGCAGTATTTTCGAGAGGCTTCACCCGGCCGCACTGTCCGCTTGCCGCCCGCCGCGCCCCTTGTAGGTTCGGCCCATGAACGGGAACCGAATTGCGGGCATCGACCCTGCGAGCGTGGCCGACGCCGCCATCGTCGCCAAGTGGTTCGGCCGCCCCCCGCCGCACTTCCAGCGCTACGCGATCCGCCGCTACGGGCTCGACCGGCTGGCGGTTGCCGACGTCGGCTGCGCATACGGCAGCGCGCTGCAGCATTTCGGGCCAGGGTCGTACGGCGTCGAGCTGAACCCCGAAGCGGCCGCCTGGGCCCGCGCGCACGGCCTCGACGTCCACTGCGGCGACATGGAGCGGATCGCGGCCCCGGCGGTCGACGCGGTGTGGTGCTGCGACGTGTTCGAGCATGTCGACAGCCCGCACCTGTTCCTGCGCGCGATCGCGCGCATACTGCGCGCCGAGGGCCTCGCCTTCATTACGGTGCCGCTGATGAGCCCGCTGCGCCGGCTGGCGCCGCGCCAGAGGCACTTGCGCGGTTGGGCCGCCGCCGACCACGTCAATTTCTTCACCCCGGCCACGCTGCGGGCGACGATCGCTTATGCCGGCTTCGAGATTTCCGAGATGACGATGGGCAAGGGCCGCTTCCTCGACACGGTGGGGATGTGGGCGGCGCCCGAATGCGTCGTCGTGGCCCGAAAGATTGCCGGCTGGGACTATGCGCGCAAATCGTCGCGGTGCCTGACGCATGGGCGCAAGGCCATGCCGCTGCGCGATATCGGTTACGCCGATCCGCCGCCTGGCTGACGAAGCTCCGCCCGGCTTGCCGCAAATTGTCGCAGCCGCGCATCGGCGTTTGCGGCGCCGGCACGCCGGGTGTAGGCGCCCGCCGCGTGACGCCCGCCGTTTCCCCGCCCCAGTTCGCCGCCTACCGCGCCTCTGCCGAAGGGCGGCTAGGCGGATTGCTGTTCGCGGGCGCGATGGTGGCGCTGCTGCTGCTGATGCTGATCCGCATGGGCGCGTTCGGCGCCGATCCGCAGGTTCCGGGATCGCGGCTGGTGGCGGTCGATTTCGGGCATGACCAGCCGGCCGCCGCCGCTGCCAGCCATCGCACCGACGCGGCGCGACAGCCCGCCGCCGCCCCGCCGCAGCCGCGCGTGACGCCGCCCCGCGCCATCGTCGCGCTGCAGCCCAGGCCCGCCTTCGTCGCCGTATCGAGTGCCGACTTCGCCGCGTCCGACATCGGCAAGCTGGGCAAGACCGGCGGGGCCGCGGCAGGTTCGGGCAAGCCGGTCTACGGGCCGGGCGAGGGGCCCGGCGGCGAGCAGCTGTTCCCCGCCGAATGGGTGCGCGAGCCGAGCGATGCCGAGCTGGTCACCTACCTGCCCAAGCGCGGCGTGCCGGCCGGCGCCTGGGCGACGATCGCCTGCCAGACGATCGAGCATTTCCACGTCGAGAATTGCCAGCCCTTGTCCGAGGCACCGCTCGGCCTCGGCCTGTCGCGCGGGCTGCGCAACGCGGCGTGGCAGTTCCTGGTCCGCCCGCCGCGATCGGGGGCGCAATACCAGGTCGGCACCTGGGTCCGAATCCGCTTCGATTTCCGCAGGGTGAAGGACGACGGAAGCCTTGCGGGCAGCGCCGACGCCGGTTGACGCCGGTCAGCCCGCCGCCAGCTTGGGCATGCGGTCGCGTTCCTGGGACAGCAGCATCGTGGCGAGGTAATCGGGCACGGCGCGGCTGAAGTAATAGCCCTGGCCCAGCGTGCAGCCGGCGTCGCGCACCGCGGCGACCTGCTCGATCGTTTCGATGCCCTCGGCGACGATTTCCATGTCCAACGTCAGCGCCATTTCGGACACCGCGCGGATAATCGCGTCGCTGGTCTTGCCGGCGTTGATGCCCGACACGAAGCTGCGGTCGACCTTGATCTTGCCGAACTTGTACTTGGCCAGGTAGCCGAGCGAGGAATAGCCGGTGCCGAAATCGTCGAGCGCGAAGCGCACGCCGGCCTCGGCAAGCTCGGTCATGAAATCCTCGGTCTGCTTGGTCTGGTCGAGCAGGACCGTCTCGGTGATCTCCAGCTCAAGCCGCTCGGGCGGCAGGCGTGCTTCGCGCAGCGCGTTGAGGATGCCCAGCGCCGCGCCCGGCGCCTTGATCTGCACCGGCGAGAGGTTGACCGCGACGGTCACGTCCTCGGGCCAGCCGGCGGCGGCCTTGGCGGCCTGCGCGGTGATCCAGTTCCCCAGCGTGACGATGGCGCCGGTTTCCTCGGCCACGGGGATGAACTCGTCGGGGCGCAGCTCGCCCTTTTCGGGGTGGAACCAGCGCACCAGCGCCTCGAACGCGCGGATCTTGCCGGTGGCCAGGTCGACGATCGGCTGAAAGAAGATCGACAGCTCGTCGCGCTGCAGCGCCAGCCGCAGCTCGGCCTCGATCTCGCGCCGGCGCACCAGGTCGCGGGTCATGCTGGGATCGAAGAAGCTGACCTGCTTCCGGCCATTGACCTTGGCGTGGTAGAGCGCGACGTCGGCGCCCTTCATCAGCGTGTCGAGGTCGTCGCCATCGTCGGGCAGCATGGCGACCCCGATCGAGCAGCCGATCTCGATACGGTCCTCGTCGATGCGGAACGTGCGGCACACGTCGCCCAGCAGCGCCAGCGCCAGGTTCTCCACTTCGCGGCGGTCGCGCGCCTCGCACGCGATCACGAACTCGTCGCCGCCGAAGCGGCCGAGCACGCCCGAATTGGCCAGCCGCGCGCGCAGCCGCCGCGCCACTTCGGCCAGGATCTTGTCGCCGGTCTGGTGGCCGAGCGAATCGTTGATGTCCTTGAACCGGTCGAGGTCGAGCCAGAACAGCGCGAAACAGCCGCCCGGCTTGCGGCGCTCGAGATGCTCGGCGAGCGCGTGATCCAGGCCCGCGCGGTTGCACAGCCCGGTCACCACGTCGGTCCGGGCCAGGTGCTGCATGCGTTCGGCCAGGCGCGCACTGGTTTCGGCCGCCGCGACCGAGGACCGCAGCACGCGGAAGACGTTGATGGTGATCGACATCATCGCCGGCGCCAGCAGCGCCACCGACACCGCGAGCATCTTGAAGGCAGGCTCTGGCGATGTGCCGGCCACGATCACGATCGGGATGAAGGTCAGCAGCATCTGGCCGATCGCCAGCAACGGCCGACCGGCGTTGCGCGCCGCGATCCCGGTGGCATAGCCGACCGCGTTGGCCACCATCAGCACCTGCGCCGCGGGCAGGGAGTGGAAATGGATCGTCATCGCCGCGATCAGCCCGATCAGGAAGGCATAGGAAAACGCCCCCGCCTCGTAAGCGATTTCCAGTCGGCGGGGATTCTCGACCCCCAGCCGCGGCAGCATCGTGGACAGCGCCACGCGCGCGAACGCGACCACGCAAAGCAGCACCGTTGCGAACGTAATGGCGGGCTGCGAGGCATAGATCGCAACGACCGAGGTGGTCAGGATGCCCGCCGCCGCGCCCATCGCCAGGCTGGTGGGCTGGGTATAGAGGGTCTGCACCAGGGTCTGGCGGACCCGGTCGTCGATGGCATTGGTGCTCAAGAGCACCCGCAGAATGCGCCGCCAGCGGTGTATCGTCTTCGCTCCCCGTTCGTGCCCTTGCGTTCGCATGTAGGGAACAACGGTCACCGAATGGTTAATTTCGAGGTTACACCCGCTCTCGCGTGAAGGGGCTTTCGGCATCGTTGGCACCCGCGCTGCGCGCCGCCAGCATGTGCGCGGCGGTGCGGTCGAGCGTGCGGCTCACCCCCAGCCACCAGCGGTAGGTGTCGCTATCGCCGGCGAAGAACGCGCGCTCTGCCAGGTCGTGCGCGTGGGCGGCGGCTTCGGGACCGTGGACCAGGGCGTGGCGCCGCGCGGCGCGCTGCAGCGCATCGCTGGCAAACAGGTCGGACCCGTTGTCGTTGGCGGCGCGGGTGGCGACGCGGCGAGTCAGGCGGCGCCCGGCCAGCGCGCAATAGGCGGGGCGGGCGGCGGCGAAATGAAGGGGCATGATCGAATTTCCGGACTGCTTGGGGGGTGCCGCGTGGTAGCCGCGCGGCCGCTAAGGGTTCGTGCAGCGGCATGGTTGATTTGCGTTTACCTTCTCATCCGGGCTTGCCCGTGGTGCAGGTCGCCGCGCTTGCGCGGGAACGAGCGCGGCGCTAACGGCGCCGTCGACGTCATGGGTTGTCCGGTTTCTTGCAGAAGGGGCCGGGCCTAAGAGGGAAGGGGGCGAACATCCCCCGCTGCCCCCGCAACTGTGACCGGGGAGCAAGCGTCCCACAACGCCACTGGGCAACCGGGAAGGCGGGACGCGCGCAGCGATCCGGGAGCCAGGAGACCTGCCGATGACGGTCGTTCCCGCAGCCGGGCGGGGTGTACCGGGTGCAGCGTGGACGGGGCAATGGTGCCGCGTCTCCCGCATGGACGATAACGTCCTGCGTGGGAGCCGTCATGTCCAAGTACCTATTCCTGACCACTGCATCGCTCGCCCTGGCCGCCCCGGCCTGCGCCGCGCCCGCGCCCGGGCCCGGCGGCGATGACATCGTCGTTGCCGACCCGGTTCGTGCCGACATCATCACCGTCGTCGCCACCGGCAGCCAGACCCGGCTCGACTGGCTGGGCCAGCCGATAACCGTGATCGGCGCCGACGAGATCGCCCGGATCCAGGGTCCCGACCTGACTCGCGTGCTCGAACGCGCGCCCGGCGTGGCGATGGCGCGATCGGGCGGGCTGGGCAGCCAGACCGCGGTGCGCGTGCGCGGGGCCGAGGCCGAGCAATTGCTCGTGCTGATCGACGGGGTGCGCGTGAACGACGTGTCCTCACCGGGCGGCGCCTACGATTTCGGCACGCTGCTGGCGGGCGGCATCGAACGGATCGACCTGCTGCGCGGCTCCAACTCGGTGGTCTGGGGCAGCCAGGCCGTCGGCGGGGTGCTGGCGGTGACGAGCCGCGATCCCGCCGGGCTGGAAGCGCGCGCCGAATACGGCGCCGACCGCACGTTCGACGGCCAGGCCAGCGCCGGCATCGCGGGCGCGCGCGGCGCGCTGGCGCTGTCGGGCGGCTATACCCGCAGCGACGGGTTCTCGGCCGCGGCAGGCGGAACCGAACCCGACGGCTTTCGCCAGTGGCGCGGCGCCGCGCGCGGCCGCTTTGACCTCAACGGCAACCTCGCCCTCGTCGCCAGCGGCCGCTACGCCGACAGCCGCACCGACATCGATGGCTATCCGGCGCCCGCCTACAGGTTTGCCGACACGCCCGAGTACCAGGCAACCCGCGAGGCATCGGGCCGCGCCGGGCTGCGGCTGCGCAGTGACGCGCTCGACCTCGACGCCGGTTTCGGCCTGTCCGACACGCGGCGCGACTACTACGATCCGACCGTCGGCAGCGGCCCGCAATACGGTTATGTCGGCCGCAGCGAGCGTGCCGACCTGACCGGCCGTTACCGCTTTGCCGGCCCCGTCGCGGTCGACTTCGGCACCGATAGCGAGTGGACGCGGTTCCGCTCCACGTTCGATGCCGAGGCAAAGGCGCGGCTGTCCTCGGCCCACGCGCTGCTGGGCTATTACGGACCGGCGCTCAGCATCGCGGGCGGCGTGCGCCAGGACGATCACTCGCGCTTCGGCGGGGCAACCACGCTGGGCGCCAATGCCAGCTACGCACTGGGCGCAGGATGGCGGCTGAAAGGCAGCTGGGGCCAGGGCTTCAAGGCGCCGACGCTCTACCAGCTGTTCTCCGACTACGGGAACGAGGCGCTGACGCCCGAACGCAGCACCGGCTTCGACGGCGGGATCGAACGCGGCGATCGCAACGGGGCGCTGCATGTCGCGCTCACCGGCTTTCGCCGCGACACCCGCGACCAGATCGGCTTCGCGTCGTGCTTCGGCGTCACCGGCGGGCTCTGCGCCTCGCGTCCGTTCGGCTATTACGCCAACCTGGGCCGGACCCGCGCCGAGGGCGTGGAACTGGAACTCGGCGCGTCGCCGACCCCGCGCCTGCACGCGCAGGCCGCCTATACCTACCTGCACGCGTTCGACCGCGACACCCGCCTGGATCTGGCACGCCGGCCGCGCCATACGCTGTTCGCCGGGCTGGACTGGGCCACGCCGCTCGGCGTGGCGCTGGGCGCCGACGCGCGGCTGGTGGGCGACAGCTTCGACGACGCCGGCCACTTTACCGCGCTTGACGGGTTCGCGACGCTGACGCTGCGCGCCAGCCTGCCGCTGGGCGACCGACTGGAGGTCTATGGCCGGGTGGAGAACGTGACCGATGCACGGGCGCAGACCGTCGCCGGCTATGGCTGGCAGGGGCGGGCGGCGTACGGCGGGGTCCGGCTGCGGCTGTGACGCGCGCCGCGGTCCTTGGCGCTCTGGCGCTGGCGGGGTGCTCGGCCCCGCTTCCGCCGCCGCGTGCGGACGCCCTGCCGCGCATCGCCAGCACCAACCCCTGCAGCGATGCGATCCTGGCCGAAGTGACCGCGCCGGGGCAGCTCGTGGCGGTGTCGCGCTATAGCCGCGACCCGTCGCAAAGCTCGATGGATGTCGCACTGGCGCGGCGGCTGGCGGTGGCCGACGGGACCGAGACGGTGGCCGCGGCACGCCCCGACCTGGTGATCGGCAGCCCGTTCGACGGCGCCGCGGCGCGCGGCGCCTATGCGCGCATGGGCATCGCTTACGAAGGAGTCGGCATCGCCGCGACCGTGGCGGACAGCATCGCGCAAGTCCGCCGCCTGGCTTCGCTGGCGCACCAGCCCGCGCGCGGCGAGGCGCTGGTGGCGCGGATCGAAGCCGCGGTGGCCGCGCCAACGCCCCCTCCCGTCACCGCGATCGTGTGGCAGGGCGGCGGGCTGGTGGCTGGCGATGGCACGCTGGTGGCCGACCTGATGCGGCGCAGCGGCTTTGCCAACGCAGTCGCCGCGCGCGGGCTGGGCCAGGGCAGCGTGCTGGGGCTTGAGCGGCTCGTCGCCGATCCGCCGCAGGTCATATTCGTGGCCGGCGGCGCGCGCGGGCGCGGATGGGCTTTGGGCGACCGGATGCTGGCGCACCCGGTGCTGGCGCACTTGCGCGGCACCCGCCGGATCGCGCTCGACCCGGCGCTGCTGTGGTGCGGCGGACCGACCATTCCGCGCCTTGCCGAGGCGCTGCGCGCGGCGCGGAGCAGCCTGTGAGCCGGCCCGTCATCGTCATGCTGGCGGCGCTGCTGGTGCTGCTGCCGCTGTCGCTGCTGGCGGGTCCGGTGCGGATCGATCCGTTCCACCCGGTGCTGCCCAACGCCAACGCGATCCTGCTCGACCTGCGCCTGCCGCGCGCGCTGCTGGCGCTGATCGTCGGCGCCGGGCTGGGCGCGGCGGGTGCGGCGATGCAGGGCTACCTGCGCAATCCGCTCGCCGATCCGGGGCTGTTCGGGATCGCGCCCTCGGCGGCGCTCGGCGCGGTCGTCGCGCTGTCGCTGGGCGCGGGGGCGCTGGTGCCGTGGGCGGCGCTGGCGGGCGCCGCGCTGGCGATGGCGGGGCTGGCGCTGATCGCCGGGCGCGGCGGCTCGGCGCTGCTGTTCACGCTTGCCGGGCTGACGGTGGCGAGCCTGGCCGGCGCGCTGATGAGCCTGGCGCTGAGCCTGGCCGCCTCGCCCTTCGCGCTGGCCGAGATCGTCGCCTGGCTGATGGGCGCCGTCGCTGACCGGTCGTGGGGCGACGTCGCGCTTGCCGCGCCGGCGACGCTGGCGGGCATCGCGGTGCTGCGGCTGGCCGGGCGCGGGCTCGACGCGATGACGCTGGGTGAGGATGCCGCGCGCAGCCTGGGCGTCGATCCGGCGCGACTGCAGGCGCTGCTGATCGCCGGCGTCGGGCTGACCGTGGGCGCGGGCGTGGCGGTGGCGGGGATCATCGGCTTCGTCGGCCTGCTGGTGCCGCACGCGGTGCGCCCCTTTACCGACCGGCGCCCGTCGCGCCTGATCGTGCCGTCCGCGCTTGGCGGCGCGGTGTTGCTGCTGGCGGCGGACACCGTCTGCCGGCTGGTGCCGCTGCCGGGCGGGGAATTGCGGCTCGGCGTCGCCCTGTCGCTGCTGGGCGCGCCGTTCTTCCTGCTGCTGCTGATGCGCTTGCGCCGGACGCTGACATAATGCTCGCCGCAAACGACCTGTCGCTTGCCGGACGGCTGGACCGCGTCACCCTGGCGCTGCGGCCGGGCGAGGTGACCGCCATCGTCGGTCCCAACGGCGCCGGCAAGTCGACGCTGATCGCCGCGCTGGCCGGGCTTGTCCGCGCCGGCCCGGTGACCCTTGGCGAGGCGCCGCTGGCCGCCATCACGCCGCGCGAACGGGCGCGCCGCATCGGCTACCTGCCGCAAGCGGGCGAGGCGGCGTGGGACGTATCGGTGCGCACGCTGGCGGGGCTGGGCCGCCTGCCTTGGGGCGACGAAGATGCCGCGCCGGTGGCCCGCGCGCTGGCGGCTTTGGACCTTGCCGGGCTCGCCGACCGGCCGCTGTCGACGCTGTCGGGCGGCGAACGCGCGCGGGCGATGCTGGCGCGGGTGCTGGCGGGAACCCCGCGCTGGCTGCTCGCGGACGAGCCGCTCGCCGCGCTCGACCTCGCGCACCGCGAAGCGCTGGCCGCGACCCTGCGCGCCTTGGCGGCCGATGGGATGGGCGTAGTGGTGGTCCTGCACGACCTGGCGCTGGCGATGAATCACGCCGACCGGGTCGTGGTGCTGGGCCAGGGCCGCGTCGTGGCCGATGGCCCGCCGGACGATGCGCTGTCCCCCGCCGTGATCGCGGCGGTGTGGGGGGTTTCGGCACGCTGGCTTGGCGCGCGCGGCGCGCGTGCGCTTGCGGTCGGCCCGGCGGCGGCGCTATCACCCGGTACATGACCAGCCCGGACCGCGCCGCACCCGCCCCTTCCGCTCATGCCGAGGTTCACTTCGTCACCCGCAGCGGGTGGCTGCGCGCCGCCGTGCTGGGCGCGAACGACGGGCTGGTGTCCACTGCCAGCCTGATGGTGGGCGTGGCGGCAGCGGCGGCCAGCCAGGGCCAGCTGGTACTGACCGGCGTGGCGGGCATCGCCGCCGGCGCGATGTCGATGGCCGCGGGCGAATACGTTTCCGTGTCCAGCCAGTCCGACGCCGAGGCCGCCGACCTGGCGCGCGAACGGCAGAACCTGATCGACGACCCCGCGGGCGAACACGCCGAACTGGCCGCGATCTACCGCGGCCGCGGCCTGTCGGCCGACCTGGCGGACCAGGTCGCCACCGCGCTGACCAAGGCCGATGTCGTGGGCGCGCACAGCCGCGACGAACTGGGGCTGACCGAGACCAACGTCGCCAACCCGCTGCAGGCCGCGATCGCTTCGGCGCTGTCGTTCCTGGCCGGCGGCGCGCCGCCGCTGGTGATCGCGCTGCTGCTGGCGGGCGGCAACGTGCTGTGGGGCATCGTCGCGGTGACCGTGGTCAGCCTGGCGGTGCTGGGCGGGGTCGGCGCGCACCTGGGGGGCGCGCCGCTGGCCCGCGCGGTCTTGCGCGTGGTCGGCTTCGGGTCGCTGGCGATGGCGGTGACCGCGGCGGTCGGCCGGTTGTTCGGCGCCGCGGTCTAGCCGTCTCCTACTTCTTCGCCGGCGCCAGCCCGCGCGCTTCCAGCATCGGGCCGACTTGCGGGTCGTGGCCGGCAAAGGCGCGGTACATGGTGGCATAGTCCAGGCTGCTGCCCTTGCTCAGCACCATGTCGCGGAAACGCTGGCCGTTGGCGCGCGTCAGCCCGCCATTGGCGGTGAACCACGCAAAGGCATCGTGGTCGAGCATCTCGGTCCAGATGTAGGCATAGTAGCCGGCCGCATAGCCGCCCGACATGATGTGGCGGAAATAGCTGGTGCGGTAGCGCGGCGGCACGGTCTGCACCTGCAGCCCGGTGGCGTTCAGTGCGGCGGCCTCGAACGCGTTGACCTCGGGCACCGGTTCGCCGGCCTTGAGCGCGTGCCACTTCATGTCGAGCAGCGCCGCCTCCATCGTTTCGCCCAGCGCGTAGCCCTGGTTGAAGTTGGCGGATTCGCGAATCTTGGCGACCAGCGCGGCCGGCATCGGCGCGCCGGTCTTGTAATGCCTGGCATAGCTGGCGAAGACCGACGGCTCGGTCGCCCAGTTCTCGTTGAACTGGCTGGGGAACTCCACGAAATCGCGCGCGGTGCCCGCCAGGCCCGGGTAATTGGCCTTGAAGAACATGCCGTGCAGCGCGTGGCCGAACTCGTGGAACAGCGTCGTCACGTCGTCCCAGCCCAGCAGTTCTGGCTGGCCGGGCGCGGGCTTGGCGAAATTCTCCACGTTGTAGACCACCGGGCGCGTGCCGAGCAGGTCCGAATTGGTCGAGAAGCTGCTCATCCACGCGCCGCCGCGCTTGTTGTCGCGCTTCCACGGGTCGAGATAGAACAGCGCAAGGCTCGATCCGTCGGCATCGAACACCTCGTACGTACGCACGTCCGGGCTGTAGGTCGGCAAGTCGGTGCGGCGCTTGAAGGTCAGCCCGTAGAGGCCGTTGGCAGCCTTGAAAACGCCGTTCTCCAGCACGTTTGTCAGCTCGAAATACGGCTTCACGGTGGCATCGTCGATCGCGTAGCGCTGCTTCTTCAGGCGCTCGGAATAATAGTCCCAGTCCGCCGGGGTGACGGTAAAATTGCCGCCCGACTTCCTGATGAAGGCATTGAGGTCGGCAGCCTCGGCCTTCTGCTTGGCAGCCAGGGCCGGGACCATCTGCTGCATGAAGCCCAGCGCCTCGGCCGGGGTCTTCACCATGCGGTCCTGCAGCGTCAGCGTCGCCCAGTCGGGATAGCCCAGCAGGGCCGCCTTCTGCGCGCGCAGGCCGACGATCTGCTTGATCAGCGCGCGGGTATCGTACTGGTCGCCGCGAACGCTGCGCGTCCAGCTGGCGTCGAACAGGGCCTGGCGGGTGGCGCGGTTGTCCAGCGTGGGGAGCGAGGGCTGCTGCGTCGTGTTCTGCAGCGGGATCACGTACTTGCCCGCCATCCCGCGCGCTTCGGCGGCCTTGGCGGCGGCGGCAAGGTCGCCTTCGCTCATGCCGGCCAGCTGCGCCTTGTCGAACGCGGGCGAGGCGGCGTTGGTGCCCTTGGTCAGCAGCTGGCTGAACTGCGTGGTCAGGTTCGAAAGCTGCTGGTTGTAGCCTTTCAGCGTTTCCTTGTCGGCCGCCGATAGCTGCGCGCCGGAGCGGACGAAATCATCGTAGGTGCGCTGCAGCAGCATCGCCTGCGCCGGGTCGAGACCCAGCGAGGCGGCGTTGTCATGCAGCGTCCTGACCCGCGCGAACAGCTTGTCGTCGAGGTAGATCGCGTCGTTCAGCGCCGCGTACTGGGGCGAAACCGCGGCGTCGGTGGCGTCGAGCACGGGGTTGGTGTTGGCGCCGGTCAGCGAACCCAGCACCGATCCCGCGCGGCTCAGCATCCGGCCCGACTTTTCCATCGCCACGATCGTGTTGTCGAACGTGGGGGCATCGGGATTGGCGGCGATGGCGGCGATTTCGGCGCGCTTGATGGCAATGCCCTGCTCGATCGCGGGGCGCAGGTCGGCGTCGGTGAACCTAGTGAAATCGGGAGCGCCGTATTGCAGGGCTGACGGCTGGGCGAAATATCCGGTCGGTTCGGGAATGGCGGGCGCGGCCGGCGGCGGCGCCTCTGCCGGGGTCATGGCGGGGCGGGTGGTCACGGTCGAGCAGCCGGCCAGCGCGATGGCGCCCAGCGAGGCGAATGCGAAACGGGTCATGGCGATCCTTCTTGGTGGGCGCGCAGCGCGGCGTTCGGCGATGAACGCGCTTGTCTTGGCGCGGCGATGTCCTGCCCCCAGCCTAACGCGCCAGCCGCATATGCCAAGCCCCGCCGGACATATCCGGCGGGGCCTGTCTTCGCATGCGCATCAGTGGGTTAGCAGCGCGAACCCGAAAGCGGGAAGGCGCCGAACGCGCCGGCCTTGACGGTGCCGGTCACGCTGTCGCCATCGATCGTGGCTTCGCATTCCAGCGCCATCGGCATCGGCACGGTCATGTTCATCGTCCAGCGGATGGTGTTGCCCTCCACCGTTCCGTCGGTAATGTCCATCGTGCCCAGGCCGCCGGCCATCGAACCGGTGAAGCGGTCGCCATCGGGCTGGACCGTCAGCTTGCTCGACTGGTCGCCCATCGGCGACTTGACGACGACATCGTAGGTACCTTCGACGCTCATTGAAATACTCCTCTTGCTGACATCGGGGTAAGTAAGCCCCCGGTCCAAGTCAATTCGACCCGCTCAGTTGCCGGCGGCGCTGCGGTATTCGACCGGCAGCCCTATGCCTTTCAGCTGCGGTTCGACCACCTTGCGATCGCCGACCACGACGATCAGCAGGTTGTCGGGCTGCAGGTACTGGCGCGCCGCGGCGTCGATCGCGGCGCCGTCGATGGCCCGGTACGTCGCTGGCAGGGTGCTGTAGTAATCGTCCGGGCGGCCCAGCCGGTCGTTGATCACGATCGCGCCCAGCACGTCGGCGTTGCTGTCGAAGCGGTTCGGCAGCCCGCGGATGTTGCCGTCGGTGACACGGCCAAGCTCGACCTTGTCGACCGGCTTCTTGCCCGGAAAGGCCGCCATGTCGGCCAGCAGCAGCTTGATCGAATCGCCCGTCCTGTCGGACTGGACCGCGGTGCTGACGCTGAAGCTGCGCGGCCCCAGCGGGGTCGGCACGCTCGATCGCACGCCGTATGTCCAGCCCTTGGTCTCGCGCAGGTCCATGTTGAGCCGGGACAGGAAGCCGTTGCCAAGCACTTCGTTGGCCAGATCGATGCTTTCCTTGCCGGCGTCCTTGCCGGTCAGCGGCAGGACGCGTCCGGCCACGATCACCGACTGCGGCGAATTGGGCCGGTCGACCATGACGATGCGCGGGGTTGCCGGCGGCAGCGCGCCGTCCAGCGCCTTGACCGGCACCGGCGCGGCGCCCGGCGTCCAGCCGCCGAAGGCGCGCTCAAGCATCGGCTTGAGCTGCTCCATCGTCACGTCGCCGACCACGGTGATGCGCGCCAGCCGCGGGTCGAACCAGCGCTTGTGCGCGGCCGACAGATTGGCCGCCGTCAGCGCCGACACGGTCTGGCGAGTGCCCAGGCCGTCGCCGGTCTGGCCGTAGGGGTGCTGCGCGCCGAACAGCAGCGGGGCGAACGTGCGCCCGGCGATGCGGCTGGGGTTGGCCTCGGCCTGCGCGATCGCGGTCAGGTGCTGGTCGCGCACGCGGCTGACGTCGGCATCCGCAAAGGTCGGGCGCAGCGCGATGTCGGACATCAGCGCCAGCGACGGGGCGAGGTTGGGGGCCAGCGCATCCAGCGTGACGGCGCTGGAATCGAGGCCGGCGTTGGCATCGATCTGGGCGCCCAGCGTCTCCTCGGTCTCGGCGATGGCGTCGGCGTCCTTGCCGGCCGCGCCCTGGTCCAGCAGGTCCAGCATCAGCCGCTGCGTGCCCGGGGTGTCGAGCGTGTCGGCGGCGGTGCCGGCGTCGAGGTTGAGGCTGACCAGCACCTTGGGGATGCCGGTGCGGCGCGCCAGCGCCACCGGGATGCCGTTCGACAGCGTCGTGCGCTCCACCGCGGGGAAGGTCAGCGCGCCGACCGGGGCGATCGGCGGGAATTCGCGCTTGTCGCCGCTGGTGAGCTTGGGGGCGGGCTTCTTGGCGTCGGGCTTGGGCGTGGGCGTGGTCGCCTCGTCGCCCCAGCCGCCCATCGTCGCGCCGCTCTCGGTGCGGGCGCCGGGGACGACGGCCAGCTTGTAGACCGGGCGGGTCAGCCACTTCTGCAGCGCCGCGGTCACTTGCGCCGGGGTGGTCGCGGCGATCTGGGCCAGCTGCTTCTTGTAGAACGCCGGGTCGCCCGAATAGAGCAGCCCTTCGGCAAGGGCCGCGCCCTTGCCGCCGAACCCGCCGACATCCTCCAGCGCGCCAACCTGCTGCGAGGTTGCCTGCATCGCCGCGCGCTGCAGTTCCTCCGCGGTCGGTCCCTGGGCGATGTAGTCGGCGATCAGCTTGTCGAAGGCAGCCTCGGCGCCGGCGCGGTCGACCCCGGGCTTGAGGTCCATGTCGACCAGGACGGTGCCGATCTGCTCCTCCTGCTCGACCTGGGCGGAGGCGGCGACCGCTTGCTCGCTGCCGCGCACCAGCGCCTTGTCGAGGCGCGAGCTGCCAAGCCCGCCCAGCACCCGCATGCCAAGGTCGAGCGGAACCGCGTCGGGATCGTTGAGGCCGGGCGCCGACCACGCGCGCAGCAGCTTGGTGACGGGGACCTGGTCCTTCATCTCGCGGCTGACCGGGGCGGCCAGCGTCACCGGGCCGGCCGGCGCGTTGGTCACCACCGGGCCGGCGGGGATCGAGCCGAACCACTTTTCCACCAGCGGCTTGGCGGTAGCGGCATCGATGTCGCCGGTCAGCGCCAGGATCGCGTTGTTGGGGCCGTAGTGGTCGGTGTACCACTTGCGCACGTCGGAGATGCTGGCGGCGTCGAGGTCCGCCATCGAGCCGATGGTCGAATGGTGGTAGGGGTGCCCGACCGGGAACAGCCCTTCCGGAATGGCATAGCGCGCCAGCGCATAAGGCTGGTTGTCGCCCTGGCGCTTTTCGTTCTGGACGACGCCGCGCTGCTTATCGAGCTTGTCCTGTCCCAGCGTGCCGAGCAGGTGGCCCATCCGGTCGCTTTCCATGAACAGTGCCAGGTTCAGCGCGCCGGTCGGCACGGTCTCGATGTAATTGGTCCGATCGGACGAGGTTGAACCATTTGTGCTGGTAGATCCCGCCCCTTCGAGCGGGATGTCGAAGTTGGGCACGTTCTCGCTGCCCGAGAAGAACAAGTGCTCGAACAAGTGGGCGAAACCGGTGCGGCCGCGCGGCTCGTGCTTGGAGCCGACGCGGTAATACGTGGTGACGCCCACGACCGGCGCCTTGCGGTCGGTGTGGACCAGGACGGTCAGGCCGTTGGCGAGCTTGAATTCCTCGTAGGGCACGTCGACGGAGGCGGCGATCTGCGACAGCGGTGCGGGTGCGGGCATGGCCGCATCGGCCTGGTGGGCCGTCCCAAGGGGGGCGGAAACCGGTGCCGGGGAGGCTGCGGGCATCGTCGCGCAGGCGGTAAGCGAAAGGGCGAGAAGCGAGGGTACGATCAGCCGGCGCACGGGCGGTCTCCTGAAAAACGGGGTTGCAAAGGGGTTTAGCAAGCGATCAGCGATCGCTCACCACATATCGACGAACGGCATGGGCGAGCACATCGGCGCGCTCGAAATGAACCGGCTTGAACTGGTGGCGCGCGAACAGGGTGGCCTGGTCGTTGTAATGGGGGCTGGCAGGGCGGGTGGTGGCGGCGCCGAACGGCTCGATCGATTCGGACCGGACGCGGCCGTCCTTGCCCCACTCCATGACCATCACGAAGCTGTCGCCGTGCTTGACCGCCAGGCGCCCGTCGCGCGGGTCGATGTCGTAACTGGTGGAAGCGCGCAGCGTGTCGCCGCCGCCATCCAGCGGCAGGTCGACCGCGCCGCGGCGCAGCCGCAGGACATCGCCCAGAGGCGGATCGAGCCGGCCGAAATAGCGCTCCAGGTGGTCAACCGCCTTCTTGAGGTTGGCTTTCGGATCGGGCGGCGGGCGCAGGTTGTAGCTCGCGCTCATCGCATCCTGCAGCACCATGTCGGCCAGCGCGTCGGCGCGGCCGACACCGTCCATCGTCATGTCCCACCCGGCCAGCAGGCGCTGCCCTTCGGCCAGGCGCGGTTCGCCGCGCAAGTCCAGCCGCGCGACAGCGTCGAGCATCCAGGCGACATAGCCGGTGCGTTCGTACCCGGTATCGAACTTTATGTGCAGCAGCGCGTCGCGGCCGATCGGGCTGGTCTGCGACAGCAGCTTGACCGCGCGATGGGCGCGGTTGGTCATGTCGGTTTCGACCCCCCAGATCGCGGGAACCTTGCCGGGGTCGAGCTCGCTGCCCGGCCCGGCGGCCACGAACGGGGTGTTGTTGGCGTTGAACAGGAAGCCGGAGGCGGGATTGACCAGGTGCGGCACTTCCTTCCACGCGATCGGGTGACGCCAGACCAGGTCCGAGCGGTCGCCCGGGACGATGCCGCGCCAGTCCGGCCCGGGCCTGCGGTCGGGAATCCGTGCATTATACCAGTAGGCGATCGTGCCGTTACGGTCAGCGTAGATGAAGTTGGTGGACGGCACCGCCTGCATCGCCATCGCCGCTTGCCACTGGCCGAAGTCCTTCGCCTTCGTCAGCCGGTAATACTGCTCGAGGCTGCCGAGCGTGTCGATCCCGGCATAGCGGATCGCGAAGGCGCCCCTGTCCGATATCACGACCGGACCCTGCAGGCTGCGGTACAGAGTCTTGCGCACCGGCAACACGATCGGCCCGATGCGGACCGGCAGCGTCACCGTGCGCGCCTGCAGCGGAACCCACTTGCCGTCCATGCGGTAATGCGTCCGGTTCGCGTCCAGCGTCAGGCGGTAGATGTCGATCAGGTCGGGCCGGTTGACCGTGTTGGTCCAGCCCAGGTTCTCGTTGTGGCCCAGGAACGGATAGGGCGATCCGGGAAAAGTCGCCCCGGCAAAGTGCCAGCCCTGGTCCGAGCTGACCTCCAGTTCGTACCACGCCACGCCCCCCTTCCACGGCTGGTGGGCGTTGGAGATCAGCCGCGTCGTCCCGTCACCCGAACGCGCCGGCGCGACGGCAAAGGCGTTGGAACCCGCCAGCGCGCCGTCCTCGCCGATCGGCAGCGGCATCGGGCGGGGCATTGGGCGCGGCAGGGCCTGCTGGTCGCCGCCCCCCAGCGCATAAGGGAGGATCGTCATGCTGGTCAGACTGGGCCCATGCTCGGCTCGCAAGGGCTCGCCGCCGACCAGCCGGCCCAGCACGCCGTCCAGGCCGAAGAAGAACGGCTGCCGCAGCGCGAACCCGGCGGCGATGTCCAGGCCGTTGGCCGGGAACAGGTGCGCCAGCTTGACCTCGCCGGGGTGCGTGGCGGCATAGCGGTTGAGACCCGCCGCATAGGCTTCGAACAGCGCGCGCACGTCGGCCGGGACCTGGCCGTAGTGACGTTCGGCGGTGCCGCGCGCATCCAGCAGGTTGTAGGCGAAGTCGATCTTGGCGCCGTCCGCGCCGGCGATGGCGCCAAAGCGCCCGCGGGTCATCGCCAGGACGTCCTGCAGGGTGGAGAAATCGTCCTCCGAATGCGCCCATGCGACCCCGAACACGGTATCGGCGTCGGTATGGCCGTGGATGTGCGGCACGCCGAACTCGTCGCGGACGATCTCGGCGGCATAGGCGCGGGGCGGCGGCGCCTTGGCGGCGCGCGCGGTCAGCGGCTCCCACGTCGCGAGTGCAACGAAGGCCACCAGGACCACGATCAGCAGGAGCCATCCCCCCCGCGCAAGCCAGCGCTTCATCGCCTCGGGATAGCCGACCGCGGTGGACGCGCAAGGGGCGTTCGCGGATTGGCGGGTGGCAACCGGGCCCGTCCCGGCTAAGAGCCGGCGTCGCCACAAGGAATTGCCCGATGACCGTTCGCCTTGTCCTTGCCGCCGCGCTGGCCTGCTCGGCACTGATGCCCGCCGCCGCGCCGGCTGCACCCGCTTCGCCCAATGCCGTCGCGATCCCGGAAGCGCAGCTGCCCCTCGATCCGCGCTTCTCGGCCCGCCGGATCGAGGCCGACGTTGCCTTCCTCGCCGATGACGCGATGCGCGGGCGCGAAACCGGCAGCCCCGAGCTGGAAATTGCCGCGCGCTTTGTCGCCCAGCGGTTCGCCGCGCTCGGCCTCGTGCCGGGCGGCACCGATGGCGGCTGGCTTCAGCGCGTGCCGTTCCAGCGCGTCGTGCCGTCGAGCGCGCCTGCAGGCGCCACGCTGAGCGGACCGGGCGGGCCGCGCGAATGGGTGAACGGCAAGGACGTGCTGATCACCACCTCCCGGCTGGAGCCGCAGGTCGACCTGACCGCGCCGGTGGTGTTCGTCGGCTACGGCCTGTCCGACCGACGGCTCGGCATCGACGATTATGCCGGGCTCGACGTCAAGGGCAAGATCGTGGCCGTGCTGGGCGGATTTCCCGCCGGCATGGCAAGCGAGGAGGGCGCCTATGCTGCCGATGAAAAGGCCAAGGTCGCCAGCGACCGCGGCGCGATCGGCCTGATCACGCTGCCGACCGAGGCGAGCGACCGGGTTGCCCCCTTCGCGCGCCGCGCCGAGTACCTTTCGGTACCGCGCTTCGCCACCACCGACGCCAACGGCCGGCCCGAGGTGGAGGCCCCCGGGCTGCGCGCCAGCGCCACGCTGAACGCGGCCAGTGCCGCGGCGCTGTTTGCCGGCGCGAAGTCCAGCTACGCCGCCGTACGGACCGCCGCGCGCGGCAAGGCGCCGGTCGCCGGCTTCCCGCTGGCGGCGACGCTGCGGATCCATGGCGGGACCGAGGCGAGCGCGATCACCAGCCCCAATATCGCCGCGGTCATTCCGGGATCCGATCCGGCCCTCAGGGACCAGTACGTGATCCTGTCGGGCCATCTCGATCACATCGGCATCAGCCCCGCCAAGGCGGCCGACACCGCCGCGACCGACCGTATCAACAACGGTGCGATGGACAACGCCGCCGGCGTCGCGACCCTGCTCGAAGTCGCCCGGGTGATGAGCGAGGACCCGGTCAAGCCGCGCCGCTCGGTCCTGTTCGTCGTCACCACCGGCGAGGAGAAGGGCTTGCTGGGCGCCGACTATTTCGCCCGCCATCCCACCGTTCCGGCAAAAGCGATCGTCGGCAATGTCGATCTCGACATGCCGCTACTGACATATCCCTTTACCGACGTGGTCGCCTATGGCGCCGATCATTCCTCGCTCGGCGCGATCACCGCCGCTGCCCTGGCGCCGATGAAGGTCTCGCTGTCACCCGATCCGACGCCCGAGGAGTCGATCTTCGTCCGGTCCGACCATTACATGTTCGTGAAGCAGGGCGTACCGGCGGTATTCCTGTCGACCGGGCGCGCCAACGGCGGCAACCCGGCCTGGGAGGAATTCTTCGCCAAGCGCTACCACCGCCCCGCCGACGACATGAGCCAGGCCTTCGACTGGCGCGCCGGTGCCCGCTTTGCCGAGGCGAACTGGCGCATCACCCGCGCGATGGCGGATGGGGCGGAGCCGCCGCGCTGGCTATCGGGCGATCCGTTCGGCGACATCTTCGCCCCGTCGGCACCGCGCGCCGCGAATGCGGCCGGGCCGGGCGCAAAGCAGCCATAGGATCGAGCGATGGGTGTTGGCAGGCGGGGCCGCCGCCATTAGCTTGGCCGCCATGGACGAAACCGCCTCCCTTGCCGGCCGCGTGCTGCTCGCGATGCCGGGAATGGGCGATCCGCGCTTCCAGAACGCTGTGATCGCGATGGCCGTGCACGATGCCAACGGTGCGCTGGGGATCGGGCTTGGCCACCTTCACCCGGGCCTGCGTCTGCGCGAACTGCTGCAGGGCCTCGACATCGATCCGGGCGAGGCTCCCGACGCGCCGGTGCACAACGGCGGCCCGGTCGAGCCGGAGCGCGGCTTTGTTCTCCATTCGCCGGAGTGGCAGCTGGGCGATTCGATCCGCGCGGGCGCCTTCGGCCTGACCGCCTCGATCGAGGCGCTGCACGCCATCGCCGCCGGCAACGGCCCGCGCCGCTGGGCCTTTGCGCTCGGCTATGCCGGATGGGGCGAAGGCCAGCTGGACGAGGAGATGCGCCGCCACGGCTGGTTCGCTGCCGAGGCGCGCGACAAGATCATTTTCGAAACCCCTGCCGCAGCGCGCTGGACGGCGGCCTGGAAAGCCGAAGGCATCGACCCGGCCATGCTGGCGGGCGAAACCGGAAGCGCGTGACCGATCGGCCGACGGCGAGGCGCGCCGCGGACAGATCAGCCGTCAGCGGCGCGACGCATCACCGCGTCGCGTTGTAATTCAGCTGGTCGTTGGTGAGCTGGAAGCCGACCAGCACTTCGAACGTCGCGCGGGCGACCGCGGCCTTGACGTCGGGGCGCGACAGCGGGTCGACCGCGGCATCGGATTCGCCGGCCTTGCGCTTGCGGGTGATGATGTCGCGGATGTCGGCGGGCAGGGTGGCTTCGGCCTTGTCGATATAGGCCTCCGCCTTGCCGCTGGCCTGGGCGCGTTCCTGGCCGTCGGCGAACGAAACCGCGACCTGGCCGACACGCTTGGAGATGACGACGTTGCCGCCGCGCAGCACGGTGACGAACACCGGCAGCGTCACGGTTCGGGCGCCGCGGGTGTCGGTGCGGCGGGCCAGGACGTCATACGTGACGCCGGCGTATACCTTCTCGCCGGTGTCGTTGCAGGCGCTGCGCACGTGGGTCATCGCCGCTGTCACGTCCAGCGCGTTGAGATCGGTCGCCCCCGGGGTGCGGAACAGGGTGATGTCGCCGGTATAGTCGGCGATGCCGACCGCGGGGCAGACGCTGCGGACGGCGGTGATGCCGACGCCTTCGTCGACCACGATGTCGCCAGTGGTCTTGCACCCGGCCAGTGCGGCGGCGCCCATGGAAAGGATCGCTAGGTGGCGGAAGTTCATGCGTGGGGATCCCGGAAACTGACTGCCGCCCGCCCTAGCGGCGCGCAGGCCGAAGCGCTAGGGGGTGCGAGATGAATGCTCCCTTTCAAACTACGCCAAGGCCGCTGACCGTTCTGGTTGCCGCGCCGCGCGGGTTCTGCGCCGGGGTCGACCGCGCGATCGAGATCGTCGAGCGGGCGATCCAGCGCTACGGCGCGCCGGTGTATGTCCGCCACGAAATCGTCCACAACCGCTTCGTCGTCGATGCGCTGAAGGCGAAAGGCGCGATCTTCGTCGAGGAGCTGGACGAAGTGCCCGATGGCGCTCCGGTGGTATTCAGCGCCCACGGCGTGCCGAAGGCGGTGCCCGCCGCAGCGACGAACCGCGGGCTCGACTGGCTCGACGCCACCTGCCCGCTGGTCAGCAAGGTCCATCGCCAGGCCGAGCGCCAGGTCGAGGCTGGCCGCCATATCGTCTTCATCGGCCACCGCGGCCATCCCGAAGTGCTGGGCACTTTCGGCCAGGTGCCGGAGGGGTCGATGACGCTGGTCGAGACGGTCGACGACGTTGCGGGGCTGACCTTCGCAGACGGCAAGCCGCTGGCGTTCCTAACGCAGACGACGCTGTCGGTCGACGATACCGCCGCGATCGTCGCCGCGCTGAAGGCGCGCTACCCCGGCATCGTCGGACCCAAGGCGGAGGACATCTGCTACGCTACCTCGAACCGGCAGGAAGCGGTGAAGGCGCTGGCCCCGCGCTGCCAGCTGGTGCTGGTGATCGGGGCGCCCAACTCCTCCAACTCGCTGCGGCTGGTCGAAGTGGCGGAGCGCTGCGGCACGCCGTCGCGCCTGATCCAGCGTGCCGCCGAGATCGAGGATGGCTGGATCGACGGTGTCGAGACCCTGGGGCTGACGGCCGGTGCCTCGGCGCCCGAAGCACTGGTCGAGGAGGTGATCGCCCGGGTCGGGGCGGGCCGCGTCATCACGGTCGAGCAGGTGGTCACCGCGCAGGAGAACATCGTCTTCAAGCTGCCGCGCCAGCTCGCGGACTGATGGCGGTCTACACGCAGCTCGGCGCCGAGGCGCTGGCGGAGCTTATCGGACACTACGACATCGGCGCCCTGGTTTCGGCCAAGGGCATCGCCGAAGGGGTTTCCAACTCCAACTGGCTGATCGAGACCGAGCGTGGCCGATATGTCCTGACGATGTACGAGCGCCGGGTCGATGTCGGCGATCTGCCCTATTTCCTGGCGCTGGTGGACCACCTCGCGGCGAAAGGCTCGCCCGTGCCGGCGACCATCCATGACCGCGCGGGTGCCGCCAGCCGTGCCATCGGCGACAAGACGGTGGCGTTGTTCGAGTTCCTGCCCGGCGTCTCACCCACGGCGCCGACCCCAGCGCAGGCGCGCGCCGCGGGCAAGGCCCTGGCACGGCTGCACCGCGACGCCGGCGATTTTGCACCGATCCGCGCCAACTCGGTCGGCCCCGACGAATGGCGGCGGCTTGCCGATGCCTGCGGAACCCACGGCTTCGCCGCGATCGATCCGGCGCTCGGCGGGATCGTGAGTGCCACGTTGCCGCGCGTGCTGGCCGAGTGGCCCGGGAGTCTGCCGCGCGCCACCATCCATGCCGACCTGTTCCCGGACAACGTCCTGATGCTGGGGAACACGGTGACCGGGCTGATCGACTTCTACTTCGCTTGCACCGATTTCGCCGCCTACGACGTCGCGGTCACGCACGCGGCATGGTGCTTCGGCGGCCCGGACGAGACGTTCTCGCCCGCGGTTTCCGGGGCTTTGCTGGCAGGCTACGAGGCGCTCCGCCCGCTTTCGGCGGCGGAGCGGGATGCGCTGCCGCTGCTGGCGCAGGGCGCGGCGCTGCGGTTCGTGCTGACGCGCGCATTCGACTGGATCAACACGCCCGCCAATGCGCTGGTCACGCGCAAGGATCCGATGGCCTTCGCGCGCCGGCTGCAAGTCTATGCCGAAAGCGGCAAGGCAGCGTTTTCGTGAAGCACGTCCAGATATTCACCGACGGCGCCTGCAAGGGCAACCCGGGTCCCGGCGGCTGGGGCGCGATCCTGCGCATGGGTGAGCACGAAAAGGAACTGTCGGGAAGCGAACGCGCAACCACCAACAACCGCATGGAACTCCTGGCCGTCATCAAGGCGCTGCAAGCGCTCAAGACCCCCGTGCTCGCAACGGTCCATACCGACAGCAAGTACGTGATCGACGGGATCACCAAGTGGATTTTCGGCTGGCAGAAGAACGGCTGGAAGAACGCGCAGCGCCAGCCGGTCAAGAACGCGGACTTGTGGCAGGACCTGGTTGCCGCGGCGCGCCCGCACAAGCTGGAGTGGATGTGGGTCAAGGGCCACGACGGTCACCCGGAGAACGAGCGGGCCGACCGGCTCGCCAGCGACGCCGCGATCGCCCAGTCCTAGAAGCGCGTCGGCGCGTAAGGCGCCGGATCGACCACGCCGGGGGCCCGCCCCACAACCAGCCGCGCCGCGAGGTCCGCCGCTGCCGGTGCGGTCTGGATGCCGAAGCCGCCTTGCCCGGCAAACCAGAAGAAAGCCGGCTCGGCGCGGTCGAAGCCATAGACCGGCAAGCGGTCGGGCGCGAAGCTGCGCAGGCCGGCCCACTTGTGCTCGACCGCCTCGATCCGCCAGTCGGCGACGCCTTCGAAGCGGTCTATCGCCAGCGCGACGTCGATCTCCTCGGGCGCGGCATCGAGCGCGGCCGAGGGGGTCTCGTCGTGCGGGCTCAGCCACAGGCGGCCAGCCTCGGGCTTGAAATAGAATGTCTCGTCAAGGTCGAGGACGAGCGGAAGATCGGCAGGCGGCGCGGGTGCCGTGCGCACCTGCGCCACCGTGCGGCGGTAAGGCGCGATGCCGATCGGACCGACGCCGGCAAGCTGCGCCACCGTGTCCGCCCAGGCACCGGCGGCGTTGACCAGGATCGCCGCCTGGACCGTCGCGCCGTTGGCGAGCGTCAGGTCCCAGCCGCTCGCGCGGCGCAGTGCCTGCGTGAGCGCGGCGCGGCAGCGCACCGCCCCGCGCAGCTGCGACAGGTAATGGTGGTGCAGCGCCGAGACGTCGATGTCGGCGCAGGCGGGCTCGAAGGCGCCGCGCGTCCACGCGTCGCGCAGTCCGGGGATGCGGGCGAGCAGCGCGGCACGGTCCAGCTCGTCGACCCGTACGCCAAGGTCGCGATAGGTGGCGGCAAAATCCGCCAGCGCGTTCTCGCGGCCCCGGCGTGCAATCGTCAGCGCGCCGCGTTCGGACAGGAACCCGCCCTCCCGCAGGAATGGACCCGACGCGGTCGTCAACGGCTGGACCCCGGGCCCGCCGTAGCTTTCGGTCCAGAACGCCGCCGACCGCCCGGTCGCATGGTAACCGGGCCGGTCTTCCGCCTCGATTACCAAGACGCGGGCCTGCGCTGCCAGCGCCGCGCCCAGCGAGGCGCCTGCCATGCCGGCGCCGACGATGGCGATGTCGTAGCGCGGCGAACCCTCGGCAAGCGGATCGCCGCTCATCGCGGCGGGGCAACCAGCGTCAGGAAATCGTCGATCGCGGCGATCGCCTTAGCGCGCACCGGATCGGCCTCGCGCAGGATTTCGTGATGCGCTTCGGGCCCGAAGGTCACCGGCTCGACGTTAGGAAGCCGCCGAGCCGCGCGCATCGCCGCCGCGAAGCTGACTAGCTTGTCGTTGCTGGTGGCCAGCATCAGGATCGGCGTCTTTACCGCTTCGAGCACGCCGCGCTTTTCCAGGCCCCGCATCGAGGCGTAGGCCCGCTCGACCCAGCCCCAGCTGCCCGGGCCCATCACGAGTTCGGGCCGCGCCTCGCGCCAGTACAACTCGTCGGCATAGCGCTCGGCGTCGTGCGTGAGCAGGCCCGCGCGCGATTCGGGCGGCTGGCCGGGCTTCTCGCTCCACTTCCAGGCCGGGCGGCGCGGATCGCCCAGCCGCGTCATCAGCGTGGCGACGCCGTGCAGCAGGCTGCCAGGCAGCTGCGGCCCGGCAAACCCCAGCATCGGCGCGGACAGGATCGCGCCGTCGGGATCGACCCGCCGCTCCGCCAGGGCGCGCAGCACCAGGTGGCCGCCCATTGAATGGCCGGCCAGGATGCGAGGGCCGGGCGCGGACGCCGCCCAATCGGCCCAGAACGCGGCAAGGTCGTCCACCCACTGCGAAAAATCGCTGACGTGGCCGGTGACCGCATCGGTGCCGAGCCGTCCCGATCCGGCCTGGCCGCGCCAGTCAGCCGCGGTGACCGCGAAGCCCTGCCGCGCCCAATGGCCTAGCGTCTCGAGGTACTTCTCGTAGAAATCGCCACGCCCGGGGAGGAACAGGATCGAGCCCCGCGGGGCGTCGGGACGCGGCCAGTCGATCCGGCGCACGGCGTGGCCATCGGCCGCGATCCAGCGGCTTTCGCGCGCTGCGGGGGGAATGGCGCGGCGGTTCGGGGGCGGGGCGGCTTCGTGCTGAATGGCGACCTCTCAGGCGTGGTTACTATTTGGTAAGCCCTGTGCCTTAGGCGTGCACCCCAGACACGATCGGGGGATCGCATGCCGGTGAATGTGCCGTTTGGGGCCGCTGCTTACGGATTGCTTGCCGGATTGGCAATTGCGCTGCTTGTCGCGGCGTTTACCGACTTGCGCCGGCGCCAGATCGACAACGGGCTGAACGCGCTCGTCGCGCTTGCGGCGCCTCTGTACTGGTGGGCCGCCGGGCTCGGCTGGAGCGGCGCGGCGATTCAGGTCGCGCTCGCGGTCGGCGCGATGGCGGTGTTCACGCTGCTGTTCGCGCGCGGCCTGATGGGCGGCGGCGACGTCAAGCTGCTGGCCGCGCTGGCGCTGTGGCTGCCGCCGCTGTCCTATTTCCAGCTGCTGTTCATGATGGCGATCGTGGGCGGGGCGATGTCGATCGTCGCGGGCGCCCGCAACCTCGACCTCGCGCCCGAGGAAACCGGCAAGCGCCGCCTGGCGGTGATCGCCGCGGCGCTGTGGCTGCTGCTGACCGTTTATGTCGTGCGGGTCATGAACGGCGCCGCGCCGGTCGATTTCGGTGCGCTTGGCGCCCCGCTCGGCGCCATCGGGGCCGTGCTGGTGCCGTGCTTGCTGATCGCGGTGTTCGGCGTCCTGCTGAGCGGCGCGCGGGTCATCGCGCGGCGGCAGAAATCCAAGCTCCCGGTGCCCTATGGCCTGGCCATCTCGGTGGCGGGCCTGTGGCTTCTGGCGACCCACCCTGAGCAGCTCGTCGCTGCGGCGGGGCCGGTCATCGGCTGACGGAAACTCGATCTTAACCATTTGCCCGCAGGTTGCGAACCGAGGGCAGGGATTTGTTGCAGGGGGGCTTAACGGCCATGGACAAGAAGAAGCTGATGTTGCTGCTGGGCGCGATGGTTATCGCCATCGGCACGGCCATGGCGGCACGGAGCATTTTCGCCGGCGCATCCGCGCCCAGGGCCGAAGCGGCGGTGCCGCAAGGCCCCAAGGTGCTGGTGGCGCAGCGCGCGCTGCCGGTCGGTACGATCATCACCGCCGATTCGGTCGCGTTCCAGGCCTGGCCCAAGCAGATGATCCAGGACGCCTACTTCATCGATGGCGAGGCCGACATGAGCAAGCTGCTCGGCACGGTCGTGCGCTATCCGGTTACCGCCGGCCAGCCGGTCACCCAGGGCGCGCTGGTCGCGCCGGGCGATCGCGGCTTCCTGGCGGCGGCGCTGGGCGCGGGGATGCGCGCGGTCACCATCTCGGTCTCGCAGAAGACCGGCGTGGGCGGCTTCGTGTTCCCGGGCGACCATGTCGACCTGGTGCTGACCCAGACCGTTCGCACCCAGGATGGCGGCGATACGCTGAAGGCGTCGGAAACGATCCTGCGCAACATCCGCGTGCTCGCCACCGACACATCCACCGAGACCGAGACCGTCGACGGCAAGACCGTGGTCAAGGGCTTCCGCACCGTCACCCTCGAGGTGACGCCCAAGATCGGCGAGAAGATCGCCGTCGCCCAGACCATCGGCACGCTCAGCCTGTCGTTGCGCAGCCTGGCCGACAACCAGTCCGAGCTCGACCAGGCGATCGCCAGCGGCACGGTCAAGGTGCCGACCGGCGTCAGCAAGGAAGAAGAGGACAAGCTGCTCAGCCAGGCGATGAACCGCCCGGTCGAAGGCGGCGCAACCTTCGTCACCGGCGGCGACGTTTCGCGCTTTCAGCGCCGCACCATGGGCGCTGCCAAGCCGCCGGCGCCGACCACGGCCTACGCCCCGGCGTCGATGGGCTCGCGCCCCGCGACGGTGGTGACGGTTTCCGGGCCGGTGGTCCGCGTTACCCGCGGCAAGGTCACCAGTGCCGAACCGGTCGGGAAGAACTGACATGGTCCGCGTCTCCGCCAATCGCTCGCCGAACCGCATCGCCCGGAAAGGGATCCAGATGAACCGCTCGCTTCCGCTGCTGCTGGCAGCCAGCCTGGCCGCCCCGCTCGCGCTCGCCGCGCCGGCCGCCCAGGCCCAGTCGGTCAGCCGCCCGATGAACGACCTCGTCCTTTCGATCGGACGCGGCCAGCTGATCACCGTGCCCGGCGCGATGGCCGACGTGTTCGTCGCCAACGACGACATCGCCGACGTGCAGGTCAAGTCGCGCAACCAGCTCTACGTCTTCGGCAAGGCCGGCGGGACCACCACGGTCTATGCCAGCAACGCCGCGGGCCAAGTGGTCTATTCCGCCAACGTGCGGGTCGGCTCCAACCTCGACAGCGTCGACCAGATGCTCGCGCTGGCAATGCCCGACGCACACGTTTCGGTCGCCACGATGGGCACCAACACCTTCCTGCTGACCGGCACGGTCGCCTCGCCCGAGGACGCCGCCGAGGCGGCGCGCCTGGTGCAGGCCTACTCGGGCAAGGATGCCAACGTCATCAGCCGCCTCCGCACGGCGACGCCGCTGCAGGTCAACCTGCGCGTCCGCTTTGCCGAAGTCAGCCGCACGCTGGTCCGCTCGATCGGGGTCAACCTGACCAGCGTCGACACCAGCGGCGGGTTCAAGTTCGGCATCGGCCAGGGCCGCACCTCGGGCATGCCTAGCTTTACCCCCGGCAGTCCCGGCGGGCTCGGCGTCGGCCGGACCGAGGGGCCGACCGGCGGCTCGGTCGTGACCAACTCGGGTACCGGCTCGACGCTGGGATTCGCGGGCAAGCTGCTCGGGCTCGACCTGCTCGGCGCGCTTGACCTCGGCGAACGGCTCGGCCTCGTCACCTCGCTGTCGGAACCGAACCTGACCGCACTGTCGGGCGAAACCGCTGACTTCCTGGCGGGCGGCGAATATCCTATCCCGATCAGCCAGGGGCTTGGCACAACCTCGATCGAATACAAGCGCTTCGGCGTCAGCCTGGCCTACACGCCGACGGTGCTGGCCAACGGCCGCATCTCGCTGCGGGTTCGCCCGGAGGTGTCCGAACTGTCGGCCCAGGGCGCCATCACGCTCAACGGCTTCCAGGTGCCGGCGCTGACGGTGCGCCGCGCCGAGACCACGATCGAGCTCGGTTCCGGCCAGAGCTTCATGATTGCCGGGCTGATGAGCAACGGCGCGCAGAACCAGATCCAGAAGGCCCCGGGGCTGGGCGACATTCCGATCCTGGGTTCGCTGTTCCGCTCCACCAACTTCCAGCGCGGCGATACCGAGCTGGTCATCGTGGTGACGCCGTACCTGGTCAACCCGGTCAACGCGAGCGAGATCAAGTACCCGACCGACGGTTACCAGAATGCCAGCGACATTCAGCGCCTGCTCGGCAACATGGAGAACGACGGCAAGAGCGGCGCGCAGCGCCCGATGCCCAGCTCCGCGCCCGCCGACGTGACCGGCACTGGCCCCAGGGTCGGCGCGATCGAGACCCCGGCGGACCTCTACCGCGCGCTCGGCAACCCGGCTGCGGCCGGCGGCGCCGACTCCAAGGACAAGCGCAAGAAATCCAAGCAGGTGCAGACGGCCTCGGCCGCCCCGGCGCCCGGCTTCAACCTGAACTGAGCGAGGCGAGACAGATGCGTACATCCCATAACCTTGCCCGCCGGCCGGCGTCGCTGCTGGTCCTCGCGCTCGGCCTGTCGCTGTCCGCGTGCGGCGGCATCCCGTCCAACCGGTCGCTGGAATCGATCCACCAGCCGGTGGTCTATCGCACCAACTACGCGCTCGACCTGATGGCCGGGCCGGATGGCCTGTCGCCCAACGAGGCGCGCCGCCTGGCCGGCTGGTTCGAGGCGCTCGACCTGCGCTACGGCGACAAGATCGCCATTGACGATCCGCTCGCCAGCTCGGCCACGCGCGCCTCGATCGAGGCGGTGGCGAGCCGCTATGGCATGCTGGTCGGCGCCGATGCCCCGGTCACCCAGGGCGCCATCAGTGCCGGGACCGCGCGCGTCGTGGTGTCGCGCAGCCGCGCCGAAGTGCCCGGCTGCCCGGACTGGTCGGCCAAGTCGGACCTCAACGACGTCAATGGTGCCGGCTCGAATTACGGCTGCGCCACCAACGGCAACCTGGCCGTGATGGTCGCCGACCCGCAGCACCTGATCAAGGGCGAGGTCGGCAATGGCGAAACGACGGTGATGAGCTCGAACAAGGCGATCGAGACGTACCGCGCCGCCGACCCGACCGGCACCAAGGGCCTCAAGGACAACGGCACCTCCAGTGCCAGCTCCGGTAGTGGGAAGTAAGACGATGAACGCTCCTTTCAAACCGGCCGTTGCCGGCAGCCGCGATCCCTTCGCCAGCTACATCTGCGACGAGGCCGCGCTCGACGTCCTGCGCCCGGTCGTGATCGAAATGGGCTGGCAGCCGGAGAAGTGCCACAAGGGCGGCCTGCGCAACGCGGTGCAGTCGCTGTCGATCACCGCCAGCCCGAACATCCTGATGGTCGACCTGTCCGAATGCGGCGATCCGCTTGGCGACATCAACGCCCTGGCCGAAGTCTGCGAGCCCGGCACGGTGGTCATCGCGGTCGGCCAGGTCAACGACGTGCGTCTTTACCGCGACCTGCTCGCCAGCGGCATCCACGATTACCTGCTCAAGCCGCTCAATCCCGCCGCGGTGCGCGAGACGCTGGCCGGTGCGCAGGCGATCTTCAACGCCCCGCGCAACCAGGACCCGGGTGCGGCCAAGCGCCACATCTCGACCGCGGTGATCGGCACGCGCGGCGGGGTCGGCGCGTCGACGCTGGCGACCTCGCTGGCCTGGCTGTTCAGCGCCGAGGAAAAGCAGCCGACCGCGCTGCTCGATCTCGACATTCATTTCGGTACCGGCGCGCTTGCGCTCGACCTGGAACCGGGCCGCGGCCTGACCGACGCGATCGACAACCCGGGCCGCATCGACGGCCTGTTCATCGAGCGTGCGATGATCCGCGCCAATGAGAACCTGGCGATCCTGTCGGCCGAGGCGCCGATCAATTCGCCGCTGATGACCGACGGCGCCGCCTTCGTGCAGCTGGAGGAGGAATTCCGCCAGGCGTTCGAGATGACGGTCATCGACCTGCCGCGCAACATGCTGATCAACTTCCCGCACCTGCTGGCCGACGTAAACGTCATCGTGCTGGTGGTGGAGATGACGCTGGCATCCGCGCGCGACGCGATCCGCATCCTGTCCTGGCTCAAGACCAATGCCGCGCACGTCCAGACGCTGATCGTCGCCAACAAGGTCCAGGCCGGCACGATGGAGATTTCCAAGCCCGACTTCGAAAGCTCGATCGAGCGCAAGATCGATTTCTCGGTGCCCTATGACCTCAAGGCTGCGTGCAACGCGGCCAAGCTCGGTCAGACCTTTGCCGAGGCCAATCGTTCGAGCAAGCCGGGCAGCGTGATCCGCGACCTTGGCCGCGCGGTCGGCGGGGTGACCGACAGCGAAAGCGACGGCGATGACGGCAAGCCCGCCAAGGGCGGCTCACTGCTGGCCAAGTTCGACCTCAAGGGCCTGATGGCCAAGAAGGACGGCAAGAAGGCCGGGGCCGCCGCCGCGGCGTAAGAAGGGGCCGGCGCGCGGATGGTCCGCGAGCCGGCAGGAAGACGGACTGGTAGGGGGGCGAGAGCCGCGATGACTTTCCTGCAGACGATGCTGATCGCAGGCGGCCTCACCGGGTTCCTGGTGCTGCTCTACATGCTGGTCTCGGGCCCCTCGGTGGGCAAGGCGAGCGCGCGGCGCCTCCAGGCGGTCCGCTATCGCCACTCCGACAACCAGCTCGACCGCGTCGAGGCGCAGCTCAAGAAGGCGGTTGCCGCGCGCAAGCCGACGATGCACCGCATCGCCGGTTCGCAGTCGCGGGTCGAGGCCCTCAACCTGCGCCTGCACCGCACCGGCAAGAACTGGACGATCAACCAGTACCTCTACGCTTCGGTCGGGCTGGCGCTCGCGATCACCGCGATCATTTTCATCAAGAGCCATGCACTGATGCTGTCGCTGGGCATCGGTGTGCTGATCGGCGCGGGCCTGCCGCACAAGGTGGTCGGCTTCCTGATCAACAAGCGCACCAACAAGTTCACCACGAAGTTTCCCGACGCCATCGAGCTGCTGGTGCGCGGCCTGCGCTCGGGCCTGCCGGTGACCGAGACGCTGGGCATCGTGTCGAGCGAAGTGCCTGGCCCGGTGGGCGAGGAATTCAAGCTGGTGACCGAGCGCATCAAGATCGGCCGGACCATGGAGGACGCGCTCCAGGAAACCGCCGACCGGCTCAACACCGCCGAGTTCAGCTTCTTCTGCATTACCCTGGCGATCCAGCGCGAGACCGGCGGCAACCTGGCCGAAACGCTTTCGAACCTGGCCGACGTGCTGCGCAAGCGCGCCCAGATGAAGCTCAAGATCCGGGCGATGAGTTCGGAATCCAAGGCCTCGGCCTACATCGTCGGGTCGCTGCCGTTCATCGTCTTCGCGATGATCTGGTGGATCAATCCCAAGTACCTGGCGCCGTTCTTCACCGACGATCGCCTGATAGTCACCGGCCTGGGCGGGCTGACGTGGATGGCCATCGGCGCCTTCATCATGGCCAAGATGGTCAGCTTCGAAATCTGAGTGGGGACGATTGCGATGAACTCTTCCGGTCCCACGCTGCTTGGCTTCGACGTCATCTGGATCGGCTCGATCCTGGCGGGAATGGCTGCGATGGCGGTCATGTTCGCGGTCTACGCCGCGGTCACGATCCGCGATCCGATGCAGAAGCGCGTCAAGGCACTTAACGAACGGCGCGAACAGCTCAAGGCCGGACTGATCGGCCAGTCGGCGAAGAAGCGCGCCAGCCTGGTGCGCAAGAGCGAAACCACCGACAAGATGCGCGACGCGCTGTCGTCGCTGAAGGTCCTGCAGGATAGCCAGGTCGCCGATATCCAGCAAAAGCTGGCCCAGGCCGGCATCCGCAAGAAAGAGCTGGCGATCGTCATCATCACCCTGCGCGCGGTGTTGCCGATCGTGCTCGGCGGCATCGCCGCGCTGATGGTCTATGGCATCAATTATTTCCCCGAATGGGGCGGCATGAAGCGACTGATGTTCTTCGCCGCCTTCGTGCTGGGCGGCTACAAGGGCCCGGAGCTGTGGATCACCAACAAGTCGAAGAAGCGCACCGATGCGATCCGCAAGGGCTTGCCCGACGCGCTCGACCTGCTGGTTATCTGCGCCGAGGCGGGCCTGACCGTCGACGCCGCTTTCAACCGCGTCGCCAAGGAACTGGGCCGCGCCTATCCCGAACTGGGTGACGAATTCGCGCTGACCGCGATCGAGCTGTCGTTCCTGTCCGAGCGCCGCCAGGCGTTCGAGAACCTGGCCTACCGCGTCAACCTCGACGCGGTGAAGGGGGTGACCACAACGATGGTGCAGACCGAACGCTACGGTACGCCGCTGGCCTCGGCGCTGCGCGTGCTGTCGGCCGAGTTCCGCAATGAACGCATGATGCGGG
The DNA here is from genome assembly GCF_049354825.1 of Parablastomonas sp. CN1-191. Lineage (GTDB taxonomy): Bacteria > Pseudomonadota > Alphaproteobacteria > Sphingomonadales > Sphingomonadaceae > Novosphingobium. The sequence continues at coordinate 1,356,581 of NZ_CP186480.1, read as the reverse complement.
CCGAGGAAAAGGCCGCGCGCCTGCCAGCGATTATGACCGTGCCGCTGATCCTTTTCATCCTGCCGGTGCTGTTCATTGCCATTCTCGGCCCGGCGGCCTGTTCGATCGCCGACGCCTTCTCGCACGGCGGTCCGACCAAGACGGGCGGCTGACCTCGGCGACTCCGTAAAGACCCAAAATCAGGAGCGGCCGGACGCACGTCCGGCCGCTCCTTTTTTCGTGTCCGGGGCGGCGCCACGGGAAATCCCGGGACGACGCTGGCACCGCGTTTCGAGTCGGCCGAAAGCCTATGCAATTGCGGGGTTTCCGGTAAGCTTTCGACAACGATGTGGCAGGGCGACTGGGCAAGTTAACGACTATCTTTCAGAGGTTTAGCGTTATATCCCGTGATTTCCCGCACTTTTCCCTTTTCTCCCGCAGGGTGCTGCGGTAAGTCCGTCCATCAGCTTTAAATCCGTGCACCCGAGGGGGTGAGCCGGCTGCGTGGGCGCGCGGCCGGGGCGGTAGGGTTTTACTTGGGGAGCCGGGCGCAAGTCCGGATGTGGGGCGTGGCGGGACAGCCTATCAGCTACAGCGGCCAGGGCTTCTCACCGATCGGTGAGAAGGGTCGTTTCGTGCTGCCGCCCGACTTCCGCAAGGCGGTTCGGGAATCGGGCGATGGCGAGCGCGTGCTGTGCCTTGCCAAGCACGACCGCTGGCGCTGCCTGGTCGGCTTCGGGCTGTCGCGCGTGGCGACCCTCGACGACCAGCTCGACCGCGAGGAGCGCGTTGCGCTGGAGCGGGGCGTCGATTTCGACCGCGACATGCGCTCGGCCCAGCTGTTCGGGTTCTCCAAGGTTCCGTTCGACGACAGCGGCCGGTTCGTGATGCCCGACCGCTTCTTCAAGGTCGGCAACATCGCCGATGCGCTGTTCTTTCAGGGCGGCGGCAGCTTCTTCACGCTGTGGAACCCGGACGAACTGGCCCGGATGGGCGGGGGCTGGGAAGACGCACAGGAAGCCTGCGCCGAATTCGCTGCCCAAGCCGCCGCCAGCCTGGCCGCAAAGGGCAAGAAGTGACCGGCGCCCCGCACATCCCGGTCCTGCTCGACGAAGTGATCGCCGCTCTCACCCCCGAGGACGGTTTCGGGCCGGGTGCCGTGATCGTTGACGCCACGTTCGGCGCCGGTGGCTACACCCGCCGGCTGCTCGACGCCGGCGCGACCGTCCACGCCTTCGACCGCGACCCCGACGCGATCGCTGCCGGCCGCGCCTGGCCCGAGAGGAGTGGCGAGGCGCCGCGCCTCGTCCTTCACGCCGCGCGCTTCTCCGCAATGGTCGAGGAAATGGCCGCCGCCGGCATCGCCGCGGTGGACGGGGTGGTGATGGACATCGGTGTCAGCTCGATGCAGCTCGACCAGGCGCAGCGCGGTTTCGCGTTCTCGTCCGACGGCCCGCTCGACATGCGGATGGAGCAGGACGGCCCCAGCGCCGCCGACTTCGTCAACGAAGCCGATGCCGACACGATCGCCGACGTGCTGTACCAGTACGGCGAGGAGCGCCAGTCGCGCCGGGTCGCCCGCGCCATCGTCGCTGCCCGCCCGCTGACGACGACCGGCGAGCTGGCGGGTGTCATCCGCAAGGCGCTCGGCTGGCATCCCGGCCAGCCAAAGGATCCCGCCACCCGCAGCTTCCAGGCGATCCGCATCCACGTGAATGCGGAGCTCGACGAGCTGCGCGAGGCGCTGGCCGCGGCCGAGCGCTTGCTGCGCGCCGGCGGCCGGCTGGCGGTGGTCAGCTTCCACAGCCTCGAAGACCGTATCGTCAAGCAGTTCCTGCGCGAAGCCAGCGGCGCTGCCGCCGCGCCGTCGCGTCATCTTCCCCAGGCCGCTCCCGCCGTCGCCCCGACCTTTACCCCGGTCACCAAGGCGGTGCGGCCAACCCCGGCCGAGCTCGCGCGTAACCCCCGCGCGCGCTCGGCTACTCTTCGCGCGGCGGTCCGCACCGCCGCGGCACCGCGCCACCTCACCCCTGGGAGGGCAGCATGAACCTGACCCGCGACCGCCTGCAATCGATCGGCCTGGCCGGCGTGTTCCTGGTGTGCCTGACGCTGTTCCTGGTGCTCACATTCCGCGTCAATGCGGTGAAGAGCCAGGTCCGCCTGGCCGAACGGCAGATCGTGCAGCTCAAGCAGCAGAAGCTCCTGCTCGAGACCGAGTTCGAGACCCGCGCCAACCAGCAGCAGCTACGCTCGCTCAACGACCTGGAGTTCGGCTACGCCGCGCCCACCGCGACCCAGTACCTTGAGGGCGAACAGCAGCTGGCCATGCTCGGCAAGCCGCGCGGCCCGGATGCGCCGGCGCCGATCATGGTCGCCGCGGCCGATCCGGAGCAGGAATCGGTGCTGCCCGCGATGCTCAACCCGCTCACCGGCAAGGCGATGGCGGCCGAGGCACCGAAGCCGGCTGTGGATGCCGGCGCGCGCAAGGTTGCGGATGCGGCGCCCTTGCGCGAACGGCTGGCACGGATCGAGCGGCCCCAATCGGTTGGGCCGACCTCCGCCGAGCACGACTAAGGGCCGCCGCATGACCGCGATCACCGTCTCGACAGCGATCGCCACCGGGCGGGTCGACCTTGCCAACGCGCGCCGCAAGGCCCTGCTGACGGCGCAGGTCCGGGCGTTGTGGGTGATCGCTGCGTTCATGTTGATCGGACTGGTGGCGCTGGGGCGGATCGTCTGGCTCGGCATCGAGCAGCCCGCCCCGCGCGGCGAGGATCTGGCCAGCGCGCTGCTGCCGCCGCGCGGCGACATCGTCGATCGCAATGGCGTGACCCTGGCGCGCGCCTTCCCCGGCATCGCGCTTTGGTATGATCCCAAGGCGATGGGCGAGGGCGCTCCTCTGGTTCACACCCCGCGCGAAGTCGCCCGCGCGCTGGTCGCCATCTTCCCCGACATGAACGAGGCCGAGCTGACCCGCCGGCTCGCCTCGGGCAAGGCGGGCTACCTGCGCCGCCGCATCCTGCCCGAGGACGCCAACCGCATCCGCGACATTGGCGAGCCGGCGCTGGAATTCCCGCGCGAGAGCGAGCGCTATTACCCGCAAGGATCGATGGGTGCGCACGTGCTTGGCTACGTCGACGCCGAGGGGCACGGCCAGGTCGGCATGGAGCAGGTCTACGACAAGCTGCTCGCCGACCCGGCCACGCGCGGCACCCCCGCGATGCTGTCGATCGATTCGCGGGTCCAGGGCGCGCTCGAGGACGAGCTGCTCAAGGGCATGGCGCTCAGCAACGCCAAGGGCGCCAGCGGCATCGTCCTCGACGTCAACACCGGCGAGGTCATCGCGCTGGCCTCGCTGCCATCGTTCAACCCGAACCTGATCGACCAGGGCGGCGCGGGCAACATCTTCAACCGCTTCACCAACCAGGTTTATGAACTCGGCTCGGTGATGAAGCCGATCACCATCGCCGCGGCCATCGATGCCGGTGTCGTCACCAGCATGGCCAAGCGGTATCCGGCAGTCTCGCCGCTGATGATTGACGGTTTTCCCATCCACGATCACGAGAACTACGGCTCGACGCTCAACGTGCCCGAAACGCTGATCCATTCGTCCAACATCGTCAGCGCCGAGATCGGCGCCGAACTGGGCGGCGCGCGGCTGCGCCAGACGATGATCTCCCTTGGTTTCAACCAGCGGCCGACCATCGAACTGCCGGCGCGCGGCTTTCCGCTGTGGCCGCGCGGCGACTGGGCCAAGATCACAACGATGACCGTCTCGTTCGGGCACGGGCTGGCGATCACCCCGCTGCACATCGCCAGCGCCTATGCCGCGCTGGTCAACGGCGGCATCTGGCACCCCGCTACGCTTCACAAGGTGGAGCCGGGCACGACCATTCCCGGCCGCCGCGTTTTCAAGGATTCCACCAGCGCGCGGATGCGCCAGCTGCTGCGCCTGATCGTAGACGACGGCACCGGCCGCAAGGCCAACGCCCCGGGTTTCCGCATCGGCGGCAAGACCGGATCGGCGGAAAAGCCCGGCGCGCACGGCTATCAGAAGAACGCGGTGGTGGCGACATTCGCTTCCGCCTTCCCGATGGACAACCCGCGCTACGTCGTCATCGCCTCGCTCGACGAGCCGCAGGGTACCGCCGCGACCTCGGGCCAGCGCACTGCCGCCTGGAACGCGGCGCCCGTCGTCGGCCGCCTAGTGCCCCGCATCGGCCCGCTGCTGGGGGTGATGCCAGACACCACGCGCGATATCGATATCCGCGAACTGATGCCGCTGGTCGGCAATTCGGAGGGGGAGTGAAGCTCGCCGCTCTCGCCCAGGCGGCCGGGATCGCGCTTCCGCAGGGATCCGCTGGTGGCGACATCGGCGTGACCGGCTTTGCCATCGATCATCGCAAGGTGGCGCCGGGCACCGTGTTCGGCGCCTTCAAGGGCAGCCAGGTCAACGGGGAGGCGTTCATCCCCGCCGCGATCGCCGCTGGCGCGGTGGCCATTGTGGCCGCAGCCGAGGCGCGGGTCGAAGGCGCGCTTCACATTGCCGACGCGGAGCCGCGCCGCGCCTTCGCGCACCTGGCGGCGCAGTTCTTCACGCCTGTCCCCAAGACGATCGTCGCGGTGACCGGCACAAACGGCAAGACATCCACCGTGGAACTGACGCGCCAGCTGTGGCGCATGGCGGGCGAGCGCGCCGCCAGCATCGGGACGCTGGGCGTCACCACCAGCGACGAGAGCGTCTCGACCGGGCTGACCACGCCCGACATCGTTACCTTCCTCGCCAACATGAGCGGGCTGGCCCGCGAAGGCGTGACGCACGTCGCTTACGAGGCGTCGAGCCACGGGCTGTCGCAGTTCCGCAACGAAGGCCTGCACGTCGCCGCCGGGGCGTTCACCAACCTCAGCCGCGATCACCTCGACTACCATGCCGACATGGACGATTACTTCGCCGCCAAGATGCGCCTGTTGGGCGACGTCGTGGCGCCGGGCGGAACGGCCGTCATCTGGGCTGACGAAACCGAGTGGTCGGCCCAGGCTCGTGAGCGCGCAGGGCAGAGGGGCCTGATCGTGCTCACCGCGGGCGAGGGGGCCGATGCCGGCGGCATCCGCCTCCTCGCCCGTACGCCCGGCCTGCTCGGCCAGGAACTGGAGATCGAGTACAGGGGTGAGCGCCGCAGGGTCGCGCTGCCGCTTATCGGTGCCTACCAGGCCGCCAACGCGCTGGTCGCGGCCGGGCTGGTGATCGGCACGGGCGGCGACGCGAAAACGACGTTCGACGCCCTGTCGCGCCTGCAGCCGGTGCGCGGGCGGCTCGAACGCGCGGCGATCACGCGCGCCGGTGCGCCGCTCTACGTCGATTACGCGCATACGCCAGACGCGCTCGAGGCGGCGATCGCCGCGCTGCGTCCGCACGCCAGGGGCCGGCTTATCGCGGTGTTCGGCGCCGGCGGCGACCGCGATGCCGGCAAGCGTCCCGAGATGGGCGCGGTGGTGGCGCGCAGCGCCGACCTGGGCATCGTTACCGACGACAACCCGCGCGGCGAGGATGCCGCCGCGATCCGCGCCATGATCCTGGCCGGGGCGCCGGGCGCGCTGCGCGAGGTGGGGGACCGGCGCGCGGCGATCTGCGCCGCGATTGCCGAGGCGGGCGCAGGCGACATCGTGCTGATCGCGGGCAAGGGCCATGAACAGGGCCAGGTCGTGGGACGCGGCGAGGATATGCGGGTGATCCCGTTCGACGACGTAAGCGTGGCAAGGGAGTGCGCGGCATGAACGCGGCAGTGCGGATTATCGATTGGCCAGCCTCCGAAGACGACGACCTGGCGCTGGCGCTGTGGGATGCCTACGCGATCGCCGCGGCCACCGGCGGCGTGCCGAGCGCGCATTTCCAATGTTCGGGGGTCGAGATCGACAGCCGCGATGTCCAGCCCGGCGACCTGTTCTTCGCCCTGAAGGGCGAAGCGATGGACGGCCATCGCTTCCTCGACGCAGCGTTCGAGAAGGGCGCGGTGGCGGCGGTGGTCGACCGCCCGATCGATCGCCCGCACATCCTGGTGGACGATACCACCGCGGCTCTGGGCGCGCTTGGCGCCGCAGCCCGTCGCCGCAGCCGCGCGCGTATCGTCGGGGTGACCGGCTCGGTCGGCAAGACCGGCGTCAAAGAGGCGATCTTCGCGGCGCTCGAACGCTCGAGCCGGGGCGGCGCGCACCGTTCGGTCAAGAGCTACAATAACCACGTCGGCGTGCCGCTCAGCCTGGCGCGGATGCCCGCACGCGCCAGGTTCGGCATCTTCGAGATGGGGATGAACCACGCCGGCGAAATCGCCGCGCTGACCGTGCAGGTCCGCCCGCACGTGGCCGTCATCACCACGATCGCCCCCGCGCATATCGAGATGCTGGGCAGCGAGGAGGCGATCGCCGACGCCAAGGCCGAGATCTTCGCCGGCCTGCGTCCCGGCGGCACCGCGGTAATTCCCGCCGACAGCTCGCATTACCCGCGTCTTCGCGCCGCTGCCGAAGCGGCCGGGGCGGACGTGGTCGCTTTCGGCACCGCCGCTCACGCCGACGTCCGGCTGCTCGACGCGGTTGCCGCGCCGCATGGCGGATCGCTGGTGACGGCCGAGATGGGCGACAGGCGGGTCTGTTACACCGTTGCCGCGCCGGGCGAGCACTGGATCGCCAACTCGCTGGCGGTGATGGCGGCGGTGCGCGCTGTTGGCGGTGACCTTGGTGCGGCGGGCCTCGCTCTCGCCGAGATGGAGGGCCTGCGCGGACGCGGTGCGCGCCTGCATGTCGCCACGTCCGACGGCGGGCAGGCGCTGGTCATCGATGAAAGCTACAACGCCAACCCCGCCTCGATGCGGGCGACGCTGGCCTCGCTCGGCGCAGTCGCCGCGCCGCGCCGCATCGCGGTGCTCGGCGCGATGAAAGAACTGGGCAAGCACGGTCCTGCCTATCACGCCGCGCTGATCGAGCCGTTGCTGGCGGCGCATGTCGATCACGTGGTGCTGGTAGGCGACGAGATGACCGCGCTGGCGGACGAACTGGGGAAAGCGGGGGGCAACGCGCTTCACAATGCCCCGGCATTCACGCATTGCGCCAATGCACAGGCGGCCCGCGCCGCGCTCGAGGCGATCGGTCTCAAGGACGGCGACGCGGTGCTGGTCAAGGGATCGAATTCGGTCGGGCTCGGGGCGGTCGTCGCCGCGCTGGCCGGCGAACAAGGGTAGGACGGGCGGCGTGCTCTATCTGATCGCCGACTATTTTCATTTCGAGGGGCTCTCGAACCTCATCCGCTACCAGTCGTTCCGCGCCGGTGCGACGATGCTGACCGCGTTGGTCCTGGGTCTGATCATCGGGCCGCGCTTCATCGACATGCTGCGCGTGCGCCAGGGCAAGGGCCAGCCGATCCGCGAGGACGGCCCTCAGTCGCACCTCGCCAAGCGCGGCACGCCGACGATGGGCGGGCTGATGATCCTGATCTCGCTGCTGGTCTCCATGCTGGTGTGGATGGACCTGACCAATCCGTTCGTCTGGGCCTGCCTGGCGGTGACGGGCGGGTTCGGCGCGATCGGGTTCCTCGACGACTACGACAAGGTCAAGAAGAGCAGCCACGCCGGCGTGCCCGCCCGGGTGCGGCTGGCGATGGAATTCGTCGTTGCCGGCATCGCCGCATGGTTGATCGTCAGCCAGATCAGCACCAACCTCTACGTTCCGTTCCTGACCGGCCGCTATATTCCCTTGGGGCCGTTCTACTACGTCTTCGCAGCGATCGTGATCGTGGGCGCGGGCAACGCGGTCAACCTGACCGACGGGCTCGACGGACTGGCGACGATGCCGGTGGTGATCGCGGCGGGCACGTTCGCGATCATCGCCTACCTGGCCGGCCGCGTCGATTACGCCACCTATCTTGGCATCCCGCACGTGCCGCGCGCCGGCGAACTTGCAATCCTGTGCGCGGGCATCATGGGTGCGTGCCTGGCCTTTCTGTGGTTCAACGCGCCGCCCGCGGCGGTGTTCATGGGCGATACCGGCAGCCTCGCGCTGGGCGGTGCGCTTGGCGCCATCGCGGTTGCTGCGCATCACGAGATCGTGCTGGCGGTGGTCGGCGGTCTGTTCGTGCTCGAAGCGGTGTCGGTGATCGTCCAGGTGTTCTGGTTCAAGCGCACCGGCCGGCGCGTCTTCCGGATGGCGCCGATCCACCACCATTTCGAACAGCTCGGCTGGAAGGAATCGACGGTCGTGATCCGGTTCTGGATTGTCTCGATCGTGCTGGCCCTGCTGGGGCTTTCGACGCTGAAGCTGCGATAGCATGATCGTTTCGCCCGCCTTCGCCGGCAAGCGCTACGCGGTCCTCGGCCTCGCCCGCTCGGGCCTCGCCGCGGTCGAGGCCCTGCTGGCCAGCGGCGCGCGCGTCACGGCGTGGGACAGCCGCGACGAGCCGCGCCGGCTCGTAGCCGACCGGGTCGAGCTCGGCGACCCGGCAGGGATCGACCTGACGGGCTTCGACGGCGTGGTGGTGTCGCCCGGCGTTCCGCTCAACAACCATCCCGTCGCCGCAAACGCGGCCCGCCACGGCGTGCCGGTGATCGGCGATATCGAGCTGTTCGCGCTCGCCCGGCCGAGCCTGCCAGCGCACCGCGTGGTCGGCATTACCGGCACCAACGGCAAGTCGACCACCACTGCGCTGGTCCACCACCTGCTGGCGGCCGCCGGGATTCCGGCGCGGATGGGCGGCAACATCGGCTTGCCGATCCTGTCGCAGCGGCCGCTTGCCGCCAATGCCAACGGCCCCGGGGTCTATGTCCTGGAGCTGTCGAGCTACCAGATCGATCTGACGCAGAGCCTCGACTGCGATGTCGCCGCGCTGCTCAACGTCAGCCCCGATCACCTCGACCGCTACGCCGATTTTTCCGCCTACGTGCATTCCAAGGCGCGCCTTTTCACGCTGCAGTCGCCCGGGCACGACGCGGTTTTTGCGCCCGCCGATCCCAACGTGCGGGCGCTGGCCGAGCGCGAGATCCTGCGCCGCGGCGAGGACACGGTCCACCTCGCCCATGTCGAACGCTTCGCCCCGCTCCAGGCCGGCTGGCCGTCGCTGCAGGGTCCGCACAACCTGGAAAATGTCGCCGTCTCGGTTGCCATCGTCCAGGCGCTGGGCGTGGGACGAGACAGCTGGGAGCCGGCGCTGGCGACCTATCGCGGCCTGCCGCACCGGATGGAGCGCGTGACCGAGGCGAACGGCGTGCTGTTCGTCAACGACAGCAAGGCCACCAACCCGGCCTCTGCCGCGCCGGCGCTGGCAGCGTTCCCGCCTGCACCGGCCCCGCGCATTCACTGGATTGTCGGGGGGCTGCCCAAGGGCGAAGGCCTCGACGAGTGTGCGCGCTGGTTCGGGAATGTCGCCGCTGCCTATACGATCGGCGATGCCGGGCCGCGCTTTGCCGATCTGCTGGCCCCGCACATGACCGTGCGCCGCAGCGAAATGCTGGCCGACGCGGTGCGCCAGGCGATCGAAGCCGCCCGGCCCGGCGATGTCGTGCTGCTGTCTCCCGCCTGCGCCAGCTTCGACCAGTTCCGCGACTACGAGGCGCGCGGCGACGCATTTCGCGCCATCGTGCGCTGCCTGACCGAGCCGGCCTCGGTCCAGGCGGCGGGTCTGTGACTATGGCCTCCAATCCCCCCTTCATCCCCCGCGCCGGCAAAGGCCCGCACGCCGGCGATCGCCGTTTCAAGCGCAGCCGCCGGCGCGAGCTTGCCGTATGGTGGCGCGAGATCGACCGCGTGCTGTTGTTCCTGGTCCTGACGCTGATGGGCATCGGCACGCTGGCGGTGGCCGCCGGGTCGCCCGCCACCGCGCGCCGCCTGTCGACCGCCAGCGTGAAGCTCGACGACCTGCACTTCTTTTACCTGCACCTGCGCTGGCAGTTCGTAGGCCTGATCGCGATGATCGCGGCCTCGATGATGGAGCGTGACAAGGCGCGGCGCTTTGCCATCGTGCTGGGCGGGGCGATGCTGGTGGGCCTTATGCTGGTCCCGGTCATCGGCAGCAGCGTCAACGGGGCCAAGCGGTGGCTCAACCTCGGCTTCTCGCTCCAGCCGTCCGAATTTCTCAAGCCCGCCTTCGCGGTGATCCTGGCCTGGATCCTGTCGTGGCGGGCGCGCGATCCGAACCTGCCGGTGGTAGGCATCACCGGCGCCCTGATGGGGCTCATCGCGGTGCTCCTTATGGCGCAGCCCGATTTCGGGTCGACGGTCCTGTTCGGCGCGGTGTGGTTCGCAATGGTACTGCTGGCGGGCATCTCGGTCCGGCGTATTGCCATTGCCGGGGTCGCCGCCATCGGCGTGGTCATCGCCGCTTACCTGTTCTACGCCAACGCGCGCCACCGCATCGACGCGTTCATCGGCGGCGGCACCGCGTACGACCAAGTCGACCTGGCGGAACGGACGCTGCTGGCCGGGGGATGGACCGGTTCCGGGCTGTGGCTCGGCGTGCGCAAGCTTTCGCTGCCGGAGGCGCACACCGACTATGTCTTCTCGGTCGTCGGCGAGGAGTTCGGGCTGCTGGTCTGCGCGCTTATCGTCGTGCTATACATGGCCATCGTGATCCGCGTGATGCTGCGGCTGGTGGAGGAGGAAAACCTGTTCACCGTCCTTGCCGCCAGCGGCCTTACCGCGCAGCTGGGCGGACAGGCCTTCATCAACATCCTTGTCAACCTGCAGCTGTTTCCGTCCAAGGGCATGACCCTGCCGCTGATTTCCTATGGCGGTTCGTCCACGATCGCACTGTGCCTGGGCATCGGGCTGCTGCTGGCGATCACGCGGCGCAATCCGTTCATCCAGCGCTCTCCGTTCGGCCGCGCGCTGCCGGAGTTGCCGCGATGAACGCGGCGGGGCCCGAGCTGCCGCGATGAGCGCGCTGTCACGCCATTACGTCCTCGCCGCAGGGGGCACCGGGGGCCACCTGGTGCCGGCTTACGCGCTGGCGAGCGAGCTGGAACGCCGCGGCCACCGCGTCGCGCTGGTCACCGATGAGCGCGGCGCCAAGCTGCCCGGCAAGCCGGAGGGGCTGACGGCGCACGTCCTGCCTGCCGGGCGCTTCGGCAAGGATCCGGTCCAGTGGCTGCGCGGCGCTCGTTCGGTCCTGGCCGGGCGGGCGATGGCGCTGCAACTGTTCGACAGTTTCGCCCCCAGCGCGGTAATCGGCTTTGGCGGCTACCCTTCGCTGCCCACGCTTCTGGCGGCGCGCACGGCGCGTATTCCCGCGCTGGTGCACGAGCAGAACGCCGTGCTCGGCCGGGTGAACCGCCTGCTTGCACGCCGGGTCGACGTGATCGCCACCGCCTATCCCGAGGTTGCGCGCCTGCAGCCGCGCCTGCTGGGAAAGACGGAGCTGGTCGGCAATCCGGTCCGCGCCGATGTCGCCGCGCTGCGCGACCAGCCCTATCCGCCATTCACCGCCGACGGGCTGTTCCGCATCCTGGTCACCGGCGGCAGCCAGGGTGCCAGCGTGTTCGCGCAGGTCGTCCCCGATGCGCTGTCGATGCTGCCGCCGGCGCTGCGCTCTCGCCTGCAGGTCATGCAGCAATGCCGGCCCGAGGATATCGACGATGTGCGCGCCCGCTACGCCGCGCACGACATTCCCGCAGAACTCGGCACCTATTTCGGCGACATGGCGGCGCGGCTGGCCGCCTCGCACTTGTTCATCGGCCGCGCCGGCGGCATGACCATTGCCGAGCTGACCTGCGTCGGGCGTCCCGCCATCCTGGTGCCGCTGCCGATCGCGACTGACGATCACCAGGCCGCCAACACGCGCGAGATGGTCACCGCCGGTGGCGCCCGCATGATCCGCCAGGCCAAGTTCACCGCGGTGGAACTGGCCAAGCAGATCCAGGCGATGGCGATGCAGCCCGAAACGCTGGCCACCGCGGCGCACGCGGCGTGGAACTGCGGACGTCCCAATGCCGCCGCCGACCTTGCCGACCTGGTCGAAGGGTTCGGCGGTGCCGGCCTGATGGACGTGATCCGCGTCGCCGGCAGCATCGCCGCGTCGAAGCGCGAGGCGGCGGCATGAAGGGCGTTCCCACCGACATCGGCACCGTCCACTTCGTCGGCATCGGCGGCATCGGCATGTCCGGGATCGCCGAGGTCATGCACAACTTGGGCTACAGCGTGCAGGGCAGCGACATGGCCGAAGGCTATGTCATCGACGGCCTGCGCAAGCGCGGCATCCCGGTCACCATCGGGCACGCGGCGGAAAACCTTGGCGAAGCCGCCGTGGTGGTCACCTCCACCGCGGTCAAGCGCACCAATCCCGAAGTCGCCGCGGCGCTTGAACAGCGCATCCCCGTGGTCCGCCGCGCCGAAATGCTGGCCGAGCTGATGCGGCTGAAGAACACCGTCGCCGTGGCCGGAACGCACGGCAAGACCACCACCACCAGCATGGTCGCGGCGCTGCTCGATGCCGGCGGGGTCGATCCCACGGTCATCAACGGCGGCATCATCAACCAGTACGGTTCGAACGCGCGGCTCGGCGCGTCGGACTGGATGGTGGTCGAGGCCGACGAGAGCGACGGCAGCTTCCTGCGGCTCGACGGCACGATCGCGGTCGTCACCAACATCGATCCTGAACACCTCGATCACTACGGCGGGTTCGAGGCGATCAAGGACGCCTTCGTCGAGTTCATCGAGAACGTGCCGTTCTACGGCGCGGCGGTGCTGTGCATCGACCATGCCGAAGTCCAGGCGATCCTGCCCAAGATCCGCGACCGCCGCGTGATCACTTATGGCTTCTCCGCCCAGGCGGACGTGCGGGGCGAGCATGTGACCCCGCACGAAGGCGGCAACCGTTTCGACGTGGCGCTGCGCCAGCGCGACGGCAGCTTTCGCCGGATCGAGGGGATCGAGCTTCCGATGCCCGGGCGCCACAACGTCCAGAACGCGCTGGCCGCGATCGCCGTTGCCGCGGAGATGGGCTGTGCCGACGACGTGATCCGCACCGGCTTTGCCCGCTTCGACGGGGTCAAGCGCCGCTTCACCAAGGTCGGCGAAGTGGCACTGGACGGCGGATCGGCAACGATCATCGACGATTACGGCCACCACCCGGTGGAGATCCGCGCCGTGCTGGCAGCCGCGCGCGAAAGCGTGCGCAACCGCGTGATCGCGGTGGTCCAGCCGCACCGCTTCACCCGCCTGCGCGATCACATGGATGACTTCCAGGCCGCCTTCAACGATGCCGACGTGGTCTATGTCGCACCGGTCTACGCTGCCGGCGAAGCGCCGATCGAAGGCGTCGACGCCGCCGCGCTGGTGACCGGCCTGCGCGCGCGCGGGCACCGTTCGGCGCAGGCGATCGAAGGCCCGGCAGAACTGGCGAGCACGCTGGCCGAGACGGTCGAGCCGGGTGACATGGTGGTCTGCCTCGGCGCCGGCGACATCACCAAGTGGGCGGCCGGCTTGGCAAGCGCGATCGAAACGGAGCGGGCGGCATGAACCAGCCCGACTGCTTCATCTCGGGCTGGGACGATGCCGCGCAGGGGCTGCCCGGCGGCGAACCGATCGGCGATCCGATGCTGCCGCGGCCGCGCGGCAAACTGACGGCGGATGCGCCGCTGGCGCCGCTGGTCTGGTTCAAGAGCGGCGGTGCCGCCGACTGGCTGTTCGAGCCTGCCGATCTCGACGACCTCCGTACCTTCCTTTCCGAACTGGACCCGGCGGTGCCGGTCATGGCCCTCGGACTCGGCTCGAACCTGATCGTGCGCGACGGCGGGGTCCCCGGCGTGGTCGTGCGGCTGGGCAAGGCGTTCGCCAAGGTCGCTCGCAGCGACGCGCTGACGCTGTCGTGCGGCGGCGGCGCCTCGGGCATCCTGGTGTCCTCGACCGCGCGCGACGCGGGCATCGCCGGGCTGGAATTCCTGCGCTCGATTCCTGGCACCGTCGGCGGTTTCGTGCGCATGAACGGCGGCGCCTACGGCAGCGAGGTCAAGGACGTGCTGGTCGATTGCGACGTCGTGCTGCGCGACGGGTCGTTGCTGACGCTGCCGGTCGGCGATCTTGGCTATACCTATCGCCATTCCAGCCTGCCCGATGGCGCCATCGTCGTCGCCGCGCGGTTCAAGGGCCGCGCCGGTGAACCCGCGGCGATCCAGGCGGAGATGGACCGCATCGCCGACGCCCGCGAGGCCAGCCAGCCGCTGCGCAGCAAGACCGGCGGCAGCACTTTCAAGAACCCGGACGGAGACAAGGCCTGGCGCCTGGTCGATGCGGCCGGCTGCCGCGGGCTGACGCGCGGCGGCGCGCAAGTCAGCGACAAGCACACCAACTTCCTCATCAACACCGGCACCGCGACCAGCGCCGACATCGAAGGGCTGGGCGAAGACGTCCGCCGCCGCGTCCGCGACAGCCAGGGCGTGGCGCTCGAATGGGAAATCCAGAGGGTGGGACGGCCATGAGCCTCGAAAAACTGCACATCGCGGTCCTGATGGGGGGCTGGTCGAACGAACGGCCGGTCAGCCTGATGAGCGGCGAGGGCGTTGCCGCGGCGCTGGAGGAACGCGGTCACCGCGTCACGCGGATCGACATGGGACGCGACGTGGCCCAGAAGCTGGCGGATGCCGCGCCTGACGTCGTGTTCAACGCGCTGCACGGCGCGCCGGGCGAAGACGGCACGGTGCAGGGGATGATGGACCTGATGGGTCTCGCCTACACCCATTCGGGCCTCGCCACCTCGGTCATCGCGATCGACAAGGAGCTGACCAAGCAGGCGCTGGTGCCGCACGGCGTGCCGATGCCGGGCGGGCGGATCGTGGCCAGCGAGGAACTGTATGAGCGCGACCCGCTGGCGCGCCCCTACGTGCTCAAGCCCGTCAACGAAGGGTCGAGCGTGGGTGTCGCGATCGTCACCGAGGGCGGCAATTACGGCAACCCGATCGGGCGCGACACGCGCGGACCGTGGCAGGAATTCGCGCAGCTGCTGGCTGAACCCTACATCCGCGGCCGCGAACTGACCACCGCGGTGCTTGGTGACCGCGCGCTGATGGTCACCGAGCTGAAGCCCAAGTCGGGCTTTTACGATTTCGATTCCAAGTACACCGACGGCATGACCGAACACGTCTGTCCCGCCGAAATTCCCGAAGAGATCACCCGGGCCTGCCTCGACCTGGCGCTGCTCTGCCACCGCCTGCTTGGCTGCAAGGGCTGCAGTCGCACCGATTTCCGATGGGACGACGAGCGCGGGCTTGATGGGCTGTTCGTGCTGGAAACCAACACCCAACCGGGGATGACGCCGCTCAGCCTCGTTCCCGAGCAGGCCCGCCACCTCGGCATTGGTTACGCCGACCTGGTCGAGGCGATTATCGAAGAAGCGCTTGGCAAGGACGAGCGCGCATGAGCCAGACCATCAAGCGCGGTGGCAAGTCTGTCCGGCGCGTCGCCGCGCAGCAGGGCAAGTCGCGCAAGGTCCGCGCGGTCAAGCAGAAGACCGGCGGCGCGGTCGGCTCGGTTCTGGCGGCATTGCCGTTTACCGAGGCGCAGATGCAGAAGGGCCTGCTGGTCGCGATCCTGGGCGGCGCGGCAGTGCTGGCCTGGTCGGTCGCCGTCTATGCGGGGGTACCCGACCTCGCCCGTGCGCAGTTCGCCACCATCGCCGCCGATCAGGGCTTCGAGGTTCACCGAGTCGAGGTTCGCGGCGTCAAGCGCCTGAACGAGCTGAAGGTCTATGAGCGGGTCCTGGCGCAAAAGGACCGGGCGATGCCGCTGGTCGATCTCGGCGCCATCCGCGCGGGCCTGATGCAGCTGTCGTGGGTCGCCGACGCGCGCGTGTCGCGGCAGCTGCCCGACACGCTGGTGGTCGACATCGTCGAACGCGTGCCCCACGCGGTGCTGGCGCGCGGCGACAAGTACGTGCTGATCGACGATCAGGGCCATGAGCTTGAGCCGGTCGGGCCCGAGGGCGTGAAGGGCAAGTTCATGGTCTCCGGCCCCGGCGCCGGCGCGCAGGTCGGCGCGCTGGGCGCGCTGCTCGATGCCGCGCCGGCGCTGCGTCCGCAGGTCCGCTCCGCCGAATGGGTGGGCAACCGGCGCTGGAACCTCACCTTCAAGACCGATCAGGTGCTGGCCTTGCCCGAAGGCGATCAGCCTGCCGCCGATGCGCTGGTGTCGTTCGCGCGGATGGACGGCGTCAACCGCCTGCTCGGCGGCAAGGTCGCCGCGTTCGACATGCGCGCTCCCGATCGCATCTACCTGAGGATGCGCGGCAAGGACGGCGATGCGACAGCCAGGCCGGCGAGCATCGCCGTGCAGCCCCAGGTCGCCGCCGCCGATCCCGCGCCCAAGGCGGCGCAAGTGGACAAGCCGGCTCCGAAGGATGACGTCAGGCCCAGCCCGTCGACCGCCGCCAAGCCTGGCGCCAAGCCGTCCGCAAAGGCGTCCGCCAAGCCGGCCGCCAAGGCCGTGAAGAAGGACGACGCCTGATGCCGCCAGCAGCCCGGATGAGCCGCGTGATCGGGGCGGTCAACATCGGTTCCTTCCGCATCTCCGCGATGATTGTCGCGGTCAGCGAAACCGGTGAAATGGTCGTGCTCGGCTCCGGCCACCGGGCCGCGCAGGGCATCAAGCGCGGTTACATCACCGACATGCAGGCGGCCACCTATGCCGTCAGGGATGCGATCGAGCGGGCCGAGAAGATGGCCGATACCTCGGTATCGAGCGTGTGGATCGGCTGCTCGGGCGCGGGGCTCGCCAGCCGCATCGCCCAGGTCGAGGTCGATATCGGCGGCCGCCGTATCGAGATCGACGATATCGAGCACCTGCTGGTCGCCGCGCGCGACGTGATCCACCCCGACGGGCGCATGGTCCTGCACGCCCAGCCGGCGCACTACACGCTCGACGGCGCCGACGGAGTCTCCGATCCCAAGGGCCTTCACGCCGAACGGCTCGGCGTGGACGTCCACGTCATGCTCGCCGACGGCGCGCCGATCCGCAACATCACCGAAGCGGTCCAGAATGCCCATCTTGACGTTGACGGCGTCGTGGCATCGCCGATTGCCGCCGGGCACGCCTGCCTGACTGCGGAAGAGCGCGAACTGGGGGTGGCGCTGGTCGAATTCGGCGCCGAGGTGACGAACGTCTCGGTGTACGCCTCGGGCATGCTGGTGGGCATGACCTCGATCCCGATGGGCTCCGGCGACGTGACCGACGCGGTCGCCAGCGCCTTCGGCATCCGCCGTTTCCAAGCCGAGCGGCTGAAATGCGTGCACGGCAGCGCCATCGCCAGCCCCGCCGACCACCGCGAGATGATCCCGGTCAACGCCCCTGGCGACGAAGTGAACGGCCCGCCCGCGCGCCATGCCGACGACAAGAACCGCATCCCGCGCGCCGAGCTGGTTTCCGTCATCACAGCGCAGTTCGGGCGGCTGATGGACGAGATCGGCAAGGCACTGAAGGGCCTCGGCTTCACTGGCCAGCGCGGCCAGCAGGTCGTGCTGACCGGCGGCGGCGCAGAGCTCGCCAGCCTTGCGGATTTTGCGCAGGCGGCGCTCGGCAAGCCGGTCCGGATCGGCAAGCCGCCCGCCCTGAAGGGCCTCGCCGAGGCTCATGCCACGCCCGGTTTCTCGACGCTGGCGGGGGTGGTTCTCTATGCCGCGGCCGACCCGGTCGACATCCGCTCGATCGGGCCGACCTACCAGCCGACGATGCGCTATTCGGGCCTCGGGCTGGTGCGGCGCGTCTACGTGGCGTTGAAGGAATATTTCTGAAGCCGAACTTGCACCCGTCCGATTGTGGACAATGTTGAAATTAACTTTGATTCGCCGAATCGATGCGTGCAAGACCTTGAGCAATTGCAGGCGTCGCGGCGGCGCCGTGCCAGGAGGTTTGCGATGAGCATCAATATCGGTCCGCCGGCGGTGGAAGAACTGCGCCCCCGGATCACCGTTATCGGGGTCGGCGGTGCGGGCGGCAACGCCATCGCCAACATGATCGGCGCGCAGATCGAAGGCGTCGACTTCATCGTCGCCAACACCGATGCGCAGGCGCTCAACAACGCCATCGCGGAGCACCGCATCCAGCTCGGTTCCGACATCACGCAGGGCCTCGGCGCCGGCGCAAGGCCCGAAGTGGGCCGCGCTGCCGCCGAAGAAAGCATCGGCGAGATCGAGCGCGCGCTCGACGGCGTGCACATGTGCTTCATCGCTGCGGGCATGGGCGGGGGCACCGGCACCGGCGCCGCTCCGGTGATCGCCAAGGCCGCGCGCGACAAGGGCGTGCTGACCGTCGGCGTCGTCACCAAGCCGTTCCTGTTCGAAGGCACGCGCCGGATGCGCAGCGCCGAGGCCGGGATCGAGGAGCTGCAGAAGCACGTCGACACCCTGATCGTCATCCCCAACCAGAACCTGTTCCTCGTCGCCAAGGCGGAGACTACCTTCAAGGAAGCCTTCAGCCTTGCCGACGAAGTGCTGCAGCAGGGTGTTCGCTCCATTACCGACCTGATGGTCATGCCCGGCCTCATCAACCTCGACTTCGCGGACGTCCGCTCGGTCATGGGCGAGATGGGCAAGGCGATGATGGGCACCGGCGAGGGCGAGGGCGAGAACCGCGCGCTCGAGGCTGCCGAAAAGGCGATCGCCAACCCCCTGCTCGACGGCGTGTCGATGATGGGCGCCAAGGGCGTGATCATCTCGATCATCGGCGGCGAGGACATGCGCCTGCTCGAAGTCGACGAGGCTGCCAACCACATCCGCGAGCTGGTCGATCCCGATGCCAACATCATCTGGGGTTCGGCCTTCAACCCGGACCTGCAGGGCAAGATCCGCGTCTCGGTGGTTGCCACCGGGATCGAGCAGAGCCCCCAGCAGGCCGAGCTTGCCGCGCACCGCCCGCTCAGCCTGGGCACTGCCCGCGGCCCCGCGCGCCCGACCTACAGCGCGCCCGAACCCGCCGCCGCGCCCGCGCCGGCGGCCGAACCCGCCGCGACGCCCGGCCGCTACGGCAGCGAAGCTGACGAGCATGAGGCCGCACCGCTGACCGCCGCCGCCGAAAGCGACAGCTTCGCCGGTGCCACCAGCGAACCGGGCTATGGCCACGACGATGACGAGTGGGGCGAGGACGCCGCCGAGCCGCTCGAGCTCGAGCTCGACGACAGTTTCGAGGAAGAGCCTGCCACGGCGGCCGCCGGCCAGAACGAGGAACTCCTGCTCGGCGACACGGTCGAACCGGCTCAGCACAGCCCGCTGGTCTCGCGCCGGCGCTCGATCCTCGGCGACGAGGCGAGCGGCGCGTCTGGCGGCGACGATGGCGCCACCCCGGCCGCTCAGCCTGGCGGCGATGCACCGCGCGCGCCGCGCCTGCCTGGTGCGGGCAGCACGTTGTTCGAACGCATGGCCAGCCTGTCGCGCGGCGCCTCGCGCAGCGATGACGAGGACGACGAGGACGAGGGCGGTTCGTCGCTCAACATCCCGCGGTTCCTGGGGCGCCAGAATAACCAGTAGGCGGGCTGGACTCCCGGCGGCGTTCGCCCGGGGTTCAGCCTTGGCCACCTAGGTGGCCGGCGGGGCATGACCCCGGTGGCAGCCAAGGCAAGGCGGGACGGGACGTGGGTAACAAGACGGCATTGACCGCGGCAGCGACCGCGCTGGCCCTGGCAGCGGGGTTGGTGGGCACGGCGTTGCCCGCGCAGGCGCAGCCGGTGCGCCAGTCGAGTGCTGCCAATCCCCGCCTGTCTCTGGCACTGTCGCGGCTGGCGCGCGATCCGCGCGACGTCGCCGCGCTGCTCGATGCCGGCCAGGCCGCGCTCGAGATGAACGACGTCGACGCGGCGATCGGGTTCTACCAGCGCGCCGATGCGGTCGTTCCCGGCAACGCGCAGGTCAAGGCCGGGCTGGCCGGTGCCTATGTGCGCCGGCTCGATCCCTTCACCGCGCTACCGCTGTTCGACCAGGCGGCGCGCGCGGGCGTCTTGCAACCCTCGGCGCTGGCCGACCGCGGGCTGGCTTACGACCTCGTTGGCGATACCGTCAGCGCGCAGCGCTATTACCGACAGGCCATGACCGCCGGGCCGAGCGACGAGCTGGCCCGGCGCCTGGCGCTCAGCCAGGCGATCGACGGCGACCGCACCGGGATGGAGGCGACACTGTCGCCGCTGTTGCAGCGGCAGGATCGCGGTGCCTGGCGCACCCGCGCCTTTGCGCTGGCGATCCTGGGTAAGGCCGACGAGGCGGAATCGATCGCCCGCTCGACGATGACGCCCGACCTCGCGCTCGCGATGGCGGCGTACCTTCGCTACATGCCGCGCCTGACGCGGGCCCAGCAGGCCGCCGCCGGCGACCTCGGCTTCTTCCCGCGCGCCGCCGAAATCGGCCGCGACGATCCGCGCGTCGCCCAGTACACCCGCAACACGCCCGAACTGGCCGCCGCCAACACCGCGCTGACGCCGGCGGGCAAGCCGCTGGGGCGCAAGGCCAAGGACGAAAAGAAGGGCAAACCCTCGCGCGACGCCGAATTGCCCGCGATTGCCGCCACCCCGCCGCCAGACGTGCGCCCGACGCGCGAGACCATCGCCCCGGCCGCGGTGGCGTCCGCCGCGCCTCCGCCCGCGGTCGTGCCGGCCCCGGTCCAGCGCGTCGCCGTGGTAACGCCGCCGGTGGTTGTGCCGGCCCCCGTCACGCAGGCCGCCGTCGCCCAAGCCCCCGTCGCCCAGGCCCCCGTCACTCAGGCCCGCGTTGCGCAGGTCGCCGTGGCACCGGCACCGGCGCCATCGACGCCCGCAGCGGCCAAGCCGGTGACGCTGGCCGACGCGTTCGCCGATATCGCGCCGCCCAGTGCCGCGGCCGCGCCCGCGCCCGGCGCGGTCGATGTCCGCAAGCTCGATGCGGGGCCGGCGGCAGCGCCCGCGGCGAAACCCCGGCCCGATCCGGCCGCGGCCAAGGCGAAGGCCGAAACCGACCGCAAAGCCAAGGCTGAAGCGGCGGCAAAGGCCAAGGCCGACGCGGCCGCCAAGGCCAAGGCGCTGGCGGACAAGAAGGAAAAGGACGCCGCCGCCAAGAAGCTCAAGGACAATCCCGCGCGCACGTTCGTGCAGGTGGGCGTCGGGCGCGACCGCAAGGCGCTGGCTTTCGACTGGCGCAAGCTGGTCAAGGCCGATCCCGCGGTGTTCAAGGGCAAGAGCCCGTGGGTCATGCCCTATGGCCAGACCAACCGCCTGATGGTCGGCCCCTTCGCCACGTCCAAGGCCGCCGCCGCGTTCATCGCGCAGCTCAAGAAGACCGATGTATCGGGGGCTTTCCCGGTCTCCACCGACGCCGGCGAAGTCGTCGACGCGCTGCCGGGTGCGTGAGGTCGCGGTGCCGCCCGCGCCCACAGCTTGTCCACACGCCGTCCACAGGCTTGTCGGGTTATGCCCAAGGCAGGGTTAACCGGTCATTGTCATCGCCCCTGGCGGCGACGCATTTCGGCCGCGACGACACCAGTGCGTCGTGCGGGAGTTTCGGGCGGACGTGATGAGGACCGATAACCAGGACAACGCGGGCCAGGACGACGCGGCACCGGTCGATATGCTCGCGGCGCTGTTCGAGGCGCGCGGCTGGGACTACGAATACGTCGGCGACGACGAGATTTCGGGCGAAGTCCAGGGATCGTGGGCCAAGTACACGCTGCGCGGGATCTGGCGCCGCGAGGACAGCGTGCTGCAACTGCTCTGCCTGCCCGACATCCGCGTTCCCGACGACAAGCGCAGCGCGATGTTCGAGGTGCTGGCGCTGGTCAACGAGCAGCTTTGGGTCGGCCATTTCGACGTCTGGTCGAACGGGGGGGTCCTGCTCTACCGCCACGGCCTGATGCTGGGCGATGAAGGGCTGCTCAGCCTGACCCAGGCCCAGTCCGCGGTCGAGGCCGCGATCGACGAGTGCGACCGGTTCTACCCGGCGTTCCAGTTCATCCTCTGGGGTGACAAGTCCCCGGCCGAGGCGCTGGCCAGCGCGCTGGTCGACGCCGCCGGGGAAGCCTGAAAACGCTGTCCTACAGCGCCGCTTCGGTGGCATGATGGCGGCGATGGACCGCCTGTTCTCCCCGCTTCGCCCGGCTCACGCCGCGTCCCTTCGGGGGCCGTGCGGTAACGTCCCCAGGACCGTGTCAAATGTGTCAAGCAAGGCTGCCGCCGATGACTGACGGCGCGATCCTGCTGGCCGGCTGCGGCAACATGGGCGGGGCGATGCTGGCAGGCTGGCTGCGGGGCGGCCTCGATCCTGCGCGCTTCACCGTGCTGGATCCAGCGCTGGCCGCCGTGCCGGCCGGCGTGACCCTGCGGCGCGAGCCGGGCGGCGGGCCGTTTGCAACCGTGGTGCTGGGGATCAAGCCGCAGGCACTGGACGAAGCGGCGCCAGCGCTGGCACCGCTGACTGCCGGGGCGACGGTAATCTCGATGCTGGCGGGGGTGCGGCTGGCACGCCTTGCCGCACTGTTCCCGGACGCGGCCGCGCATCTGCGCGTCATGCCCAACCTGGCTGCCGAGATCGGGCTTGCGCCGATCGGACTGGCAGGCGCCGAAGACCCCGCCGTAAGCGCGCTGATGGCACCGCTTGGTACGCCGGAATGGGTGGACGAGGCGCAGTTCGATCTTGTCACCGCGCTGGTCGGATCGGGGCCCGCTTTCGTCTACCGCTTCCTGGCAGCGCTTTCTGACGGCGCGACGGCCCTTGGCATGGAGGCCGAGCAGGCGCGGCGGCTGGCTCTGGCGACGGTCCAGGGCGCGGCCGCGCTGGCGGCTGGCTCGAACGACGACCCGGGCGATCTGGCCCGGCGCGTCACCAGCCCGGGCGGCACCACCGCGGCGGGGCTGGCAGTGCTCGACGCCGATGACGCGCTGGCACGGCTGATTGCCGCGACGCTGCGCGCCGCGCGCGACCGGGGCTCCGAGCTGGCCGGCTGAACCGTTACAATCTGCGACAGCTGCCCGTCCGGTTTTCCTTGAAGTGGGGCGGGCGAGGGGCGATATTGATCCCCGAGGCGCCCATCATGGGCGCCGGAAACGGAGAGAACCACACCATGGCCAATTGGAACGACCCCCAGCCCCAGGACCGCAAGGTCGGGACGGGCTTCGGCGCGTCTCCTTCGGTAGCCGTGCCTTCGGTCGGACGCACGACGTTCGACGCCGGCCTGCGCCGGCACATGCTGTCCATCTACAACTACATGGCCTCGGGCGTGCTGTTGTCGGGCATCGTGGCGATGCTGTTCGCCAGCTCGGGCGCGGCGGCGCAAGTCATGGGTTCGGGCCTCGGCATCGTCGTGATGCTGGCGCCGCTGGCGTTCGTGCTGGTGATGAGCTTCGGCCTGAACAAGCTCAGCCTCACGGCGCTGCGCGCCTGCTTCTGGGGCTTCGCCATCGTGATGGGCCTGTCGCTGTCGACGATTTTCCTCGTCTACACCGGCGCCTCGATCGCGGCGACGTTCTTTGCCACCGCCGGCGCCTTTGCCGGGCTCAGCCTCTACGGCTACACCACCCAGCGCAGCCTGACGGGCATGGGCAGCTTCCTGATCATGGGCGTTGTCGGCATCATCATCGCCTCACTCATCAACATGTTCCTGCAGTCGCCGGGGCTCTACTGGGCGATCTCGATCCTGGGCGTTCTGATCTTCGCCGGCCTCACCGCCTACGACACGCAGAAGCTCAAGGAGCAGTACCAGTACGTGCGCGGCACTGACATGGCCGGCAAGGTCGTGGTGATGGGGGCGCTGAACCTCTACCTCGATTTCATCAACATGTTCATGTACCTGCTGCGCTTCATGGGCGATCGCCGCTGATCGCACCCAAATAGACGACAATCGGTGCCCGGCGCGCGGTTTACCCCTCGCGCCGGGCATTTTCTTTGCTCGCCCTACCGTCTAGGGGTGTCGCTTCATCCTGCCGCAAGGCAGGGCGCGGCAGACATGGCCGCAAGACATCAAGCCGGGACAGGGACGCTAGATACGATGGGCAAGGCAATTCGGCGCAGCGGGCAGCGCTCGATCCGGCGCGATCTGAAATTGGCCGCCAGCGCGGCGCTGATGGCTACGCTTGCGGCCTGCGCGGCCAAGACCCCGCCGCCGCCGCCGCCTCCGCCGCCGCCGCCGGTCGTGGTGATCCCGCCGCGCCCGCTGCCGCCGCTCAACGCCTCGCCGCTGCTGACCACGCCGCCGATCGGATTCGACGGCATCCGCCGCACGCTCAACTACGGCATCACCCCCGACCAGACGCTGTGGAACCTGCGCGCCGCCTACAACGTCGCCGCGCTCAACTGCCTCCGGCCCGAGCACGCCGACATCCTGGTGGGCTACAAGAATTTCCTGAAGGTCCATGCCAAGGGGCTGGCCGCGGCCAACCGCGCGGTCGATGGCGAGTTCAAGGCCAAGTACGGGCAGCGCTGGATCCCGCCGCGCGAAGCCTACATGACGCAGGTCTACAACTTCTACGCCTCGCCACCGACGCTCGGCGGGTTCTGCGATGCATCGCTGGCGCTGGCGCACGATTCGATGGCGGTAACGCCCGCGGGCCTGAAGGACTTCGCCGCGCTGGAACTGCCGCGCCTCGACAGTGTGTTCGAGCAGTTCTTCCGCGCTTACGAGCAGTACAAGACCGACGCCGCGCTGTGGGACGCCAAGTATGCGCCCACCACCGTACAGGCGCCGCTGCCCCCCGCGTTCACCACGCCGGTGGTCACGCCCACGGGGACCGTTACCGTCCCGGCCGTGCCGCCGACCGTGGTCGTACCGGCGCCCGCCGCCACTTCGGCTGCGACGGTAACCGTGCCGGCGCCGACGGCGACCACCGCGCCTTGACGCGGGCGTGATTTTTTCTCTTCCGCGCGCCCCACTCCTTCGTTAAGGGGGCGCCTCCCGCGGCGGCCCGGCTGCCGCGGTTTGCACTGGAACGGGGCCGTAGCTCAGCTGGGAGAGCGCGTCGTTCGCAATGACGAGGTCAGGGGTTCGATCCCCCTCGGCTCCACCAGTGTACCGACAAGCGACCTAGGACGGCCTTGAACGCCGTCCTCGTGCGCGTCCGGTGATCACGACCTGACGGTCGCTGCGCGCCTGTTCTCCGAGGACGTCATTCTCGGCACGCCCAGGCTCGCTACTCTGCGTCCTGGACCTCAGCGCGACAAACGCGTGCAACTGAGCTATCACTGACTCATGCATTTTCTCGACCAGGCCAAGATCTACATCCGCTCGGGCGCCGGGGGGCCGGGTGCCGTTTCCTTCCGGCGTGAGAAGTACGTCGAATATGGCGGACCCGATGGCGGCGACGGCGGCCGTGGCGGCGACCTGGTGTTCGAGGCGGTGGCCGGGCTCAACACGCTGATCGACTTTCGCTACACCCAGCATTTCAAGGCGCCGCGCGGCGTGCCCGGCATGGGCAAGGATCGCACCGGCGCACAGGGCAAGGACCTCGTGATCAAGGTGCCGGTGGGCACGCAGATCCTCGACGAAGACCGCGAGGAAGTGCTGGCCGACCTGGTCGAGGCCGGCCAGCGCGTCGTGCTCCTGGAAGGCGGGCTGGGCGGGCGCGGGAACGCCAGCTACAAGACCAGCACGAACCGCGCCCCGCGCCAGCACCAGCCCGGCCTGCCGTTCGAGGAACGCTGGGTATGGCTGCGGCTGAAGCTGCTGGCCGACGCCGGCCTGGTCGGGCTGCCCAACGCCGGCAAGTCGACCTTCATCAACAAGATCACCAATACCAACGCCAAAGTCGGCGCTTATGCCTTCACCACGCTGACCCCGCAGCTGGGCGTCGTGCGCCACCGCGCGCGCGAATTCGTGCTGGCCGATATTCCCGGCCTGATCGAGGGCGCGGCCGACGGAGCCGGCATCGGCGACCGCTTCCTCGGCCATATCGAGCGTTGCCGCGTGCTCATTCACCTGATCGACGTCAGCGGGACCGACCCGGCCGAAGCGATGCGGGTCATCGAGGACGAGCTGGCGGCATACGGCGGCGGCCTCGATGGCAAGCCCCGGCTGGTGGCGCTGAACAAGATCGACTTGGTCGACGCCGAGCTGGTCGAGGCGTTCTCATCCGAGTTGCTCGAAGCTGGCGCCGAAAAGGTCTTCCCGATTTCCGGGGCAACCGGCGCGGGTCTCGACGCGCTGCTCGACGCGGTGATCAGCTATCTTCCTGCAGCGACCGCCACCGAGCGTCCCAGCGGCGAGCAGGAGGACGAGGGCGCGGCTGCGCCGTGGTCGCCATTATGACGGCTTCCGACCCGGCCTGAACCCGCCCCGCTTCGGCGCGCGCGGCACCGCGCAGCCCCTTGCATAAGCCGGGCTTTGCCGCCATCCGCGCCGCGATGGGGATTACCGCGCTCTCTGACCTGGCGAAGTCCGCAATCTGCCCCCGGCTGGTGGTCAAGGTCGGCTCGGCGTTGCTGATCGGCGCCGATGGAACGCGCCGCGCCTGGCTCGCCGGGCTGGTGGCCGAGCTCGCTGCTGCGCGCGCACGCGGCCAGGACGTGATCGTGGTATCCTCCGGCGCGATCGCGCTGGGCGCGGCGAAGCTCGGCTTGCCGAAGGGCGGACGTGGCAGCCTGGCCGATGCGCAGGCAGCCGCCGCTGTCGGGCAGATCGCGCTTGCCGGCCTGTGGGCGGAACTGCTCGCCGCCGAGGGACTGGTCGCGGCGCAGCTACTGCTCACGCTGGAAGACCTGGAGGACCGGCGCCGCTACCTGAACGCGACCGCCACGCTGGGACGCCTGCTGGACGCCGGCGCCATCCCCGTGGTCAACGAAAACGATTCAGTCGCGACGCGAGAGATCCGTTTCGGTGACAACGATCGCCTGGCTGCGCGCGTGGCGCAGGCCGCGCAGGCCAGCGCGGTCCTGCTGCTTTCCGACGTCGAAGGGCTTTACGACCGCGATCCGGCCGACGCGGCGGCGCGCTTGGTCCCGGTGGTAAAGGGAATTACTCCTGCCATCCATGCCATGGCGACCGGGGGATCGACATCGGGCCTCGGATCGGGCGGCATGACGTCGAAATTGCAGGCGGCGGAGATTGCGGACCTGGCCGGGATCGCGCTGGCGATCATCAATGGGACCAAGGACTCGCCAATCGCGCGGGCACTGGACGGATCCATCGGCACGCTGTTCGTGCCCCGGCGCAAGACCGGCGCCCGCAAGGCCTGGCTGGGCGGCCGCCTGCGGCTGAAGGGCGCGCTTACGGTCGACGCGGGCGCGGCAAAAGCCCTGGCCGGCGGCAGCAGCTTGCTGGCGGCTGGGATCCTAACGGTCGACGGGGAGTTTCGCCGCGGCGATGCAGTAGCGGTCTGCGACAAGGTCGGCCGCGTCCTTGCGCATGGGCTGGTCGAATACGATTCCGCCGATTGCGCGATGCTGCGCGGCCGGCAATCGGGCGAACACGCCGCGCTGCTCGGCTATGCGCCGCGGCCGGCCATCATCCACCGCGACCAGCTGGCGCTGCTATGACGATCGCGCTGACCGGGGGCACGGGCTTCGTCGGGCAAGCCGTGCTCGATGCCGCCGAGCATGCGAAATTGCGGGTCCGCGCGCTCAACCGCCGGGCGCAGCAGCCCCGCAAGGGCGTTACCTGGGTTGGCGGGGATCTTGCCGATCGCAAGGCCCTGGCCCGTCTGGTGAAAGGCACCGAGGCGATCATCCATGTCGCCGGTGTGGTCAACGCGCCCGACGCGGCAGGTTTCGAGGCCGGCAACGTGGCCGGCACGCTCAATCTGGTCGAGGCGGCCGTGGCCGCCGGCGTGCCGCGCTTCATCCTCGTCTCCTCTTTGGCCGCGCGCGAGCCGGGCCTGTCTGATTACGGCGCCAGCAAGGCCAAGGCCGAAGCGATCGTCCGCGCCAGCGGGCTCGACTGGACGATCGTGCGCCCGCCTGCGGTGTTCGGTCCCCGCGATACCGAGATGTTCGAGCTGTTCCGCATCGCGCGCATGGGCATCCTGCCGATGCCGCCCGCTGAGGGGCGGGCCAGCCTGATCCACGTCGACGACCTTGCGCGGCTGCTCTTGGCGCTGGTTGCAGGCAGCGACAAGGCCAGCCATCGCACGTTCGAGCCCGACGACGGCAAGCCGCAAGGCTGGGGCCACTACGAACTTGCGCGCGCGATCGGCTGGGCCGTCGGGCGCCGCCCGTGGGTGCTGCACCTGTCGAAGGCGATGCTAGCGCGCGCGGCCGCCGCCGACCGCTTCCTGCGCCGCGGCAAGGCCAAGCTGACGCCCGACCGCGTCAGTTACATGACGCATCCGGACTGGGTCTCGGCACGCAGCCGCCGCGTTCCGGAGACGGTGTGGAAACCGCGCGTCGCCACGCGCGAGGCGCTGAAGGACACCGCGCGCTGGTACCGCGACAACCGCTGGTTCTGAGTACTAGAAGACCGGATCGTAGCCCGGCGGCAGGTCAACCTCGGGCGAGTCCGAACCGTGGATTCCACACTCGGTCTTGTCCCAGCCGCGCCAGCGCCCGGCGCGCGGGTCTTCACCAGGCGCCACCTTGCTGGTGCAGGGCTGGCAGCCGACCGAAAGAAACCCGGCAGCCTCGAGAGGGTGGCGCGGCAAGTCGTGCGCAGCGAACCACGCCTCGAGATCGTCCTTGGTCCAGTCTCCCAGGGGATTGATCTTGAGCCGGGTGTTGCCGTTTTCAGTGGCCTCGATCTCGAAGCGCGGCAGGTTCTGGCGGGTCACTGACTGGAACGCCTTGCGCCCGGATATCCAGGCGTCGAGCCCGTCCTTCGCCCGCGCCAGCGGCTCGACCTTGCGGATCGCGCAGCAGCCGTCGGGATCATAGGACCAGCGCAGGCCGGTTTCGTCCTTTACGGCCAGGACTGCCGCATCGGGCGTGACGGTCGAGCTGTTGGTCAGGCCCAGCCGACCGACAACCGTGTCGCGGTAGGCAAGCGTCTCATCGAACATCTTCTTCGTATCGACGAAGATCACCGGGGTCGCCGGATCGGCGCGGGCGACAAGGTCGAGCAGGACCGCGCTTTCGGTCCCGAACGAAGACACCACCGCGACCCTGCCGAGCACGCCCTCGGCCAGCAGTTCGCGCAGCATCGTCTCGGCATCCACTCCGGCAAAGCGCGCTTCCAGCGCGTCGGCATCCGCCTGGGTGAAGCTTGGCGCGACGTCGATCCGGTCGATCGCCCGGCTAGCCACCGTGTCCACCGATCGTCGCACCATGGCGCAGCGCCCAGATCGGAGCGCGCGCATCCGCCGCCGGTTGATAGACCTCGGGCCAGCGGGAGAGCGCCGCTTCGACATCCGCCGGGTCGAGCGGGGTGTCGGGCGCAAAGCTGTCGAACCCGCAGCGGCGCATGAAGAAGATCAGGTCGACGAGGACATCGCCGGTGGCCTTGAGCTCGCCGGCGTAGCCCGCTTCGCGCAGGGTTCGCGCCGTCGAGAAGCCGCGTCCGTCACGAAAACGGGGAAAATCGACCTCGATCAGCTTGAGGCGGCCGAGGTGCGGCAGCAGCGCCGCCACGTCCTCGCCTGCCTCGATCCGCACCGATGCGGCTTCGGCCTGCTCCAGGAAGGCATCGAGAGTTACCGCCGGCTCATCGGCAGGGTCGTCATTGCGATAGCGGAAATCAGCCATAAATCGCCTCCTTGAACCCGTCCATCCCGGCCCGGCGATACGTGTCGATGAAGCGCTCTCCCGGCGTGCGGACGGCGCGGTAATGCTCGATCGCGCGCTCGACCGCGTCGACGATGCCGTCCTCGTCGAAGCCGGGACCGGCGATCTTGGCCTGGCTCGTCATCTCGTCGCCCGAGCCGCCCAGCAGGAGCTGGTAATTCTCGCTGCCTTTGCGGTCGACGCCGAGGATGCCGATGTTCCCGGCGTGATGATGCCCGCAGGCGTTGATGCAGCCCGAAATCTTGAGCTTCAGCTCGCCGATGTCGGCCTGCCGGTCCGGGTCGGCAAAGCGCTCGGCGATTTTCTGGGCCAGCGGGATCGAGCGGGCGTTGGCGAGGCTGCAATAGTCGAGCCCGGGGCAGGCGATGATGTCGGTCACCAGGTCGAGGTTGCGCTCGGCCAGCCCGGCGTCGACCAGGGCCGCCCAGACCGCGGGGAGGTCAGCCTTGCGGACATGGGGCAGGACCAGGTTCTGCGAATGTGTCGCACGCAATTCGTCGAAGCTGAACCGTTCGGCCAACTCGGCAACCCGGTCCATCTGGTCGGCCGAGATGTCGCCCGGAATGCCGCCGACCGGCTTGAGGCTGATGTTGACGATGGCGTAGCCGCGTACCTTGTGGGGGACGACCTGCCGCTCAGCCCAGGCGGCAAAGGCGGGATCGCCGGAAGGCATTTCGTGCGCCAGGTCCGTTTCGAACGGGGGCGGTGCGAAGAACGCCGCGATCCGGTCATACTCCGCCTGCGGGAAATCCTGCCCAAGCGAGAGGAAGTGTGCGAACTCCTGCTCGACCCTGCGGGTGAATTCTTCCTGCCCAAGGTCGTGGACCAAGATCTTCATGCGCTGCTTGTGGATGTTGTCGCGCCGCGCATCGCGGTTCCAAACCCGCAGAACCGCCTGCAAATAGCTGAAGATCTGCGTCGCAGGCAGGAAATCGCGGATCTTGAACGCGATGAAGGGCGTGCGGCCCATGCCGCCCCCGGCGTAGACCTCGAACCCGGTTTCGCCGGCCTCGCTCCTGACGATGCGAAGCGCGAAATCGTGCCAGCGAAGCGCCGCGCGATCTTCCGCGGACGCGATGACCGCGATTTTGAACTTTCGCGGCAGGTAACTGAATTCGGGCATGAACGTGGTCATCTGGCGCAGCATTTCGCACCACGGACGCGGGTCGATGACCTCGTCTGCGGCCGCGCCGGCGTACTGGTCGGACGAGATGTTGCGGATCGATTCGCCGCTGGTCTGGATCGCGTGCATCTCGACCCTGGCCAGGTCGGCAAGGATGTCGGGCGCTTCGGCCAGCTTGATCCAGTTGTACTGGATGTTCTGCCGGGTGGTGAAATGGCCGTAGCCGCGATCGTAGCGGCGCGCGATATCGGCCAGCGTGCGCATCTGCCCCGAATTGAGCGTCCCATACGGGATCGCCACGCGCAGCATGTAGGCATGGAGCTGGAGATACAGCCCGTTCTTCAGCCGCAGCGGCTTGAACTGGTCGTCGTCCAGTTTGCCCTCGATGCGGCGGCGAACCTGGTCGCGGAATTCCTCGACGCGGGTGTCGACCATGGCCTGGTCGTATTGGTCATATCGGTACATCAGATCACCCAGTCGCGTGCTTCGGGATCGGCGGGCTTCAGCGTCAAATCGGGCCGCACGGTCG
The DNA here is from genome assembly GCF_049354825.1 of Parablastomonas sp. CN1-191. Taxonomy (GTDB): domain Bacteria; phylum Pseudomonadota; class Alphaproteobacteria; order Sphingomonadales; family Sphingomonadaceae; genus Novosphingobium. The sequence goes on along the minus strand of NZ_CP186480.1, from coordinate 1,325,335 downwards.
GCCCCAGGGCGCGAATGCGGTCCTTGATGTGGGCCGGGCGGACGCCGCCGCCGGTGTGCTCCGCAGTTATGGCATAGGCGGAGTTCACCCGCCGTGCGGCGACCTCGCGCGCCAGGATGGCGTCGGCCTGGTCGCCGACGTCGGTGGCATCATCGACGTGGAGCGACCAGTCGCTCCCCGTCCACCAGGTGACCGCGCCGGTCTTGAGGTCGTTTCCGGTCAGGATATTCACTGCACCGCCTCCTTCGCGAGTTCGAAAAGCGCCGACACGGGCGCGGCGGCAACGTCTCCGACAACAATAAGCGCCGGGCTCGTTACGGCATGGTCCGCGACCAGCGCATCAAGCCCCGCCAGCGGCGCCCGAAGCACCCGCATCTCGGGCCGGGTCGCGTTTTCGATCACAGCAACCGGAATCGCGGGATCGAGGCCGTCGGCCATCAGCTTGTCGGCGATGGCGCCGGCCGTCGCGACGCCCATGTAGATCACCAGCGTGCGGCCGTGTCCGGCCAGCCCCGTCCAGTCCTGTTCGGACAAGCCGCGGCATTGCCCGGCGACGAAACTTACCGCCGACGAGGCGCCGCGGTGTGTGAGCGGGAGCAGCGCGGCTGCAGCGGCACCGCTCGCGGCGCTGATTCCGGGGACGACCTGGACCGGGACGCCGGCGGCGCAGCAGGCCTCGGCCTCTTCGCCGCCGCGTCCGAAGATAAAGGGATCTCCGCCCTTCAGGCGGATCACGTCGTGTCCGGCCAAGGCCTCCGCCACCAGCAGCGCATTGATCGCATCCTGGTTCATCGTGTGGCGCGCGCGCTGCTTGGCAACCGAAACAAGGCGCGCACCATCGGGGGCGAGCGCCATGATTTCGGGCGAAACCAGGCCATCGTGAACGATGATCTCGGCTTGTGCGATCAGCTGCGCCGCTCGCAGCGTCAGCAAGTCGGGATCGCCGGGGCCGGCGCCGACAAGGTGCACGGTGCCGATACGGGCCGAAGGGGGGGGCTTGTCCATCCCGGTTGAGATGGCTTCGCGGCCGGCGACCCGCCAGCCAGAATGGCTTGGCGTATCCCTAGATCAGCTTGTCGGTGGCTTTCCGTCGTCCTCGAAGGAGGGGGCGTCGGCGTCGCGGCGGGGCCAGTCGCGGATGTGGATGTCGCGCTGGGGGAAGGGAATCTCGATGCCGCCGTCACGGAATGCGCGCCACACCGCTTTGAGCACTTCGGACCGCACGTTGCCGACACCTTCCTCCGGATCGCGGATCCATGCCATGATCTCGAACTCGATTGCACTGTCACCAAATGCCTTCAGCCAGGCCGAGGGCGCCGGGACGTCGAGAACGCGCGCACAGCTTCGCGCCGCCTCCAGCATGAGTTTTTCCGCCACATCGATGTCGGTTCCGTAAGCGACGCCTACAGGCACTTTGACGCGCACGTCCCGGCTGGAGAACGACCAGTTCTCGACCTGGCTGGTCATCAGGTTCTCGTTCGGGATCAGGTACTCGATCTTGTCGCGCGTGGTGACCGACACCGCGCGGATGCCGATCTTCTTGACCTGGCCGACCGTCGCCGCGCCGCTGCCGCCTACTGCGATCACGTCGCCCGGCTTGATCGAACGGTCCATCAGGAGGATGATCCCGGCGATCAGGTTGCCGAAGGTCTTCTGCAGGCCGAAACCGACCGCAAGGCCGAAGGCGCCGGAAAATACCGTCAACGCGGTCAGGCTGATTCCCAGGATGTCGATCCCGACCAGGATTGCCACCAGCCAGATGCCCAGCGAAACGAGCTTTTCGCCCAGCAACTGCTGTGTCGCATCGAACCGGGTGATGCGCGCGAAGGCTCGCTTGGCAAGCTTGCTGCCCAGGCGAGCGAACATGAACACCGCCAGCACGACGATCACGGTCACCAGCCCGCCCCACAGCGATATGCGGTGATTGCCAACGTCGAAGCCGACGCGATCGAGCCAGATTACCGCGCGGGTAACCGCGCTGTCGGGCCCGAAAACCTGGCTGGCAAAGGGTGCTGCGGGGTTCCTCACGCCGGATTGGCGTCGAGCGCGCGGTCGAGGTCGGCGATGAGGTCGGCGGTGTCCTCCAGTCCGATCGACAGCCGGATCGCGAAACGGTCGGCCGGATCCATGTCTGCCAGCGGCCAGGCGCCAGCACTGCGAATGGAGGCAGGGTCGACAGGCGAAACAAGGCTTTCGAACCCGCCCCACGAATAGCCGATGCCGAACAGCCTTAGCGCGTCGATGACACGGTCGCGGCGGCCGCGGTCACCGCCCTTGAGGACGAGCGAGAACAGTCCACATCCGCCCGAAAAATCGCGCTGCCACAGTTCGTGGCCGGGACTGCCGGGCAGCATCGGGCAAAGCACGCGGGCCACGTCGGGGCGGCCGGTCAGGTGGCGCGCGATGGCCAGCGCGCTTTTAGTACTGCGGTCAAGCCGCAGCGGCAGGGTCCGCAGCCCGCGGAGCGCCAGCGCGGCATCGTCGGGGGAAACGACTTGGCCCAGCGCCTGCGCGGTCTTGCGCAGCCTGGCATAGAGCGCTTCGCCCGCGCTGGCCGATCCCATCATCAGGTCCGAATGGCCGCCGACGTGCTTGGTAAGGCTCATCACGGCGATGTCGGCGCCGCGTTCGAGTGCGGCAAAGCCAGTCGGCCCGGCCCAGGTGTTGTCGATGATGGAAACAGCGCCGCGTTCACGCGCGAGCGCGGTCAGCGCCGGGATGTCGCAGACCTCGATCGTCAGGCTGCCGGGGCTCTCCAGCATGACCGCGCGGGTCTTGTCGGTAAGCGCCCGGGCCAGGTTCGCCGGCTCGGACGGATCGAAGAACCGGCTGGTGATGCCGATATCCGTCAGCAGCCCGGTCGCCATGGCCCGGGTCGGCTCGTAGGCGTTATCGCAGACCAGAAGCTCGTCTCCGGGGCGCAGTACCGCCATCAGCGCGCCCGCGATCGCCGCCACGCCCGAGGGATAGAGCATCGTGCCCGCCGCCCCGGTTTCGAGCTGCGTCAGCGCCTCGGCAAGCGACCACTGTGTCGGCCCGCCGCGGCGGCCGTAGAAGAAGCGCCCGTCCTCGTTCGTTGCCGGCCCCGAGCGCAGCGCCGCCATGTCGGGATAGAGGTGGGTCGAGGCCCGCCAGACCGGCGGGTTGACCACCGCGCCGGTCCACTCCGCCCGTCGCCCGGCGCCCACTGCGCGGGTGCCGGTGCCTGCCTTGTCGTTATCATCGTCGCTGCTCACCGGATCATGCCGCCCCGCTTGCCTTGGGAGTAGCGGGATCGGCGCCCCACTCGGTCCAGCTGCCGTCGTAAAGCGCGACGTCGGTCTTGCCGACACGGTGCAAGGCGAACAGCAGCACGGCGGCGGTCACCCCGCTGCCGCACGTCGTGGTAACGGGCCGCGCGAGGTCGACGCCGGCGTCCCTGAAAGCGGACACTATCCCGGCCCGGTCCTTGAACGTACCGTCAGGTGCGAACAGCCGGGGATAGGGCAGGTTGATCGACCCGGGAATGTGCCCGGGGGTTACGCCCGCGCGCTCCGGCTCGGCGCCGGCGAAACGGGCGGGGCCGCGCGCATCGACAACTTGCTCGACCCGGCGGTCGAGGTTGGCGACCATATCGGCCTGGCTGCGAATGGCGCCCGTGTCGGCGCGGACCGTGAACTGGGCCTTGCGTAGGTCTGCCGCCCCGCCAACGCGTTCGCGCCGTTCGGATTTCCATTTGGCCAGCCCGCCATCGAGGATGGCGACGCTGCCGGCGCCGAACAGGCGAAACATGAACCAGGCCCGGGCGGAAGTCTTCACCGCACTGTCATCGTACAGGACGACGCGGTCGGTGTCGGAAATCCCCAGGGCCTGTACCCGCTCGGCAAAGGCGGCAGCCGACGGCAGCATGTTGGCGACGGGCGAGGCCGTGTCGACAAGCGTTCCGAGGTCGAGGAAGACGGCGCCGGGAATGTGGCCGGCCGCGAACTCGGCGGCAGCATCGCGCCCGGCATCGGCAAGGTGCCAACTGGCGTCAACGATACGGAGGTTATCTGCGCCGATCTCAGCGGCCAGCCATTCGGTCGAGACCAGATCGTCCATGCCGTCAGCCTAGCGCACCGCGCCGCCCGCCGTCCAGTGGCGCTCAGTTGACCGCGCGTTGCCCCAGCCGCGAATAGGTACGCGGTCCGAGGTCGAGGCGGAACGGCTTGAGCGGTGCGCCGGGCGCCTCGGGTTCTTCGCCGACGACCCAGGTTCGGCTCACCGCCATCCGGCCGCTGCCATTGCGCCCCGCCTCGACGCGGAAGCGGGCGAGCGGGATGAACAGCGCCTGCGCGCCGGCGCGGATCGGCACGATGGTGTTGAGCGGCACGCGGATATCGCCCTTGAACTCGGCGCTTTCGCCGGGACCAAGCTCGGGCAGTTCGAACCGCCCTTCAAGACGCTGGGTCGGCAGGGCAACCTGTCGCTCCTGGGGCACTTGCGCCTGCGCGGCGATCATGTCGCCCTCGATCGCGACGGCCGACAACGGCGTGTCGGTGTGATTGGTGAGGGTAAGCTTGTAGGACAGCGTGGTAGCAATCAGCGACGCACTCATCCGCGTTGCCTCCACCACCAGCCCGATTCCGCGCGGCGCGGGTCCAGCCGGCGGAGGCGGCGGAACGGGCGCTGCCATGGCCGGCGCCGGCGCGGGCTCGAGCGGCGGAACAGGCGGCGCCGCAACCACCGGCGGCACGAAATTGACCACTGGATCGGCTTCTTCGGCGCGGCGGCGGCGCCAGAACAACGCCCCGCCCAGGATCGCCAGCAAGGCCGCCGCCGTTCCCGCGATGAGCGGCCAGGAAGACGTGGCGGCAGGGGCGGCCGGCGGCGCAGCCGCGATGGGCGCGTAAGTCGGCGCCGGGCTGCTTGCCGGCGTGAACGGCGGCAGGCCGAGCGCGGCGCCCGGATCCTGCGTCGCCGTCGACGATGGTGCGGTGCCGGTCGCCGCAGGGCGCGCGGCCTGGGCGCTCGCGGACGGAGCAGGACGCGGTACCAGGAACGGGCCGGGCTGGGCGTTGCCAGGCACACCGGCAGGCCGTGCCGCGGCAGACGGCGCCGGCGACGGAGCGCGCGTGGCCGGCGCAGGCGCGGGAGCCGGCGCGGCGGTGGCGCTAGGGCTCTGGCTCGGGCGAGGGGAGAGGATAACCGGGTTGTCGGGCGTGACCGGGCCCTGGACGCGCGGATTCGCAGTCGGAGCGCCGGGCAGGCGATAGTCGTTGACCGACTGCGCAGCCGCGCCGCTCGCCAACAGCGAGAGCGCGGCGCCCACTGCGCAAAAGGGAAGAGTACGAATCCCTGGCATATCTCGTCTGCTGTAGTGCCGGCCTCGTTGCGGCGACCGGCTGAATAGGCCTTGAACTTGCCAGTTCCAACCATCGTCTTGTGCACCGCGCGCGTTCGGGGCTACGCGCGTTGCATGGCAGACACACCAATCGCGCCCGAAGCCGCCCCGTTGCACCTTGGCCAGACCAGCCGCCTGCCGGCGTCCCCGGCAGAGGCCGTGCTCGACTACGTGCCCAACCCGCGGGCGGGTTCGCTTTACATGGTGCGCTTCGCTGCGCCCGAATTCACGTCCCTGTGCCCGGTTACTGGCCAGCCCGATTTTGCCCACCTGGTCATCGATTACGCGCCGGGCGAAACCATCGTTGAATCGAAAAGCCTTAAGCTTTTCCTCGGCTCGTTCCGGAACCACTGCGGCTTTCACGAGGACGTCACCGTCGGCATCGGTCAGCGCCTGGTGGACGAGATGAAACCCGTCTGGCTGCGCATCGGCGGTTATTGGTACCCGCGCGGCGGAATTCCGATCGACGTGTTCTGGCAGAGCGGCCCGGCGCCCGGCGGCCTGTGGGTGCCGGACCAGGGCGTCGCGCCGTATCGCGGCCGCGGCTAGGCCGCGCGCAGGATCGCGATCAACCGATCGACGTCGTCAGCATCCTGGTAAAGCCCGAAGCCGATCCGCAGCACGTCGCCCCGCACGTCGGTGATGACGTGGCGTTCCATCAGGGCGGCGTGAAGCGCGGCGGCGCGCTCGCCTTTGAAGGCCAGGAAACGTGCCTGCGGATCGGCAATCTGCGTGTAATTTCCTAGGAGTCCGGCCGCGGCGAAGCGCGCCTTCAGGGCATCGCAATGCGCGGAGATCTTTGCCGTCGTCAGCTCCTCGCGCGCCAGCCTCCGGCGCACGTGGACGAAGCGGTAAAGCCCCGACGGATCGAACGTACTGCCCAGGAACCGGCGCCCGTCGGGCGCATAGCCAACGTGACCGGGCAGCGCTGCAAGGTCATCGAAGGCGGCGTACCAGCCGGTGAAGACCGGGCGCGCCGCAAAGCTTGGTGGCGCATGGATGAACGCGGCACCTTCGCCGCTCATGGCGTACTTGTAGCCGCCGCCCAGGTAGAACACCCGCTCCGCCATTGCCGACAGGTCCACGGGCGTCGCCATGAAAGCGTGGTAGCCGTCGATCGCGATCCAGGGGCCGTCCGGCGCGGCCAATGCCGCCAAGTTTTCCAGGCCGGGCAGCACCTGCCCGGTCGAAAACGCGACATGGCTGGCAAACACAAGGTCGAAACCGCCGCGCCGCGCGGAAGCCAGGAGGTTTTCGGGCGCCACTTCCACAAGTTCGATCCGGCCGGCCTCGTGCCAGCGCTGCGCCTGGCGGCGGAACGCGTGAAACTCGCCGGTCGTCGCCAGAATGCGCGGCGTTTCGGCCGCCAGCGCCGAAACCAGCCGGACCGCCAGTTCGTGCGTGTTGGGCGCGAAACAGATTGTGGCAGGATCGGGCAGGCAAAGCTCGGCTGCGATCTCGCGCTGGGCCTCGGCCCAGATCGGGCCCATCACCTTGTCCCACTTGCGATCGGCCAGGCGCACGCCGTCCTCCCAGGCCTCTTCCTGGCCGTCGCGGCTGGCATCGGGCCAGAGGTGGTGGCTGTGAGCCGCGAAGTGGAGGCGTTCCGGCGCGGCCGCCAGCGCACGCGCGAATAAGTGCTTGTACGTCACAGCGCGGTCCTCAGCGTCCACAGCTCGGGAAAGGCGCGCTTGCCCAACGTGGAATGGAGGTAGGCCGCACCTGCGGTGCCGCCGGTGCCGCGCTTGCCGCCGATGACACGCTCGACCGTCAGCACGTGCTTGTGCCGCCAGGTCGCGGTAGCGTCGTCGATGTCGACCAGCTTCTCGGCGAGCTGGTAGAGATCCCAATAGCGATCGGTATCGCGGTAGACCTCGAGAAATGCCGCCTCGACGGCCGGGTCTGGCTCATAGGGCCGGGACACGTCACGCGCGATCAAGGCCTCGGGGATCGCCAGGCCCGCGCGCGCTGCGGCGCGGATGGCCTCGTCCCACAGGCTTGGCGCCGCCAGCGCCGCGGCCAGTGCCGCGTGTGCGGCGGGCCGATCCTGGTGATAGTCGAGAAACCGGGCATCCTTGAGGCCCAGGAGATATTCGACCGTGCGGAACTGGTCCGACTGGAAGCCCGAGCTGGGGCCGAGAACATGGCGGAAGCGCGAATAGTCCGATGGCGTCATCGTCGCCAGCACATCCCAGGACAGTGTCATCACGGCCTGGATGCGGCTCACCCGCGCCAGGGCCTTGTAAGCTGGGACCAGTGCGTCGGCCCGCACTTGCGATATTGCCAGGTGCAATTCGGTGATCAGCTGCTTGAGCCACAGCTCCTTGGCCTGGTGGATGATGATGAACAGCTGCTCGTCATCGCAGTCCGACAGTGGGTGCTGCGCGCCGAGCAGCATGTCGAGATCGAGATAGCGGGCATAGGTCATCGGCGGCTCGGTCATGTCGCTTCCTTCCCGCGCGATGGTTACAATTGCAAGCTGTTGCGGCGCACTGCGGCGCCATGCGGGCCTTCGCGGACACAGGGGCGTAAAGATCGTTACCGTGACCGCGCTTATCGATTTGCGCCGCGCCGCACGGCCCGCCATACGACAGCGTGAAAACGGGGGGATATTTCGCACCCCGATTGAGGATGTGAACCCGATTATGCCCAAGGCTGCAATTTCGCTGATGATGCTGGGCGCCGCCTTTTTCGCGGTGCCGCAGGCCGCTTTTGCCGACGACAGCGGCGTGGTCTATGCCGGCGGCGGCGTGGGTAATGGCGACGGTATTAACGGCTATGCCGGCGGCGTCTTTTCCTTGCCCGGTTCGCGGCTGGGTCAAGGCTGGGCGATCCGCGCCGGTGGCAGCGGCGGCCGCTATCAATACGAATCGGGCACGGTCGGGACGGTGCGGGCTAATTACGCGTCGGCCGAACTGGCGGCTGTCTACCAGACTTCGGGCGACTGGGGCTGGGCCAACTTCGGGGCCGGTCCTCGGATCACCCACACCAGCCTGACGCCGAGCGACCCGGCCAACCGGATGCGCGGCACCCGCTACGACCTCGCGCTGCAGACCGACGGGGCTTACGGCCAGGACTGGCGGCTTGGCTGGTTCGGATCGCTGGGCGTGAACGACCGAACCTATATTACGCAGGCTCGCCTCGGCAAACGGGTCAACGCGGCGCACAACACCCGGATGGGGATCGAGGGCATCGTCCAGGGTGACCGGATCTACACGCAGGAGGCGGTCGGCGCCTTCGTCACCACCGGGCTTGGCCCGAAGGCCGAAATCAGCTTGTCGGGCGGCGCCAGTTTCCAGACCGGGCGCAGCGCCAAGCCTTATGCGTCGGTCGGCATCAGTCACGTTTTCTGACGCGGGTCGATTGCGCGCTGCGCTGCTGGCAGGTTCATTGTCCGCCGTATCGTCGTCGGGCTGCATCCCGCATGTCGAGGCACCGGCGATGAGCACGCCCGTGCCTGACGTCGGCGCCGAACTGGCCGTGCCAGCGGGCTATCGCGAGGTTTATGCCGAAACGTTCGACAGCGGCACCGCGCCGTCCGCGACCCGCTGGTCCCATGATACCGACCTCAACAAGCGCGGCTGGTACAACGGCGAGCGGCAATATTACGCCCATGCGGACAGTGATGCGGCACGTGTCGCCGACGGAAAGCTGCGGATCAGCGCAGTCGCTCATCCGCCAGGTCCGCCACGTCCGTCGGACTGGGGCGGACAGGGCTATACGTCCGCGCGGATCACCACCGCCGGCCATGCCCGCTGGCACTACGGCTTCTTCTCTGTGCGCGCGCGCCTGCCGCGCGTGCGCGGGGCCTGGCCCGCAATCTGGCTGCTGCCCGAGCGCCATGACTTCCGCTGGGACGGCGGCGAGATCGACATTGCCGAACTGGCCGGTCACCGGCCCGATGAAGTTCGCCAGGGCATCCAGACCCGCGCTGCCAATTTTCGCCGGGGTAATCAGCCGGTAGCCGTCACGCGGCAGGCGGACGACGCTTTCCACGATTACCAGGTGCTCTGGACGCCGGACCGGGTCGTGTTCGGGATCGACGGGCGGGTCACATTCATCGCTCCGGCGGTCGGACTCGACCGGCCGATGGCGCTGATCCTCAACGTCGCGGTCGGCGGCGACTGGGCGGGCGCCGAAGGTATCGCCGATGCCAGCTTTCCCGCCACGATGGAGGTCGATTCGATCCGGGTGTGGCAGCCCTAGCCGGCTGCGAACGCGGCCTGGACCGCCGCGACGAAGGCCGGGATCGCCTCGGTGTCCGCGCCGCTGCGCGCGGCTCGATCGGCCAGTTTGCCCAGCCTCGTCAGATCGTCGAAGCCGAATACCGCCGCCATCCCGGCGATGCGGTGCGCGACAGCGCCGATCGCCGAAACATCGCCGGCGGCCGAAAGCGCCGCCAGCTCCGCCGCGTCCGCACGCAGCTGGTCGATGAATTGGCCGCGCAGCGCCGCCATCTGCTCTTCGTATTCGTCGCTCATGCACGCAGGCTATTCCCGACCCGCGTGGCGGTGGCAACACGGCCGGGCCGATTTTGCGCCGCCGGGCGCATGTGCGGATGGACGCGGACGGTCGCAGCGGCAATGGTGCCGAACAGGAATCATGGCCACATCTTCCCCCTCTTCTGCCGCGATCGATCGCCTCAACGTGCTGGTCGTCGACGATGACGTGCTGCTGGCCCAGTATCTTGCGCTTCAGCTCGGCCGCCATGGCTGCCGGACCGAGACGACCGACAGCGGGGAACGGGCGCTGGAACTGCTGGCGAAGGGTCAGTTCGACCAGCTTATCACCGACTGGCAGATGCCCGGAATGGACGGGATGGAGCTGGCGCGCCGCGCCCGTGCCCAGCATGGACGAGAGCGTCACATTCACATCACCATGATCACCGCCGACGAGGACGGCGACGCGATCGGCGCCGCGCTGGCTGCCGGCGTCGACGATTTCCTGCGCAAGCCGATCGACGCACTGCAGCTTCAGCTTGCGGTCGAAAGCACGCGCCGCAACCGCCGCCTGCATCGCCGCCTGGCGCGGCGCACCGCGCTGGTCGGCGCCGCCCATCGCCGCGCTCGCAGCGCGCTCGACGCGGTCCAGGCCGATATCGATGCCGCCGCGGCCTTGCACCGCCGGCTGCTGCCGGCAGACGGGGCGGCGGGCGCGCTCGACATCGCTTCGATCTATCACCCGGCCTCGGTGCTCGGCGGCGATTCGATTGGGGTCATGCCGCTGGAGGACGCGCATGTGCTGTTCTTCCTCATCGACGTGCGCGGGCACGGCGTGCCCGCGGCGCTCGACAGCTTTCACCTCCACCACCGCCTCAAGCAGTTCCGCTCGTCCTCCCCCGAGGCGCTGGCCGATGCGATCGCAGCGCTCAACCGTGAGATCGCGGAACGCGGCGACGACAGCTATGCGACGATGATCGTCGGTATCGCTGATCCCTCCGCCAGCGAAGCGTGGATCGTTCGCGCCGGCCATCCGCCGGCCCTGACCTGCGACGCCGGCGGAGCGCGGCGCGTCGGCGAGGAAGCGAACGGGGGCTTTCCGCTCGGCTGGTTCGCCGATGCCACGTTCCGGCCCGAGATGGTCCGGCTTGGCCCCGGTACGCGGTTGCTGCTGCTGTCGGACGGGGTTGAGGACACGCTCGACGGCGATGGCGGGGATGGCGATGTCAGTCCGGCGCTGTCGCGAATCCTGGAAACGGGGCGGAACGATTCGCTGACGCATCTCGTTGGCACGATCGATCGCGCGCTGGACGCGAAGCGGCCAGCTACGGGCTTTGCCGATGATGTCTCCGTGCTCGTGCTTGAATGCTGCCATGAGGATCGCCGATGACCGACCCCGCCGTGCTCGAAATTACCGTTCCGGACGAGCGCATCGACGCCGCCGCCGCGCCCGCGTTCAAGCAGGCGATGAGCGACGCATTGGGAAGTTCGACGCGCCGCCTGGTGCTCGACATGTCCCAAGTCCAGTTCGTCGATTCGACCGGGCTGGGGGTGCTCGTCTCGCTCCTCAAGCAGATGGGTGAGGGGGGGCGGATCGCGGTCGTCGGTGCCGCCCCTGGCGTGCGACGCCTGTTCCAGATTACCCGGCTCGACAGCCTGTTCGTCCTTGCCGACGATGCGGCCTCGGCGCGCGACGCCTTGAATGGCTGACGGCTCGCCCCAGACCTGCGTGGCCGCGGCGACGCACCTGGGGGTGCGCGACCTGGCCGCCTTCCTGCGTGAGTGCTGCAACACCGCCGGTGTCGACGAGATGAGCGTCTTCGACCTCGAGCTGGCAATGGTCGAGGCGGCCAACAACATCGTCGAGCATGGTTACGAGGAAACCGGCGGCGGGGTCATCCGCCTTGCCGTCGAGATCGCGCGGGGCGAAGTCGCGCTGTTGCTCGAGGACGAGGGCCGGCCGGCGCCCGCCGACCTGTTCGCCTTGTGCCGGACGGCGCCGCTCGACGCGACCGAGGGGCGCGGACTTGGTATCGTACGCAGCTGCGTCGATCTGGCCGACTATAGTCGTGCGGGATCGGTCAACCGGCTGCGGCTGGTCAAGACGCTTACCGCCTAGCGAACGAAGCAGGCCGCGCCGCCGCGCCGCACCGCGGCACAAACGTCGCGCGCGCTGGCAAGATCGGGCGCGGCTGCGATCAGACGATGGACCGTTCCATGCCGGGAGCTCACCGTTTCGACACTGTGGTCCAGCGACGAGAGTATCGCAAAGCGCTGTGCCAGACCTGACCAGCGCTCCTGCGCGACGGCATTGCTGTCAAAGGCGCCAAGCTGGATGTCACGTCCCGCACGATCGGCGTGGGGCGTGTTTGCCGCCGGCTGGGTGGGTGCCGGGGTTGAGGCGGGCGGCGCAGCCGCGGTTGCCGGAACGGCCGCAGGCGTCGGCACGATTGCAGGGGGAAGCGGCGCCATCGGCATCGTAATCGAACCGACCGCCCGCGGGACGAAATCTTGATGCGGTACCGGATTGCCTGCCTCGCGGTTGAGCGTGCGATCCTCGATCCGGACCACCAGCGTGCCGCCGATCGCCAGCGCGGCGGCGATGATGAGGTGGCTGCGCCCCTTGCGCAGCCCTTCGGCGATCGTCGTCATGCCCGGTCCTCCGCGGGTTTCCAGAACGCCGCGCGCACCATGATGCCCATCGCCAGCACGTTGTTGAGGCCCCACAGACCGTTGGCGATCATGCCGCCCGTTGTGTAGGGCCCGTGGCCGAGTGCGAACAGGATCGCTGCGTAGGCGAAAGCCAGGATCGTCAGCATCATGATCGCTATCTGCGGCCAGACCAGGTGCAGGTGGTTGCCCTCCTGCCGCGCCTTGGGCGTAACCGGGAACGAGATCTTCTTCTTGCGCACTACCGCCCAGAGCGCCCGCAGCGACAGCGGGAAACTGGCAAGGTACGTGACCTTGCCCTTGTAGCCTGAATGGCCCCAGGTCCCGAACAGGAAGGCCAGTTCGTTGAGGATCAGGAACGGCAGCGCGTGGCCGAAAAAGTCACCGGTGTACGCGTCGACCGGGGCGATCCCGCTGACAAGGTAGATTACCGGCGAGACCAGGAACACCAGGTTCCAGAGCGCGCCCAGGTAAGACCAGAACGTCGCCAGGTACATCATGCGCTGCATGAAGGTCATCCCCGGGCGCAGCACGGGGTTGTCGTGGAACAGGATGTCGAGGCTGCCGCCGGCGTACTTGTAGCGCTGGATCGTCCAGGTCAGCAGGTCCTGCGGGCTCAGCATCCGGGATTCGACGTCCGGGTGCATTACCGTCTTCCAGTTTCGGCCGGTGTCCTGGTGCAGTACGATGGTCGAATAGATATCTTCGGAGACGTGGAACTTGTAAGGTGTCAGTTCCTCTTCCTGGACCGCCTTCCAGCGCGCCAGCGCGATCTGTTCCTCGCTGTCGCCCTTGCGCAGACGGGCGATCCGGCCAAGCCGCGAACGCTGTTCGCCCGAGGCGCGCGATACGGCTTCCGAAAACTCTCGCAGCGCGACGAACATCACCGCTTCGCGCCGGTGGATCGATCCGGCTCCGCAGCAGAACGCGGCATTCCACGGGTTCCGGCGACGCTGAATGATGTCATAGAACATCGCCGGATCGTTGACGAACGGGTCCTCTCCGACGCGGATTTCACCGAACACCGTCTCGACGGCCTTGGCGACGGCGTAGCCCAGCTTGCCCGCGCGCTTGCCCCAGGCTTCGCGCAGCGTGACGCCCTCGGGTAAGTCGTAGAACCACTGGGGGGTCTGGATCAGCGCGACATCGGGATCGCGGAAATAGCCCAGCGTACGTTCCAGGATCGTCGGGAACGGGCGCGTGTCGGCATCGCAGATGACGATGAAGTCGCCGCTCGTCTGCTCCATCGCGTTGCGCAGGTTGCCCGCCTTGAAGCCGATGTTGTTGTCCCGCGTGATATAGCCGATGCCCTCTTCCTCGGCCACGGCGCGCATTGTTGGCCGGCGACCGTCATCGAGGACGTAAACCTTTAGATCGATCGGGTGCGGGTAGCGGATCGCCTTGGCATCCTGGACCGAGAGGCGGACCAGTTCCTCGTCCTCGTTGTAGGTGGCGATGAAGACGTCCACCGCGATCCGGCGATTGACCATCTCCTCGGCGCGGACGCACTCGACGAAATTGCGCGGCGGGGCGCGGCGCGGATAATCGCGCACCTTCCACAAGTTCATCACGAACAGGACCAAGCCGATGTAGGCGGCGCTTTCCGCCAGCACGAGCGGCAGTGAGAACCATACCGCGTGCAAATTGAGTGATGCCGTCCACCGCCACCACATGTAACGCGCGCCTGCCAGCAGGCAAAACACCGCCAGGGTCTGCCAGATCAACTCGATCGCGCGCGAGTAGGGCAGCGGTGCCGGCGGCCGCCGGTCCTCGAAACGCCGGAAATAGAAATCGTCGGATGCGGCGGTCATGGTGCTCGGCTGCTGGTCGGAAGGGTCGGGGACTAGCGCGGAGGCGCCATCATGCAAGGCGGCGGTCACGGTTGTGCGGCAGCGGTGATGGCATTGTCCCATTGCGCGACGGCGGCACGGCAATCGGTTACCGAGCTTGCGGTGCGCAGCGCGCGGTCGAGATTGGCGGCTGCTTCGGCCAGTGCCGCCTCTCCGAACAGCGCCGCGGTACCGGCCACCTGGTGCGCCAGCGATTGCAGCGCGGCGGTGTCGGCATCCCGGTCCTGGCGTGCCGCGGCAAGGTGAGCAAGGAAGTCTCCGCGCAGCCGCTCATACATTGCCTCCAGGTCCTGGTTGGCGTCCTGCTCCTCCAGCGCCTGGGCGGTGCCTAGGCGCCGCACCCGGTGGCGCGCGATGGCGGCATAGAGGTCTGCCTTGACGATCGGTTTCGCCAGGTGCGCCTGCATCCCCGCAGCCCGGCACTGGGCAATGTCTTCGGCAAAGGCGTTGGCTGTCAGTGCCACGATCGGCAGCGTGGCGGGGTCGAAGCCGTGGTTGCGCAAATGACGCGTCGCGGCCAGGCCATCGATCTCGGGCATTTGCACGTCCATCAGCACCAGGTCGAAGGGTGCGCCCGCCTTGGCCGCAGCTTCCACGGCGTCGATTGCTTCGCGGCCATTCGTAGCCATCGCCGGCTTGATCCCGACCGCGCCCAGGATAGCCGCGATCAAGCCGCGGTTGATGGCGTTATCTTCGACCACCAGCAGATGGGCGCCGGCAATCTGCCGTTCCGAACCGGCTGCATCGCCCGCCGGACCCGAATCGACGCCGCTGGGCGCGACTGCCGGCTCAAGAGGAAGGGTCAGGGTAAAGGTTGAACCCTCGCCCACCGTGCTTTCGACCGTAATGCTCCCGCCCATCATCGCCGCCAGCCGGCTGCAGATGGACAATCCAAGCCCGGTCCCGCCAAAGCGGCGCGCGATCGAATTGTCGGCTTGTGCGAACTGCTCGAAGATCGCGGTCAGGTTCTCGGGAGCTATGCCCATGCCGGTGTCCTTGACCGCGACGGTGAAGGTCTTGCCGTCGGCCGCCTTGCGCGCGGCCACCTCGACCCCGCCGTGCTGCGTGAACTTGACCGCGTTGCCAACCAGGTTGAGCACGATCTGGCGCAGCCGCAGGGCATCCCCCGCGATCCAGCGCGGCAATGCCGGGTCGACGTCGACGGACAACTGGATCTGCTTGGCGCGGGCCACGGACTCGACCAGGCGCACCGCGCCGCGCAGCTTGTGCGGCAGATCGAATGGCTCGTTGACGATCTCCATCTGCCCGGCCTCGATCTTCGACAGATCGAGGATATCGTTGAGCAGCGTCATCATCGCCTGGCTCGATTCGCTGATCGCCTCGACTTGTTCGCGCTGCTGGGCCGACAAGTCGGTCTCGGCCAACAGGTTGGTATAGCCGATCACGCCGTTCATCGGCGTCCGAAGCTCGTGGCTCATGTTGGCGAGGAAGGCCGACTTTGCGGTGGTCGCGGCCTCGGCGCTGGCCTGGGCGGCACGCAGTTGCGCCTCGAGCGCCTTGTTGCGCGACACGTCGCGCAGCGAAGCGAGCACTTCCTTGGGCCTCCACGCCGCGTCGCGGATCAGCGCGCAGCTCGCCTCCATCCAGCGGTAGCGATCGCGGTCGATCGGCGAGCGTGAGCGAAAGGCGATGACTTCGGAATCGCTTTCACCCGAGGTCAGGCGCGCGAAAGTGGCCTCGACCAGTTCTTCGTCGTCGGGATGGAATTCGGTCAGCACGACATGGCCGATCAGCGCCGAAGCCGGCAGTTCGAAGAGACGCTCGACCGAAGGAGACGCATAGAGACACACGCCGTCGAGCCCGAGCCGCAGCACCGAGTCGGTGACATTGTCGGTAATCAGGCGCAGTTCTTCCTCGCTCGCGGCAAGCGCCTCGGCGGCGCGGTGGCGATCGGTGACGTCGATGGCAACACCGACGATCCCCGTGGTCCGCCCGGCCGCATCGAGTTCCGCCTGGCACTGCACGTCGACGATCACCTGGCTGCGGTCGCGATGGACCCAGCGATATTCGAAACGCGCTTCGCCGCCGTGCTCGGCCAGGTTCAGCAGCGCGCCGACGACCCGTTCGCGGTCGCCGGCATGGACGCCCGCCAGCCACGCGCGGCCTCTCCAGCGATTGGCTGCAAGCCCCGACTGCCTCAGCCAGGTGGGATTGACGTCGGTCAGCATGGCCGCCGGGTCGGTGCGGAATATGCCAGCGGGAGACAAGTTGGTGAGCGCCTGGAAGCGCTGTTCACTCTCGCCCAGGCGCTCCAGCGCCTCGCGCTGCTCGGTGATATCGACGGCAGCGCCGTTGTACTCGACCACCTTGCCGTCGTCGTCGAATTCGGCCGAGGTGTAGACGTCCATCCAGACCACGCCGCTGTCCACGGCGCGGAACGGAATGCGCCGGCGGCGCACTTCGCCGGGCTTGAAATCGAGCCAGATCGGCTGATCGCGGAACATCGAAACGTCGGCCAGGGTCTTGAGCCAGCCATCGCCAAGCAGTTCGCCCGGCTTGCGCCCCAGCCGCTCCATCCAGTTGGGACTCATGTAGGTCAAGTGGCCGTTGGGATCGGCGCGAAACAGCCCGACCGGGGTATTCTGAGCGATGAGGCGGAAATTCTCTTCGCTGCGCGCCAGGGCGTGGGAACGCTCCACCATGTCGGTCACGTCGGCAATGTTGCCGATGGTGCCGGCGAATTGGCCCTGGGCATCAACGACGCGGCGAACCTTCACCACGATGTTGCGAATCTTGGCATCGCGGGCGATGAAATGCTGTTCGAGTAGCAATTCGTCGATCTCGCCGGCCGCCAGGCGCGGGTAGAGTACGCGCGTTTCGGCAATGTCGTCGGGATGCAGCAGCGTGGTCGTCGGCGTGCCCAGGCTTTCCTCTACGCTATAGCCGGTGACGTCTTCCCAGGCGCGGTTGAGCGCGGTCCATTCGCCCGCTGCATTGGTGCGGAAGATGATGTCGCGGACGTTGTCGACGATCTCGCGGATCTCGTCGCGCGCGGCGGCGGCAGCCCTCCGCTCACGGTCGCGCTCGTGCAGGATCGCGGCGACCGGCATGCACATGAGGAAGCTGGCGACCAGGAAGACCTGCAGGGCCAGCGTCTGCATCTCTGCGCCGCCCCTGACCAGCATGATCGGGCCATGACCGAAAAAGGTCGCACCCGCGGCTATCACGGTGACGGCTATGATCGCAAACGCCGATCCGGCCAGGCCTGCACGAAACGCCCCGTAGAGCAGCAGCGGGCTGACCAGGAACAGGAACGGCATGGCGGTTTGCGAAAACACCACCAGCGTGCCGACCGAGACGACCCCGACGGTCATCGCGATGTGCCGCCAGTCGTCCACCGACATTTGCGCGCGTCCGCGCCACAAGTCGATCATCACGACCGTGATCGGCAGGATCAGCAGCAGGCTGAGCGCATTGTGCGCGAACCACCGCAGCGCCAGGCCGGCTTCGAACGTGCCGGGCTGACCCAGGACGAGGAATCCTGCCACGACCGACCCGATCGCCACCGCGATCGACACTGCAGCCAGCAGCCACAAGTGGCTGCGCGGCTGGGCCATGTCGGGCCGTGCGCCAAGCCCGCGACGCAAGATGACCAGCGTCAACAAGGCGTCGAGGGCATGGGCGGAGGCGCGCGCCACCGTGTTGACCATCGGGTAGCCGAGCGTGAGAAAGACGCACAGTTGCACGACCAGGCACAGCAGCACGGCGGGCAGCGCCATTGCCCGCCTTCGTCGTAGCAACCACCCGATCAGAAAGCCGCCCGGCAGCCAGAACAGCGAAAACCCGCCCACGCCGCGCGTGAAGGTCACCGAAATATAGGCGAAGACGGTATAGAGTACCGCCGCGATCGCTAATGCGCCCCATTCGATCGGCTTGAGTCGACCCACCTGCTGGACCCTTCGCCACACGTGCCGGGTCGCGCGCAATGCGGCCGGGCTGCCCCTGAACTCACCCGTTACGCGCCGATCGGCCGTTCGGATGCATGCCCCCGATGAGGCCTGGCGCCGACATTACCGTTTACGGGCGGCGGGCGCCAATCGATTTCGCTTGTCGCTGTGATCGATCGGCAACGCGGCCGGGGAGAAGGCCTCAGTCCACCAGCGCAGCTTCCACCGCCACGCGGATCGCCTCGGAGGTATGGGCGGCGCCGATCTTGCTGAGCATGTTGGCGCGATGGATTTCGACGGTGCGCGGGCTGATCGCCAGCTCCTCGCCGATCTGGCGGTTCGAAAGCCCGCGTGCGACCCCGGTCAGCACCTCGCGCTCGCGCGGGGTCAGGCGGCGCAGGCGGCTGCGTGCCCGCGCCTCGCGCAGGCGTGCGTTGCCTACCGCGCTGTCCGAATGTTCGGCACGTTCCAGTGCCTGGTCAAGTTGCGGCCCGTCGAACGGCCAGACCAGGTAGTCGAGCGCGCCGTCGAGGACCGCCTCGACCACCTTGTGCGCGTTTGGCTCCTCGCTGAAGGCCAGTACCGGCAGCCAGCGGCCACTGGACGTCATGCGCTCGAGTAAATCGCGCACCGGGCGGTCGTCGTTGTAGACCAGGATGACGCCTTCCCGCGGCCAGCGCGCGCCGATCTCGTCCAGGTCCTCGAAGGGTTCGACGTGGAAGTGCGAGCCGACCAGGCAATGGCTGATGGCAGCGCGGCGGCGGGTGTTGCTGTCGACGAGCAGGATCGTGTGACGACGTGCCATGGAGGGTATCCTCTACTGGTTAACGCCTAGGGACCTGCCCCGACCCCGCACACGCCACGAGCGAAGACCCAGCCGTTTTAGAGGCTTAGGAGTCGCAGAAGTGCGCGATATGCGGGTAAAGCCGCGCTCCGTAGATGCGCGGATCATCTCCGTTCCGGAGGATTAACCCTGTCGGCGCAGGGCGCGGCGACCCGGGGGTCCGCCCACCCCGGGCAGGGGACCGCTTGCGGCCGGGAAAATTTTGCCGGCTGCTGGTTAGTCCGCCAGCGCCCTCAGCGTCGCCGGGGTTAGCACTTGCGGCAGCACGCGCGGTTCGCCTCCGCCGCGCGGATAGAAGACGTAGAGCGGCACGCCGGCTGCGCCGTGCTGCTCGAGGTAGCGGGTGATCGCGGGGTCGCGGCGCGTCCAGTCACCCTTGAGCACGACGATGCCGGCGCGGCCGAAAGCATCGCGGGTTTCTGTGCGCTCGATCGCGACCCGCTCGTTGACCTTGCAGGTCAGGCACCAGTCCGCGGTCATCCACACGAAGACCGGGGCCTTGGCGGCGCGCTGGGCGGCGAGCTCTGCTTCCGAAAACGGCTTGGCCGGCATCAGGCCTTCGCCGCTGGACGGCGGCGGCGGCGCGTAGACCTGGCGCGGCACCAGCACGGTCATGAGCAGCAGCGCGCCCAGCGCGCCGGCCAGCGGACCGGCGGAAAGCCCCGCGCGCTGACGCCGCCCGATCGCGACCAGCAGTGCCACCAGCGCCAGCGCCAGCACCGCGACTGCGAACTGGAAAGCGCGCCCGCCGGTCTGCCCGGCGAGCCACAGCAAGGCCAGCGCAGTCAGCCCCATGGGCACGGCCAGGACGTGGCGGAAGGTCTCCATCCACTGGCCCGGGCGCGGCAGCCGCCGGCGCAGCGACGGCACGAAGGCGATGGCGAGGAACGGCAGCGCCAGGCCCAGGCCGAGCGCCGCGAACAGCAGCAGCGCGGGCAGGAGCGGCAGCAGCAGCGCCGCGCCCATCGCGGTGGCCATGAACGGCCCGGTGCACGGCGTGGCGACGAAGGCGGCGAGCAGCCCGGTGGCGAAGGCTCCGCGCGCACCGCCGCCCGAACCAAGCCCTGGCAGCGCCAGCTCGAACGCGCCCGCCAGGTTGGCGGTTATGGCGGTGGCGAGCAGCGCCAGGGCGACAATGACCGCGGGCTCCTGCAACTGAAAGGCCCAGCCCACTTCCTCGCCCGCGGTGCGCAGCGCGAGCAGCAGCGCTCCGAGCGCGGTACAGGCGAAGATGACGCCCGCTGCATAGGCAATGCCTTCGCGGCGCGCAGTACGCTCGTCGCCGACGGCGCGCGCCAGGCTGAGCGCCTTTAGGCTCAGGATCGGGAACACGCAGGGCATGATGTTGAGGATCAGCCCGCCGAGCAGCGCCGCGACGACCAGCCAGGCATAGTTCGGGTCACGGGCGGGCGTCAGCGCCGCTCCGGGCGGCGGCACAGCGCCGGTCAGCGCGCGTATGGCAACGCCGCCGCCATCGTCCAGCCGCAGCACAGCGTCGATCCCCGCGGGCACCGGGCCGGGATACTTGGCCCGCGCCAACTCGGCGATCAGCACGTCGCCGCGGCGTGAGAAGAATTGCGGCGCGGCATAATCGACCAGGTCGGTCTGGGCGACGAAAACGTGCGGCGCCGCCAGCGCCTGGCTGGCCGGGAACGGGATGGCCAGCCGCAGCCGATCGCCCGTCAGGGCGTAGCGCGCGTCGGCGCCCAGCGGCGCGGGCAGGGCGCGCGTCCATTCGGCCAGGCGCGGGTCGTCGGGACCGGCACCGACCGTCATCTTCACCGTCAGGCGCGCCTGTTCGGGAACGCAGACCTGGTCCGTGCAGGCCAGCCAGTGCGCCTCGACTCCCAGCGGCAGCACCTGCCCGCCGCGCGCGTCGATGGGGACCGATAGCGGTACCAGCAACGCGTATGGGCGCGCGTAGACGTGGTTCATCAGGCCGCCGACAATCAGCGTCGTCGGCACCGGGTAACGCGGCAAGCCGGCCACGGCGCCTGTTGGCAGCGCCCAGTCGAGGGTCATGCCAAGGCCCGCGTCGCCAGGGTTGGACCAATAGCCGTGCCATCCAGGCGCCGGCGTCATCGCGATCGCCAGCATGGCGTTTTCGCCGGGCCCAGCCGGGTGCGCCACCACCAGGTGCGCAGCGATATGCGTTTCGGCCGCGCGGGCGGGCACAAGCGCCGCGACCAGGACCGCGGCGAGCATCGCCATCAACCGCATCGCAGCGCCGCGCATCCGTCCGGATCCCTCATCAATCAGTTCGCACCGGCCCGCCGCGCACCCTTGCGCGCTGCGCCGGCTGCGGCCATCAGGGCTGTGCCGGGTTTGCCACTGCTTTTCAAGGAATCTGCCGTCATGCGTCCGCTGCTTCGTTTTGCCTGCACCGCGCTGATGGCAGGCACCGCGTTTGCGCCCCTGCTGGCCGATCCAGCTCCGCCCGCCACTCCCGCTCCCGCGGCTGTGGCGCCACGCCCGGCACCGCGGCTGGTGCTTGCCATCGCCGTGGACCAGTTTTCGGCCGATCTGTTCGCGCAGTACCGTGAAACCTACCGCGCCGGCCTGGCCAAGCTGCTGACCGGGGCCGTTTTTCCGTCCGGCTTCCAGTCGCACGCGGCGACCGAAACGTGCCCGGGCCACTCCACCATAATGACCGGCGCCCACCCGGCCCGCACCGGCATCATCTCGAACAACTGGTTCGTCCCCGGCATCGCCCGCGCCGACAAGCGCGTCTATTGCAGCGAGGATTTGTCGGACCCCGCCAGCACCTCGCGCGATCCGGTCGTTTCCGCGGGGCTGCTGAAAGTTCCGACCCTGGGCGAACTGGTGAAGGCGGCGAACCCCGCCAGCCGCAACGTCGCCGTCTCCGCCAAGGATCGTGCGGTGGTGATGATGGGCGGTCACGTCATCGATGCCGGCTACTGGTGGAAGGGCGACCGCTTCGTCACTTTCAAGGGCGTCACGCCGGTGGCCGCCGCCATGACCGAGAACAGCCAGATTGCGGGGGTTCTGGCGAAAGGCGCCGGGCCGCTGGCGCTGCCACCGGCCTGCGCCCGTTACGACCGTGCGGTCGCCGCCGGGCCGGCCGGCGCCATCGGGCGCGGCCGCTTCGCGCTAGAGCCGAACAAGCCCGACCTGTTTCGCGTTTCGCCCCGCATGGACGCCGCGACGGTCGACCTCGCCGGCCGGCTGGTCGACCAGCTGAACCTGGGCAAGGGCGCGGCCACCGATGTCCTCTCGGTCTCGCTCTCTGCTACCGACTATATCGGCCACGCGGTTGGCAACGAGGGGGCCGAGATGTGCATCCAGATGGCCGCGCTCGACCAGTCGATCGGCCGGCTGCTGGCGCACCTCGATGCGCGGGGAATCGACTACGCGGTCGTGCTCACCGCCGATCATGGCGGTCTCGACGCCCCCGAGAGGCTGGACGAGCAGGCGCTGCCCCGCGCGGTGCGGGTCGACCCGGCCCTGACGCCCGGCGCGCTCGCCAAGGCGATCGGCGCCCAGCTCGGCTTGTCGTCCAGCGGTCCGCTGCTGTTGGGCGACGCGCCCTTCGGCGATCTCTACTGGGCCGCTTCGCTCAGCCCGGCGCAGAAAGAAAAGGCGACCGCGGCGCTGCTCGCCCGGCTGCGCGCGCACCCGCAAGTCGCCGCCGCATTCAGTCACGCCGAGCTGGCCGGGACGCCGATGCCCGCCGGCAACCCGCAGGACTGGACCATTCGCGAGCGTGCCCGCGCCTCTTTCGACAACGAGCGTTCGGGCGACGTCGTCGTCCTGCTCGATCGCGCTGTGGTGCCGATCGTGACGCCGGCACCGGGCTATACGGCCACGCACGGCAGCGTTTTCGATTATGACCGCCGCGTGCCCATGCTGTTCTGGCGCAAGGGGATGCCGGGGTTCGAACAGCCTGCCCCGGTCGAAACGGTGGACATTGCGCCGACGCTTGCCGCGCTGATCGGGCTCAAGGTGCCCGAAGGGCAGTTCGACGGGCGCTGCCTCGATCTCGACCCGGGTACCGGCAACACGTGCACGGTGGCGCCATGATCGCCGCCGCGCCGCAGGCGGAGCGTGCCGACCTGATCGTCCTTGGCGGCGGCCTGGTCGGCATGACCCTGGCGCTCACCGCTGCGCGCCAGGGGCTGTCCAGCCACGTCATCGACCCGGCCGACCCGGCCGACTTGACCGCGGAAGGCGCCGATGGCCGCGCGAGCGCAATTTCGACGGCAAGCTGGAACCTGTTCACGCGCATCGGCCTGGCCGACCGGCTCGAGCCGCTGGGCTGCCCGATCGAGGCGATCGCGGTCAGCGACGGGATGAAACCGGGTCGGATCGATTTCCGTCCCGATGCGAACGAAGGCTCGCTCGGGCGCATGTTCGCCAATCGCGACATTCGCCTGGCATTGTTCGAGGCCGCCCGGGCCGAGCCGCTGATCACCTGGCACAGCCGCACCCGCGCCGCCTCGACCCAGCGGGGGCCGTACGGCGTAACCGCTGCGCTGGAAGGCGGACGTACGCTGGCCGCCAGCCTGCTGGTGGGGGCCGAGGGGCGCCGCTCGCCCAGCCGCGAGGATGCCGGGATCGCCGTGGCAAAGTGGGATTATCGCCACCGCGCCATCGTCACCGGCCTCACGCACGCCCAGCCGCACGGCGGCGTGGCCTGGGAAATCTTTTATCCGGCCGGTCCGTTCGCCCTGCTGCCTCTGACCGACCTGCCCGACGGCCGCCACCGCAGCGCGCTGGTCTGGACCGTCGCGGAGAAGGACGCCGCCGGGGTGCTGGCGCTGTCCGACACCGCCTTCCTGGGCGAAGTCGCGCGGCGGATGCACGGCGTGTTTGGCGACATCGCCCTGTCCGCACCGCGGATGAGCTATCCGCTCGGCTTTCACCACACCGCGCGGATCACCGCGCCCCGCTTCGCGCTTGTGGGCGACGCCGCCCACGGCATCCACCCGATCGCCGGGCAGGGCCTGAACCTCGGGCTGCGCGATGCGGCGGCGCTGGTTGAATGCATTGCGGACGCTGCCCGCCTCGGCCTTGAGCCCGGCGACGCCCAGGTGCTCGCCCGCTACGAACGCTGGCGCGCGCTCGACGGTTTCACCGTTTCGGCCGTCACCGACGCATTGACCCGGCTCTTCGGCATACCGGGCCGGTTGCCCAGCGCGATGCGGCGGCTTGGCATGGGGGCGGTCCAGCGTAGCGGCGTGCTGAAGCGCTTCTTCATGGACGAGGCGCGCGGCGTTTCCGGCGCGCTGCCCGAGCTGCTCAAGGGGTAGTCTGGGGGACCGGCTGGGCTTGTAGCTGCGCTTGCGGTTGTGTCGGAGCCTGTACTGCCGGTTGCGCCTGCAGCGCTGGCAGCAGCGGTTGTCCAGGCTCCAGCAGCGCTGCAGTCTCGATCAGGTCGAGCGCCTTTTCCGCCGCGCCGAAGCGGCGGGCAGCGGCGATCCAGTCGCGCGCACGGGCCGCGTCCGGAAGGCGCGCGATCTCGTCGGCAGCGCCGTCGTAGTTACCGCTCGCCAAAAGGTGACGGGCGTGCTCGACGCGGTCGACCGGACGAGGCGATGGGCGGCCATCCCGGCGGATTGTGAAGATCGTGCCAACTTCGCGTCGAAACCGTGCCCAGCCGCTGTCGGACGCGCCCGAAAGATCGGGGGCGATGGCGTCGAGCTGGCTTTCGAGCTGGTCCTGCGTGACCGGGCTGGCAGCAGCGGCCAGCACCGCGGCGACCGCTTGCGGATGGGATTCTTCGAACCGCAGTCGCAATTGCGGCTCGATATCGCCCATCGCCACCCCGCGCTCCACCGCGCGGCGCGCGGCGAAGGCAACAAGCAGGCGTTCGGCACGGCTGACGTTGCCCGACGCGGCCTGCGCGGCGACTCCGATCTGGGCCAACTGGGTTTCGAGCGCGGCCAGGCGGCGGTCGAAACCCGCGACGGCGTCGGCAGGTGCCACCGTGGCCGCCGGCGTGGGTGGCGGGAGCGCCGCGGCGGACTGGGTCGGCACCGCCGACGGGCGCGCCATCAGGTCGCGCAGAGTGTGCAAGCGTCCGCTCCAGCCAAGCCAGCCGACAAGCAACGCGCCGGCGAGCAACAGGACCGCCGCGAACAGCAGGCGGCCGCGTCCACTGGCGGGCGGGGTATGGACGGGGACGGGGCGTGGGTCGTCGATCACGGGCCTGGCGACTTGTTGGTGTTGGGGCGGGCGGTCTTGCACATCTCGGCGGCCAAGGCCAGCAGGGCGGCATCGGTGGGCACGTCCGCGACGCGCGCGGCATCCCATCCATGGCCGACTGCCGCTGCGACCCGGCCGGCCAGCGCGGCGACCGCGTGGCGCGAACGATCGATGCCGATCCTGTCGCACTCCGCTGCAAAATGGCGCGCCGCACGCGGCGAATGAAGCGCGATGACCGCGCGATCGCGCAGTGCCGCGGCAAAGTCGCGCGGAAGCGGCAAGGTTTCCGCCGCATAGACGGTCCGATCGATCACCATGGTGCCCGGCGGCGGCGTGAAACTGCCTCGATCCCGCCCCGACAGCCGTAACAGCCGGCGGTGCGCGGGATCGATGGTCCCTGCCAGCGCCTGAAGGTCGTCGGCGCCCGCTGCGACGACGCGGAAACCCGCCGCACGTGCCGCTGCGGCCGTTGCTGCGCCGACCGCGTAGGCCGGGAGCGCGCGCAGGCCTGCCAGGCCATCACCGCCGTAGCGAAGGGCATTGGCGCTGCCCAGCACAACGGCGTCGATCGTGGCGGCGTCGGGCACCTCCCAGGCCGCCGGGCTTACCGCGAACAAAGGTGCGCCGATCACGTCCAGCCCCAGCGCACGTGCCGCTGCGGCGCTGGCACGCCAGCCCGGCTCGGGGCGGATGATCGCCAGCGGTGCGGTCACGGCCCGGCGAAGTGGTCTGCGATCGCGTCAGGGGCGCGGGCGAGCAGGTCGGCGGCGAGCCGCGCCGGCGCCTCGTCATCGGCAAGCGCGATCTCGCCCTCGATCCGCTCGGCCCCGTCGGGCGAGAACAGCGCACATCGCAAGGTCGCGCCGCTGGTCAGTGCCGCGATCGGGCTGTGGCAACTGCCCCCCAGCGCGGCGAGCAGCGCCCGTTCGGCGGTAAGCGCGGCCCGGCTCGGCGCGTGATCGATGGCGGCAAGCAACGCCTGCACGGCGGTATCTGCCGCGCGGCACTCGATCGCGATGCAACCCTGGCCCGGCGCCGGCAGCCAATCCTCGGCGGCAAGCGGGTGGCCAACGCCCGTTTCGCCAAGCCGCTCGAGACCGGCGGCGGCAAGTAGCGTGGCATCGGCCTCGCCCGCGGCAAGCCGTGCCAGCCTGGTGGCGACGTTGCCGCGAAAGCCGACGACGCGCAGATCGGGCCTGGCATGCAGAAGCTGCGCAGCGCGGCGCGGCGCGCTGGTGCCGACCCGCGCACCCTGCGGCAAGGCGGCGATGGTCGCGGCGCCGATCAGAACGTCGCGCACGTCGGCACGCGGCAGTACGGCGCCGATGGACAGCAACGGCGGGCGAACCGTTTCGACGTCCTTGGCCGAGTGGACGGCAATGTCGATCCGGCCTTCGTCCAGCCAGGCGTCCAGTTCCTTGGTCCACAGCGCCTTGCCGCCGAGCTCGGCCAGGGGGCGGTCCTGAATCCGGTCGCCACTGGCGGTCACGGGAACAAGCTCGACCGCGCCCTCGTCCCAGCCATGCGCGGCGCACAGGCGCGCCCGCGCCTCCTCGGCCTGGGCCATGGCAAGCGGCGAGCGGCGCGTGCCGAGGCGCAGGCGGGGTTGGGGAAGGGCGGTCATCGCGCGCTTGTGCTAGGCACGATTGCGGCTAAGGAAAACCCTCAATGGCGGGCGCTTCCACCAAGATCGTACTCGGAATAGAGTCGTCCTGCGATGAAACCGCGGCCGCGCTGGTGCGCTCGGACCGCACGATCGTGGCGCAGCATATCGCATCGCAGGATGCTGCCCATCGCCCTTACGGCGGGGTCGTCCCCGAAATTGCCGCCCGCGCCCATGTCGAGGTGCTCAGCCCCCTTATTGCCGCAACCCTGGCCGATGCCGGGCTGACCCTGGCCGATGTCGACGCGGTTGCCGCCACTGCCGGGCCGGGGCTGATCGGCGGGGTCATGGTCGGGCTGGTCACCGCCAAGGCGCTGGCGATGGCGGGCGACAAGCCGCTGATCGCGGTCAACCACCTGGAAGGCCACGCGCTGTCACCGCGGCTGGCCGCTCCGGGCCTGCAATTTCCCTACCTGCTGTTGCTCGTCTCGGGCGGACATTGCCAGCTCCTCGTCGTTGCCGGTGTCGGCCGCTACCGCCGCCTCGCCACCACGATCGACGATGCGCTGGGTGAAGCGTTCGACAAGACCGCCAAGATCCTGGGACTCGGCTTTCCCGGCGGCCCGGCGGTCGAGCGCGCGGCACTGGACGGCGATTCGCGCGCGGTGCCGCTGCCGCGGCCGCTGCTTGGCAGCGACGAACCGCATTTCTCGTTCGCCGGGCTCAAGAGCGCGGTCCTGCGCGCCAACGACAGCGGGCGTTACGCGCCGGCCGACATCGCCGCCTCGTTCCAGCAGGCCGCGCTCGACTGCGTAATCGACCGCACCCGCCGTGCGCTCGCCGTCGCAGGACCGGTCAGCGCACTGGTGGTGGCAGGCGGCGTCGCCGCCAACAGCACCGTCCGCGCCGGCCTCGAGAACCTTGCGGCCGAGCACGCTTTGCCCTTCGTCGCGCCGCCCCCCGCGCTGTGCACCGACAACGCCGCGATGATCGCCTGGGCGGGGATCGAGCGGCTGTCCGCGCCCGGCTTCGCGCCCGATCCGCTGACGCTGGCGGCGCGGCCGCGCTGGCCGCTCGACCCCGATGCCGCCCCGGCGCGCGGTGCGGGGGTCAAAGCATGACCATCGGCGTCATCGGCGGCGGCGCATGGGGAACCGCGCTGGCTCAGGCAATGGCGGGCCCGGGCGGAGAGCACGAGGACGTGCTGCTGTGGGCGCGCGAGCCCGAACTGGTCGGCGAAATCAACGCCCGCCACACCAACACCGCGTTTCTGCCGGGCCTGGCGCTCTCGCCGGCGATCCGCGCCACTGGTGATCTGCACGACCTGGCCGCGCTCGACAGCGTGCTGGTCGTCGCGCCGGCGCAGCACTTGGGCGGCGTCCTGTCGCAATTGCCCGACGGCGTGCGCGACCTCGTGCTCTGCGCCAAGGGGATCGAGGCTGGAACGGGCCGCCTGATGGCCGACGTCGCTCGCGCCGCCGCGCCGTCGGCGACGTTGGCGGTGCTGTCGGGACCGACGTTCGCGCACGAGGTTGCCGCCGGGCTGCCGACCGCGGTGACGCTGGCCTGCGAAGGCGGTGCCGCCCAGTGGCAGCGCCTGGCACCGCGCCTTTCTCGGCCGGCCCTGCGGCCTTATTTTTCCGACGACATGGTCGGGGCCGAGATCGGCGGCGCGGTCAAGAACGTGCTGGCGATCGCCTGCGGCGTGGTCGACGGACTGGGCCTGGGGCAGAATGCCCGCGCCGCGCTGATCGCGCGCGGCTATGCCGAGATGACACGCTTCGGCTTGGCACTGGGTGCACGGGCAGAGACGCTGGCGGGGCTGTGCGGACTGGGCGACCTGGTGCTCACCTGCTCGTCGGCAAGCAGCCGCAACTTCTCGCTCGGCAAGGCGCTGGGCGAGGGCGCCGACGCAGCCAGCGCGCTGGCCGGCAAGCTGAGCGTCGCGGAGGGCGCGCATACCGCGCCGGTGCTGGCGGGACTGGCGGAGGCGCGGGGCGTATCGATGCCGATCGTCGCGGCGGTCGCGCGCCTGCTGGCGGGCGAAAGCTCTGCCCGTGATGTCGCCGCCGGCTTGCTGGCACGGCCGCTCAAGCCGGAACTGGATCCGTCCGCTTGAGCGAGAATTCGAGCCAGGACATCGCCGCCCTTGCCAAGGGCGGGCGCACCAATTTCTTCGGATTTCTGCTCAGG
This sequence comes from Parablastomonas sp. CN1-191, assembly GCF_049354825.1. GTDB lineage: Bacteria > Pseudomonadota > Alphaproteobacteria > Sphingomonadales > Sphingomonadaceae > Novosphingobium. The sequence continues at coordinate 1,296,301 of NZ_CP186480.1, read as the reverse complement.
CTGGCGGGTACGGCGCCGTTCCTGTTCATTGCCGGGCGCGCCTACGGGGTCGAGGCGCTGGGCCGCTACGCCTCTGCGCTCGTCATCGTCGAGCTGACCAGCCAGCTCTGCGCGCTGGGCCAGCGGCGCGGCCTGGCGCAGCGGCTGGCCGAGGACGAGCGACCGCACGCGCATGTCATTGCCGACGGGATGATCCTGTCGCTGGTGCTGGGCATCGCTGCCGCGCTGCTGTTCTTCGTCTTTCCCGCGCCGATGTTCCCAAGCGGCGAGTACAGCCGCTGGGACCGGCTGCTGCCGCTGGCAATCCTGCCCAACGCGCTCACCGATATCGCGCTGGCAGGCCTGGCCTATCGCTACGACGTTGCCGCGACGGTGCGGGCCCGTTCGATCGTCGAGCCCTGGACGATGGCGATCATGGCCGTGGCGCTGTTCAGCTTCATACCGGAAGGCGGGCTGGCACTGTCCTACATCATTGCCAAGACCGCGGCGGCGGCGGTGGCGCTGTGGCCGCTGTTAAAGGCGTTCGGCCTGCCGCATCACTGGCGCCCGCACCCACTGCGTACCTGGCGTCTGGCGCTGGCGTCCTCGCCTTTGGCGGGCGCGGACATGGTCGAATGGGGCAGCCGCAAGCTCGACATCGCGATCCTGGGGATGGTCGCCAGCCCCCGCGCGGTCGGGGTCTACTACGCGGCGCAGCAGATCGCCTCGCTGCCGCAAAAGCTGAAAACCAGCTTCGAGCCCATTCTCGGACCGGTCATCACCCGCAATCTCAAGGAAAAGAACTACGCCGCGATCGCGCTGCAGGTCTGCCAGGTGGGTTTCTGGATTACCGCCGCGCAGGCCGGGATCGCGCTGTCGCTGGGCGTGCCGGGCGAAGCGGTGATGGGGCTTGTCGGCAAGACTTTCGTTGGCGGTACCGGCGCGCTCAACCTGCTGCTGCTTGCCGAAGTCGTCGCCGCCACCGCGGTGGTCAGCGAAGCGGCGCTGATCTACATGGCGCGGCTCAAAAACCTGGCCGTATCGCTGTGTACGATCGCGCTGCAGGCGGCGCTGACGATCACCTTCGTGCTGCTGATCCCGAAAATGCCGGATATGAACCTGCCGTTCGGCATCAAGGTGCCGCGCGATCACGTCGCCAACTGGCAGTCGGCCGGCGCGGCGGCTGCCCTGATGCTGTCGCTGGCGTTCGCCTCGATCACCAAGGGTTTCATCCTGTCCAGGGTCCTGGGCCAACGCATCAACAACTGGCGCTGGTCGCTGATCGTCGCGGTGGTCCCAGCGCTTGCGGCGGGCTATGTGGTCACCCGCCTGCTGCCGCATTGGCTTCAGCTGATCGTCGGCGTGCCGTTCATCCTGCTGACCTATGGAACGATAATCTGGCGGTGGGGATTCGGGCCTGACGACCGGGTCCTGTTCAGGCGCAACGTGGCCGGAAAAGCGCAGGAAAGCGCGTAAAATCATCAGTTAACCGGCCGTTCATCCGAAAGAAGCTTCGTTGCGGTCGGCAACCCGGGTCGCACAACACGGGGAGTTCAGGGGCATGATCCGCAGGTTCGTTATCGCCGTTTCCGCCAGCGCCCTGGTGCTGTCGGGCTGCGCCAGCTCGGTCCACACCGAAGATGGGCTCGAGGCACCGCCGCCGATGCCGCCGCCGCCAGCCCCGCCGCCGCCCCCTCCGCCGGTCATGGCGGCACCCTTAATGGTCACCGGCTCGCGCATCGCGCCCGGCCAGGTCAACGGAGTGCAGAATTCGGCTGAACGCTATGCCGACAACCCGGTCGCCGGCGCCTTTCGCACGGCCGACGCGCCCGTCTCGACCTTCTCGGTCGATGTCGATACCGGCGCCTACGCCAACGCACGGCGGTTCCTGACGATGGGCCAGCTGCCGCCGCCCGATGCGGTCCGGACCGAGGAATTCATCAACTATTTCCGTTACGCGCTTCCCGCGCCGGCAAGTCGCACGGCGCCGTTCACCGTCACCACCGACGTCATGCAGACGCCGTGGAACGCCAGCACCGCGCTGATGCGCGTGGCCCTGCGCGGCTACGACGTGCCTCGCAGCGCCCGCCCGGCGGCAAACCTGGTTTTCCTGGTCGACGTATCGGGCTCTATGGCGAGCGACGACAAGCTGCCGCTGGTCAAGGCTGCGCTGACGGGCCTTGCCGACGAACTGCGACCCGACGACAAAGTGTCGATCGTTACATACGCCAGCGGTGAGAAATTGCTGCTCGAGCCGACGAGCGACAAGGCGAAGGTCCGCGCCGCGCTCGACAAGCTGGTCGCCAACGGATCCACCGCGGGCGAGCGCGGCCTGCGCCTTGCCTACGAGACCGCGCGCAGCGGCATGATCGCCGGCGGGATCAACCGGGTCCTGCTGGCAACCGACGGCGATTTCAACGTCGGCATTACCAGCGACAAGGAACTGGTCAGCGTGATCGAGAAGGAGCGCGACAGCGGCGTCACCCTCTCCACGCTCGGTTTCGGAACCGGCAACTTCAACGACTCGATGATGGAAAAGATCGCCGACGCCGGGAACGGCAACTATTCCTACATCGACAGCGCGCTCGAAGCCCGCAAGGTGCTGGGCGAGGAACTGTCCTCGACGCTGTTCACGATCGCCAGCGATGTGAAGATCCAGGTCGAGTTCAACCCGGCCCAGGTGCGCGAGTACCGCCTGCTCGGTTACGAAAACCGCGCGCTGCGCGAGGAAGACTTCAACAACGACAAGGTGGACGCAGGCGATATCGGCGCCGGTCACCAGGTCACCGCGATCTACGAGATCGTCCCCGCCGGATCCCCGGGGTGGAGCGATCCGCGCCGCTACGCCGCGCCGGCCGGCACCGGCAAGGGAGGGGAACTGGCCTTCGTCAAGCTGCGCTACAAGCGCCCGGGATCGAGCACGTCGCAGCTGATCAGCCGCGCCGTCCCGGCATCGGCCCGGTTCACACGCCAGGCGCGGCCCGACTTCGCCTTTGCCGCCGCGGTGGCCGCGTTCGCGCAAAAGCTGCGCGGCGACCGGTTGATGGGCGGCTTCAGCTACCAGGACGTCAAGGCGTTGGCCGGCCCGCAGAGCGATTACTATCGCAGCGAGTTCCTGCGCCTGGTCGACGTTGCCGGCGCGCGCGACAAGCGTTGAGCGCGGGCGCTCGCCCGGCTATCGCCCGGGTATGACCTTTGGAACGCCGCTTGTAATCGCCGCCGGCGCTGCCGCCGCAGCCCTGCTGGCGGTGGCCGGCACCGCGCTGAAGGGACCTGAGCTGGTGGCGGCCATGCGCGCCCGTTCTCAAGTCGTGATGGCGGGAACGGGGGTGTCCGCACAATTCGTCGACGGTCGCCGCTGGCTGACGCGACATCCCGTGTTGGTCGGCGGCACCGACCTGCCCCCTCATGAGCGGGCCCGGCTTGCAACCGCGGTTGCCGCGATTCCGGGTGTGGGCGGGGTAACCTGGCGCGATCCGTTGCCGCAGGCCGCGTTGGCCGAGGCGACGCCCACTGCGCTGCATTGCCAGGACGACGTCGACGGCATCCTCAAGGCGCGATCGATACGCTTTCGCCAGGGCAGCGCCGAGATCGATCCCGCCAGTATCGAAGTCGTGAACGAAGTGGCGAGGGCGCTGGAGCCGTGCACCGGCAGCGTCATCGCCATCGTCGGGCACACCGATGCCAACGGCAACGAGGACGCCAACGTCGCGCTGTCGTCTCAGCGCGCCGCCGCGGTGCGCAACGCCCTGGCCCAGCGCGGCCTGCCCGAACGCAGCCTGCGCGCCAAGGGGGTCGGGTCGGCGGAGCCGATCGCGGGCCTCGAGCCGAGCGATCCGGCCAATCGCAGGATCGAGTTTTCACTGATCGTGCCGGCCGTGCTGCGGCCGACGCCGATCGACACGCCGGGGGCTCGCTGATGCCGCCGCTATGGCTTGAATCGGTGTTCGTGGCGCTGCTGGCCTATGCCGGCGGGCTGGGTCTGGGCTGGCTCGCCTGGGGCCGAAAATAAGGGGACGACAATGACCGCGATGATCGAAGCGAACTGGCTGGCCTTCGTGCTGGCACTGCTGGTCGGCCTGGCCGTGGCCTGGTGGCTGTTCGGCCGCGCAGCTGCCCCCAGAACCCGCCAGCACCGTCCCGACGTTCTGGACGAAGGCGCCGCCCCGGCGGCGCGCAATCAGGCCCTGATCGATGCGCCGCCGGCCGTCGCAGTGCCGCCGGTGGTCGCGCCGCCGGCCGCCGGGATTCTCGGCGGCATGGGCGAGGCGGTGTCGGTCGCAGCCGGCGAAGCGGTCGCCGCGGCCGAACCGGGTGCGGGATCGGCGCCGCTCGCCACAGGCGAGGGCGACGACTTGCGCCGGATCAAGGGCGTCGGGCCCAAGCTGGCGACGACCCTGAACGGACTTGGCATCATGCGCTTCGACCAGATCGCGGCGTGGACCGACGCCGACCTGGCGCGCGTCGACGCCCAGCTCGGCAGCTTCGCCGGCCGGCCCGCGCGTGACAACTGGATCGAACAGGCCAGGTTGCTTTCGGCTGGCGATACCGGCGCTTACGAAGCGAAGTTCGGCAAGCTTTGAAGGCCGCCTGGAGCGGCCGCGGAGAACGGGCTGCGTAGCAGCGGGGCAAGCCGCGCGTTAATAAAGGTAGACATCTCGCCGGGCGTAACCTGCCGGCCCGATCGCCGTGTCGGCGAGGATCGCGGCGAGCGATCGTCCCGCCTCCAACCCTTGTCGCACGGCGCCCGCGCCGGCGAGGAGGTCGAAGAACGGCGGCTTGCCGGGCAGGAACGCGAAGCGGTCCGGGTGCGCCGCGCGGATAGCGGCGATCAGCGCGAGCCCGGTTGCGAAGCCGTTGAAACGGCGTTCATCCGTCACCGTCATGGCGATCCCCTGGCAGCGCGACCCGGCGTGTTTCGAAGCCGCCGGGGTAAAGGCGGTCGGGGCAACGTGGACGCCGGGCAAGCCTGCGCGCTTAAGCGCAGCGACTACCGGAGCGGCGATCAACCACGGCGCGCCGACCTGTTGGAATGGCGCCGCGGTGCCGCGCCCCTCGGACAGATTGGTGCCCTCGATCAGTACGGTCGCGGCGTAGGCAAGCATCGCCGCCGGCGAGCGCAGGTTGGGCGAGGGCGTTACGAAAGGCAGTCGGCCGCTGCCGAACACGGCGGTCCCATCGGCGCGGCGCCAGCCCTGCATCGCGGCAACCTCGACGTTGCGGCCGACCAGCAGCCTTGCCAGTTCCCCCAGAGTCATCCCGTGGCGGTAGGGCACCGGCAGCGCGGTAACGGGCGTGAGCGGCAGCGCGGGGTCGAGCATGGGTCCCTCGACCGCCGCGCCAAGCGGATTGGGGCGATCTAGCACCAACGTGCGCAAACCGGCCACCTGCGCGGCGCGGATCGCGGCCATCGCGGTTCCCGCGTACGTGTAGCAGCGCAGCCCCGCGTCCTGCAGATCGACCACCAGCCAGTCGATCCCCGCAAGCTGAGCCGGCTCCGGAGCCGTGCGTGCACCGTACAGGCTGTAGATCGGAAGGCCGGTGCGGGTATCGCGCCGGTCGCCAACGTGCTCCCCTGCCGCGGCGCCGCCGGCAAGACCGTGCTCGGGCGCGAACAACGCCGCAAGAGTGACGCCGCGCAGCCCTGCGATCACGTCGACCGAGCGGCGACCGTCCGCAGCGACGGCCGCGTCATGGGTGAGCAGGCCGATCCGCTGACCAGCGAGCGTGCCCACGTCACCGCTCGCCAGGCGGTCGAGCCCGGTCAGCACGCGCGGCACACGCCGTGCCAGCGCCGGGCCGGTCGCCAGCGCCAGCGCCCCGCCGCAGGCCGCGCGGCGCGTGAGCGTCAGCGGTTCCACTTGCGCTGGGTCTTGCCTAAGCGCGTCTTGCGGGTGCCGGGCTTGCCTTCGTTACTGCGGCCCACGCGCGGCGCAGCGCTGGCATCCCCGCCGATGCCGAGCTCGCCCTCCTCTAGGCGGCGGATTTCGTCGCGCAGGCGGCCGGCTTCCTCGAACTCGAGGTCGGCGGCGGCGGTCCGCATGCGTTTTTCCAGGTCCTCGATATAGGCGCGCAGGTTGTGCCCGACGAGGTTGTTGACCGCGTCGTCCTCGATATCGACCAGCACGCCGTCGCGGCTGGCGGTGTCGGCGACGATGTCGGCGATGCGGCGCTTGATCGTGGTCGGGGTAATGCCGTTGGCGGCGTTGAATTCCTCCTGCTTGGCGCGGCGCCGATCGGTTTCCGCGATCGCGCGCTCCATCGATCCGGTCATGCGGTCGGCATAGAGGATTACGCGGCCATCGACGTTGCGCGCGGCCCGCCCGATGGTCTGAATCAGGCTGGTTTCGCTGCGCAGAAAACCCTCCTTGTCGGCATCGAGGATGCAGACCAGCCCGCATTCGGGAATGTCGAGCCCCTCGCGCAGCAGGTTGATGCCCACCAACACGTCGTAAACGCCAAGGCGAAGATCGCGGATCAGTTCGATACGCTCAAGCGTCTCGACGTCTGAATGCATGTAGCGCACGCGCAGCCCGGCTTCGTGCATGAACTCGGTCAGGTCCTCGGCCATGCGCTTGGTCAGCGTGGTTACCAGCGTGCGGTAGCCCGCCTGGGCGACCTTGCGGCATTCCTCGATGCAATCCTGGACCTGGTCCTCGACCGGGCGGATGATCACCGGCGGGTCGATCAGCCCGGTCGGGCGGATCACCTGTTCGGCGAACACGCCGCCTGATTCCTCCATTTCCCAGCCGCCCGGCGTGGCCGACACAGCAATGGTCTGCGGGCGCATCGCGTCCCATTCGTTGAAGCGCAGCGGGCGATTGTCGATACAGCTGGGCAGGCGGAACCCGTATTCGGCCAGCGTGATTTTGCGGCGGTGGTCGCCTTTGCTCATAGCGCCGATCTGCGGCACCGTCTGGTGGCTTTCGTCCACGAACAGCAGCGCGTTGTCGGGCAGGTACTCGAACAGCGTCGGCGGCGGCTCGCCCGGCAGGCGGCCGGTCAGGAAGCGCGAATAGTTCTCGATTCCCGCGCAGCTCCCGGTGGCGGCGATCATTTCCAGGTCGAAGTTGGTGCGCTGCTCAAGCCGCTGGTGTTCCAGCAGCTTGCCCTCGGCTTCCAGCTCCTTGAGCCGTTCGGTGAGCTCGAACCGGATTGCCTCGCTCGCCTGCTTCATCGTCGGTCCGGGGGTGACGTAGTGCGAATTGGCGTAGACCCGCACCGATGCCAGCGATGCGCCCTTCTTGCCGGTCAACGGGTCGAACTCGGCAATGTCCTCGATCTCGTCGCCGAAGAACGACACCCGCCAGGCCATGTCCTCGTAATGCGACGGGAAGATCTCCAGGCTGTCGCCGCGAACGCGGAAGGTGCCGCGGGTGAAAGCGGCGTCGTTGCGCTTGTACTGCAGCGCCACCAGCTTCCTCACGATCTCGCGCTGGTCGACCGTCTCGCCCTTCTTGAGGTCGAAGATCATCGCCGAATACGTCTCGACCGAGCCGATGCCGTAAAGGCAGCTCACCGAGGCGACGATGATCACGTCGTCGCGCTCAAGCAGCGCGCGCGTGGCCGAATGGCGCATCCGGTCGATCGCCTCGTTAACCGAGCTTTCCTTCTCGATGTAGGTGTCCGACCGGGGCACGTAGGCCTCCGGCTGGTAGTAGTCGTAATAGGAAACGAAATACTCGACCGCGTTGTCGGGGAAGAAGCTCTTGAATTCACCATAGAGCTGCGCCGCCAGGATCTTGTTGGGCGCAAGGATCAGCGCCGGGCGCTGCAGCTCCTCGATCACCTTGGCCATCGTGAAGGTCTTGCCGCTGCCGGTCACGCCGAGCAGCACCTGCGTCTTTTCGTCGTCGCGCGCGGTCTTGACCAGTTCGGCGATCGCTGTCGGCTGGTCGCCCGCCGGCTCGTAGTCGCTTTCGATCCGGAACTTGCGCCCCGGCATCGATTTTTCCGGCCGCGCCGGCTTGTGCGGCACGAAAGCGCCGGTGGTATCGGGCTCTTCCAAGCCCCTGCGGATCACGAGTTCGGCCATGGCAGCGAATATGGGAAACGAATGGCGAACGCGCAACGCCTCGATGGCTCGCGCGTTGGTGCGCGGATGAACCCGTCGACGCTTCTTTTCCTTGCCATCCCGCTCGCCCTCGCCGGCTGCAAGAAGGACGGGCCGCCGAGCGTGGCGGACGTCAAGAAGGAGGCGGCGCAGATCGCGCGGCCCGATCCGGGGCGCTATCGCAGCACCGTCACGGTCACCAGGCTGTCGTTTCCCGGCATGGACCCGGCGATGGCGCAGCGCATGCAGGGCATGTTCGCGACGTCGGGCCAGGCGCAGGAGTTCTGCCTAACCCGGGCCGAGGCCGACAAGGGCTACGAAGCCTTCATCAGCCGGGTCGGCCAGGGCGATTGCACTTACGACCGCTTCGATGCTTCGCACGGGTCGCTCAACGCGCGGATGACCTGCCGGACGGGGCAGGGCCTGGTCGGCAAGTACGACCTCAAGGGCCAGTTCACCGCGCGCTCGTCGGACCTCGCCATGCAGGTCCAGCAACTGGCCGGCGGACTGCCCGGGGCGGGCATGACGCTGGCAGCGCACGTCGTCACGCGCTGGCAGTCGACTTGCTGATGCTGCAGGTGCGAAGCGCGCTTGACAGCGCCGCGATCAACGGGCCTTTTGGCCCGATGGGGCTGATCGGGTGACAGAGCGGGCGCGTTGCTATGACGAGATGCACGATGCCGAAGGCTCCGTGCGAGACGCTTATGCCGGCTATTGCCGGTGGTTCGCCGCGCAGGACCGCGGCCTGCTCCAGCGCAAGGGGATCGAGGCGGAGAACTTTTTTCGCCGCACCGGCATCACCTTCAACGTCTATGGCGAGGATGCCGGCGAAGAGCGGCTGATCCCGTTCGACATGGTGCCGCGCATCGTCACCGCCGCCGAATGGCGCAAGCTGTCGCGCGGGATCGAGCAGCGGGTTCGTGCGATCAACGCCTTCCTGCACGATATCTACCACCGCCAGGAGATCGTCCGTGCCGGGCGCCTGCCCGAACGGCTGATCTCCCAGAACGCCGCGTTTCTTCCAGCGATGGTGGGGATGAGCCCGCCCGGCGGGGTCTACACCCACATCGTCGGCATCGACCTGGTGCGCACCGGCCCCGACGATTTCATGGTGCTGGAGGACAACGCCCGCACGCCCAGCGGCGTTTCCTACATGCTGGAAAACCGCGAAACCATGATGGCGATGTTCCCGGAACTGTTCACGCAGGTCCGCGTCCGCCCGGTGCAGGACTACCCGCGCCGCCTCGCCAAGAGCCTTGCTGCCAGCGCACCGCCCGCCTTCGCGCGGAAGGGGCAGCGCCCGGTCGTCGCCGTGCTGACGCCGGGCATCTACAATTCGGCCTATTTCGAGCATGCGTTCCTGGCCGACCAGATGGGCGCCGAGCTGGTGGAAGGGACCGATCTGCGCGTCATCGACGGGCGCGTGGCGATGCGCACCACCCAGGGATATACCCCGATCGACGTGCTGTATCGCCGCGTCGACGACGATTACCTCGATCCGTTGACGTTCAAGCCGGACAGCGCGCTGGGCGTGCCGGGCATCATGGACGTCTACCGGGCCGGCGGGATCACCATCGCCAACGCGCCCGGCACCGGCATCGCCGACGACAAGGCAATCTACAGCTTCATGCCGGAGATCGTGGAGTTCTACACCGGCGAGAAGCCGCTGCTGAAGAACGTGCCGACCTGGCGCTGTTCGGAGGACGACAGCCTGGCCTACGTGCTCGACAACCTGGCCGAGCTGGTCGTCAAGGAAGTGCACGGCTCGGGCGGCTACGGGATGCTGGTCGGGCCGGCGGCCTCGAAGAAGGAGATCGCCGCGTTCGCGAAAAAACTTCGCGCCCGGCCCGACAACTACATCGCCCAGCCGACCCTGGCGCTGTCGACCGTGCCGATCTTCGCCCGGCGCGGCCTGACGCCGCGCCACGTCGACTTGCGGCCGTTCGTGCTGGTCAGCCCCGAGGGCATCGACATCACCCCCGGCGGCCTGACCCGCGTTGCGCTGAAGCCCGGCAGCCTGGTGGTCAACTCCTCGCAAGGCGGCGGAACCAAGGATTCGTGGGTGCTCGAAGAGTGATCGGCGCAGCCCCATCATGCTAGGCCGGACCGCCTCGGGCGTGTTCTGGATGGCGCGCTACCTCGAGCGGGCGGAAAACACCGCGCGGCTGATCGACGCCGGCTTTCGCATGGCACTGACCCGCGACCGCGTGGTGTCGGAAGAGGAATGGCGCTCGGTCGTCGCGACCGTGGGGCTGCGCGCCGGCTACGAGGCCGCCAACGGCAGCTATACGGGCGTCCAGGTATGGAACTACCTGCTTCGCGACAAGTCCAACACCGGCAGCGTCCTGGCCATGACCGAGGCGGCGCGCACCAACGCGCGCGCGGTACGCACCGCGCTGACGCGCGAGGTCTGGGAAGCAGTCAACGAAAGCTGGATGGTGCTGAAGGACACGCTGTCGCGCCCGGTGCGCGAGGGTTCGGTCATCGATGTCCTGGGCACGATCCGCAAGCAAGCGACGCTGGTGCGCGGCGCGCTCGACGGCACGATGCTGCGCAACGACAACTACAATTTCTGCCGCCTCGGCACATTCGTGGAGCGCGCCGACAACACCGCCCGCATCCTCGACATCAAGTACTTCGTGCTGCTGCCTTCGCTCGCCTGGGTCGGCTCCAGTCTCGACAACGTACAGTGGGAAAGCGTGCTGCGCGCGGTGTCGGGCGAACGGGCCTATCGCTGGCTGAACGCCGGTGCGATGGACCCGCGCGGCATCACCGAATTCCTGATCCTGGACGAACGCTTTCCCCGCAGCCTGGCGTTCTGTATGGACAAGCTCGACAGCAACCTGACCGGGCTGGCACGCCAGTACGGCAACGAGTCGAGCGCCAATGAACTGGTCGCGGGCATCAAGCGCGACTTGTCGGCAATGACGATCGAGCGCATTTTCGAAGGCGGGCTGCACCAGTACATTGCTGCTTTCCTGTCGCGTAACCGCCAGGTCGCGCAGGCGATCGAACACGACTACAGGTTCCGGGCCTGACGATGCTACTGTCGATCGAACACACCACGTCGTACAGCTTCGCCGAGCCGGTCGCGCATGGCCTGCAGCGGCTGCGGCTGACACCCAAGTCGACCCAGGGCCAGAAAGTCCTCGACTGGACGATGACCCTTGCCGGCGGGTCCAGCCAGGTCGACTATGACGATCACAACCACAACCGCGTCACGCTGCTTTCGGTCGTGCCGGGCGCGCGCGAGGTTACGGTGACCTGCCGCGGCACGGTCGAGACGTCCGATCATGCCGGCGTCATCGGCCACCATGCCGGGCACATGCCGCTGTGGTTGTTCCGCGCGCAGACCCCGCTGACCCGGCCAGGTCCAAGAGTGCGCGCCATCCTCGCCCGTGCCGGCGACGACGGCGGCGATACGCTGGCGACGCTGCACCGCCTTTCTGCCGAGATCCGCGGCGACATCGCCTACGTCGTCGGCGCGACCGACACCGCAACTACCGCCGAGGAAGCCGCGACGCTGGGCCAGGGCGTGTGCCAGGACCATGCCCACGTTTTCATCGGTGCCGCCCGCGCGATGGGTATCCCGGCACGCTACGTCTCGGGCTACCTGATGATGAACGACCGGATCGAGCAGGACGCCGGCCACGCCTGGGCCGAAGCCCACGTCGACGGATTGGGCTGGGTCGGCTTCGACATCTCCAACGCGATCAGCCCCGATCCGCGCTACGTCCGCGTCGCCACCGGGCGGGACTATGCCGAGGCGGCGCCTATTACCGGCCTCAGCTTTGGCGGGGGAAAGACCGAACTGACCGTCGCGCTGGCGGTTGAACAGCGGCAATCGAGCCAATAGGATCGCGCCCAGCCATGACCTATTGTGTAGGATTATCGCTCGACCACGGGATGGTCCTGATGAGCGACACCCGGACCAATTCGGGCGTCGACAACATCTCCGTGTTCCGCAAGATGTTCCACTGGAGCATCCCGGGCGACCGGATCATCGCGGTCATGACCGCGGGCAACCTCGCCACCACGCAGGCCGTGATCAGCCAGCTGGAAGAACGCGGCAAGACCGTGCCCGAACGCAGGAATTCGCTGCTCGAGGCGGAGACGATGTTCCAGGTCGCCAGCATGGTGGGCAAGCTTTTGCGCGAGACGATCGCCGGTCGGCAATCCGAAAACGGCCAGTCCGGGTCGGGGCGCTTCACCGCCTCGATGATCATCGCCGGCCAGATCAAGGGCATGGAGCCGCGGCTGTTCCTGGTCTACCCCGAGGGCAACTTCATCGAGGCCAGCGGCGACACGCCTTTCTTCCAGATCGGCGAGACCAAGTACGGCCGCCCGATCCTTATCCGTGGCTACGATCACGACATGAGCTTCGAGGACGCCGCCAAGCTGCTGATGGTGAGCTTCGATTCCACTCTCAAGGCCAACCTCTCGGTTGGGCTCCCCCTCGACCTGCTCGTCATCGAACGGGACCGGTTCGAGCCGCTGGTCGAGCGCCGGATCACCGCCGACGATCCCTATTTCCAGGCCATTAGCAGCGGCTGGGCGGCCGCCCTCAAAAAGGCCTTTCACGAACTGCCCGACTATTCGTTCGAAGAGCAGGCAAAGGCCAAGGCAGTCGACGAGGCGGCCGGCAACGCGGTAGCCAAGGCGGCCGAACAGGCCGCTACCGAAACCGCCGAGGCCGTGCTGAAAAGCGCGGCGAAAGGCTCCTGAGCGCGGCTCAGGCCGGGGTCAGCAACGCCGCGGCCGCGGCCGCATGATCCTGCCACGCAATACCGCGGCTCTCCAGCCAGGCATCGTCGTAATAGGTGTCGGCATAACGCTGCCCGCTGTCGCAGATCAGCGTCACGATCGAACCGCTGCGCCCTTCGTCCGCCATTTCGCGCGCAAGTTGCAGGCAGGCCGCCAGGTTGGTCCCGGTCGATCCCCCGACCCGCCGCCCCAGCGCCGCGCTCAGCGCCCGCATCGCGCCTATGCTGGCGGCGTCGCTAACCGCGATCATGCGGTCGATCACCGTCGGTATGAACGACAGCTCGACCCCGGCGCGGCCGATCCCCTCGATCGCAGAGCCGCAGCGATCGGGCAGGCAGGTGACTGAGCGGTCGGCGAAATGGCGATGGAACACCGATCCTTCGGGATCGGCTACGCAGAGCCGGGTCTGCGCACCGGTCAGGCGGATATAGCGCCCGATCGTCGCAGACGTGCCGCCGGTGCCGGCGCCGCAGACCACCCAGGTCGGCACCTTGTGCCGCTCAAGCGACATCTGGGTGAAGATGCTTTCGGCGATATTGTTGTTGCCCCGCCAGTCGGTCGCGCGTTCGGCATACGTGAACTGGTCGAGGAAATGGCCGTTGCAGGCGGCCGCCAAGCGCGCCGCCTCGGCCACGGCCTCGCGCGCGTCGTCGACGTAATGCACGCCGCCGCCTTCGAACTCGATCGCGGCGATCTTGGCGGCGGCGGTGCCGCGCGGAACCACCGCGGTAAACGGCAGCCCCAGCAGGCGTGCGAAATAGGCTTCCGACACCGCCGTCGATCCCGATGTCGCATCGAACAGCCGGGTCGCCGGGCCGATCCAGCCGTTGCACAGGCCGTAAAGCAGCAGCGAGCGCGCAAGCCGGTGCTTGAGGCTGCCGCTTGGATGCGTCGATTCGTCCTTGAAGTACAAATCGACCCCCGGCAGAGCCGGGATCGCCAGTCGCACCAGGTGGGTATCGGCGGAACGGCGCTGGTCGGCCTCGAGCTGGCGGACCGCCTGGCCCACCCAGTCGCGCGCGTCGGGCAGGTCGGCGGAAGCGGACGTCATGCAGGGGCTCGCTTTTTCGAATGCGGTCTCCGGATTTCCCTGCCGCCTTTCACGGCCGCGGGCAAGGCGGGCGCCGGCATCGGCTAGCGGCAGAAGCGCTGCCCGCTCAGTTCAAGGTGGAGGTGGTCGGCGTGCGCGGTGTTGTAGTCCGGACCCAGCACGGTGCCGAATCGCTTGCAGGCGCTGGCGTGAATCACCGCCAGGAACCGCCGCTCTGCGTCAGAGCCGCCGCGCCAGTCCTCACGCACCGAAACGCGGCGCCCGTCCGCCAGCACGAAGGCGGCGACGTCGATGGCCTGCGCGGTCGCGTGCGCCGACAGCCGCTTGCTGCCCGCCACGCTGCGGCACGAATAGCTGCCCATCGTATCGATGCGGGCCAGGGCGCTGCCAAGTACCTGGCGCGCGGCGCGATCAACGCCGTAGCGCGCCCACGCGGCAAAGGTTTCGGCCAGCGGGCACGTAACGGGTCCCAGGTTGGAGAGCGCGAAGTCGGCATCGTCGCCCCTCAGCGCAGCCAGCCGCACCGTGTTAAGCGTGGCGCAGCCGGCGCCGTAATACTGGTCGGGCAGTGGACTGAAGGATAGCTGCCGGCGGCCGAGATCGGCAAGGCAGGCCTGCGCATCGGGCCGCGGCGTCATCGCCTGGGTGGATCGCCGGGCCGGTTCCCGCCGCGCCTCGGGCAGCAGGCCGCATCCGGCCAGCAGGACCACGATCGCCAACGATGTCAGCAGCTTTCCCGGCATGGCGGCCTCCCGGTAACAATCTTACCATCGCGGCCAGGCCATCGCACTAGCGTAATCGTGTTGACACCCCCCGGCGCAACCTTAAGGCGGCCGACGGGCCACGCGGTCCCAACGCCGCGCGTGCTCTCTGCAAGGAGAGACTGCAATGACTGACCTCAAGCCGGCGCTGCCGGCGCGTCCCTATTTCTCGTCCGGGCCCTGCGCCAAGCCACCCGGATATGCCCCTGAAAAACTAAGCGTCGAATCGCTCGGCCGGTCGCACCGCGCCAAGATCGGCAAGGCGCGGCTCGGCTACTGCATCGACCTGATGCGCGAAGTGCTGCAGCTTCCCGACACGCACCGCATCGGCATCGTGCCGGGGTCCGACACCGGCGCTTTTGAAATGGCGATCTGGACGATGCTGGGCGCGCGCGGCGTGACCACGCTGGCGTGGGAGAGCTTTGGCGAGGGCTGGGTGACCGACGCGGTCAAGCAGCTGAAAATCGATCCCACGGTTATTCGCGCCGATTACGGCCAGCTGCCCGACTTATCGCAGGTCGACTGGAACGACGACGTGCTGTTCACCTGGAACGGCACCACCAGCGGTGTGCGCGTGCCGAATGCGGACTGGATCGCGGCGGACCGTGCCGGCCTGTCGTTCGCCGACGCCACCAGCGCGGTCTTCGCCTATGACATCGACTGGACCAAGGTCGATGTCGCAACATTCTCGTGGCAGAAGGTGCTGGGCGGCGAGGGCGCGCATGGCGTGCTGATCCTGGGTCCGCGCGCAGTCGAACGGCTGGAAAGCTACACCCCGGCCTGGCCCCTTCCCAAGGTTTTCCGGCTCGTGTCGAAGGGCAAGCTCGCCGAGGGCGTGTTCAAGGGCGAGACGATCAACACCCCGTCGATGCTGGCGGTAGAAGACGCGATCTTCGCGCTCGAGTGGGCACGCTCGGTCGGCGGGCTCGAGGGGCTGCAAGCCCGTTCGGACGCCAATGCCGCCGCGCTCCATGCCATCGTTGCCGCGCGTCCGTGGCTGGGCCACCTCGCCGCCGACCCGGCCAGCCGCTCGAAGACCTCGGTCTGCCTCACGGTCGAAGGCGCGGACGCCGACTTCATCAAGGCCTTCGCCGGCAGCCTCGAAAAGGAAGGGGCCGCTTACGATATCGCCGGCTACCGCGATGCTCCGCCGGGCTTGCGGGTGTGGTGCGGCGCCACGGTCGACACCGCCGATATCGAGGCGCTCGGCCCCTGGCTCGACTGGGCCTGGGCGCAGCTCAAGGCCTGAACGCGGCGACTGCCCCGGACCGGGGTCGGAGCTTCCGCTTTCCCCAATTTACGCCCGCCTGGCAGCGGGGCCCCGGATCGATCCGGGCTGACGAAGGAACCGATTTCATGACCAAGCCCCGTGTCCTCATTTCCGACAAGATGGACCCCAATGCCGCCAAGATCTTTGAAGAGCGCGGCTGCGACGTCGATGTGATTACTGGCGAAACGCCTGAACAGCTGATCGCCCGCATCGGCGATTACGACGGCCTCGCCATCCGCTCGTCCACAAAGGTGACGCCGGCGATCCTCGATGCCGCGACCAACCTCAAGGTGATCGGCCGCGCCGGCATCGGCGTGGACAACGTCGATATCCCCGCGGCGTCGGCCAAAGGCGTGGTCGTGATGAACACCCCGTTCGGCAACTCGATCACGACCGCCGAACACGCCATAGCGATGATCTTCGCGCTCGCCCGCCAGATCCCCGAAGCCAACGCCCAGACCCAGGCCGGCAAGTGGCCGAAGAACGACTTCATGGGGGTCGAGGTCACCGGCAAGACGCTGGGCCTGATCGGTGCCGGCAATATCGGCTCCATCGTCGCGGCGCGCGCGCTCGGCCTTAAGATGAAGGTGGTCGCCTACGATCCTTTCCTCACGCCGGAGCGCGCGATCGAGATGGGCGTGGAAAAGGCCGATCTCGAGACCCTGTTGGCCCGCGCCGACTTCATCACGCTGCATACGCCGCTGACCGACCAGACGCGCAACATCCTCTCTGCCGAGAACCTGGCCAAGACCAAGCCGGGGGTGCGCATCGTCAATTGCGCGCGCGGCGGACTGATCGACGAGGCAGCGCTCAAGGCGGGTCTGGATTCCGGTCATATCGCCGGCGCCGCGCTTGACGTGTTCCAGACCGAGCCGGCCAAGGATTCGCCCCTGTTCGGAACGCCGAACTTCATCTGCACGCCGCACCTGGGCGCCTCGACCACCGAGGCGCAAGTCAACGTGGCGCTGCAGGTGGCCGAGCAGATGGCCGATTACCTGGTCAGCGGCGGGGTCACCAACGCGCTCAACATGCCGTCGCTCTCGGCGGAGGAAGCGCCCAAGCTGCGTCCGTACATGAAGCTGGCCGAGCAGCTCGGCAGCCTGGTGGGCCAGCTGGCGCACGATAACCTGACCCGCATCGCGGTCGAGGTCGAAGGCGCCGCCGCGCAGCTCAACCCCAAACCGATTACCGGGGCGGTGCTGGCGGGCTTCATGCGCCGCTATTCGGACACCGTGAACATGGTCAACGCGCCGTTCCTGGCCAAGGAACGCGGCCTCGACGTGCGCGAGATCCGGCACGACCGCGACGGCGCCTACAACACGCTGGTGCGCGTTACCGTCGGCACGTCGGCGGGCGATCGCTCGGTTGCGGGCACGCTGTTCGGCGCGGACCAGAGCCGCCTGGTGGAAATCTTCGGCGTCGCCATCGAAGCCGAACTGACTGGCTACATGCTCTACATCGTCAACGAGGATGCGCCGGGCTTCATCGGACGGATCGGCACCCTGCTGGGCGAGGCGGGCATCAACATCGGCACCTTCCACCTCGGTCGCCGCGATGCCGGCGGCGAGGCGGTGCTGCTGCTTTCGGTCGACAGCCCGGTGCCCGAGGACGTTCTCAAGGCCGCCTGCGCCCTGCCGGGCGTCAAGATCGTCAAGGCGCTGCGCTTCTAGGGAACCTTGCCGCGCTCGCGGCGCTTCCCTTTCGACAGACCGAGAGGAGCGCCGCGGCCGTGAGCAAGACCCTGAAAGACATCGCCGATATGATGAAGGACGTCGACTTCTGCATGTTGCAGACGGTCGCCGACAATGGCGCCATCGCGGCCCGCCCGATGAGCAACAACCGCGAGGTCGAGTACGACGGCGACGCCTGGTTCTTCTCCAGCGAAGACGCGCTCTCGGTCCGGCATATCCAGACCAACCCCAATGTCGGCCTGTCCTACCAGGGCAGCGCTGGCATTCTCGGCGTGGTCGGCAAGCCGGGCGCCTTCATCCATGTCGAAGCCAAGGCCGAACTCGTTCGCGACAAGGCCGAGCTTGAAAAGCGCTGGCAAAAGGAGCTGGAGCGCTGGTGGCCCGAAGGGCCGTCGACGCCAGGCATCCTCCTGATCAAGGCCCACGCCGGCCGCATCCATTACTGGGACGGCGAGGACCAGGGCGAAGTCCAGCTCTGATCGGCCTTTCGCCGCCGCGCATCTGCCGCTAAGCGGCGGCGCCATGAACGACGCCGACCGCGACCTTTTGCCCGAAGGCCTCGAAGACCGCCTGCCCGCGCAGGCCGCGGCGGCCCAGCGCGCCATGCGCAGCATCCTCGATAGCTGCGACGCGCACGGCTATGACCGGGTATCGCCGCCGTCGATCGAGTTCGAGAAATCGCTCGCCAGCCGGATGGCCGGGGTCGAGCCGCGCCGGATGTTTCGCTTCGTCGATCCCGCCAGCTTGCGCACGCTGGCGCTGCGCAGTGACATCACCCCGCAGGTCGGCCGCATCGCCGCCACCAGCCTGGCGTCGCGCCCGCGCCCGCTTCGGCTGTGCTATGCCGGGCAGGTCGTCACCATCCGCGGCGACGGGCTCGATCCCGCGCGCGAACGCCTGCAGCTTGGCGCCGAACTGATCGGCAGCGACACCGTCGCCGCCGCGGGCGAGATCGTGACGCTGGCGATTGCCGCAGCGCAGGCCGCCGGCGCCACCGGGCTGTCGGTCGATTTCACGCTTCCGGACCTGGTCGATACCCTGGCTGCCGGACCGCTCCCCCTTGCGCCCGAGCGGGTAGCCGCTGTCCGCCGCGAGCTTGACGCCAAGGATGCCGGCGGCCTCGCCGACGTCGGGGGCGAGGCCTATGCCGGGCTGCTTTACGCGGCCGGCCCATTTGCGGCGGCGATCGACCGGCTGGCCGCGATCGATGCCGGCGGCGCGCTCGCCAGCCGGATCCGCGCGCTGAAGGACATCGCCGCGCGCGTTCCGGCCGGGGTGCGCATCACGCTCGACCCCAGCGAGCGGCACGGCTTCGAATACCAGTCGTGGTTCGGCTTCACGCTTTACGCCGAGGGCGTGCGCGGCGCGCTGGGCCGCGGCGGAACGTACCGCATCCTTGGCGCGGCAGACGGTTCGGCGGGCGAGCCGGCGACCGGCTTTTCGCTTTATGCCGATCCGCTGGTGGCGCGCCTCGCCGCCGCGGAGGCGCCGCGCGACCTGCTGTTTCTCCCGCTCGGCCACGATGTCGCCGCCGCTGCGCGGCTGCGCGCGATCGGCTGGCGCACGCTGGCGGCGCTGGGCGAAAACGACGATGCCGCCGCACTGGGTTGTACGCACCGTCTCGACGGATACGATCCGGTGAAGCTCTAGCGCCGCCGCGCTTCAGGCTTCGCCGAACAGGTCGCGCTGGGCTTTTTCCAGTTCCTCGGCATAGCGGCGCCTGACATAGGCGTCGGACAGCAGCCCGATCACCCGCTGGTCGGCATCGACCACCGCCAGCTCGTCCGCCTGCACCGCGTCGAGCCGGCGCAGCACGCCGGTGATGTCCAACTCGGGATTGAGGCTGGCGTCGCGGTGGACGGCGATATCGGCGGCAGGGGTGGCGGGATCGCGACGCTCGTCCCAGGCGGATGCCACCGGCAGGATGCCGGCATAGCGCCCGTCCGCATCGACCAGCACCGCGCGCGTCGCCGAACCCAGCGGAAAGGCGCGGCGAAACGCATCGAGCGGGGTTTCCGCCGCAATCGTGCGGGGGTTGCGGCGCATCATCGATCCCGCGGTCAGGCTGCGCATCCAGCCGACGTCGCGGGCGCTGCGGATCGATTGCCCGCGCAAGTGCAGCCGCCAGGTGGAGAAGCTGAACCCGAACGTTTCGCGCACGATCGTGTTGGCGACCAGCGCGGCCGCGATCACCGCGCCGGTCAACGTGAAGCTGTGCGTGGCTTCCAGCACCAGCATGGCCATGGTCATCGGCCCGCCCACCACCGCGGCCGCCATCGCCGCCATGCCGACCAGCGCGCCGTTGACCGGGTCGAGCATCGGCGCGCCGGCAGCGGTGTCGATTCCCACCGCGAATATGTGGCCCACCAGTGTGCCAAGGAACAGCGACGCGAAGAACAGCCCGCCGCGAAAGCCGAACCCCAGCGACACGACCGAGCTGGCCGCCTTGACCACGAAGATCGTCGCCACGAACAGCAGCGGCGTGTTCACCGCCAGGTCGACGTGCAGCGCGCCGTGGCCCGAGGACAGGACTTGCGGCGAATAGAGCGCCAGCGGGATCAACAGCAGGCCGCCGACCGTGGGGCGGATGTAGGCCGCGTAAGGCAGCTTGCGCGAGGCCTGGTCGGTCAGCGCCACCGCCCGCATCAGCAGGATGCCCAGCACCGCGCAGACCGCCCCCAGCAGGGCGTAGAGCAGGTAGTGGTGGGTTTCGTGAATGCCGCCGTAATCGGCGTCGAGGACATAAGGCTGGATGCCCAGCGTCTGCGCTGTCAGCGCCCCGGCCAGCGACGCCGCCGCGACCGGTGCCAGCGCCGCCGGGGTGTAGGCGCCGATCACGATCTCGAAGGCGTAGAAGGCGCCCGTCAGCGGCGCCCCGAAGGCGGCGGCGATCGCGGCCCCGGCGCCGGCACCGACCAGCACGCGCCAGTCGCCGCGCCGCAGGTTGAGCGCCTGCGCCGCAAGCGACCCGGCCATACCGCCGACCTGGGCATAAGCGGCCTCTAACCCGACCGACGCGCCAAAGCCGTTGGAAATCGCGGTCTGCCCGGCCAGCACGACGCTGTCGCCCGCGCTCATCCGCCCGCCGTGGAGGGCGTTGGCCTCGACCGCGTCGACCATGGCGCGGCGCCTCGACACGGTCAGCAGCCCGAACAGCGTCAGCGCGGCACCGCCCGCGGGCAGCGCCAGCAGGGTGAGCGCGGAGACACTGGGGACCGCGCTCAGGTGCGCGATCGGGCCGAGGTCGTAAAGCAGGTGCTGCAGCGTGCGCGCCACCGCGCCCACCGCGATCGTCGCCAGCGCGGTCAACGCGCCGATCGCCGTAGCGATCGCGATCAGCACCACTTCGCTGACCCGCGCGCGCCGCCGCAGCCAGCGCACGACCGTGGATGGGCGCCTCATCGCTGCGCCAGCCCCGGGTGCCACGGCGGAATCGGCGGCACGAAATCCTCGCGCCGCCAAACCGGGTCGGCGGGCTCCTCGGGGTCCGGCCGCGCGAAGTCGAGATAGCCGAAGCGGGTCGCGATCAGCCGTATCGCCGGATTGGCGATGGCGGTGCGCCCGTGCATGAAGCGCGTGTTGTCGAGCACCAGCAGGTCGCCGCGCTGCCACTCGACGCGCGCCGTCAGCGCATCGCCGGCTGCCTTGATCGCCTGCAACCATTCCTCGGGCACCGGGGTCATGTCGTCGAGAAGTGGAAAATCGCCGCGCCCGTTGGTGAAGCGCGCGAACAGCAGGAAGTTGCCGAACGCGGGGCCATCGGCGAACATCGGCCGGTGCAGGGCGGGGCGGGTGAAATAACGGAAGACCGATCCGTCGGCGCCGCGCGCGAAGCGGTAAGGGCAGCTGGCCGGCGGGTTTGCCAGCAGCGCGTCGCTCGGTTCCGGGGTGCCCAGCCAGTAGGCGAACAGCCCGGGCCAGGTCGGCGCCGGATAGACCAGCCGCCGTCGCTCCAGCCCGGCGCGCACGTCGGCGGGTAGAGCGCGCGCCAGCGCAACACCGTCGCACACGGTGGTGGCGCCTTCGCCGTCGGGCGGGGTCAGGCAGGCGAAAAAGGCGGCATCGGGCTTCCACGGTTCGCGCGAAAGCTCGGGATGGAGCGCAAATGCGTCCTGCCCGCGGTTGACGGTAAAGATCTGCCCCGCCGCGTCGATGGCGTCGCGTCCGGGGGAATCGTTGATCACCGCGGTCCGGCACAATCGGTCGGCCAGGCCGCGCAGCGCGCCGGCATCGACGCCGAAGCCGGTGAACAGCAGCGCTCCGTGCGTCCTGTACGCTGCCACCACGAACGCCTTGTCCAGCGCGGCCAGCGTCTCGCCTGCGTCCGCTTCGATCCGCGCGAAAGGGCGTTCGGGCCGGGGAGGGTCGATGCGGGCCATGACCGGGCGGCGATAGCCGCCCGGCGCGCCGCCCGCTATAGCCCTTCGCATGACGCCGACGCTCGCCGACCTGTTCGTCTCGCCCGATCATTATCTCCATGCGTTCGCGGGCGAGGAGGCGGTGTTCGTGCCGATGGACCCCGCTTCCTACCGCGCCTCGATCTTCCTCGATCACCGCGCCCGCCCGGCACGCGAGGGCGCCTTGCGCGTGCCGATCGACACCCTGCTGGCGCAGCCGGCCGCGCCGCTTGCCGCCAACTGGATCTTCCACGTCGCCCACTGCGGCTCGACCCTGCTGGCGCGCGCGCTGGAAAGCCTGGGTGGCGGCCTGGTGCTGCGCGAACCGCTGGCGTTGCGTCAGGTCGCGGTCGGCCAGGCGGGCGCACTGCTGCCGCTGGCGCTGGCGATGGCGGCCAAGCGCTATCCTGGCGGGAGCGCAACCATCGTGAAGGCCAACGTGCCGGTAAATTTCATGCTCGACGACATCGCGGCGGTGGCAGCCCCGGCAGCGGTAATCCTGCTTTATCACGGCTGGCGCGAATATCTCTCGGCCGTCCTGCGCAGCGCCGATCACCGCGCCTGGCTGCGCGGCGTGGCCGGCGAACTGGCGCCCTCTCTGGGTGACTTGTCAGGCTTGTCCGACGCCGAGTGCGCGGCGGCGCTATGGGCGGCGCAAGTGACGCGCTTTGCCGCCGCCGCCGCGATGCCGCAGGCCCGCGCCCTCGACGCCGACCGCTTCTTCGCGCAGCCTGCCGAGATGCTGGCGGCCGCGGCGCGCCTCTTCGGTATCGAGGCGGAGCCGTCCGCCTTCGCGGCAGTCGTCGCCGGCCCGCTGTTCGCAACGTATTCGAAAAATCCGGATGCGGCCTTTGGCAATGCCGACCGTTTGGCCCGCCGGGCCCGGGCGGAGGCCGACCTGGGCGCCGAACTTGCCGCCGCGGAAGACTGGCTGGCGCATCATGGCGCCGCCGCCGAGGATGCGGTCCGGCAACTCGGAATGGCCGGGCTGGGAGCCTGAACGCGCCGGTTTCCTACTCGGGAACCCTTTGGCACAATCTGGCAATGGATTTTCGCCGCGCCCTCGTTGCCGCTCATTTCTTCGCTGCACCCAAAATTCTGGGCGGCGGGGCAGGTGCTGGGCGCTGGACGGTGTCAAATGTGTCAAGCAGGTGTGGACTTCGTGCCCGCAGGTTGCCCTTCGCGCCGGTGTCTTCTAGGGCGCGCGCGGCTTTTCCGGCTGGAAGGAACTGAAGCTTGGCCAACGTCACCGTGATCGGAGCCCAGTGGGGCGATGAGGGCAAGGGCAAGATCGTCGACTGGCTGGCCAGCCGCGCCGACGCGGTCGTCCGCTTCCAGGGCGGGCATAACGCCGGCCACACGCTGGTGGTCGGCAACCAGACCTACAAGCTTTCGCTGCTGCCTTCGGGCATCGTCACCGGCACGCTGTCGATCATCGGCAACGGCGTGGTGCTCGATCCGTGGCATCTAAAGGCGGAGATCGCCAAGCTCGAAGGCCAGGGCGTGACGATCAACGCCGAAAACTTCGCCATCGCGGACAATTGCGCGCTGATCCTGCCGCTGCACCGCGATCTCGATGGCCTGCGCGAGACCGCCGCCGGGTCGGGAAAGATCGGCACCACCGGGCGCGGCATCGGGCCGGCGTACGAAGACAAGGTCGGCCGCCGCGCCATCCGCGTCTGCGACCTCGCTCACCTCGATTCGCTCGACGCCCAGCTGGACCGGCTTTGCGCGCACCATGACGCGCTGCGCGCCGGTTTCGGCCAGCCGCCGGTCGATCGCCAGGCGCTGCTGGCCGAACTGCGCGAGATCGCGCCTTCGGTGCTGCAATTCGCGCAGCCCGTGTGGAAGCGCCTCAAGAAGGTCCGCAAGGCGGGCGCGCGCATCCTCTTCGAAGGTGCGCAGGGGGTTCTGCTCGACGTCGATCACGGCACGTATCCGTTCGTCACCAGTTCTAACACGGTCTCTGGCACCGCGGCCAGCGGATCGGGCCTCGGCCCCAGCGCGGCCGGCTTCGTGCTCGGCATCGTCAAGGCTTACACCACCCGCGTCGGCAGCGGGCCGTTCCCGACCGAACTGGCCGATGCCACCGGACAGAAGCTGGGCGAACGCGGCCACGAATTCGGCACGGTAACCGGCCGCAAGCGCCGCTGCGGCTGGTTCGACGCGGTGCTGGTCCGCCAGTCTTGCGCCATTTCGGGCGTCACCGGCATCGCGCTGACCAAGCTCGACGTGCTCGACGGTTTCGAGACCGTCAGGATCTGCACCGGCTA
The DNA here is from genome assembly GCF_049354825.1 of Parablastomonas sp. CN1-191. GTDB lineage: Bacteria > Pseudomonadota > Alphaproteobacteria > Sphingomonadales > Sphingomonadaceae > Novosphingobium. Next base: position 1,272,062 of record NZ_CP186480.1, on the reverse strand, counting down.
CCGCCTGCGCGGCAAAGTGCTCGACTACCTTCCCAGCCACGCCGCCGACCAGGCCGCCGTGGAGCCGATCTACGAGGAGATGGAAGGCTGGAGCGGGACTACCGCCGGCGCCCGCTCGTGGGCCGACCTGCCCGCCCAGGCGATCAAGTATATCCAGCGGGTCCAGGAGTTGATCGAAACGCCGGTCGCGCTCGTTTCGACCAGCCCCGAACGTGAGGACACGATCCTTGTGCGCGATCCCTTCGTGGACTGAACCCGCCCCACGGCCCAACCTTCTTGACTTGATCTTTGTTTGTTCTACTCCTGTTCGTATAAATACGGAGTCGGACCATGGTGCAAGCCGCTTTCGCCCATCCCTCTGCGCCTGCCGCCATGGCGGCGCTGCCACTGACGGTGGCGATCTTTGCCGACCGGCAGGATGTGCGGGAGGAGCTGCAGGACGATGCCCGCGTCGCCGGATTGCGGATCGGCGAAACCTCGCCGCTCGCGTCCCTGCTTGAAGGCGAGGCGCGTCCGCTCGGCGATCTGGTGCTGGTGGATTGCCCCGCGATCGACGCGGCGACGCTGGCCGCGCTGGTCCGACTCGACCTCAGGGCCGAACGTGCAGCCGCGCGACTGGTCGTGGCGACGAGCCTGGCCGCGCTTGACGACGTGTTCGCCTGTCTCGACCGATCGGGGGCGCAAATCCTTGTCGCGCCTGCCCGTGCCGAGCGTAGCGTCGCACTGGCGCGCGCCATCGCGGCGGCTTCGGCGGGCCGCCTGCGCGACCTCTCGGAGGACGAGCGGCTGACCCTGCTGCGCCTGACCGAGCAGGTCGGGATGATGGCGCGCAAGCTAGACCGGCTGAGCGGGGATGAAGACGGCGATGTCGGTGCGTTCGCGTTCAACGCGCCGCGTCGCGGTTTTCGCGGCGCGCCGGACGGCTCCGCCGCGCTTGTGCGCGCCAGCCGCCCGCCGCTTCCCGATGCGCGGCTGGTGCGCAAGATCATCGCCCAGCGCCAGGCACGGGCGAAATTCTTCGAGCCGAGCCTGTTTGCGGACCCGGCGTGGGACATCTTGCTCGACCTGACCGCCGCCCGGGTCGAGCATATCCGCGTCTCGGTCACCAGCCTGTGCATCGCGGCCGCCGTCCCTCCAACGACGGCGCTGCGCTGGATCGCCCAGATGACCGAGGCCGGCCTGCTCGAGCGTGTGGAAGACGAGTCCGACAGGCGCCGCGCCTTCATCCAGTTGTCCGACACGGCAGCCGACGCGATGGCGGCCTACTTCGCCTCGCTGGGGCGCGGCGCGGGCAGCCTCGCGTGACGCTTTCCTTGCCGCGCGCGGCGCGCTAAGGGCGGCGCGGCCTGTGCACGACGGGGGCGGTTAGCTCAGTTGGTAGAGCATCTCGTTTACACCGAGAGGGTCGGGGGTTCGAGCCCCTCACCGCCCACCACAGCGTAACGGACGCGAAGCAAGGTCAGCGCCGCAGAGAGCGCCGTCTTGCCACTGCATGGTGGTGTGTGATCGCGGCAAAGCCAGCCGCGTCACTTCGCTTCCGCAAGCAGCTTTTCCGTTTCGGCGCTGCTCCAGTCGTGGCCGCCGGTAAGGCGCCAGACTTCGCGGCCTTGCGAATCGTAATAGATGGTCGTCGGCAGGGTCTGCACGCCGTATTGGGTCGACAAATCGTTCTGCGGATCGAGCCAGCCGGGCAGTGCCGCTGCGCCGTGATCGGCAAGGAAGCGGGCGACCTTCTCGGGCTGGCCGAGGTCCTGCGACACGGTGATGACGCCGACCTTCCCGCTCGACGCCAGCTTGGCCAGCGCGGGGAGTTCCGCCACGCAGGGCGCGCACCAGGTTGCCCACAGATTGAGCAGGAACGGCTTGCCCGTCTGCTTGGTCAGCATCGCCTCCTTGCCGGCTGCATCCTTGAGCGCGAATTCTGGCAGTTGGCTGCCCTTGTGGGTTCGGTCGATCAGCGCGCTTTCGTTCGGCGCCGCGGAGGGTGCGGCGTTGGGCGTTGCGGCGGCAGTGGACGCCGATGTGGCGGCCTGCCGCGGTTGCGCCTCATCCTCCTTGCCCCTATCGCACCCGGCGATCAGGAACAGGCCAAGGGCGGCGAGCGTGAGCGAGCGGGACGAGGACATGACGGGGGGCGGCTCCAATGCGATGTGGGGCGGGCGCTTCGCCGAAGGGCCGGCATCGATCATGCGCGAGATAAACGCCTCCATTCCCTTCGACAAGGCGCTGTGGCGCCAGGACATCGCCGCGTCAAAGGCGCACGTGGCGATGCTCGGCGCGCAAGGCATCGTCGCTGCTGGCGATGCCGCCGCCATCGCCGCCGGGCTGGACCGCGTCGCAGCGGAGTACCAGGCCAACGGCGTGCCCGAGGACTGGGACCTCGAGGATATCCACATGACCACCGAAAGCCGCCTGGCCGAACTGGTCGGTCCGGTCGCCGGACGCCTGCACACCGCGCGCAGCCGCAACGACCAGGTAGCGACCGACTTCCGCCTCTGGGTTCGCGACGCAATCGATCATGTCGACGGCGCGCTCGCCGCGCTCCAGGTCGCGCTCGTCACCCGCGCGGGCGAGCACGCCGACGCGATCATGCCGGGCTTTACGCACCTGCAGACGGCGCAGCCGGTCACGCTGGGCCATCACCTGATGGCCTATTACGAGATGCTGCGGCGCGATCGCTCGCGCTTTGCCGACGCGCGCGCGCGGTTGAACGAATGCCCGCTCGGCTCGGCGGCGCTCGCGGGGACGGGCTTCCCGATCGACCGTAACGCCACCGCTGCCGCGCTCGGTTTTGCGCGGCCAACCGCCAACAGCCTCGATGCCGTGTCCGACCGCGATTTTGCGCTCGATTACCTTCAGGCCGCGGCCCAGTGCGCGCTGCACTTGTCGCGGCTGGCTGAAGAACTGGTGCTGTGGGCCAGTCAGCCGTTCGGGTTCGTAACCCTGCCCGACAGCCTGTCGACCGGCAGTTCGATCATGCCCCAGAAGAAGAATCCTGACGCGGCGGAACTGGTGCGGGGCCATTCGGGCCGAATCGTCGGCTGCCTTACCGCGCTGATGGTGACCATGAAGGGCCTGCCGCTGGCATATTCCAAGGACATGCAGGACGACAAGCCACCGGTCTTCGAGGCAGCATCTCTGCTCGGCCTCAGCCTGGCGGCGATGACCGGCATGATAGCGGGCGCAGCGTTTCGCACCGAGCGGATGCGCGCCGCCGCCGAACTCGGCTACGCGACCGCCACAGACCTCGCCGACTGGCTCGTGCGCCAGGCCGACGTCCCTTTTCGCGAGGCTCACCACATAACCGGCGCCGCGGTGAAGCTGGCGGAGAGCCGCGGCGCCGCGCTCGACGCGCTTTCGCTTGGCGATCTCCAGGCGATCGACGCACGGATCGATGCGCGCGTGTTTTCGGCCCTTTCGGTCGACGCGTCCGTCGCCGCGCGCGCCAGCCATGGCGGAACCGCGCCGGCCGAGGTAAGCAAGCGCGTTGCCGAGGCGCGGACCGCGCTGGGGCTGGAGTAACACCATGCGCCGCCTGCTTATTTTCGCTGCCCTTTTGCCGCTGGCTGCTTGCGGCCAGCGCGCTGAACTGCGCCCGCCGGCGGGTACGCAGCAACCCGTCGCATATGGTGCGGGCGAGGCTGAGAGCGCCGACCGGCTGCTGACTCCGCCGCCCCAGGCCGGGGCCGAGCGCAACGTCGAGCTGCGCCGCCGGTCCGAGCGCCGCGCCGATGATCCCTTCGACCTGCCCCCGCCCGAAGGACCGGGCCTGCAGCCGGTCCCGTTGCCGAGCTCCTCGCCGGCCACGCCCGCGCCGCCGCAGCCCACGCCAACGGCCTGAGCGGGGAAGGCGAATGGACGATTTCGCGATCCGGGGCGGCGTCCTCCATGTCGAGGACGTGCCGCTGCCCGCCATTGCCGAGGCGGTCGGCACGCCCGTCTACGTCTACTCCTGCCGCACGCTGGCGCGGCACGCGCGGGTCTTTCGCAACGCCCTCGCAGCACTGCCAAGTGTGCACCTGGCATTCGCGGTCAAGTCCAATCCCAACCTTGCGGTTCTCAAGGTCCTGCAACGCGAGGGTTACGGGGCAGATGTCGTCTCGATCGGTGAGATGCGCCGGGCGCTTGCCGCCGGGATGCCCGCGGCGGACATCGTGTTCTCCGGCGTCGGCAAGACCGCGGCCGAGATGGTCGAGGCGCTCGAGGCCGGGCTCGGCCAGTTCAACGTCGAGAGCGAGGAAGAGGGCGCGGAGCTCGCCGCGCTGGCCGCCGCGCGCGGACTGATCGCCACCGCCACCCTGCGGGTGAATCCGGACGTCGATGCCGGAACCCATGCCAAGATCTCCACCGGCAAGGCCGACAACAAGTTCGGCGTGCCTTATGACCGGGCCGCGGCGATCTACACGCGGCTGGTGGCACTGCCCGGCTTGGGCCTGCGCGGGCTGGCGCTCCACATCGGCAGCCAGATTGCCGACCTTGGACCCAGCGAACGCGCCTTCACCCGCATGGGGGCCTTGATGCAGGACTTGCGCAGTGCCGGGCACGTCATAACCCACATGGACCTCGGCGGTGGCCTGGGCGTGCCCTACAGGGCCGGCGACGACCTGCCGACGCCTGCCGACTACGGCGCGATGGTCGCGCGCGTTTGCGGGGGCTGGGACGTGACCCTGATGTTCGAGCCGGGCAGAGTCATCACCGGCAATGCCGGCGTTCTGCTGACTGAGGTAATCCGCGTCAAGGAAGGGGTCAATGCACCGTTCGTGGTCGTCGATGCGGCAATGAACGACCTGGCGCGGCCGGCGATGTACGATGCCTGGCACGATTTTGCCGCCGTGCGCCCCAGCGGCGAGACGATGCTGGCCCACGTCGTGGGCCCGATCTGCGAAAGCTCGGACACCTTCGCCATGAACCGCACGATAGACCGGGTTGTGGCAGGCGACCTGGCGGTGTTTCGCACCGCCGGTGCTTACGGCGCAACGATGGCGAGTACGTACAACTCGCGCCCGCTTGTGCCTGAAGTGCTGGTCGACGCAGATCGCTGGGCCATCGTTGCCGACCGCATCGATCCCGCCGCCATCCTCGCTGCAGAGCGGGTTCCCGCTTGGCTGGGATGATGGTGTCGTGGGGATGACGGGCGGCGTTCTGCCGCTGTTTCACCGCGTGGCAGGGCGCCCGGTGATCGTGGCGGGCGAGGGCGAAGCGGCCGATGCCAAGCGCCGCCTGGTCGAGCGGATGGGCGGGCTGGTAGTCGCTGCAAACGATTCCGCAGCACGACTGGCGTTCGTCGCCGGAGACGATGCCGAGAACTTGGCCACCGCGCTGCGCAGCCGCGGCCTGCTGGTCAATGTCGTCGACCGTCCGGAGCTTTGCGACTTCACGACGCCATCGCTTCTCCAGCGCGGCGCGGTGACGGTGGCTGTGGGCACCGGCGGCGTTTCGGCCGGGCTTGCCAAGGCGCTGCGGCTCAGGCTCGATGCGCTGCTGCCAGCGACGCTTGGCGACCTTGCCGCTGCACTCGGCGGGGCCCGGGCCGCGCTGCGGCGGCGCTGGCCCGACGCCGCCGATCGCCGGCGCGCGCTCGACGCCGCGCTGGTGGAAGGCGGCCCGCTGGACCCGCTGGCCGACTACCGCGGCGGTATCGGTGCGTGGATCGGCGGCGCGCCGCACACCGGGGCAAGCGTGCAAGAGTTCATCTTCACGGGCGCTGATCCAGACGATTTGACCCTGCGCCAGGCGCGCTGGCTCGGGACCGCGGACATGGTCGCGCACGAACCGGGCCTGCCGGCGGGCCTGCTCGACCGTGCACGCGCCGATGCCGTTCGCACCGCGCTCGCCCCCGGAGCACCCGCGCCAACGTGTCCCGGCAGGGTGGTCGTGATCCGTACAGCGCGCTGATTACGATGTTTTAATTTAGCATCTGCAGGGCTGGCGACGATGCCGTGGGCGTGGGGCATGGGACCCCGCGCTACACATGGGACGATTTCGACATGACTTTACCCAAGATCGACTTGTCCGCGTTGCCGGACCTCGACCAGATGACCGGTGTTTTCGGCAGCCTGGCTCATCCGGCGCAGGCGCTGCAATCGGACGATACCGTGATCGTGATCATGGTTTACGTTTACGATATCCTTTTGCCCTGAGCCGAAAGGCGACCGCGGTGGAGGTGCGATTCGAACTGGCGGCGCTGACGCGGGACCTGGTTCCGCTGCGGCGCGCGCAGGCGTGCCTCGCCGCGGCGCTGGCCGAGTGGCGAGAGGCGCGCGGTGACGCGTGGGAAAGGGCGCTCGCGGCGTTCGCGCAGGGCGCCGATCCGCGCGACCTGCCGCCGCTGGCGAAAATCCTGGCGCCGGACTTCGATGGCGCGCCCATCGCCGCGCTGGTGACATCGATTGCCGCAATTCTTGCCGAGAACCCGCTGGGACTTGTGCCGCTGCGCCATCATTGCGACGACGGCATGGCGTCGCTGGTTCTGGCGCGTGCAGGGGGGGCGAGCCTTTCGCTCCAGGCGCTCGACGGTTCGGCACTGGCACCGCCGCCGCCGACGATCAGTTTCGCGCCAACCGAGACCTGGGACCGCGTCCTGGCCGGGCACGCCGACGTCGAGACGATCGCCGCGATGCCGGTCGGACCCGACCTGGTGGCGCTGACCGCTCAACGTTCGCGCCTCGCACCCGGCGCCGTGTGCTGCCGCGACGGGCGAACCGAAGCGCAAACCTATCTGGCGATTGACCCGGTGTTGGTGGTGTTGCGGCTTCAGCGCCGCCATCCCGGCGCATTGCCCACCCTCGAGTATCGCCGAGCCGATGGCGTCCTGGTGCACCGCGCCGCGGGCAATCCGCGCGATTCGCGCTTCGAACTGGTCGCCGCGCTGCTTGGCGCGATGGAGCGAGGCGATGCGGCACCGACGCTTGCGGCGATCGCGCGTGAGGGCGGGACGGCATCAATGCGCTGGCAGGCGCTGCGGCAAGCGCTTGCGCTCGACAGCGCCCGCGGCTTCGCCGCGCTGACCGACATCGCCGCCGATCCCGACGACGCGTTGGCCGCGCCGGCCGGCGCGCTCCTGGCGCAGCTGCGCGTGCTTCATCCGGAGCTGGCCGCATGCCCCGCGTGATCGAACCTGGCCAGACGCGGACGGCATCGCTTGCCGAGACTATCGAGGCGCTGACTGGCACCGGTTTCAATCCGGGCGACGAGGCCAGTTTGCTTCACGCCGCCGGATGGCTGCAGCGGCTCGCTCTCGACCCGCGGTTCCTCGCCGACTACATCCTGGCGGAGCTGGCCGAGCGCCACACCGATGACCCGTTCGAAAGCGGATACGGCCCGCAGGTGATGATGCTTTCGCCGCCGCGCGGCGATTTCTTCATTCGCGCCAACATCTGGCCGTCCGCGAATGAGACGATGCTGCGCGCGTCGGGCGGAGCCAGCTTCGTTTACGGCCTGCCGCATGACCACAACTTCGACTTCCTGACGGTCGGATATTTCGGCCCGGGCTACTGGAGCGATTACTACGAGTACGACTACGGCGCGGTCGCGGGCGCGCGCGGAGAGCCGGTGCCGTCAATGCACTTCGTCGAGCGCAGCCGCCTGGAGCCTGGCAAGGTTATGCACTACCGCGCCCACCGCGACATCCACGCACAGCATCCGCCCGATGCGCTGTCGGTCTCGCTCAACATCATGCACACCGCGCCGGCCCGGACATGGCATGACCAGTACAGCTTCGACCTGACGGACCGCACGGTCGGCCGGATCGTCAGCAGCCGGTCGAGCGAGGCATTCCTGCGCATTGTCGCGGCGCTGGGCGGCGAAGAGGGCCTCGACCTTGCGCACCGTTTCGCGGCTTCCCACCCGAGCGACGCGATGCGGCTCTGCGCTTTGGGAGCATTGGCGGCGCGTGAAAGCGATCCGCGCGCGCGCGACGCGGTCTGGGCGCGGGGCGAGGGCAGCGGCAGCCGCCTTGTCGCCACCGAGGCCCGGCGCCGCCGCATGGCGCTTGGCGCCTAGCGCCAGAGGCCGAGTTCGCTCAGCGCCAGCGCCAGCGAGGCGACGTGAAGGCCCTGGGTGATCGTGCCGGCGCGCGCCATTCGCGCGGCCTCCGCAGCGGGAACCAGTTCGACCGCGATGCGCTCCATCGGGTCATCGGCGGGCGCGGACTGATAAAAGGCGCCCAGCGCCAGGACCGTGTGCGCCAGCGTCGGCTGCCGGGCCGAATTGGCGGGCAGAGCGGGCAGGGCGCGCCATTCGCGGGCGCCGTAGCCGGTCTCTTCCAGCAGCTCGCGGCGGGCCGCATCTAAAGGGCCCTCCCCCTGATCGACGTGGCCGCTTGGCAACTCGTGGCTGATCGCGCGCGCGCCGTGGCGATAGAGGCGGATGGTGACGACCTCGAGTGCATCGGTCACAGCAACGACCTGCACCCAGTCGCCCGCCTCGATCACGTAATAGGGATCGATGCGGGCGCCCTCATCGGTCTCGCAGGTGTCGGCACGCAAGCGCAGCCAGCGGTCGGCATGGACGATGCGGCTCGCAAGGACCCGCCATGGCTTAGGCGTGATCATGCCAGTCCACCTGCGAGCGCGTCGATCGCGCCTTGCAGGATCACGGCGGCGGCGGCCGCGTCGATCCGCTCCTTGCGGCGCGCGCGGCTCATGTCCTGGGCGATCAGGTCACGCTCGGCTGCACTGGTCGACCAGCGTTCGTCCCACAGCAACACCGGCAAGCTCATTGCGGCGGCGAGGTTGCGGGCGTAGGCGCGGCTTGACTGGCTGCGCGGGCCCTCGCTGCCATCCATGTTGCGCGGCAGTCCGATCACGAAGCCGCGCACCGATCGTTCGCGCGCCAGCCCCGCCAGCACCTCGCGGTCGGCACCGAACTTGCCGCGCACGAGAGTCTTGCCGGGGCTGGCGAACCGCCAGCCGGCATCGCAGAAGGCCGTGCCGATCGTCTGGGTGCCAAGGTCGATGCCAAGCAGCGCGCCGCCGTCGGGCATCACGGCGCGAAACGCCGCGACGTCCTCGGTTATCACGGCTTCCACGCGTTCACCCGCGCCGTCACGTCGGCGCGCAAGTTGGCCCAGAACAGCGGGATGTCGTACACGTGGTAGTTGTTGCCGGGCAGCACGAACGGCCCCATCGCTGCCGGCTCTCCGATCGACAGCAGCCCGTCGCGGCGGCAGGTGGCGGGCACCAGCCCCGGCATGAGCGTTCCGCTGCTCATCGCGGTGTCAGGGACCAGCGTGCCGAGGTTGGCGCTGGCCGGCGCGCTTCCGCCCAGGCCGCCGGTCAGCGGGTTGAAGCACAGCACGCCGCTGCCCTTGTAGGTTTCGCCGCCCGGCGCCGATTGCGCTTCCCAGGCATCGCGGATCATGACGGGATCCGCCGGTTCTGCGAAGGACAGGTAGCTGGCGACGCATCCTGGCTTTCCGGCCCGGTCGCAGGCCGGAAGGCCAAGGCCCGGAAGGTCGTGCTCGGGCGAAATCGGCCAGCCGATCGCGTAAGCGGCGGCAACGCGTCGGGCGACGGGCTTGCCCGCGACATCCTCGCGCAGCAAGCGCAGCAGGTGCAGCGCGCCCTGGCTGTGTCCGACCAGGACGATCGGCTTGTCCGCCGGCACTTCGGCCAGGAAGCGCCGGAAGGCGAGGCGGACGTCGGCATAGGCGAGGTCGAGGGCGAATTTCGCCGCCGGCTCGTCGGTCAGGAAAGCGCCGAGCGCGGCCTGGCGGTAGCGCGGCGCATAGAGCAGCGGCGCGCCGGCAAACGGGCTTGCCAGCCCGCGCAGGAACACCTTCGCGCGCGCCTGCGAATCGGCATCGTCGAGGGGCGCGTTCCAGTGATCCTTCGCCAGGTAGCTGGTCGGGTGGATGAAGAAGACCGCCGCATCAAGGGGCGCCGGAGCGGGCGCGCCGGCGGGTTGGAAACGGGCCGGATCGTCGGGCTTGCCGGGATAGGACAGCCACATCCGGCGGTCGGCATAGACATCGGCGGCCAGCGGCGGTTGCGGTTCGAACCGGGTCTTGGGCACGAAAGCGACGCGTGACAGGGCACCGGGATAAAACTGAAGCGCCAGCCGGCCCCCCAGGTAGATCAGGATCCCGGCCAGGACCAGGTAGAGGAACTTGCGCGCCATCGTCGATTCAGCCGGCCAGGGCGTTCTGCTTGTCGGCGTGGCGTTCAAGCGCGATCTTGATCATCGCGACCAGCGGATCGGCCAGCGCCAGTCCCAGAATGCCGAACAGCGCCCCCATCACCAGCTGCGCCGCCAGGACCAGCGCCGGGGCCAGGTCGACGGTCTTCTTGGCGACCAGCGGGATGATCACGTTTGAATCGAGGAACTGCACCCCGATGTAAACGGCAACGCAGTACAGCCCCATGTCGGTTCCCCCGGAGAACCCGACCAGGACCATCAACGCGCCCGAAATCGGCGCGCCGATGTTGGGGAGGAATGCCAGCAGCCCTGTCAGCAGTCCCAGCAGGCCCGCCAGCGGAACTCCGTAGATGGCCAGCAGCAACCCGGTCGCGACCCCTTCGATCACCATGCCCAGGATGCGGCCGAACATCAGCATGCGCAGCGCCTTGCCCATCAGGGCTGCGGTTTCATGGAAATGATCGCGCTGCGCCGCGGGCATCATCCAGGCGATACCGCGCTGGTACAGGCGCGGCTCGGCGGCGATGTAGACCCCCAGGACGGCGATCAGGAACAGCGTGGTTAGCCCGCCGATGATTCCGCCCACCGCGCCCATGACCTGCCCGACACTGCCGAATCCCTTGGTGACGAGGGCCTGTACGCTGCCGAAATCGACCTCGATACCGCGCTGGTTAAGCCACCCGATGACGCGAATCGCCTGCTCCTTGACGGTAACCTGCAGTAGCGCCGCCTCGGCCGCGATCTGGCCGCCGGCATAGACCAGCACCCAGCCGAGGAAGGCGACCCCGGCGAGCACCACCACCGTCACCCGTACCCCGCGCGGCAGCGGGACGGCGCGGCCCAGCAAGCGTGCGCCGCCATCGACGATGGCGGCAAAGACCATTCCCGCGAAGACCACCAGCAGCGGTTGCGCGGAGAAGACTGCAAATACGATCAGCGCGGCCAGGCCCAGCCACACGATCGCCTTCTTTGCCTCGGTCTTCAGCAGGGGGTCGGCAATGTCGGTCGGCCCGGCCTCGCCGGTCGCGGCGGCCTCGATCTCGCCTTTCGGCACCGCAGACTTGCGCGCGCCTGGCTTGTTCGGCGCGGTCTTGCGCGGCGCGGGCTTTCGCGGCGCGGCCCTTGACGTCGTCATCGCGTTCCCCCGTGTTCAGGGCGCAGCGACGTCATCGCCCGCCCCGATCGCAGCGCCGCCAACCAGCTCAGCGGGTTCCAGCTTTCCTGGCCGTCCCAGGAAAAGGTCAGGAACTCGGCTCGGCCGCCGATGTCGGACAGCGGTACCGGCCCGCCCAGCCCGTTTGCATAGGCGGGAACGCGGCTGTCGGCGGAATGGTCGCGGTTGTCGCCCATCAGGAAGACGTGGCCATCGGGCACGACGATCTCGCCCATGTCGTCCCACGGCTGCCGCGCGGTATCCAGCGTCAGGTAAGTCGCGCCGTTCGGCAAGGTTTCGCGCAGCGTCGGCGGTTCGTAAACCTGGCGGCCGGACGGCATGCGGGTCAGCCACTGGGCGAAGGCGTCGTAGCAGGGCTGGCCGTCGCAGCGCAGTTCGGGATCGGCGGGAATCTGGACGGGTGGCTCGACCGCCTGTGGTACCGGCACGCGATTGAGGATGATCTGGCCACCGTGCACCGCGATCCGGTCGCCCGGAAGTGCCACCACGCGCTTGATAAGGTCGTCGGTGCGGCCGCGCGGCACCACGATGACGATGTCGCCATACTGCGGCGTCTTGCCGGCGATGCGCCAGCCTCCCCGCGGAAAGACATGGAACGACAGCGACGACCAGTTCCAGCCATAGGGAAACTTCGACACCACCAGCCGGTCGCCCACCAGCAGGTTGGGCATCATCGAGATCGACGGGATATAGAACGGCTTGGCTACGAAGCTGTGAAACGCCAGCACTGCCAACAGCATCAACGCCAGGCCGCGGACTTCGGCCAGCCAGTCGACCTTTTCCTTTACGGGCGCGGACTCTGCCTTTTGCCGGGTCGTCACGTCTTCATTCACAGCAGGCGGGCCTCGATCACGACAAAAGCCTGCGCCCACGGGTGGTCGTCGGTCAGGGTCAGGTGGATGACGGCCTCATGCCCCGGCGGGGTGATCGCCGCAAGCCGCGCGGCCGCGCCGCCCGCAAGCGCCAGCGTCGGCGCGCCCGAGCGGGCGTTGACCACGCCGATGTCCTTCATGAAGACGCCGGCCTTGAATCCGGTGCCGACGGCCTTGGAATAAGCTTCCTTCGCGGCGAAGCGCTTCGCCAGCGTCCCCGCCTTGGTGAACGGGCGGCGTGCGGCCTTGGCCCGTTCGACGTCAGTGAAGACGCGGTTTTCGAAACGATCGCCGAAACGGTCGAGCGAGTTCCGGATTCGCTCGATATTGCAGAGGTCCGAGCCGAGGCCGATGATCACCGCGCGTCGTCCATCAGGCCGCGCATGCGGGTAACGGCGCTTTCAAGCCCGACGAAGATCGCCTCGCCAATCAGGTAGTGGCCGATGTTGAGCTCGGCCAACTGGGGAATCGCGGCGATCGGCTGGACATTCTCATAAGTCAGGCCGTGGCCGGCGTGGGGTTCGATGCCGTTCTTGGCGGCCAGCGCGGCCATGTCGGCGATGCGCTTCAGTTCGGCGGCTACCTGATCGCCCTCGGCGTGGGCGTATTCGCCGGTGTGGAACTCGACGACCGGTACGCCGAGGCGCAGCGCGGCGTCGAGCTGGCGCGGGTCCGGGGCAATGAACAGGCTGACGCGGATGCCGGCATCGCCAAGGCGGCTTACGATGGGCGCGAGCCGGTTATGCTGGCCGGCGGCGTCGAGCCCGCCCTCGGTCGTGCGCTCCTCGCGGCGTTCGGGGACGATGCAGGCGGCGTGCGGCTTGTGGCGCAGCGCGATCGCCAGCATCTCGTCGGTAGCGGCCATCTCCAGGTTAAGCGGTAGGTCGGTAGCGGCCTGGATGCGGGCCAGGTCCTCGTCGCGGATGTGGCGGCGATCCTCGCGCAAGTGCGCGGTGATGCCGTCGCCGCCGCACTGCGCAACGATCTGTGCGGCGCGCACCGGATCGGGGTGGTCGCCGCCGCGCGCATTGCGGATCGTGGCGACGTGATCGATGTTGACGCCCAGCCTGAGCGGATTGGGATGGAGACCGCCGCTCACGGCTTTGCCCGGCTGCCCGGCTTGATCGCGGGCGTGGCGGCAAGGGCGGGCGGCACCTCGTCCGGCGCGTACGTCGGGAAATCGAAGGCGACCAGTGCGGTGAAGGGCACGCCGAAAGTGGCGCTGCCGTTCGACCGGTCGACCAGCGCGCAGGCGCCGATGACCTGCCCGCCGGCGGCCTCGATCGCGGCAATTGCCTCACGGCTTGACAGCCCGGTAGTGACGACGTCCTCGACCATCAGCACCCTGGCGCCGGGTTCGAGGGCGAAGCCGCGGCGCAATTCGAAAGTGCCGGTCGGCCGTTCGACGAACAGCGCGTCCTTGCCGAGCGCGCGGCCCATCTCGTGGCCGATGATGACCCCGCCCATCGCCGGCGAGACAACCACGTCGATGGCAGCACGAACGCCAGCGGGAAGCTTGGCTGCCAGGGCCTCGGCCAGGCGCGCGGCGCGGGCCGGATTCATCAGCACGCGGGCGCATTGCAGGTAGTGCCCGCTATGCCGTCCCGACGAGAGCAGGAAATGCCCTTCGAGCAGCGCCTCGCTGCTGCGAAATTCCTCCAGGACTTCGTCGTCGGTCAGCATCGTCGGTCGCACGGCTCCGGTGGCGGTGAAATTTCCCCCTAGAGGCGCTTGAGATGCCCGGCAAGCGCGCGTATAGGCCGCCCAAATCGACCCGAGGGGGCGGATGGGGGGACCGTTCGTCCGCATATTCAGCGAACCGGAAAGCGAACCCGTGACCATTACCAAGACCGGCCGAATTGCCCGATTTGCCGCGCCGCTGGGCGCGCTGCTGCCGCAGGCCGCCATGGCCGCCGCCCCGGTGGCGACTGCCGTCCCGGTCGCCGCTCCCAGCGTTGCCGCCACCGCCGCCGCCAGCCCGGCCGCGACCGCCAGCGCTGCGGCCGGTTCCTACACCCCGATGATCCCCACCCCCGGCGTCGGCATGCCGACCCCGGGCGGCTGGACCTTCCAGCAGCAGTTCTCGGCCAACGGCGAATACGCGCTGTGGATGCACAACGCGATCCTGATGCCGGTGATCACGATCATTTCGCTGTTCGTGCTCGGCCTGCTGCTGTGGGTGGTCGCGCGTTATAACCGCAAGGCGAACCCGGTTCCCTCGCGCACCAGCCACAACACCCTGCTGGAAGTCGTGTGGACGCTTCTTCCGGTGCTGATCCTGGTCGGTATCGCGGTGCCCTCGATCGATTTGCTGGCCAAGCAGTACAAGCCCGCCCCGGCTGGCGCGCTGACCGTGAAGGCAACGGGCAACCAGTGGTTCTGGACCTACGACTACCCCGATAACGGCGGCGTCCAGATCATTTCGAACATGCTCAAGGAGCAAGGAACCGCCGATGGCGACGCCAAGCCGGGTGAGCGTTTCCGCACCGATGCCGACGGTCCCAAGCAGCTTGCGGTCGACAACCGCCTGGTCCTGCCGGTGGGAGAGCCGATCCGCATCCAGACCACCGGCGCCGACGTGATCCACTCGTTCGCGGTGCCGTCGCTGTGGTTCAAGCTCGACGCTGTGCCCGGCCGCATCAACGAGAAGGTCCTCCTGATCGAGAAGCCGGGCGTCTATTTCGGCCAGTGCTCGGAACTGTGCGGGATTCGTCACGGCTATATGCCGATCGTGGTCGAAGCGCTGCCCCGGCCCCAGTTCAATGCCTGGCTGCTGTCGCAGGGCGGCACCATTTCCGGCACGAAGCCGGCCGCGGCTCCCGCTGCGGCAGCGCCCGCCGCTGCCGCTCCGGCCGCCGGCGCGACTCCGGCGTCGACCGCCTCGCCGGCTCCGACCGCGTCCGCCAGCGCCGCTCCCGCCGCCTGATTTCAACGAATTCGCTAAGAAGGTAAGCCCCGATGGCCACCACCGCCGACCACTTCCAGGCTCATGATCACGGCGATCACGCCCACCACGATCATGACCACAAGCCGTCGTTCTTTGCGCGGTGGTTCATGTCCACCAACCACAAGGACATCGGCACGCTCTACATGATCTTCGCGATCACCGCGGGCGTGATCGGCGGCGCGGTCTCGGGCATCATGCGCCTTGAGCTGGCGCACCCGGGCATCCAGTACCTCGGCCACGTGGCCAGTTTCCTGGGCGAGCCCGATGCCGGCTTCGATGCGCAGCTGCACCTGTGGAACGTGCTGATCACCGCGCATGGTTTGATCATGATCTTTTTCATGGTCATGCCGGCGATGATCGGCGGGTTCGGCAACTGGTTCGTGCCGCTGATGATCGGCGCGCCCGACATGGCGTTCCCGCGCATGAACAACATCAGCTTCTGGCTGACGGTGGCCGGTTTCTGCAGCCTGATGATCTCGGCCTTCGTACCCGGCGATGCCACCGGCAACGGTGCCGGCATCGGCTGGACCGCCTATGCCCCGCTATCTACATACGGCGCGCAGGGGCCCGCGGTCGATTTCGCGATCTTTGCGCTTCACCTTGCGGGTGCGGGCTCGATCATGGGCGCGATCAACTTCATCACCACCATCTTCAACATGCGCGCGCCGGGGATGACCCTGCACAAGATGCCGCTGTTCGTGTGGTCTATGCTGGTTACCGCCTTCCTTCTGCTGCTGGCGCTGCCGGTGCTGGCCGCGGGCATCACGATGCTGATCACCGACCGTAATTTCGGCACGACGTTCTTCGACCCGGCCGGCGGCGGCGACCCGATCCTGTTCCAGCACCTGTTCTGGTTCTTTGGCCACCCGGAAGTCTACATCATGATCCTGCCGGGTTTCGGCATGATCAGCCAGATCGTCTCGACCTTCTCGAAGAAGCCGGTGTTCGGCTACCTGGGCATGGCTTACGCGATGGTCGCCATCGGCGTGGTCGGGTTCATCGTGTGGGCGCACCACATGTACACCACCGGCCTTAGCGTGAACACGAAGATGTACTTCACCGCCGCCACGATGGTGATCGCGGTGCCCACCGGCATCAAGATCTTCTCCTGGATCGCGACGATGTGGGGCGGCAGCCTGACCTTCAAGAGCCCGATGGTCTGGGCGCTGGGCTTCATCTTCCTGTTTACCGTCGGCGGCGTGACCGGCGTGGTGCTGGCCAACGGCGGCATCGACGATAACCTGCAGGACACGTATTACGTGGTGGCGCACTTCCACTACGTGCTGAGCCTCGGTGCGGTGACCTCGCTGTTCGCGGGCTTCTTCTACTGGTTCCCGAAGATGAGCGGGAAGATGCACTCCGAATTCCTGAGCCACCTGCAGTTCTGGGTGTTCTTTGTCGGCGTGAACCTGATCTTCTTCCCCATGCACTTCCTGGGGCTCCAGGGCATGCCGCGCCGTTACCCGGACTACACCCCGGCGTTCGAGCAGTGGAACCACGTCGCCACGATCGGCTACATGGTGATGGCGACGTCGATCGTGATCTTCTTCGTCAACATCATCTACGCCTTCACCGCCGGCAAGAAGGCCGCGGACAATTACTGGGGCGAAGGCGCAACGACGCTGGAGTGGACGTTGAGCAGCCCGCCGCCGTTCCACCAGTTCGAGACGCTGCCGGTGATCGAGGATACCCATCACCACTGATCCTGCGCTTGCGGACGAATATGCAACGCCCCGGCCCGGTGCCGGGGCGTTTCGTTTGCAGGCAGCCTTTCAACCTGCGCGACACGCGCCTATAGGCGCCTCCAGGTCCATGACTCAGCCCGCTTACAATCCGCCACCGGCCTCGCAGGCCTATCCGCTGCCTACCGACTGGCGCGATTTCTTTGCGCTGACCAAGCCGCGCGTGATGACGCTGGTCATCTTCACCGGCCTGTGCGGATTGCTGGCCGCGCCTACGACGATCAACCCTGTGCTGGGCTTTACCGCGATCCTCTGCATCGCACTGGGTGCCGGCGGGGCGGCCGCGCTCAACCAGTGGTGGGAGGCCGACCTCGACGCGCAGATGAAGCGCACCCAGGGCCGGCCGCTGCCCGCCGGGCGGATGGACCGCACCAGCGCGCGCGATTTCGGGATGGCGCTGTCGGCGATGTCGGTGTTCATCATGGGAGTGGCGGTACACTGGCTGGCGGCGGCGCTGCTGCTGGTGTCGATCGTCTATTACGCCGTGGTCTACACGATCTGGCTCAAGCCGCGCACGCCGCAGAATATCGTCATCGGGGGCGGGGCCGGCGCGTTTCCGCCGCTGATCGGCTGGGTCGCGGCGACCAACGATGTGACCCTGATGCCGGTCCTTCTGTTCGCGATCATCTTCTTCTGGACCCCGCCGCATTTCTGGGCCCTCGCACTGTTCGTCGAGACCGACTACGCGCGCGCCGGCATCCCGATGATGCCGGTCGTCGCGGGCGAGGTGTCGACCCGCCGCCAGGTGCTGGCTTACGCGGTCTTGCTCCTGCCGCTGGCAGCGCTGCCGTGGTGGCTGGGCTATACCCACGCCCTTTACGGCTTTTCGGCGCTGGGCCTGTCGGGGCTGTTCCTGGCGCTGGCGGTTCCGGTCGGGCTGCGGCGAACCGCGCCCGGTGACGCCATGCGCCCCGAAAAGCGCTTGTTCGCCTTCTCGATCCTGTACCTCTTCGCGCTGTTCGCGGTGCTGGTGGCGGATCGCTACGTGATGGGATGGATGGCATGACCGACCCCGATTACACCGCACAGCGCAAGCGCATCATCAGGGGTCGCAATCGCGCCGTGGCTCTGATCCTGGTAGGACTGGTGGCGCTGTTCTACGCGGTGACGCTGGTCCAGTTCGGTAAATAGCGATGGCCACGCTTCCCGCCGCCAATGCCAACCGCCGCGTCGGCCTGATCGCCGCCGGACTGGCGCTCGCCATGCTGGGACTCGGCTTCGCGGCTGTCCCACTCTACCGGATATTCTGCCAGGCGACCGGGTACGGCGGTACCACCCAGCGCGTCGACGAGGCTACCGCGCGAGACGTTCGCACGATCGGGAGCACGATCACTGTGCGCTTCGACGGCAACGTCGAACGGGGCATGCCGTGGCGGTTCGGGCCCGAGCAGGTCAGCCAGACGTTGCCTATCGGCGGCCGGAAGATGGCGTTCTTCAAAGCCAAGAACCTTTCCGATCACGCCATCACGGGACAGGCAGGGTTCAACGTCCAGCCCGAACAGGCGGGCAAGTACTTCAACAAGGTCCAGTGCTTCTGCTTCACCGAGCAGACGCTTCAGGCCGGCCAGGAAGTCGACATGCCGGTGGTCTATTACGTAGACCCGGCGATCCTCAATGACGAGGACACCCGCGACATCCAGGAAATCACCCTCAGCTATACCTTCCACCCCACGCCCGGGCAGCCGTCAAAGGCTCTGGACCGGGCCCGGACGGCAGGATAAGGGCTGCCACGCAATCCATCCGGCGGCGCGCCTGCCGGGTCACGACCAACGGGGACGATACGCGTCATGGCCGGAACCAAGACTCACGATTACCACATCCTTCCGCCGGATATCTGGCCGCTCGCGGGCGCGTTTTCGGCACTGACGATGACCAGCGGTATCGCCATGACGATGCACAAGCTGGCCTATGGCCACGTCGTGCTGGCGCTGGGCGTGCTGGTGCTGGGGCTGACGTTCTTCAGCTGGTTCTCGAACATCGTCAAGGAAGCCAAGGCCGGCGATCACACCCCCGTGGTCCAGCTGCACCTGCGCTATGGCATGATCCTGTTCATCGCTTCGGAAGTGATGTTTTTCGTCGGCTGGTTCTGGGCGTTCTTCGACTTCTCGCTGTTTCCATCGACGATCGCCGACGTGGTCGGCGGGCAATGGCCGCCCAAGTCGATGGAAGCGGTGCTCGACGCTTTCGACCTGCCGCTCCTCAACACCCTGATCCTGCTGTGCTCGGGCACGACGGTGACCTGGGCGCACCACGCGCTGATCCACGGCGATCGCGAAGGGCTGAAGAAGGGCTTGTGGGCCACGATCATCCTGGGCGTGTTGTTCAGCAGCCTGCAGGCTTATGAGTACGCGCACGCGCCGTTCCCGTTCGGCGTCAACACGTACGGTTCGGCCTTCTACATGGCGACCGGCTTTCACGGCTTCCACGTGATCGTCGGGACCATCTTCCTCGCGGTCTGCCTGAAGCGCGCCTATAACGGCGACTTCACCCCCCGCCAGCACTTCGGATTCGAAGCGGCGGCGTGGTACTGGCACTTCGTCGACGTCGTGTGGCTGTTCCTGTTCATCTGGATCTATGTCTGGGGTAACTGGGGCTTCCCGACCGAGTGACCGATCCGGACACCACCAACGTAAAGGGGCAGCCTTCCACTCTGGAGGCTGCCCTTTTCGGTTGCTGCCCACGCTGCGGATCGCGAACGATGTTCGCCAGCTTCCTGCGCTTTGCCACCAAGTGCGGAACCTGCAGCCTCGATTACACGCAGTTCAACGTTGGCGACGGGCCGGCCGCGTTCCTGACGCTGATCATCGGGACGCTGGTTACCGCGCTGGCGATCGGACTTGAACTGGCGGCGCACCCCCCGTTCTGGGTGCATATCGTCCTGTGGATTCCTATCACGATCGCGGCGGTAGTGGGCGGGCTACGCCTGGCGAAGGGCTGGCTGCTGATCGCCGAGTACCGGCGCAAGGCGGGTGAGCACCAGTCGTGACCCGTCGCGTGCCGATCCTCGCCACGCTGTTGGTGATCGCCGCGGTGGCGACGATGATCGCGCTTGGCGTGTGGCAACTGCACCGTCTGGCGTGGAAGGAAGACCTGATCGCGCGCTACCGCCAGGCAGAGATGATGACCACGAACGCACCGTGGCCGCGGACGCCGGCAGAGGCGGAACGGTCGCTTTATCGTCGCGCCGCGTTCGACTGCCGGGCCGCGTCG
This sequence comes from Parablastomonas sp. CN1-191, assembly GCF_049354825.1. Lineage (GTDB taxonomy): Bacteria > Pseudomonadota > Alphaproteobacteria > Sphingomonadales > Sphingomonadaceae > Novosphingobium. Next base: position 1,251,980 of record NZ_CP186480.1, on the reverse strand, counting down.
GCACCCGCGTCGGTATCGGGGCGCAGTGCGGCGGGCGCGCCCGGCATCGCGCACACCGCCGATTGCACGCTGCCCGACGGTACCATCGCTCGCGTCGTGTTGGGGTGGTCGCGCGATCCGCAGCCGGTCGCCTGGTCGGGCGGCCCGGTCAGCGGCACGCTGGCGCCGGGGCCGCGTCTGGTCGCCGATCCGCCGGTCGCCGGGCTGGCGGCCAATGCCAGGCCCGATCCCGCCGACCTGCCGAACAATCACTGGTCTTACGCGATGCAGTGGTTCCTGTTCGCGCTGACGGCGACGGTCATCTATGCGCTGGCGCTGCGCCGGCGGATGCGCGTTAGCGGCTGACGGTCAACTCCGACGCGGCGCAGGACGAAAAGTTGCCTGAGGCGGCGCGGCAGGGACGCTTTCTTGCCCTTGGCCCCGCGCGCCGCTACCGGACCGGCGATGGACTATGTCAGCACCCGCGGCCGCGCTCCGGCGCTGGATTTTGCCGGCGTCACGCTTGCGGGCCTGGCGTCGGACGGCGGCCTTTACGTGCCGCGCACCTGGCCGCGGTTCACGCATGAAGAGATCGAGGCGTTCGCCGGCCTTCCCTACGCAGAGCTGGCCGCGCGGGTCATGCAGCCGTTCGTGGCCGGCAGCCTCAGTGCCGAGCGCCTGCGCGAACTGACGGCCGAGGCCTATGGCCGTTTCGCCCACGCCGCGGTCACACCGCTCGTCCAGCTAGACGAGCAGAACTGGCTGCTCGAGCTGTTTCATGGCCCGACGCTGGCATTCAAGGACGTGGCGCTGCAATTGCTGGGGCTTTTGTTCGAGGAGTTTCTGGAGCGGTCGGGCCGGAACCTGACCATCGTCGGTGCCACCAGCGGCGATACCGGCTCCGCCGCGATCGACGCGGTCGCGGGCCGAGCCGGCGTGCAGGTCTTCATGCTTCATCCCAAGGGCCGGGTCAGCGATGTCCAGCGCCGGCAGATGACCACCGTGCTGGCCCCGAACATCCACAACATCGCGCTGGAAGACGCCAGCTTCGACGATGCCCAGGCGATCGTGAAGAAGATGTTCGCGGATGCGACGATGACCGATCGGTTCGCGATCGGCGCGGTCAATTCGATCAACTGGGCGCGGCTGATGGCGCAGGTGGTCTATTATTTCGCTGCTGCGTTGCAGCTGGGCGCGCCGCACCGCCCGGTCGCCTTCTCGGTGCCGACCGGCAATTTCGGCGACGTGTTCGCCGGCTATGTCGCGGCGCAAATGGGCCTGCCGATCGCCAGGTTGATCGTCGCCACCAACGTCAATGACATCCTCCATCGCGCGCTGTCGGCGGGCGATTATTCCGCTGGGGAGGTGACGCCCACCGCGGCGCCGTCGATGGACATCCAGGTGTCCTCCAACTTCGAGCGGCTGCTGTTCGACGTCGGCGGCCGCGACGGGATCGCGCTGGCCGGGCAAATGGCCGGCTTCGAAGCGACCAGGGCGATGCGCCTGACCAATGCGCAGCGCGAGGGCGCCGCCGCGCTGTTCTCATCCGCCCGCGCCGACGCCGCCCACATGGCCCGCGCCATGCGCTGGGCCTGGGACGACGCCGGGCAGGTGATCGATCCGCACACCGCGATCGGCTTGCACGCCGCGCGCGCTTCCGGCCTTGCCCCGCAAGTCCCGGTGGTAACGCTGGCGACCGCGCACCCCGCCAAGTTCCCCGCCGCGGTAGAGCGGGCCACCGGTCAGTGCCCGCCGCTGCCCGCGCGCGTCGGCGACCTGTTCGGGCGCGAGGAGCGCGTGACCGATCTTCCCGGCAGCTACGAGGCGGTTGCCGCATACGTCGCCGCCCATGCGGAACCCAAGGGGAAAGCGGGGCGCACCTGATGGCCGCAATCGATCCCTCGCCGCTGGTGATGACCGGCACGGGCTGGGCCGACTACGGCCTGGTCGACAGCGGCCACGGCCGCAAGTTCGAGCGTTATGGCGCCTATCGCTTCGTCCGTCCCGAGCCGCAGGCGCTGTGGACGCCGCGGTTGGATCACTGGGACGCCGACGGTGAGTTCGTGCCTGGCTCAGACGAGGACGGCGGTGGGCGCTGGGTGTTCGAAAAGCCCGTCCCGCGCGAGGGCTGGCCGCTGGGCTGGCATGAGGCGAGGTTCACCGCGCAGTGTACCCCGTTCCGCCACCTCGGCTTCTTTCCCGACATGGCGCCGGTGTGGGACTGGATGGGCGAGCGGCTCGCCGGCCTTAGCGACGCGGCGACCATGAACCTGTTCGGCTACACCGGCGTCGGCACCCAGGCGCTGAGCGCATACGGCCCGGTCACCCACGTCGACGCCAGCAAGAAGTCGGTCGCGCAGGCGCGCGCCAACGCCGAGCTGGCAGGGCTCGCGGACCGTCCGGTGCGCTGGATCGTCGACGATGCCGCCAAGTTTGCCGCGCGCGAAGTGCGCCGCGGCCGCCGGTACGACGGCATCATCCTCGATCCGCCCAAGTTCGGGCGCGGGCCGGACGGCGAGGTCTGGCGACTGGAGGAGCACCTGCCCGGCCTGATCGCCGATTGTGCGGCGCTGGTCGACGGCGGCAGCCGGTTCCTGTTCCTGACCGTCTATGCGGTCCGGATGAGCGCGCTCGCGCTTGCCGGGCTCTTGTCCGAACACCTCGCGCACCTGCCCGGCCGGATCGAGTTCGGCGACCTGGCGGTGCGCGAAGAGGGCGACGGCGGCCGGACATTGCCGACCGCCATTTTCGCGCGGTGGTCCGCTTAAGTCGGGCTTAGCGCCGCGGCTTCGTGAACTTCAGCACGAACTGGTCAGTCTTGCCGCGCACTTTGCCGTCGAAGACCTTTTCGCTGTGATCGTCGGCGGGATGCGCCAGCAGGCTGCTTTGCCCCGCCAGCTTGAACCCGGCCTTCTCGATCTCTGCGATCACCGCCTTGTCCTCGATCCGGTGCAGCGTGTTAGTGGCCGAAACCCCGCTGCCCGCCGCTGCCCGGTGATCGACCACCAGGTAAGTGCCGCCGGGCTTGAGCGCGCGGAACGCCGCGGCGTTGTAAGCGGCGGCCATGTCGCCGCCGCTGTCGAGCTTCACGTTCTTGAAATCGTGATAGTTGAGCGTGGTCCACACCAGGTCGACCTTCTCGGGCGCGAGGTCTTCGCCCGGCTTGATCACCCCGTTGGAGACGTTCCCGTGCGTGCGCGCCCAGGCCTGCACCGCTGCCGCTGGGCGGCCGCCCAGCGTGTAGATATAGCCCGCCGGTCCGACCGCGGCCGACAGCAGGCGCGTGAAATAGCCGCCGCCGGGCGACATTTCGGCGATCTTCATGCCCGGGCGGACGCCGGCGAAAGCCATCAGTTCGGCCGGCTTGCGATCGGCGTCGCGCGCCTTGTCTTCGGCCGGACGATCGGCGCCGCTTACCGCCGCGTCGTAGGACGGCCCCTTGGCCGCCACCGGCACCGTGACCGCCATCAACGCCGCCATACCGGCCACAACCACCTTGCGCATCGTCACTCTCCCTGTCGTTCCAGCGGCTGACTAGCACCGGCGTTCGCGGCTGGACAGGGGCGCGGCGCGGTGCCATCGCCGCGTCATGGCAGACAGCCTCACCCTCGAAGTCGCCGATCTCGAATGCCAGGTCCTAACCGGCATCTATTCGGAGGAGACCGGCCGCCCCCAGCCGCTGCGAATCTCCATCTCCGTGCGTATCAAGCCGGCCGAGCGGTTCGAGCCTGATACCCCGCTGACCGCCAGCAAGAACTACATGGACCTCAAGTCCGCGGCGACCGAGGCGCTGCCCGCCGGGGTCCACTTCAAGCTGATCGAGGCCGTCGCCGACCACATCGCAGAGACGCTGTTCGTGGCCGATGCGCGGGTCGAGGCGGTGACCGTCAAGATCGTCAAGCTGGCCATCGCCGAGGCGGGAGAAAGCATCGGCATGACGCTGGTGCGCGAACGGCGGTGAAGACCGTCCCCATCGGACCGCTGCCCGCTGCACCGCTGGACGCGGCCGCGGTGTTCCACCGCGATCATCTGCCTGCATGCCGGGACGCCGCCACCGACGTTGCGATCGTCTTCACCCCGGCCGATCACACGCACCGCGCCTGGCGCCTTGCCGCGGTCCAGGAGCTGGCGCGAGCCGCCGCGCCGCTGCGCGTCAACGCGGTAAGCGGCGCGGACGATGCCGCGATCGAGAACGCGCTGGCCTACCTGGCCGCTGCACCGGGCGTTACCGGGCAAGTACTGGTTGTGGAGGCGGCGGCATGACCGCGCTCGTCGACGCTTTCTCGCGCCGGATCCGCTACCTGCGGCTGTCGCTGACCGACCGCTGCGACCTGCGCTGCGTGTACTGCATGCCCGAAGCGATGCAGTTCATGCCCAGGAACGAGCTGCTGACGCTGGAGGAAATCCACGATCTCGCGCTCGGTTTCATCGCGCGCGGGATCGAGGTCATTCGCCTCACCGGCGGAGAACCGCTGGTGCGCCGCGACGCGATCGACCTGGTGGAATGGCTCGGCCGCGAACTGGGCGCCAGCCTCAAGGACCTGACGCTGACCACCAACGGCATCGCGCTGCCCCGCTTCGCCGCGCGGCTCGCTAAGGCAGGCGTGCGCCGCATCAACGTCTCGCTCGACACGCTCGACCGCGAGGCCGCCGCCCGCATCGCCAGGCGCGACGTCCTCCCCCAGGTGATTGCCGGCATCGAGGCGGCGCGTGCCGAGGGCATCGCGGTGCGCGTCAACGCGGTCGCCCTGCAGGAAACCCCGCCCGCCGAGCTGGTGCGGCTGATCGAATGGGCCCATGCCAGCGGAAGCGACGTGGCACTGATAGAGGTCATGCCGCTGGGCGAGGTCGGGACCGAGCGCGCGGACCAGTTCAGCCCGCTCGGTGCCGTCCGCCGCATCCTGGCGGAACGCTTCACCCTGGCGCCCAGCGCGCATCGCACCGCCGGTCCGGCGCGCTATTGGGATGTTGCCGAGACCGGCCACCGCATCGGCTTCATCACCCCGCTGACCGACAATTTCTGCGACGGCTGCAACCGCGTTCGCGTCAGTGCCGAGGGCCAGATGCACCCGTGCCTGGGCGGCAGCGAGGCGGTCGACTTGCGCGCCGCGCTGCGCTCGGGCCGCGCCGGCGCCCTCGACGCGGCGATCGACGCGGCGATGAAGATCAAGCCGCTGCGCCACCACTTCGCGATCGAGCGGGGCGGCGCCCCGGCACTGGCGCGCACGATGTCCGTGACAGGCGGATGACCGCGCGGCTGGTCTGGCTGGGCAAGCTGGCGGACATCGCTGGCGCTGCCGAAAGCGAGCTGGAACTGGGGGCACCGATAGGATGGGACATGCTGCTGTGCTCCCTGCCGGCCGCACTTGCCGCGGCGCTGCGGGACGAGCGCATCCGCGCCGCCCGCAACGGCGCACTTCTGCCCGACAAGGCCGCGCTGGAAATTGTACCGGGTGACGAGATCGCCTTCCTTCCGCCGGTCAGCGGGGGCTGACGTGGCCGATGTGCGCCTGATTGCCGGCCCACTCGATCCGGGAGCCGAATTGACCGCTTTCGCCGCGTGCCGCCCGCGCGCCGGGGGTGTCGCCAGCTTTACCGGGCAGGTCCGCGCGGGCGACGGGACCGAACTGCTCGAGCTTTCGCACTACGCACCCCTGACGCTGCCCGGCATGGAAGCGATCGCCGCCGCTGCCGAGGTGCGGTGGCCGCTGGAAGGTCTTCTGGTTGTCCACCGCACCGGTCAAATGGCGCCCGGCGCGGCGATCGTCCTGGTCGCCGCCGCGGCTAAGCACCGGCGCGACGCGTTCGAGGCGGCCGACTTCGTTATGGATCACCTCAAGAGCACCGCGTTCTTCTGGAAACGCGAGCGCCGCGGCGGCACATGGCACTGGATAGAGCCGCGCGACCAGGACGGCCGCGATGTGTCGCGCTGGTATCGCGACTAGGCGCGCAGCTGGCCGCGCAGCCCGGCGAGAATCTCGTCCTGGCGCGCTACCAGCGCGATGACTTGGTCGCGCGCGGCGCTGCTAGCGGCCGCGGCACCGGCATCGACCATGTCCGCGGCGTAGATGGCGTCAAGGTCGGCCAGTGCGATCATCGTGTCGCTGCGCGCCGATTCGAGCGCCGCGACCGCCACCATCGCCACCGACCACGCTTCGCTGCCCACGGCGGCGCCGCGCGCGGCACCGACGCGGCGGCGGGCTTCGGCCTCGCGCGCAGAGAATTTTGCGTCGCTGGTCTGCGCCTTGGCGACCAGCGCGGCGAGACGCCCCGAAACCTCGGGCGAAATCGGCGCAGGGGCAGGCTCGGCCATCGGCGGCGCGGCTTCGGCGCTGCCCGACACGCGCTCGATCGGGCGGCGCGCCAGCGACGGGTAGTCGTCGGACGTCGCGCAGGCGGCCAGCGGGGCGATCGCCAGGACGGCAAGGGCGCGCGACAGGGGAAGGGTGACAAAACGCATCGCCGGCTGCCATAGCACGGCGGCGGGCGCTTGCCAGCGGGTCCAAATCGCGCGGTTTCCCGCCGTTGACACGCGCAGGAGGTTCGACTAGGGGCTGCGCTTCCAAAAGGCCCCGGCACCCGCCGGATGCCTGTCGTGCCCGCCAATCGCTGCAACTGCAGCGGGCGAATCGGGCGCCGGAAACTGCAAATTCACGCCGCTCCTTCCGCCCCGCGGGGGCGCGGCACGATCGAATGGATAGAGCTAAGATGTTCGCAGTGGTGCGTACGGGCGGCAAGCAATACCGGGTTGCCGCCGGAGACAAGATCGCGGTCGAGAAGCTGGCGGGTGACGCCGGCGACACGATCAACCTGGGCGACGTTCTGCTCGCCGGCGAAGGCGATTCGCTCGCCGACGCGGCGAAGGTGATCGTTTCGGCCGAGATCATCGCCCAGGCGAAGTCGGAGAAGGTGACCGTTTTCAAGAAGCGTCGCCGTCACAACTATCGCCGCAAGGCCGGTCATCGCCAGCAGATGACCTTGCTGCGCATCGTTTCGGTTGGCGACGAGAAGAAGTCGGAAAAGAAGGCCGCTGCCAAGGACGAAGCGCCGAAGGCCGCGCCCAAGGCTGCTGCGCCCAAGGCCGATGCCGCCAAGCCGGCTGCCGCCCCGAAGACTGCCACGAAGGCCGCGCCCAAGAAGGCCGCTGCCAAGTCGGCTGAATAAGACGAAGTCCGGAGTAAGACGAAATGGCACATAAGAAAGCAGGCGGTTCGTCGCGCAACGGTCGTGATTCGGCCGGTCGCCGCCTTGGCGTGAAGAAGTTCGGCGGTCAGGACGTGATCGGCGGCAACATTATCATCCGTCAGCGCGGTACCAAAGTGTACCCGGGCGCCGGCGTCGGCATGGGCAAGGACCACACCCTGTTCGCGCTGGTCGCGGGCAAAGTCCGCTTCCACGCCGGCAAGCTTGGCCGAAAGTTCGTTTCGGTCGACCTGATGGCCGAAGCCGCCGAATAACGGATGGTCGATAACGGGCCATCCTCAACGGGATGGCCCCCGCCGGACCTCGCGTCCGGCCGAATGAGGGAGAGGGGCCCGCCCGTCTCCCTCTTTTTGCGTCTCCCTCGTGGGCCGAAAGGCCGTCACAGCGCCGTAATCCTGCCGTGGCAGGAGCGCGGCCAGCAACGGGAGACCAAGCATGTTCATCAGGACCCAGCGCCTGTTCCTGCGTCCCGGCTGGGCCGAAGACTGGTCCGAGCTGTTCGACCGCATCGCCGATGAGGGGATCGTCCGCAACCTGAGCCGCGCGCCTTGGCCTTATACTCCGCGCGACGCCCGCGATTTCGTGGCGCTGCCGGCCAGCGCGTGCTGCCCGCGCTTCCTCGTCACGCTCCCCGATGCCGACGGCGCAGCAGTGGTCGGCGGCGCCGGACTGGGCCGTGCCGATGACGGCAGGATCGAGCTCGGCTACTGGATCGCGCGTGATTTCTGGGGCCGCGGCATTGCCACCGAGGCGGCTTCGGCCGTGCTCGACGCGGCACGCGTGCTTGGCCACCGCCGCGTCATCGCGCGCCATTTCGTCGACAATCCGGCCTCGGGCCGGGTGCTGCGCAAATTAGGGTTCCGGCCGACCGGCGCAATCGTGCGGATCGCCAGCGCCGGCCGGGCCGAGCCGGCCGATGCGCACAGCTACGAGCTCGACCTGTGCGCGCCCGAAGGCGACGCACCGATGGACATGGCGGCCTAGGCCGGGCGGGCTGTCAGGCCGGGCGGGCGGCGGCGTAGTCGCTGCCCGCCAAGTCGCCATAGTCGGCGATCAGCGCCCGGTCGTCGTGGTTCCAGGGGTGGAAGCCGGGCAGGAAGTAGGCGCACCATGCCGGGAAGACGCGGCGCAGTATGCCGGGGGTGCCGACCAGGTACCAGGCGAGCTTCGCCTTCCAGCGCCAGCCGGTCAGCCCGTCCTGCGCCAGCAAGTCCAGCGTATCGAGCCAGCGGTGCTTGAGGAACCGGCCCGAAACCAGCACCATCATGATCGATTTGACCTTCCAGCGCTTCCACCGGGTCCAGTCCTTGGTGGCGTGAAGCCAGGTGTCGTATGCGACACCCTTGTGTTCGATTTCCTCGACCGAGTGCCACTGCCACATAGCCCGCGCTTCGGGCTCGGCACCAGAGAAGTGCCTGGGATTGGCCAGGAAATCGTGCGCCATCATCGCGGTGTAGTGTTCCAGCGCCATCGTCACCGCCAGGTTGAGAATGGCGGGGCGGCCCTTGGTCAGTTCGAGGTTTTCGATCAGGCGCTGCTCGAGATGGTCGAGCTGGTAGCCGGCATCGACCGCAGCGCGGTTGAAGGCGACATGTTCGCGCGTGTGGTTGATCTCCTGCTTGACGAAAGCCCGGATTTCCTCGGCCAGTCGCTCGGGCGCGCCGTCGCGGTGCGCTTTCACCGCCTCGATGAAGAAGGCTTCGCCCCGCGGAAAGGTCATCGACAGGGCGTTGTGCCAGGCGGTCGCCACCGGGTTCCCGGCCAGCCACCAGCGCGAGGGCTTGTCTTCGCGCCCGAATCGGCGGTCGCGCACGGTTATGGCGAGGTCGGCCGGGGTCGGGCTTCGTGCCGGGGCGGCACGCTTGCCGGTGTCGGCGGCGGGGGGTACGTCGGGCGTGAAAGTCGTGTGAGCGTTCATGACAGTGGATCTATGAGTTACTGACACTGATGTCAATAAGAAAACGATTGAGCCCCGAGCAAAGCCGCACGGCGGCACTGGGCGCAGCGCGCGAGCTGCTGATCGAGCTTGGCCCGCAGGCGGTGACGCTGAAGGCGGTGGCCGGTCGGATCGGGCGCACGCATGCCAACCTGCTGCACCATTTCGGCTCGGCATCGGGCCTGCAGAAGGCGCTGAGCGAACACCTGGCCGAGACGATCTGCGCCACGATCGGCGAGGCCGTTCTGGCCCAGCGTTCGGGCCAGGGCTCGGCGCGGCAGATCGTCGACCTCACTTTCGATGCCTTCGACAAGGAAGGGGCGGGCGCGCTTGCCTCGTGGATGCTGCTATCGGGCAACGAGGACGCGCTCGATCCGATCGTGGAGGCAGTGCACGACCTGGTCGACCGGCTTGGCCCGGGCAAGGAAAGCATCGAATCGATGCGCCGTACCACCCTTGCGCTGGTGCTGATGGCGCTGGGCGATTCGCAATTGGGTGCAGTCATGGCCAACGCCCTCGATCTGCCGCGCGGTTCGGCCCGCGATACGGCGGAGGCGATGCTCACCCACGCCGCGGTCGAGGCGGGAATCGCCTAGGTCGACGCTTCGGCGCCCCACCACCCCGGCCGCAGCGCGGCAGGAATGTCCTCGACCCGGCGGTGATCGACCGCGAGCGCGAGGTCGGGATAGGCGGCGCGCTGGCGCGCCGGGTCGCTTTGAGCCAGCGGGACGACCACCAGCCGCCGGTTGACCTTGGCCCGCCAATTCATCCGCGCGGTGTTTTCCTGCCCGACATAGCAGCCCTTGGTGAAGCTGACCCCGTTGAGGTCGGCCGCGCCGGTCTCAAGCCACAGCAGGTCGCCCAGTTCCACCGCGCCCTCGCTCACGCCGCGCTCGAGCCGATGCGCCAGCCAGGCGGCATCGGCGCTCTGCCCTTCGCGGCCTGCGATCCATCGATAGCCGAGTGACGCCAGGCGCGGATCGGGCGTTTCGCCCGCGTCGGGTGCCCAGTGCACCGCCAGCGCCGGATCGACGGCGATCGCGATCCTGCGCCGCAGGCGGTAGAGCGAAAGCCGCTTCACCAGCGCTTCGGCCGCGCCGGCCTCGCAGTCTAGCAGCAGGTCGTCGGCTTCGGCCCAGACCAGGAAGTCGAACAGTGTCTTGCCTTGCGGGGTCAGCAGCCCGGCCCAGACCGGCAGCGCCCCGGCGACATCCTGGGTGATCAGCCCATTGAGGAAGCTGCGCAGGTCTTCGCCCGCTTCGCCCGAAAGACGGATGACGGCGCGATCGGTCAGGCGGGTTGCGGGCATGGCTCCCAAGTGGGGGCGGCGCGCCGGCTTGGCAACCGGGAGCGGCTTTGGCATGGCCCCGCACGATGACCGATCCGGCAACGACCGCGGTGACGATCCGCCGCCCCGACGACTGGCACGTGCACTTGCGCGACGACGCGATGCTGCGCGCGGTCGCGCCGGCGACTGCGCGCCAGTTCGCCCGCGCGATCGTCATGCCCAACCTGACCCCGCCCATCACGACGATCGCGGCGGCGCGCGCCTATCGCGAGCGCATCCTGGCGGCGACCGCGGGGTTCGATTTCACTCCGCTGATGACCGCTTACCTGACCGACGCCGCCGATCCGGCGGAACTGGTGCGCGGCCATGCCGAGGGCGTCTTCACCGCCGCCAAGCTCTACCCCGCCAACGCCACCACCAATTCCGCTGCGGGCGTGACCGACGTGATGAAGCTGATGCCGGTGCTGGAGGCTATGGCCGGCGCCGGCATGGTCCTGTGCATCCACGGCGAGGTGACCGACGCCGACGTCGACGTGTTCGACCGCGAAGCGGTGTTCATCGAGCGCACGCTGGCCCCGCTGGCAGCGCGGCTGCCCGAGCTCAAGATCGTCTTCGAGCACGTGACCACGAAAGACGCAGTCGATTTCGTTACCGCCGCGCCGGCCACGCTGGTCGCCACGATCACGCCGCAGCACCTTCATATCAATCGCAATGCCATGCTGATCGGCGGGATACGCCCGCACGCCTACTGCCTGCCGGTCGCCAAGCGCGAGCATCACCGCCTGGCGCTGCGCGCCGCAGCGACGTCGGGCTCCCTCAAATTCTTCCTCGGTACCGACAGCGCGCCGCACGCGCGCGGCGCCAAGGAAAGCGCCTGCGGCTGTGCCGGCATCTACAACGCGCCTTTCGCGCTGGAATCCTACCTCGCCGTGTTCGAAGCCGAAGGCGCGCTCGACCGCTTTGAAGGCTTCGCCAGCGAGCATGGGCCACGCTTCTACGGCCTGCCGCTCAACGACGGCACGATCACGCTTGAGCGTGGCGCCGTCGCGGTTCCTGGCCAGATGGAGACGGAGGCGGCGCCGCTCGTCCCCTTCCACGCCGGGGAAACGCTAGGCTGGCGGCTTCGCGGCTGAGCGGCGCCGCAGCAGGTCGGCCACGAACAGCGCAATCGCCGTCCAGATCAACACGAACGAGACTAGCTGCACCGGCCTGAGCGGCTCTCCGAACACGGTCAGGCCCAGCACGAACACGATGGTGGGCGACAGGAACTGAACGAAGCCCAGCGTCGACAAGTCCATGCGCCGCGCCGCCAGCGCGAACAGCAGCAGCGGCACCGCGGTCAGCACGCCCGACAGCGCGATCAGCAGGCTCATGGCCGCCGACGTGCCCATGGCGCTGCCCTGCGGGCCGGCCGCGTAAAGAACCACCACGGCCACCGCGGGCAAGTAGAGGATCGCCGATTCGATCGTCAGCCCGGGCAGGGAGCCGACCGGAACCAGCTTGCGCACGACCCCGTAGGCCGAGAACGATCCCGCCAGCGCCAGCGCGATCCACACCATGTCGCGCGCGCCCCACGCCAGCACCACGACCCCGATCGCGGCGATGCCCACTGCCGCCCACTGCAACCGGCTCAGCCGTTCGTGGAGGAAGACCGTGCCGATCAGCACGTTGACCAGCGGGTTGATGTAGTAGCCAAGGCTGGTGGCGAAGACATGGCCGTTCATGATCGCGGCGATGTAGATCAGCCAGTTGGCGCCGATCAGCAGGCTCGACAATGCCAGCATGGCGACGACGCGGGGTTGGCGCAGGGCCACCAGCAGATCACCGAACTGGCGCCGCGCGGCGATGAACGCCAGGCACAGCGGCAGCGTGAAGACGATTCGCCAGCCGACGAACTCGAATGGCGGAACCTGGTGGACCAGCCGCAGGTACAGCGGCAGCAAGCCCCAGATCAGGTATGCGCCCACCGCCATCGGCAGGCCGCCGCCGGTGGCGGCTGGAGTGTCGGATTTGCGCTGGGTCATCGCGGCACCCGCTAGGGCCGGGGCGCGGCTTAGGCAACGCCTGCGGAGACGTTCGGCGTTGCTGGCGGTTCATCGGGTCTGTGCAAAAGCGCACGCAACGATACGAATCGCGGACCTGAACAGCGACCGCGCCGCCCCTTTTGCGAGATGCAGCGCCCGGGTCGCACCCTGGGGTGCTGCGAAGGCGTCCCCGGCCCGGCCGGGGGCGCCTTCACCTCTGGCAGCTAATCGTCCTTGAGGCCGACGCCGATCTGGGCGCGGGGTTGCTCCATTTCCATCGAGGCGACCGGAAAAGCGCAGTAATCGGCAGCGTAGAAGGCGCTGGGCCGGTGATTGCCCGACAGGCCGATGCCGCCGAACGGCGCCGCCGACGATGCACCCGTGGTCGGCCGGTTCCAGTTGACGATGCCGGCGCGGACACCGGCCCAGAAATATTCGTACTGTTCGGGACTGCCGCCGATCAGCCCCGCCGCCAGCCCGAAGCGGGTGGCATTGGCCTGGGCGATCGCCTGATCGAAATCGTCCACCCGCATGACCTGGAGCAAGGGGCCAAACAGCTCGACGTCGAGCCGCTCGGTGGCGGCGGTCACCTCGATGATGGCGGGCGAGACGAACGGCAGGTCGGGCCGGGGGCGCTGCAGGTGCTTGATCGGGCGAGCGCCGTGGCCAAGCAGGTAGAGGAAACTCTCGGTCAGGGTATCGGCCGCGGTCATGTCGATGACCGGGCCCATGAAAGGTGCCGGTTCGTCGAACGGGGCACCGACGATCAGGCGGTCGGCCAGTTTCTTGACCGCGCCGATCACGCTGTCGAACAGCGAATCCTTGACGATCAGCCGCCGCGCGGCGGTGCAGCGCTGGCCGGCGGACAGGAACGCGCTTTGCACGATCAGCGCCGCGGCGTCGGCGATCTTGGGCGTGTCCCAGACCACCAGCGGGTTGTTGCCGCCCATTTCCAGCGCCACGATCTTGTCGGGCCGGGGGGCCAGCTGCCGATGGATGGCGGTGCCAACATGGGCCGATCCGGTGAACAGCACCCCGTCGATGCCTTCGTGCCCGACCAGCCCCTGGCCGATCCGCGCACCGCCCTGCAGCACCTGCACGACCGAGGTCGGCACCCCGGCCCGGTGAAACAGCGAGACCAGCTTCTCGCCTACCGCCGGGGTCTTCTCGCTCGGCTTGAAGATCACGGTGTTGCCCGCAACCAGCGCCGGGACGATGTGGCCGTTGGGAAGGTGCGCGGGGAAATTGTAAGGGCCCAGCACCGCCAGCACGCCGTGCGGCTTATGGCGTACCGCGGCGGTGCCCTGCAGGCCGTTGTCGAACTTGCGCTGGCCGGTCCGCTCGGCAAAGGCGCGGATCGAGATTTCGACCTTGGCGACCACCGAATCGACTTCGGTGCGCGCTTCCCACAGCGGCTTGCCGGTTTCGCGCGCGATCAGCGCGGCCAGTTCCTCGGCGTCCTTGCGCACTTCGTTGGCAAAGCGGCGGACAAGCTCCATGCGGGTGGCGGACGGCTGGGTCGCCCACGCGGGCCAGGCCCGGCGGGCCCGCTCGACCGCGGCATCGACATCGCCCTCGCGGCCGCGCCACAGCTCCTCTCCGGTGGCAGGCTGGAAGGAAACAAGCTCGTCGGTCACGCCTCGCGCCCTAACCGGCGGCCGCGCTCATGGCAATGTCGGCGCGGGCTCCGGTGCCGGCCCCAGCGCGCGGCCAAGCGCGCGGATGGCGGCGACCTTGTCGTTCAGCGGGGCCCAGTCGTCATGCTCGGCGATGGCGGCCCACACGCGTTCGACCTCCGCGATTTCAAGCGTCGGCACCGGCAGGTCGAGCGGCGCGGCAACCGGTTCGCGCGCCGCCACGATATCTCCGAACGCACCTTCCGGCGGCGCCGTGCCGCCGCGGTGAGCGGCGAAGAAGGCGTCCGGTGACAGCGCGCTTTCGCGCATCTGGCGTTCGGCCGCGGCGACCAGCGCCATGTCGTCGTCGAGTGCGCCCGGGGCGATCCCCAGCCGCCAGGCAAACCGGCGCGCCAGCGCCGCCTGGTAAAGCGGTCCGAACCGTTCGAGCGCGGCGATCAGCGGCGGCGCGTCGGCCAGCAGGCGCAGCGCCACCGCCAGCTGGCCACAGTTCCAGTGCAGCGCCTCGGGCTGGCGGCCGAAGGCGTAAAGGCCGCCGTGATCGAAGTAGGCCGCGGTAAAGGCCGGGTCCCACGCAGGCAGCCAGCGCCACGGGCCGTAGTCGAAGCTTTCGCCCGAAATGTTCATGTTGTCGGTGTTGAGCACGCCGTGGACAAAGCCCGCGACCATCCAGGCCGCGGCCAGGTCCGCCAGCCGCTCGACCACCTGGTGCAGGAGGATAACCGCCGGCTCGTCGCGGCCGGGGGCGCCCACGGGCGGCAGCGGGCCGGGGTATTGCGCCAGGCAATAGCCGACCAGCTGCGCCATGTGCTCGTCCTCGCGCAGGTAGGCGAGGCGCTGGAAGGTGCCGATGCGGATGTGCCCGTGGCTGAGCCGGACCAGCACCGCGGAACGCGTGGGGGAACGCTCGTCGCCGCGCTGCAGCGCTTCGCCCGTCTCGATCACCGAGAAGGTCTTGCTGGTGTTGACGCCCAGCGCCTCGAGCATTTCGGTGGCGAGAATCTCGCGCACAGCGCCCTTCAGCGTCAGCCGTCCGTCGCCCTGGCGGCTCCACGGCGTCTGTCCCGACCCCTTGGTGCCAAGGTCGAGCAGGCGGCCGCCGGCGTCCTTGGCTCCGTCGCGCAGCTGGGCGTAAAGAAATCCGCGCCCGTCGCCCAGATCGGGGTTGTACACGCGGAACTGGTGGCCGTGATACCGCAGCGCCAGCGGCTGCGGCAGGTTGCCGGCCAGCGGCTCGAACCGGGCGAACCGTGCGGCCCAGGCCGCATCGTCCATGCCGCCCAGTCCGACCGCGCTGGCCCAGCGGTCGTTGCGCCAGCGGACCCTGGCTTCGGGAAAGGCGGCCGGACGGACCGGGTCTGCCAGCCACGGCGCCAGCAGGAGGATTGCCGGGTCGGGACGATAGGGGGCACCTTGCGCATCGATATCCATCGCGCGATAGTGGGGGCGAAGCAGGCCGCGGCACAAGCGGCACGCACTGCCAGGCACAGGATCCGACCCGCCGCACCATGTCAGCGCCCGTGTTCGAATCCCGCCATTGGACCAGCCGCGACGGGCTGAAGCTCCATTACCGCGATTATCCCGGCCGCGCCGACCGGCCGCCGTTGCTGTGCCTGCCGGGGCTGACCCGCAACGGTCGCGATTTCGAAGATCTGGCCGGGCG